>NZ_JAATOW010000001.1 GCF_011806405.1 Pseudooceanicola sp. HF7 | reverse complement strand
AAAAAAAAAAGCGCTGCGGTCGGGCTCTGCCAGCCCTTCGGGGGCCAGGGCCTCCAGCCGGGTGGCCAGGGGGGTGCCGCGCCCGCTTGCGGGCAGCGCCAGAAGGTCCTCCAGCAGGCGCGCTTCGACCTCGGCCGCGACCCGCGTGGTCAGGATGAAGCCCCGCGCGCCCAGCCAGTCCGCCGCGCGCCGCGCGCCGCAAAGACGGCACAGAAACCCCGCCAGCCGGGTCAGAGCATGCAGCGGCGCCAGGAAGACATTGAGCGGCGCGCGCAGAAGATCCCCGCCAAGGGCGCGGCGATGCAGGCCAAGCGCCCCGCGAAAAGAGAAATGCCGGGCGACGAACCCGTCGATCCGCCCGCGCGCCGCGTCGAATTCCGCGCGCGTCGGCACGGCCGCTCCTTCGGATGGCTCTGCCTGCTGCTCCCTGCCCATGGCCCCCCTTCCCGTTGCCCGCCCTGTGACAGATAGGCATTCCGCCCGAAAGCACCAGACGCCTCCGCCTCCGCTTTCCGCCGGGCGCAACATTGCGCCGGCCCGGCCCGACCCATCTGCGGTACACAGGATGCAATCAAAGGTTGATTGACGCAGGGTTAGGTGCAATCCTCCACCGTATGGACCATCGCGCGGCAGCCTTCCGCTACCTGCGTATCCGCTTGATTTCATTCAGGCCTTTCGACCAAAGGAGATTTCGATGACCCGCCACGCCCGTCTCATGCTGACCGCCGCTGCCCTTGCCCTGCCGGCGCTCTCCGCCCAGGCCCAAAGCGACACCGCCTCCGACAGTCCCGGCTGCGTCGCGCAGGACTGGTCGCGCACCATGGACCACGCCAAGCTCGCCGAAAGCTGCCTGGACGTTGCCTTTGGCGATGATCTGAAGGCGCGCGAAACCCTGGCCTGGTACATCTTTGCCATGGTCAACCAGCTGATCCCGGATCCTGCGGACCCCGAAACGGGCGGCATGTCGGGCTCTGGCAAGGTCCCGCTCTGGATGGCCTGGCCCACGGATCCGGACACCTTCGACACCAACAAGGCCTTTGATTTCAACGCCGCCATGGACGACGAAATGAACCCCACGGCAGAAAAGAAGGACCTGGCCGCCGGACGCGTCAGCACCGCCGATCCCGACGGGGCCAATGAACAGGTCACCCGCAACAAGATCAGCTACGACTACCTGATCGACAGCGGCCTCACGACCAAGATCGACGTGGCGGAGTTCTTCAAGACCAACGACTACGTCGAGATGCCCGTCGGCTCGATCGAGCTCAAGGCCTCCTGGCTGCAGGTGACAGATGGCAGCCCGGCCCCCGAGGGCGCGCTGACCTTCACCTTCGAAGGGGGCAAATACTGGTGGCGCGGCCTGCATCTGATGATGAAGATGCAGACGCTCTCGACCCCCGGCGATGTCTTCTATTCAGAGGAACCCACCTGGTTCTGGTCCACCTTCGAATTCAACGACAACCCCGGCGTGGGCCATGTGCGCGACACGCTGATCACACAACGCGCGCCCCTCTCCATGGATGAGATCGACACGATCCTTTCGGACGCGGGCATCGGCGACTTCGGCTTTGAAAACTATGCGCCCAACGGCACCCAGATCCGCTTTACCGTGGATGGCACCGGCGAGGTGCCCGTGATCCTGGGCCATACGGACATGGAGGATTTCGCCGGCGCGCCCAATACCGCCCAGCCCCGCTACTGGACCCATTTCGAGGCCAGCTGCCACAGCTGCCACGCCAGCGCCTCCTACAACCCGGATCTGGACCTGTTCTTCCCCTTCTCGGTGCCCACCGGCGCGCTGACCCCCGCCTATAACGCCAGCGCCAAGGATGGCGTCGTGCGCTACCTGGGCCAGGGGTTCAAATCGCTTGATTTCATGTGGCCCATCGCCTTCCAGGCCCGCTGAGAACCGCACCTGTAACCAGCACGGGACATCCGCCTGCCGGGTGTCCTCCCTCTTCGCCCCACGGGCCCCGGCGCTGGACAAGCGCCGGGGCCCGCGCGCCTGACCGCCTTTCCATCCCCGCCCCCGCACGGCACAATGACGTGGGGTGCCCCCGGAACACCCGGGGCCCCATGAAGCCCGGGAAAGGACAGACCATGCGCCAGGTAACCCTTGAGACATTGCGCGACCGTTTCGCGCCCTCTGATCGGATGCCGCTGGTCTTCATGGGCCACGGGAGCCCGATGAACGCGATCGAGGAGACCGACTACACCCGCGCCTGGACCCGGCTGGGCCAAAGCCTGCCGCGTCCCCGGGCGATCCTCGTGGTCTCGGCCCATTGGATGACGCGCGGCTCCACCCTGGTCGATGTCTCCGAACTGCCGCGCACGATCCACGATTTCGGCAATTTCCCGGCAGAGCTTTTCGCCCAGCAATACCCTGCCCCCGGCGCGCCGGAGCTGGCCCGGGAAGTCACCGCGCTGCTGGCCAGCCACCACGCGCAGGAAGATGACACCTGGGGCCTGGACCACGGGGCCTGGGCGGTGCTGAAGTTCCTCTATCCAGAGGCCGATCTGCCCGTCTTCCAGGTCTCCATCGACATGAGCCGGGATCTTGATCACCAGCTCTCCATCGGGCGCACGCTGTCCCAGCTGCGTGACCGGGGCGTGCTGATCCTGGGCTCGGGCAACGTGGTGCACAACCTGCGCGCCATGCGGCGCGGCGGCCAGCCGCATGATTTCGCGCTGGAATTCGACGCGCTCTTTGCCGACCGGCTGGAAGACCGCGATTTCGCCGCCCTTTCGGACCGCGAGGGCCTGGGGCCGCTGCTGAACATGGCGCATCCCTCGCTCGATCACTACCTGCCCGCGCTCACCATCGCCGGGGCCTCGGACGCGCGCGATGCGCTGACCTTCATGACCGACAGCATCGACCTTGCCTCGGTCTCCATGCGCTCCTTCGTCTTCCATTCGGACTGAGCCGACCACGCAGGCGGCACCTGTGCCCGGCCCGTCCCGGCGCCCTGCCCGAACGCTTGCCACAAACAGGCAGACTTTCTAAGCTGACTGTCAGTCGACCGGACCGCCGGTCCTGCCACCGGGGAAGACTGCATGACCGACGGACCTGCCAGCGGCGCATCCCAGACCGAGGTGCCGCGTGCCTACCGTGACGGCTACGCCCGCGCCCGTGCCATCGACCCGCAGATGGCAGACCGCTACATCGCCCATACCCGGATGGGGGATCCCCTGGCCGATGCGGTGGTGGCCGAACTGGCCAACCACAGCGCCGAAGAGGCCCAGCACTGGATCGCCACCGGGATCGAACAGGGGCTTGCCGCCATCCCCGACGCGCCCCCCGCCACGCGCGCTTTCTTCGAGGCCGTGGAAACCCCGCCGGACTGGTTCGACCCGGCCCGCACCGGCCCCGGCTGCCGGGGCTTTCACCGCCATTCAGAGATGTTCCTGGGCGCCTTCGTCGGGGCCGTCCTGATCGAGGGGTTCTCCACCCTGATCTCGCAATCCTTCTCGATCACCGGGCGGATCGTGGATTCCGGCGTCCGGCGGCTGAAGCAGAACAACCGCCACCTGGTGGAGATCTTCATGCCCGGCGGGCTGGACCGCGACGGCGACGGCTGGAAGCTGTCGATCCGCATCCGCCTGGTCCATGCCCGCGTCCGCCACATGCTGGACGGCGCGCCCGACTGGGACCCGGACTGGGGCCTGCCGCTCAGCAGTGCCCATATCTCCTATGCCACTGCGGCCTTCTCGGGGTTGCTGCTCTACCGCGCGCGGATGCTGGGCGTGCACCTGACGCCCGAGGAAGAAGAAAGCTTCATGATGATCTGGCGCTATTCCGGTCACCTGATGGGCGTGCCGGAAGAGATGCAATGCGGCTCGCTCGACAGCGCGCTGCACCTCCAGAAGATCGGTCATATCTGCGAACCGCCCCCAACGCTGGAAGCGATCCTGCTTTGCAACGGGCTGATCAACTCCGCCCCCGTGGTGGCCGGGATCGACAAGCCCCGGTCGCGCAAGGCGCTGACGCGCTACATCTACCGGGTGTCGCGCGCCATGATCGGGGACGAGATGGCCGATGCCCTGAACTACCCACGCATGCGCACCTTCGGCACGCTGACCACGATCAGGGCCAAGAACCGGGGCGAGGCGCTGCTCTACCGCATGGTGCCCAAGCTGGGCGCGCGCAACCGCGCCAAGCAGTTCCAGACCATGCTCGATGTCTCCTTCCATGACCCCGAAGGGATCGGCTACCGCCTGCCCCGCCACCTGCACGCCGAACGCGACGGCCTGCTGTAACCGCCCCCGGCGGCCTTGCCGGGCCGCAGCACGCGGGATGACAGGCACGATAACACCTTGTGCAGGCATGGTCGGTTATGACAGTTTCCGGCTCAGATTTGCCGGCGGCACAGCCCCGTAGACACCCGGCGCGCCAGGAGGAGGGACAGGGGCCTGTGAAACGATCCAAGACAGCCCAGGCTTCCGCCGCCACAGAGAATTTCCCCGTGGCCTCCCTGCTGATCCGGCGGGACCTGCGCCCTTCGGTCATGGCCTTCTATGCCTTTGCGCGCGCCGCCGATGACATCGCCGATGATCCCACCCGCGACACCGCCACGCGCCTGGCCCTGCTGGAGCGCTGCGAAGCCGGGCTGGACGGCGACCCCTCCGGCAGTGCAGAGGGGCTGGCCCTGCACCGGGACTTGACCGCGCGCGATCCGGCCCTGCTGGAGCACCCCCGCGCCCTGCTCACGGCCTTCCGCCAGGACAGCCGGGGATTTGCCTATCAACAGGATGCGGACCTGCTGGCCTATTGCCGCCACTCCGCCGATCCGGTCGGGCGCTTCCTGCTGGCGCTGCATGGCGAAGACGCCGCCTGCCACGGCCCCTCGGATGCGCTCTGCACCGCGCTTCAGATCCTCAACCACCTGCAGGACATCGCCCAGGACAAGGCGCGGCTGGACCGCTGCTACCTGCCCGGCGAGCGGCTGTCAGAGGCCGGGGTCACTCAGGCGGATCTGACCGCACCTGCCTGCTCTGACGGGCTGCGCCGGGTGATCGACGGGCTGCTGGACCTGACCGACGGGCTGCTGCTGCGCGCCGCGCCCCTGCCCCGGCGCATCGCCGCGCGCGGGCTGGCGGGCGAAGCCGCCACGATCCTGTGGCTGGCGCGCGATCTATCGGCCCGGCTGCGGCGCGGCGATCCCCTGGCCCGCCGCATCGCGCCTTCGCCCCTCGCCTTCCTGCGCGCCGGGCTGACCGGCGGGCTGCGCAGCCTGCGCCCCGGACGCCCCCGCCTGACCACAGCGGAGCTCACGAACCGATGAGCCCCCCGCGCAAGGCAGATTCCACGACCGAGCAAGAGGTGCGCCGCAGCGTGACCGCTGCCGGGTCCTCTTTCGCGGTGGGCATGCGCGTGCTGCCCGCCGCCCGCCGCCGCGCGATCTATGCCGTCTATGCCTTCTGCCGGGTGGTCGATGACATCGCGGATGGCGACAGCCAGCTGCCCGATCGCCAGGCCGGGCTGGACTACTGGCGCGCCGAACTCGCCCGCGCCTATGCCGGCAGGCCCGAAACCGCCATCGGGGCCGAACTGGCCCATGTCGCGCCGCTTTTCGATCTGCCGCAGGCGGAACTCGCGCTGGTGGTCGAAGGCATGTCCATGGACGCCACCCCCATCATCGCCCCCTCCCAGGAGGAGCTAGAGCGTTACATCCGCTGCGTCGCCGGGGCCGTGGGCATCCTGGCCATGCGGATCTTCGGCGGCTGGCAGGGCGCGGCCTCCGAACGCTTTGCCCTGTCGCTGGCGCGGGCCATGCAGCTGGTGAACATCATCCGCGATGTCTCCGAAGATGCCGCCATGGGCCGTCTCTACATCCCCGCGCCGGTGCTGGCCGAAACCGGCCTGCCCGCCGATCCCGCCCTGGCCGTCACCCATCCCGCCCTGCCACAGGCCCGCCGCCTGCTGGGAGAGATGGCCCGCGACAGCCTGGCCCAGGCCCTGGCAGAGGCCCCCTCTCACCCGCGTCGCGCGCTGTTCCCCGCGCTGGTCATGGCCGGCCCCTATGTCCGCCTTCTCAGCCGGATGGAAGAGGACTGGTCCCGCCTGCCCCCCGCAAGACCGGGCTGGCGCAAGCTGGTGGACGGGCTGGGCTTTGCCCTTGCCCCGGGGCGCTGATCCGGTGCGCGACCTGGCGCAGGTGCATGTCATCGGGGCCGGGCTGGCCGGGCTGGCCGCCGCGCTTGATCTTGCGGGGCGGCCGGACCTGCACGTGACCCTGCACGAGGCGACGGCCAATGCCGGCGGGCTTTGCCGCAGCTACCATGACGCACGGCTGGACCGGGTCATCGACACCGGCAACCACCTGATGCTCTCGGCCAACCAGGCGGTGCTGGACCATGCCGCGCGCATCGGTGCGGCGGAGCGGCTGACACTGGCAGAGCCGCTCTTTCCCTTCCATGACCTCGCCAGCGCGACCAGCTGGCAGCTGCGGGTGCCGGATCATCCGCTGGGCGCGCTGCGCCCCGGCACCCGCCCGCCGGGCACCCGCCTGTCGGACCTTGCCGATCTGCCCCGCCTGCTGACCGCCGGGGCGGATCAGACCGTGGCGCAGGTCATCCGGCGGCGCGGCGCGCTTTGGCGCAGTTTCTGGGAACCGATGACCATCGGCGTGCTGAACTGCCCGCCCGAACAGGCCTCTGCCCGGCTGCTGCGCGACACGCTGAAGCTGACCTTCCTGAAGGGCGCCGCCGCCTGCCGCCCGGTCTTCGCGCCCGCGGGCCTTGGCCCGGCGCTGGTCGATCCGGCGGTGGCGCAGCTGCGCGCGCGCGGCGCCGCGCTGCACTTCCGTCACCCTCTCACTGCGCTGGAACAGGCCGATGGGCGCGCCACGGCGCTGTGCTTTTCCGATGGCGCGCGCATCGCGCTCGGGCCCCGCGATCACGTCATCCTGGCCCTGCCGCCCCAGGCGCAGAAGGCGCTGCTGCCCCAGGCCCGCACCCCGGCGCCGGGCATGGCGATCCTGAACGCCCATTTCCGGGTAGAGCCCACTCTGGCCGCTGCCCAGCCGCCCCTGCTGGGCCTGCTGGGCGGGGCCGCGCAATGGATCTTCCGCCGCGATGACGTGCTCTCCGTCACCATTTCCGCGGCAGAAGCCTCGCCCCTCGATCCGCTGCCACCCGGCCAGGCGCTGGAGCGCATCTGGACAGAGGTGGCCCAGGCCGCCGGGGCGCCCGCCGCCCGGCCCCTGGCCTCGCGGCTGATCCGCATGCGCCAGGCCACCTTCGATCAATCCCCGCAGGAGGTGCGCCAGCGCCCCGGTGCGCAGGGGCCGCTTGCCAACCTGCTGCTCGCGGGCGCGCAACAGGCCACCGGCCTGCCCTGCACGCTGGAAAGCGCGCTGGTCTCCGGCCGCGCTGCCGCCGCCCTGATCCCCCAGCCCTGATCTTCCTCGGGCCTGATCTTCCCCGGGCCTGCGCAGTATATATACAGGCCCCGCCTTATTGATTACCCTCGCGGCAAGCCCGCCTGGCACCCCCTGTCCCGCCACAATCCTGCGATGTGTTGATGCCGATTGATGAACCGATCTCGCCCGTCCTCGTCCTGTCCACCGGGCGCTGCGGCTCCACGCTGGTCTCCCAGATGCTCAACAAGCACCCAGAGGTGCTCAGCCTGTCGGAGTTCTTTGCCACCCTGGGGCCAGAGATCTTTGCCCACCGCCGGCTCACCGGCGCGCAGCTCTGGCGCATCTTCAGCTGCCAGTCCGCCGGGCTCAGGGCCATGTTCCGCAACGGCGAGATGGTCGACGAAGGGCTCTACCCGGTCGACGACCCCAAGGCGCGCTTCAGCCTGGCCGATGTGCCCCCGATCATGACCGTGGCCCTACCGCATCTGACACCGGACTACGAAAGCCTTTACGATGAGCTGGGCGATGTCGTGCGCCCGCTGCCCGCCGCCCCGCTTGCGGATCAGCTGCAGGTGGTCTTCGCCTTCCTGCAAAAACGGCTGTCGCGCCGCGTCTGGGTCGAACGCTCCGGCAGTTCGCTGATGCTGGCGCGCCGCATGCTGCGGCTCTTCCCGGAGGCCCGGGTGATCCATGTCCACCGCGACGGGCGCGACGTGGCCCTGTCCATGGCAAAGCACCACAACTTCCGCGTCCTTGTTGGCGGGCTGAAACGCTGCCGCGCCCTTGGACTTGACCCCGCGCGCGCCTTTCGCAGCGACCGGGGCAGCATGGCCGATGTCTGGTTCCAGGCCCTGTTCTTCCGCCTCACCGATCCCGGCAAGCTGGCCGACGGGGTGACGGATCCGGACCTTGCCGCCTATTGGAGCGACCTGATCGAAACCGGGCTCGATGCCTTCGCCGACCTCCCGCCCGAGCGGCTGTTCACCCTGGCCTTCGCCGATCTTGCCGACGATCCCCGCAGCAGGATGGAGGCGCTGATCCGCTTCATCGACCCCTCCCTTGTCGATGAGGCCTGGCTGGACGAGGTCGCCACCATGATCCGTCCCACCCGTTCCCGGGCCGCCAGCCTGCCGCCCGCGCAACGCGACGCGCTGACCCAGGCCGCCCGACCCGGCCTCAGCCGCCTTGGATACCTGCCCTGACGGGCGCAGCGTGACCCGGCCCCCTTTAGCCCACGAGCCCGGCTAGCCGCCCGCCGTCACCAGAACCACCTGATGCGGCAGCTCCTCCTGCTGCCCGCCAAGGGCCTTCAGCAGCTGCGCCCGGGCCGCTTCGGGCTGCCAGCGCGCGCTGTTGGCCTCTGGCGCCAAGGCCAGGGCCAGCACCGGCTGCCCCGCCTTGGTGACGCCCGATCTCCAGATCCGCAGCGCGCTGTCACCGTCGGGGGCGCGCAGGGTCAGCGCCGCCGGGCTGGCATCGCGGAAGGCCAGCGGCTCTGTCGCGCCGGCCTGCGGGCGATGGGTCACATCCCGCCGCAACGCGGCCCAGATCGACCACAGGCCGGCCTCCGGCACCGCAGACCAGCCGCCCGCCAGCAAATGCGCCTGCACCTCCTCAAGGCCCATCCCCGTCACCACGACGGAGACCGGCGGCAGGGGCGCGCCACCCAGGGCCACGACCTCAAGCGGCAGGGTCCGGGTGGCGATGGCGCTGCGCAGGTCCTCGAACATCGGCGGCGCGATCTCTCCGCGCTCGATCGGGGTCTGGCGATGGGCCACCCCGATCCAGAGCGCAGAGCCGAAACAGGCCAGCATCGCCGCCACGCCAACACCGCGCCACAGCGGGGAGACCCGGCGCGCAGGTCCCGCCTCCGTGCCCGCCGCAGACAATCGCTGCCGCCAGCGCAACTGCTCGGCCAGGGCCAGCCCGATCACCATCCAGATCGCGCCCACGACCCAGCCATTCAGCACGTCTGACAGGAAATGCTCCACCAGGTAGATCCGCGTCAGCCCCAGCCCGAAGGCCATGGTTATCCCGAAGGGGATCGCCACCACCGGGCCAAGCGCCCGCATCCGCCAGAGCGTCAGTGCCAGCGTGCCGTAAAGCGCAACAGAGATCGCCGCGTGACCAGAGGGGAAACTGTTCGAGGTCTCAAGGAAATAGGAAATCTCGGGGCGCGCG
This sequence comes from Pseudooceanicola sp. HF7, assembly GCF_011806405.1. Classification (GTDB taxonomy): domain Bacteria; phylum Pseudomonadota; class Alphaproteobacteria; order Rhodobacterales; family Rhodobacteraceae; genus Pseudooceanicola. The sequence goes on along the minus strand of NZ_JAATOW010000001.1, from coordinate 157,374 downwards.
CGGCCAAAGGCCAGCTTCAACCCGGTCACCGTCAGCGCACCCCCGATCACCGCAACCGCCAGCCCCGTGGCCTCGGCCCGGTAGCCGAAGGAGAGAAGACCCAGCACCGCCCCCAGGGCCACAAGGGTCGCCACCGGCACATGGCCGGACTGGGTGAACCAGCCCGCCAGCGCCAGCCCACCCGGGCTCCAGTAGGCATGGGCCAGGTTGGCGACCCGCTGATCCAGCGCCTGCGTCTCAGGCACCAGGGTCAGATCCAGCGCCCCGTCGATGAAGACCCCGGTCAGGTAGATCACCAATGCCAGCGCCGCCGTGGCCAGCAGCCCGCCGCCATGGCCGGGGTCAAACCGCCGGGCCAGGAAGGCCGCGGTGCCGGGAAAGCGCGCCGCGGCGCGTTGCAGCAGCGGCCAGCCCGCCAGCCGCACCCGCGCCGCTGCCCCCAGGGCCCGCAGCCAGGGAATGGCATGGCGCGCCTGCCGCACGACGATCCAGGTGAAAAGACAAAGCACCCCGATCGCCACTAGCGGCAGGACAAGGCGCGGCAGGTAGGGCCCCACCCGCGCCAGCAGATCGCCCGCCACATAGCCCAGGGCCAGGTGGGCCAGCGCATAGCAGGCCGCGCTGATGATGTTCCACAGCACGAAGCGCCGCCGCTCCATGCCCGACAGCGCCGCCGCAAGGGCCGCGAGGCTCGCTACCGGCCCCAGGAAGCGCCCGATGACCAGCGCCGGCCCGCCGTGGCGGCGCACCAGATCCTGCGCCCGCTGAAACGCGCGCCCGCTTGGCAGCGGCATCCGATCGCCCAGCCAGCGCCCGCTGAACCAGCTGGCCTCTCCGCCCAGGATCGCGCCAAGGGCCACGAACCAGGCCAGGTCGATGAAATCCAGGTAGCCCAGCCGCACCAGCGCCCCGCCGGCATCCACGATCAGCGTGCCCGGGGCGACCAGCCCAGTGACCCACCACCCCTCAAGCAAGGCCGCGGCCCCGATCAGCCAATAGGACCAGAGCCCGAAGGATTCGAGCGCGGGCAGGATCTGCGAAGTCAGTGAAGTCATTCAGGCGTCCGTTTTTGGTGGGGGAGTCTTGGCTGGTGCGTCTTGCGGGGTGCGCCACCGGGGCGCTGCTTGCGGGTGGCGGCCAGCTCTTGGGCCATCTGTCTGTTGGGCCGGTTCTGTGGCCCACTCTCGTCCAAGTCCCGCGACCGGCGCGGAGGGCATCCCCGCATCATCGGCACTGGCCCGTCAGGGTCAACCCGATGGCAGTGCCGCAGGTCCCAACCGGACCATTCCACCGCGCGCTGCGTTAACCGAGTCAAATACCGACAATAATACCGACGCGATACCGACGTGATACCGACGCAATACAGACGTCGGTTTTGCGCCCCCAGCCCCTTGTTAACCAGGGGTTCCACGCCGATTCGCCCAAACCCGGCGCCCCGGGCACCGTCCCGCCCGGGAAGGTTTCGTTAACCGCAGCTCTCCAGCCCGCCGGTCAGAGGCCGTTTTGCCGGTCCTCCCGTGATTGGAAAGGACCTCACCCCTGCACCTTCCGCGCGCTTTTCAGGGCCGGCAGGGCAAGCAGCAGCAGCACCCCGGCAATGACCGCATAGACCAGCGGCCCGGCCAGTTCATAGCCCCAGACGCCCAGCAAACCGCCCAGGAAAAAGGCCGCCAGCGTGGTCAGATGCAGCGTCAGCCGCGCGCCCATGACCTGGCGCCGCCTGCGCTCTCCCCGTCCCGGCGCCACCATCAGCCGAGCGACCTCAAGCCCGATATCCGTGGCGATTCCAGAGACATGCGTGCTGCGGACCCGCCCGTCAGAGATCCGCGTGGTGGCCCCGTTCTGCAAGCCCATAAGCGCGCTCAGGCAGATCATCAGCGCCCCGCCCCCCAGCCGTTCGGGCCAGATCAGGTCCGCGATGGCCAGGCCCAGCAGCACCAGCGCCTCCAGCAGGATGCTGAAGGCATAGATCCCCCGGATCTCCAGCTTGCGCCCGATCTCTGCCAGCACCCCGGACAGGAAGGCGCCCAGGATGAACGCGACGATCAGCGCCAGGAACCACAGCGCCACCTGCACCCGGCCCAGCGCCAGGAAATCCGAAAGCGATGACAGGTTGCCCGTCATGTTGGCAGAGAAATAGCCCAGCGCCCGGAACCCGGCCGCATTGACCGCCCCGGCCACCAGCGCCAGCCAGGCGGCCAGCCTGAGATCGACCGCCACATTGCGGTCCTGACCCACATGTATCAGCAAAGGCGGCGCTCCCCGGTGATGGTCTCCGACGCGGCTAGCGTGACAGTTTCACGCGCGGGAATGCAAGGCGCGATGGGTGATTTTTCGCTTTATTACTGCGCCTTACCCGCCATCCATGGCACCGCCGCCTTTCGCCCCGTGACACGTGGGCCCACCCCCTGTCAAAAGCGCAACACCGGCTGGCGGAGCCGTTTTCTTATCCGGCCTGCCCGTGTATCCTGCCCCTGAGAACGCCATGAAGGCGGCAAGAGCAGACCGGCAATACAGGGGAAAACATGCGCAAGATCATCCTTGGAGTTTCCACGATCATGGGGCTGACGCTGGTCGCCTGCACCACGGCAAGAATGCCGGATCGCACTGATGGGGCAGCCTTTTTTGCCGAAAACTGCGTGTCCTGCCATGGCGCAGACGCCCGCGGGGACGGCCCGCTTGCCGCAGACCTTGCGGATGCGCCCGTCGATCTGACCACGCTGGCCCGTGACAATGGCGGCACCTTCCCTGAGGCCCGGGTGCTCAGCTTCATCTACGGCGATCCCGAAGACAGTCACCTGGCCCGCGTCATGCCCGAATTCGGCGATGCCATGGGCGATGACCTGGTCCCCGTGGATATCGAAGGCACGATGACCCCGACCCCAAGGGAGCTGGCGGGCCTGCTGGCCTACCTCGAAAGCATCCAGCAGTAAGCGCGGGCCGCCCGTCTGCGGCGGCCCCTCACAGCACGCCCATGCGGAAGGCCGTCGCGATGGCTTCCGGCATGGTCCTTGCCCCCAGCTTGCGGCGCAGGTTGGCCATGTGCAGGTCGACCGTCGGGATCGCCAGCCCCAGGTCATGGGCCAGCTTGTCGCGCCGCAGTCCCCGGATCAGCCCTTCCAGCACCTCTCTCTCGCGCGCCGAGAGAACGATCTTTTCCTGAGGGTTTTCAAGGGTGTTGGGCAGGCTGACCGGATCCTGCGTCGTGATGATGACCAGCACGCGGCGCCCGCCATCCGTGCGCGGCAGCAGGTTCAGGCGCAGCTCAGGCAAGAGGCGCCCGTCATTGGCCCGTACCGGGGGAAGCTCGACCATACCGGCATGGCGCACCTCTGCGCTGACCGCGACCCCGACCGCCTGGCGATAGGCCCTTGCCTGCGGGCCAGAGACGGACAGATGCCGGCTGTGGCGCATCTGCACGAAGGGATGGATCAGCAGAAGCTGCTCTGCCATCCCGTTAAGCCGCAACAGCCGCCCCTCGTGATCCAGCTCCAGCACGGGCAGATCGTTCATCAGGGTGCGATCCGCCGCGGCGATCTCGTGAATGTCGTTGCGGATCAGCTCCCGCCGAATGGCATGCAGCCGCCCCAGGTCCGCCGCGTGGCGATTGACGAAGCCCAGCTGCTCATCGCTGAAATCCCCCGCCCTCTTCCCCTTGTGAAAGGCCGTGGCGACCATGCCATCCCGCGTGGCCTGCACCAGCCCCATGCACCAGAACCGGTCCAGCCGGTTCTTGAGCACGTAGTCGTTGTACATCTCGCTTTTCTGAAAGGCCTCAGCGCTGACGAAATCGGTCAGCCGAAAGGCCCCCGCCCCGATGAGATCGTCGCTGACCACCGCCATCCAGGGGTCCCTGTCCATGAAGTCTTCGTAATCGGAATGGGCCTCGGGCTGGGTGCCGGCGGTCACTTCCTGAAGATCCCCGGGGTGCAGCCAGAAAAAGACGGAGGACGGGGCTTCGATCTCCTGTGCCATCCGGGCCGGCAGCGTCTCGAAAAGGGAGTCATCCAGCACGGCATCATAGATATCATGATGCGACAGTCGGGCTTTCATGTCATCCGTTTCCCCCAGTTCCACCACACTGCGCCGCAGCCATCGGCCGGGGCAAAGCCGGCTGTCCTGTGCTGCTTCAGCCGGACGCGCCTTGCGGCTCACCTATTATAGGAAGAGAAGAATATCTGCGGCAACAGTGTCAACGTTCCGCTAGGTAAATAAGGGATATTGCGTCCTTTTTCATCCCTTGCGGGCATACCCCACACCTTCGGATCACAGCCGTTGCGCCTGCGCCACCCGGGTCTCACCGCGAAAACAGGCAGTGGCGCACCTTGCAGTGCGCCACTGTTCATCAACCGGATCGGCGCGGCGTCAGTTCATGCCCAGGGAGAAATGGGCAGAGCCCAGGCCAAGCTCTGCATAGGCCTTGGCACCGGCCACCGGGGCGACCCGCCCGATGAAGTAATGATCCTGCTTGCGGTCCGGGAAATCCACGCGCGCCTCGTATTCCAGCGCCGGGAAGAGCACCCCCTGGAAGACAGCGGCGGGCATCGCCATCAGGCCCAGGCGCATCCGCTGGATCGTGATGCGGCCACCCTTTTCCGCCGCGATCATCAGGTCGGGATCTTCCAGCAGGCCAGCGGCCAGCGCGGCCTCCTGCCCGCCGATCCGGACCTTGCCCACGCCCCTTGGCTGGCGCCAGACGTTGATGGCCCCGGTCGGGATCACCCCGCCATCGCCGGGGATCATGTCGACCAGGGTCTTCGCCCCGGCCCCGATCACGGGCAGCCCTTCCAGCTCATAGCCCATGACCACGGTCGCCTCTCCGGCACCGCTGCGCAGGGGTTCGCCCTTATCGTCGGCTTCGGCCACCTGCACCAGGCGCAGCTCCGGGCGGGTTGCGTGCTTCATGTCGAACTGGCCGATCTCTGCCAGCTCCGCCGCCAGGTCCATCGCCCGTGCGGCGGCCTTTTCCCCCAGCGTCAGAACGGCCTCTCCGTCCCGGTCGCGGGCCTTTTCAAGGTCGGGCCAGTCCAGGAACTCGTCCCGGCCCTCCTCGTCGTGGACGGTGGTTTCCGACCAGACTGCGCCGGAGGCGGCAAAGACCTCGACCGTGCCTCTCTTTGAGGTCCGCGCACGGCCATGTTCGGTGTCCACCTCGTGCAGCTTGCCCAGGTCCAGGCGCTCTGCCAGGCCCTCCACGCCGCGGGCACGGGCCTCGAAATCGGGGGCGGTGCAATGGACGACCGGCAGGGCCTCGGGAATCTCCGGGATCTCCGTATCGAAACGAATGGCTTTCATGTTCAATGTCATCTGTTCAATTCCTTCTCAGCAGGTGCCGCGGGCCCAGAAGAACGTCCGCCCCGTCACGGGATCGGAGGGTTCGCTGGTCCGGAATTTCTCGTTGTAGGTGCTGGTGTAGCTGCCGCCGCTCGTGTTGCCGGAGGCGCGCATGTAGGCCCAGTCCACGTTCGACCCTTCCACCATGCGATTGGCCTTTTTCCAGGCGCTGCGGATGGTGTTGTGGCTGTAGAAGAAGGGCACCAGGGCATGGCCGACGCCCCCGTACCAGGCAAACCAGAAGCCGCGCTTGTCACGCCCGCCCCCAGAGAAGGAGTTGGTGTGGAAGCCGCACATGTAATGCAGGCGGCTCCAGGCCGGGATCCAGTCCCAGGTGCTGTTGTTGGCGTCATGGCGCAGCACCTGACAGGCATGGCTGGCCCAGACCTCAAGGTCGCCGGCGCCGAAGTCGATGCTGTCAGAGGTGCTGACCGCGCCGTCCCAGACGCTGAAACTGCCGGGCGATCCGTGCGAGGACATCATCAGGCAGTCCACGTTATCGGACTTTTCGTCATAGTTCGCGGTGACAACGAAGTCCTTCTCCAGCACCGCGCTGTCGCCGTGATCTTCCGACCAGTCATAGCCGGCGACCATGTCGAAGGTCGACGCGAAGCTCTGCGCCTCGATCCGACGACCGTCCACTCCATCCTTGATCCACCAGGATCCCATACGTCTTGCCATGGCTCACGTCCTCCAAATGATTTCCGTTGAAAAATGGGTCTTGTTCAATGCAGCAAGCCTGCGCCCTTTCGCGCCAGTCGCGTAGTCTGGAATACCTTACCCTGCGGAAGCAGGGCCGTTCCGCTCTGCCCCGCCCCGCTAGCCGCCGCCTGGAGCCGGCATAAACGCAGCGATCCGGGTTTTCGGGCGGCGGGACGGCCCCTCCTGCCCGGTCGAAAGGCGTTTTGCTGCCATGCGCGACAGAATCTGCGCTGACATCATGTCAAAGTCATGCAATCGCGATAGTTTGACCCCCATGCAGACCGCAAGATTTCCGCGGGCCGCATTCCGCGAAATATTAAGGACGACAGAATTCATGGACGTGAAAATTAAGCCGGTAACCCCTTTCGATGGCCAGAAGCCCGGCACCTCGGGCCTGCGCAAGAAGACCCGCGTCTTCATGGAGCCCGGCTATGTCGAAGCCTTCGTCCAGTCCATCTTCAACGCCATCGACGGCTGTCAGGGCAAGACGCTGGTCGTGGGCGGTGACGGGCGCTATTTCAACGCCGAGGCGATCCAGACCATCCTGCGCATGGCCGCCGCCAATGGCGCGGCGCGCTGCATCGTCGGCCAGGGCGGCCTGCTCTCCACCCCCGCGGCCTCCAACCTGATCCGCCAGCGCGGCACCGATGGCGGGCTGATCCTTTCGGCCAGCCACAATCCCGGCGGCATCGATGAGGACTTCGGGCTGAAGTACAACATTTCGAACGGCGGCCCCGCACCCGAAGGCGTAACCGCCGCGATTTTCGAGCAGACGAAGACCCTCTCCGAGTACAAGACGCTGGAGACCCCGGACCTGGACCTGACCGCCCTGGGCGAGGCCGAACTGGGCGACATGGTGGTAGAGATCGTCGACCCGGTGACGGATTACGCCGCGCTGATGGAGACGCTCTTTGACTTCGACGCGATCCGCACCCTGCTGACCAGCGGCTTCACCATGAAGTTCGACGCCATGCACGCCGTCACCGGCCCCTATGCCAAGGCGATCCTGGAAGGCACCCTGGGCGCACCGGCGGGCACCGTTCTGAACGGCGAGCCCTCTGTCGATTTCGGCAAGGGCCACCCCGATCCCAACCCGATCTGGGCCAAGCCGCTGGTCGACATGGTCATGGCCCCGGACGGCCCCGATTTCGCCGCCGCCTCCGACGGAGATGGCGACCGGAACATGATCCTGGGCAAGGGCGTCTACGTGACCCCGTCGGACAGCCTTGCCGTGCTGGCCGCCAATGCGCACCTGGCCCCCGGCTACGCCCGCGGCCTTGCCGGGGTGGCGCGGTCCATGCCCACCTCCCGCGCGGCTGACCGCGTGGCTCAGAAGCTGGGGATCGAGGCCTATGAAACCCCCACCGGCTGGAAGTTCTTCGGCAACCTGCTGGACGCGGGCAAGGCGACGCTTTGCGGAGAGGAAAGTGCCGGCACCGGCTCTGACCACGTGCGCGAAAAGGACGGCCTCTGGGCCGTGCTGCTCTGGCTCAACATCCTCGCCGTGCGGAAAATGTCCGTGGCAGAGATCCTGATGGATCACTGGAAGACCTACGGGCGCGATTACTATTCCCGCCACGATTACGAGGCCGTGGATGCCGGTGTCGCCAATGCGATCATGGACGACCTGAAGGCGATCGAAACCCCGCCCGAGGGGATCGAGAAGATCGACAGTTTCTCCTACACGGATCCGGTCGATGGCTCCGTCTCTGAAAACCAGGGGATGCGCGTCTATTTCGAGGGCGGTGCCCGCGCGGTGATGCGCCTGTCGGGCACCGGCACGGAGGGCGCGACCATCCGTCTTTACCTGGAGCAATACACCCCCGCCGATGGCGACCTTGGCATCGAAACCCAGGAAGCCCTGACACCGCTGGTCGAGGCCATCGACGCGCTCACGAACCTCAAGACCCGCTCCGGCCGTGATGGCCCCGACGTGATGACCTGAGATGAAGACATGGCGGGGCGCTGAAAAGGCGCCCTGCCCCTGATCTCTCCAGCACCGCCCCCTCGCGGCGTGCGGTGCTGGTCCCCCGGAACACGCGCTGAGCGAGGGCGGCGGCAACGGCGGCGCGCACGGCGGACAGCAGATCCTGTGAGAGTACGGCTTCAGATCACGCAGCCCCCGGGCACCACTTCCTTCGGCCAACTTATTGATACGCCTCGCATCTTTTGCGACGGAGGCCTGTGGTAGGACATGGCGTTGCCCGAAGGCCTTCGCAGACCGGCAAGACAGTTTACCGAATGCTACCGTGGAAGATGCGAGCCAAAGGCCCGCCCCCGGCCTAGAGCTCTTCCACCCCCAGCTGGAGCCATTTCCGGAGGACCTGCAGCGGATAGCCTTGTCCGTAGGACTGCCCTACCCCGTCCGTCTCCCAGCCCCCGATCTGGTCCGCCACATCCGACGGACATTCAACGGCTCTCAGCCGATCCCGCATCGCGTGGCGGAAGCCATGCATCGTTCCGCCTTCCTTGACCTGTTGCTTGATCCACTTGTTCAACGCAGCGCTGGCCGAGTTGGCATTCGTGACCTTGCCATCCGTGTAGCGAGGAAAGGCGTAGTCCCACGCAGGCCCCGCAGACAGGATACGGTGCGCCGCCCAGAGGGATTCTCCGACCAGGGGCACCTTCCGTCCGCTGGACCTGGTCTTCAGCCGCCGCCAGGGATGGGGCCGGATCACGACATGCGGGATTTGGGAGGAAAGGACGATGTCGTCCCGCTTCAGACCGGCAGCCTCTGCCAGTCGCATCCCGGTGTCCGAGATCAGGGCGACAAGCCAGCGCAACTCGTCATCGTGCCTCCGACACTGGGACTGGACACGCAGCACGGCTTTCCGGCTCAGGGGCTTGCGCTCCTTCACGCCTTGGGAGCGGTCGTAGTAGACGCCGGTGAAGGGATTGGTCATCTCAAGACCGACCTCGCTGATGGCGAAGTTGATGACGGCGCGAACGGTCCCGAAGATCCGCGTAATGCTGCTGCCGGTCAGCCCCTTCGCGATCAGGGCATCCCAGAAGGCCGTTGCATCCGTCTTGCGGTACCTAGTCAGGTCCTTGTCGCCACAAGCGTCGATCACGTAGCCGCAGGAGAGCTCGGCGGCGCGGGCGAAGGTGAGCGGGCGCCCTGCCCCCTTGAGACGCAGGTAGATCCCGACGGCCTCGGACAGCGTTACGGAAGGGCTGTCAGGCTCTGAGGCTACGACTGTCGCGACCTGCATGTTTTCCTTGCGCCGCAGCAAATGCTTGCCGGGAAGATCCTGATCCTGGACCCGCAGGTAATACCAGTATTCGTCGAGCCGCTGCGCTGCTCGCTGAGCGCGTGAGGCAGCGACAGGCGCGGACTTGGTACGCAGCGAGTAACAGATCTTGCCGGACGAATAGTGCTGCTTCAGATCGCTCGGCACACGCCGTTCGAAGTAGAAGATTCCGCGCTTGGTGAATGAATGGGGCACCGAAATGTCATACGCCATGTCCTACCACAGGCCTCCGTCGCAAAAGATGCGAGGCGTATCAATAAGTTGGCCGAAGGAAGTGGTGCCCGGGGGCGGAATCGAACCACCGACACGAGGATTTTCAATCCACTGCTCTACCCCTGAGCTACCCGGGCACGGGAACGGCATCTGCCGTTGGGTGGAGGCGTTCTAGGCGAGGCTGGGGGGAGTGTCCAGAGGGTTTTTCGCAAAAACCAACAACATTCCCTCACGTCCGCCTGGCTGCGCGCGAAGGCCCTGCGAAGACTAGGAAAATCGGCCCTCGCGCAGGGCCTTTTCGACCTCTTCCTCGACCGCGTCCAGCGCGGCTTCGATGTCTTCGGGATCGCGGGAGGGCACGGCGTAGCTGCCGTTCATCCAGCTTGCAAGGTCACGATCCGCGCAGCGGCTCGAGCAGAACGGGCGGTACTTCGGATCGGAATCGGATTTGCAGATCGGGCAGGTCATCCAGCCAGTTTCGCAAGAATCGGCCCCAGGGGCAAACGGGCCCGTTTGCGCTGCAGCTCGTATCCGCCAAGGGGGGTCCAGCCGGCCAGGACCGTCTCGACGCTGTCCTTGCGGAAAGCCGCGCGCAGGGCGCTTTCGAACTGCCGGCGGTCCTTCTTGCCCATGGGGGCCAAGTCCAGGTAGACGATGCCGCCCAGCCCGCGCACGCGCAGCTGGCGGGGCAGCTCACGCACCGCCGCCAGGTTGGCCTTGAAGCCCGCGGCGGGGCTGCCATCGGCGCCGGTGTTCACATCGACGCTGACGCAGGCGCGGGTCGCCTCGACAAAGATCTGGCCGCCCCCGGGCAGGGCCGCGCCGCCGATGAAGGGTTGCAGCAGGTCCAGCACGCCCGCGGCCTCGAAAGGCGCCAGCTTGTCCGAACTCATGCCCGAGACCACCTGCCCCGGCTCCCAGTCGCGCAGGGCCAGCTCATGGGCCGTGGGACCATCCACCAGCAGCTCGGGGCCGCTGCCCTCGTCCGCCATCACGTTGGCGGCCAGGTCGGCCATGGCGGCGATATCCTCCGCGATGACGTCCAGGTCCACCTCTTCCGCGCAGGCAGAGCGCAGGATCAGCCCGGCGCCGTCAGCGGCGATCGGGTGATCGGCAAAGACCTCGTGGGCGACTTCCATCAGGCTGTCGCGCAGGTCGTCATCCTTGATGGCGCGGGAAATGTTCATCCCCGGCGCATCGGGCGTGACGATGGCATAGCGGCTCTTGAACAGAACCTTGGTGGTGATCGGCAGCGCCTTGCCCGGTTCGGCAAAGCCGGTGACCTGCACCAGCAGCGCCTGGCCCGGCTTCAGCCCGCGCACCTGGCGCAGGAAGCCGGAGCCATCGGGGGTCTTCACGAACATGCCGCCCTGCCCCTTCACGGGACGGTCGGCAATGGCGCGGTAGATCGTGCCCGGCGCCGGCACCGAAGGGTCATCGATCAAAAGGTCGGTCACCCGCCCCTCCTCGATCAGCGCCGCCATCTCGACCTCCGTGTCCGCATCGCGTTTGAAATGGTCGAGTACGATCTGCCGATCCGTCATGTCCGGTCCTTCCAGAGCGGCCATCCGGCCGCGGTAAGCAAAGTGGCGGTCTCTGCCACGGGCAGCCCCATCACGGCGGAATAGCTGCCCTGGATCCAGGGCACGAGCGCCCCGGCCAGGCCTTGTATACCATATCCGCCGGCCTTGCCCTGCCAATCCTGGCTGGCCAGGTAGCCGTTCACCTCGTCATCGCTCAGGCGCTTCATGCGCACCTGGGTGACGACGTCGCGTTCCCAAAGCCGGTCGCCCGCCTTCACCGCCACGGCGGTGATGACACGGTGCCGGCGGCCTGACAGCGCCCAGAGGAACTCTGCCGCCTGGCCCGCGTTCTCGGGCTTGCCCAGGATGCGGCGGCCCAGGGCCACGGTGGTATCGGCGCAGAGCACGATTTCATCCCCCGCAGCCTTGACCGCGCAGGCCTTTTCCCGGGCCATGCGCGCGCAATAGGGGCGCGGCAATTCGCCGGGTGTCGGTGTTTCGTCGATATCGGGGGGGCGGATGTCGTCGGGTGTCACCCCCAGCTGGGCCAGAAGCTCCAGCCGCCGGGGGCTTCCCGAACCGAGGACGAGTTTCAAACCCGGCCTCGTATTACTTGAAGCGATAGTTGATCCGACCCTTGGTCAGATCGTAGGGGGTCATTTCAACCTGGACCCTGTCGCCTGCGAGGACACGGATGCGGTTCTTGCGCATCTTGCCTGCCGTATGTGCGATGATTTCATGGCCGTTCTCGAGCTCGACCCGGAATGTCGCATTCGGCAGGAGTTCCTTCACGACGCCGGGGAATTCGAGAATATCTTCCTTGGCCATGTGGTCTCCTGAATTGATGAACCCGCCGCGGACGGCAGGATGACGGCTAAATGGGCCTTTCCGCGGAGAGTTTCAAGCTTTGAATCGCTCCAAGCGGTACGGATTCGGACGGAGTGACGGCAGGTTGCTCTGCCCAATGGGCCCGGTTGCGTACATTTCCTGCCGCGCGGGCCTCGGCGATGGCCTGCGTGTCGACCTCGGCATAGGTCCAGCCGGGAGCGTCCAGCACCCCTTCGGCCAGAACGCCGGTGGGCGGAAAGCCCCGGTCCGGCGGGCCGAAGATGCCGCCGGTGCCGCAATTGACATCCACCGCCTCCAGCAGGGGATAGACCCCCACGACAGAGGACATGACCGCCACGCATTGCCCTTCCAGCGCGCGGGCCATGGCGCCGATGCGCACCCGCCAGTAGCCCTCAAGCGCTTCCGTGCAGGAGGGAACCAGCAGGATCTCCGCCTCTGACTGGGCGCGGGCCAGCAGGGGGAATTCGCTGTCATAGCAGATGTTGATCGCGATTCGGCCGAGGGCGGTCTCAAAGACCTTCAGCGGCCCCTGCCCGACCACACCCCAGGGCGCGCGCTCCCAAAGGGTCATGATCAGCTTGTCCTGGAAACCCGTCTGGCCATCCGGCGTGTGCAGGTGGGCGCGATTGACGATCTGCCCGCCCTCCAGCACCGGACCGGAAGCGCCCAGGATATGCACCCCGTGCTCCGCCGCCAGCCGCAGGTGCAGGGCGTTCACCTCTGGCATCAGGTCGCTGATGAAGCGGCTCGCGGCCTGCAGATCGGTCCAGACGGCCTCTTCGCTGAGCGAGGCCAGCTCCATCGCGCCGTACTCGGGAAAGACCAGCAGGTCCGCCCCCTGCCCTGCGGCCTCGGCCACCCAGGCGGAAAGCTTCGCCTCATAGGCGGCCCAGTCAGTGAAAACATCCAGCGGATAGGCGGCGGCAGCGATTTTCATCCCAGTTCCTTCATCCAGAATTGCAGCAGGTGATCGGACTCACCCTTGGTGCCGATATCGGTCCACCTGAAGTTTGCCACGATTCCCGGCAGGGGTGCATAGCCGCGTTTTTGCCAGAAACCGTCCAGCAGGCGATAGCCCTCGGGGCGCATCGGGTGATCCTTCGGACGCAAGACGCTGCAAAAGGCAGACCAGCGGCGCTCCAGCTTGCGGGCATGAGATTCGCGCGCATCGAAGAAGGCATGGCCAAGCCCCTGCCCGCGATAGGCCGGCAGCAGGACCGACTCCGCGCAATAGAAGATCTCTTCCAGCGGTTCGGGGCGGGTGGCGAAGGGCTCCGCGAAATCGGCGGCATGATACTCCATGCCCATGCCCGTCGCCGCGCCCACGATCCGGCCCTCGTCGATGGCTGCGACAACCACCGCGCTGCGCCCGGTGTAGACCTTCAGGTAATCGCGTTCGTAGTCCAGGTCGCCGTCGTAAAGGTAGGGCCAGTCGCGAAAGACCTCGATCCGCAGCCGCGCCACGTCTTCAAGGGCCCCCTCCAGCGCCTCGCCCGTCAGGACCTCGACCTTCATTTGGAAACCTGGGCCACCCAGTCGGCCAGGTTGTAATAGGTCGTCACGCGGGAAATCAGCCCGGCCTCGTCCAGCTCGAAGAAGGACCCCCCCGGCAGGCGATAGGTTTGCCCCTTGGCCTCCGGCAGGCCCTCGTCCGTGACCAGGTATGTGCCGTTGACGATGAACTCCGCGGCGGCGCGGCGGCCCTCTTCGGCCTCGAAGATCACCATGTCCGTCAGCTCCTCGCGGTAGCAGCGGGTCATGTGGTCGTTGAACTCCGCGAACAGCGCCTTGCCGCGGCGGATCTTGCCCTCGTTGACGTGGTGGGCCACGTCCTCGGACAGGCAGTCAAGCATGGTATCCGTGTCGCCCGCGTTGAAGGCGGCGAAGTAGCGGCGAATGGTCTGGGTCATGGTCAGTCCTGAAATTTCTGCGCCCGCAACGCATGGGGCGGCGGTCCGAATTTCTCTGTCAGCCGGGCGACGATCTGGTCCCGGCTCTGGCGATAGGCGTTCAGTTTCTGGTCGCGCGTCTCTCCGATCCCGGTGGGATCCATGATCGGCCAGTATTCGACCTCAAGATGGAAGAAGCGCGTCAGCTCAAGGGCGGATCTCTGGCTGGCCGGCGACAGCGCGACGACCAGGTCAAAGCTGCTCAGGTCATCGCCCCATTGCTGCATTTCCTCGAAGGAGCGCGACCGATGGCGGGCCAGTTCCACGTCGAACTCCCCGCAGACCGCAATGGCGAAACCGTCGATTTCCAGATCGTTGTGAACCCCCACGGACTGCACGTAGACCCCGGTCCCGTACATGCGCTTCATCAGCCCTTCCGCCATGGGAGAACGCACCGCGTTATGGTCGCAGCAAAATAGGACCGATTGCGGGAGTGCCGCTGCCAAGCCGTCTTATCCTCCGAAGTGCAGCACGCAAACCAGAGTGAAAAGCCGGCGTGCCGTGTCGTGATCCACGATCGCCTTCCCTTCGAGTCGCTCGACCAGAATGCGCGCCCCTTCATCATGGATGCCCCGGCGGGCCATGTCGATGGTCTCAATCTGCGCGGGAGGGAGATTTTTCACGGCATCGAAGTAACTTTTGCAGATTGCAAAGTAATCCTTCACCACTTGGCGGAACGGCCCCAGCGACAGAAGGAACTGCACCGCGGGCTCGCCGGCCTCTGTGACGATGTCGAAAACCAGCCGCTTGTCGCGGATCGACAGGGCCAACTTGTAAGGCCCGTCGGGCACGACCCGGTCATCGCGCTGCGGCAGAGAAAAGGAATTCTCCTCCAGCAGGTCGAACAGGGCAACACGCCGTTCCTGCTCGATCTCCGGGGTCGGAGGCGGCAGGTTGCGGTCATCCAGCTCGATTTGGGCTATGCGCGACATTGTCATTTTTTCCAGTCAGCTCGGCCAGTCAGGTCGGGAGGCCACTCCTCCCTGTAATCTATGCTGCAACGCAGAAAATTTCCACCTGATCTTTATAAAAAGTTAACATTAGAGTGATCTTTTGCCCCAGCGTCACTTGCCGTTCAGCTTGTCCAGCCGTGCACGTACAGAAAGCCCATGCGCTTCAAGGCTTTCCGATTGGGCCAGCACCTCTGCGGCCGGTCCGATGGCGGCCAGCGCGCCCGGTGTCATCCGCGCAATCGTGGTCCGCTTGAGGAAATCCAGCACCGAAAGCCCGGAAGAGAATCGCGCAGAACGCGCCGTGGGCAGCACGTGGTTCGGGCCGCCGACGTAGTCGCCGATGGCCTCCGGCGTCCAGGCGCCCAGGAACAGCGCGCCGGCGTGAATGCAATGCTCTGCCAGGGCCTCGGGCTCGGCCACGCAAAGCTCAAGGTGTTCCGGCGCAATGCGGTTGGACAGCTCTGCCGCCTCTGCCATGTCGCGCACGATGATCACGGCGCCGAAATCGTCCCAGCTCTTGCGGGCGATCTGGCGGCGTTCCAGCGTCTCAAGGCGCTTTTCCACGGCGGCGGTCACCGCCTCTGCCAGCGCGGGGCTGTCGGTGATCAGCAGCGATTGCGCGCTTTCGTCGTGCTCGGCCTGGCTCAGCAGGTCCAGCGCGATCCAGTCGGGATCGTTGTCCTTGTCCGCGATCACCAGGATCTCGGACGGGCCGGCGATCATGTCGATGCCCACCTTGCCGAAGACCCGGCGCTTGGCAGCCGCCACGAAGGCATTGCCCGGCCCGGTGATCTTGTCCACCGGCGCGATGCTCTCCGTGCCATAGGCCAGGGCCGCCACGGCCTGGGCGCCACCGATGCGGTAGATCTCGTCCACCCCGGCGATGCGCGCGGCCAGCAGCACCAGCGGATTGGCCACGCCCCCCGGCGTCGGCACCACGATGGCCAGGCGCTCCACCCCGGCCACCTTGGCCGGGATCGCGTTCATCAACACCGAAGAGGGGTAAGAGGCCAGCCCCCCCGGCACGTAGAGCCCGGCGGCAGAGACCGCCGACCAGCGCCAGCCCAGCGTCGCGCCATCCGGGTCGGTCCACTTGTCGTTCCCCGGCATCTGGCGCACGTGGTAGGCCCGGATCCGCTCGGCCGCGCGTTCCAGCGCCTGGCGCTCGCGCGTCGGCACCTGGGCGATCAGCGCATCCACCTCGGCCTCGGAAAAACGCAGGGTCTGCGGGGTCAGCTCCAGCCGGTCGAACTTTGCCGTCAGCTCGATCAGCGCCGCATCGCCGCGCGCGCGCACATCGGCAATGATCGCCGCCACGGTATCGTCCACATCCGGGCTGTCCTCGCGCTTGGCGCCCAGCAGCTCGGTGAAGCGGGTCTCGAAATCGTCTGTGTCCGTGGACAGAAAATAGGTCATTGCGCCATCCTGCGGGGCCGGGTCCCGATGCGCCCGAATACCGGCCGCCCTGGGGTTCGGGCCTCCTTAACGGTGGGGAGGGGCCGCTTCAAGCGGCGCTACTGCGGGTGGTCGGGCACCTTGCCAGAGGGCGCCACATAGGGCCGCGTCACATCGCGCAGCACCGCTTCCAGCGCCTCCACCTTCAGGCGGATCGCGCCGTCACCGGCCAGCGTCACCAGCACATGCCCCGAGGGCGCCTCTTCCCCGGGAACGAACTCAACCGCCAGGGTGGAAAGCACGATCTCGGGGTTGCCGCGCTCGACCCCTTGCGAGGAGACGCTTTCCACGTTCTCGAACATCAGCAGGGATTGCACCCGCTCCGCCCCGTGGCGGTCGCGGGCGCCGTCTTCCCAGCGGAACCGGTTCAGCAACATGGCAAAGCGGCGCTCCTTGGGCAGGTAGCGCATCTCTGCCGCGGGGATCACCGCGTCCTGGATCAGGGCAGAGATCACCTGAAGATCCTCGGGGGCCAGCGCCCCCAGGTTCAGTGCCTTCTCGCCGCCGTCCTCGAACCTTGCGTCTTCGACCATGATCTAGCCCGTCACCCTTTCGATCTTCGCACCCACGCCTTCCAGCTTCTCCTCGACCCGCTCGTAGCCGCGGTCCAGGTGGTAGACGCGGTTTACCACGGTCTCCCCCTCTGCGGCGAGCCCCGCAAGGATCAGGCTGACAGAGGCCCGCAGATCGGTGGCCATCACCGGCGCGCCCTTCAGCTTCTCGACCCCGTGCACCGTGGCATGGCCCCCCTGCACGTCGATGCTGGCGCCCATGCGGATCAGTTCCGGCGCATGCATGAAGCGGTTCTCGAAGATCTTCTCTTCCAGCACAGAGGTGCCATCGGCGGTGCACAGCAGCGCCATCATCTGGGCCTGAAGATCGGTGGGGAAGCCGGGGAAGGGCTCGGTGGTCACATCCACCGCCTTCACCCGCGACCCGTTGCGATCCACGATCAGACCCTTCTCGGTTTCCTCGATATGGACCCCGGCCTGCTCCAGCTTGAGGCAGAAGGCCTCCACCAGGTCACGGCGCCCGCCCAGCAGCTCCACCCGGCCGCCGCAGATCGCCGGCGCCAGCATGAAGGTGCCCAGCTCGATCCGGTCGGTGACCACGGGATGGGTGGCCCCGCCCAGGCGATCGACGCCCTGGATGGTGATCGTGCTGGTGCCCTCGCCGTCGATCTGCGCACCCATGCGCCGCAGGCAATGGGCCAGGTCCACGATCTCCGGCTCGCGCGCGGCGTTCTTCAGCACGGTCGTGCCCTTGGCCAGCGTCGCCGCCATCAGCGCGTTCTCCGTGGCGCCCACGGAGACGATGGGGAACTCGAAGGTCCCGCCCTTCAGCCCGCCGACGGCCTTGGCATGAACGTAGCCGTCCTTCAGCTCCAGCTCCGCGCCAAGCGCTTCCAGCGCCTTCAGGTGCAGGTCCACGGGGCGCGCGCCGATGGCGCAGCCCCCGGGCAGCGACACGACCGCGTGGCCCTCGCGCGCCAGCATCGGCCCCAGCACCAGGATGGAGGCCCGCATCTTGCGGACGATATCGTAATCCGCCCTGTGGTTGTTGATGTCATGAGAGGACATCGCCAGCACCTTGCCATCCTGCATCGAGGTGACTTCCGCCCCGAGGCTTTGCAGCAGCTCGGTCATCGTGCGGATATCGGACAGCCGCGGCGCATTGGTCAGCGTCAGCGGCTCCTCGCTCAGCAGCGTGGCCGGCATCAGCGTGAGACAGGCATTCTTGGCGCCCGCGATCGGGATCTGCCCGTTCAGCGGGCCATTGCCCGTCACCAAAATCGAATCCATCTGCTCCTAGCCTTCCTTATTGTCGGCATCCGGTCCGGCGGCGGGGTTTTCCGTGGCGTCATCGCAGGCCCGTGCCCGCGCCTGCGCCTTGCGCCGCCCAAGGTTGGCCTTGAGTGCCGCTTTCAGCCGCTCTTCCCGTGTCTGCGGGCTTTCGCCCTTCTTGCCGTTCCTGCCTGTCATGACCCTTCTCTAAACGAGGTCCGAAAAAGGGTCCAGATTATGCTTGCACCCCTCTTCGTTTGCGTCTAATCAGCCGCCCACGGTCACCGGGACAGCAGCTTCCGACGACACGTAGCGCCGCAGTAGCTCAGTGGTAGAGCGCACCCTTGGTAAGGGTGAGGTCGGGAGTTCAATCCTCCCCTGCGGCACCATAAATCCCCTTGAAACAAAACGTTTTTCCGCTCGGCGCCTGGGTTGCCTCTCTGCGCCTGTCCGCCTAGCCTGCAAGGGATACCGCGCCGTTTCGTCCGCCCTGGGGCGCAACAAGTCCCCCGCGCCCTGCCCCGCAGGACGCCCGGCCGGATCCCGCGATCCGCCGGCGGCGCGTCGCGCGAACAAGGCTACCACCCGGCCTTCGGGATTCGCGCGCGCAGCACACCCCCACGCGATCCCGCTGGGGCCCGGCCCGGAATACCGGATGACGTGAGGGCAGATTCGCGCCGGGCGGGCTGTGTCAGCCCCGGACCTCGCGCCAGAAGGCGGGCATCAGCAGCACGTAGACGGTCAGCAGCTCAAGCCGGCCCAGGTACATGCCCAGCACCAGCACCAGTTTCTCTGCCGCGCCCAGGGGCGCGAAGTTGCCGGCGGGGCCGATGACCTCGCCCAGGCCCGGCCCCACGTTGGCCAGCGCGGTCAGCGCGCCGCTGACCGCCGCGTCCAGCTCCATCCCCAAGAAGGCCAGCACGATGGCGATCACCGATGCGGTGACTGCGTAGAAGACGAAGAAGGCCATGACCCCGTTCAGCACATCAGGCGCCACGGCGCGTCCCTCGTAGCGGATCTGGCCCACGCTGTGGGGCGCATGGACATGGCGCACTGCGCGCTTCAGGGAGCGGGCGAAGATCAGCCAGCGCAGGGCCTTGGCCCCGCCCGATGTCGATCC
Source organism: Pseudooceanicola sp. HF7 (assembly GCF_011806405.1). GTDB lineage: Bacteria > Pseudomonadota > Alphaproteobacteria > Rhodobacterales > Rhodobacteraceae > Pseudooceanicola. The sequence continues at coordinate 138,241 of NZ_JAATOW010000001.1, read as the reverse complement.
CGTGCAGCCCCCCACGATGGTCAGACCCAGGAAAGCCACCTGCGCGACTGGCCCCCAGACCGTGTAATCCGTGGTCGCATAGCCCGTCGTCGTGACCACGGAGACCACGTTGAAGGCCACCAGGCGAAAGGCCTCGGCCACCGGCAGGGACCGGGTCACGATCAGCCAGGCCGCCAGCACGACGATCACCACGGAGAGGGTCTTCAGCATGGCCGCGACCTGTTCGTTGCCGAAGGACCGCTTGCGCCAGCCGCGGATGTACCAGGCAAAGGGCAGCCCCCCCGCCAGCATGAACCCCGTGCCCACCCATTGCAGGTAAGCGCTGTCGAAATGGCCGAAACTGGCGTCGTAGTTGGAATAGCCCCCTGTCGAGAGGGTCGTCATCGCATGGGTCGTGGCGTCGAAGATCCCCATGCCGCCCGCCTCGTAGAAGACCCCGCAGAGCAGCATCAGCCCCAGGTAGACCGCCAGCGTCGCCGCCGCAAAGGAGGCCGCCGATCCGATCTCTTTCTCGCTGCGGTCAGAGCTTTCGGTCTGGAACAGCTGCATGCCGCCCACCCGCAGCACGGGCAGCAGGGCGATGCCGGTCACGATGAAGCCCACGCCCCCCACGGCCTGCAGGATCGCCCGCCACAGCAGGACGCCATGGGGGGTCTGGTCCAGCCCGCTCATGACCGTGGCCCCGGTGGTGGTGATTCCGGACATGGATTCAAACAGCGCATCCACCGGCGTCAGCCCCGCCATCCACAGCGGGACAGCGCCCGCCAGCGCCGCCGTCACCCATATCGAAGAGGTCAGCAGGAACCCGTGCAGCCGCTGCAAGCCGGTGAAGGTCGCAGAGGCGCAGATCGCCAGCAAAATCCCCGGGAAGCCCGTGAACAGCGCGGATTCGGCAAAAATGCGGGCGGTGTCGGGAAAGATCAGCGCATCCAGAAGCATCAGGGCGGCTGAGAACAGCAACGCGACACCGTTGACGAAGATCACGAAATTCATGGCGCCATCCAGTCGGGACCATCCCGATGAGCCAGCCGGAAACCCCGGTTGCGGATCCAAGGATCCGGCGCTGCCATAGACAGTCAAAGGGGAATTGGCAATCGCGCAGCCGGATCCGCATATTTGCAGAGTCAGAAAGGTGAGTGCCCAGGCCATGGGCGAAAGCGGCCTGCACGCGCGCCCGGCAACGCAAAAGCCGGGCCCCGAAGGCCCGGCCAATCTGGTCTCACTGCCCGTGCCTTGCCGCCCCTCAGCGACGGGCGGGCGCGGCTCAGGCGGCTTCGGTCGCCTCGGCCCACTCCCAGGGGCGGGTGAAGTTGCCCAGCACATGGCGCAGCTTCTCTTGATCCACCTCGCCCGTGCGGCGCAGCCGGGCGGTCAGCCCGCGCTTGCGGTCATCCACGACCTCCGTGACCTCTGCCGCCACCCCGGCATCCGCCAGGGCCGCGTCATAGACCCGCTTGATCGCCAGCTTGCGCAGGTCCGGCTTGAAGACCTTGCCCACGGCGGTTTTCGGCAGCTCGTCCAGGATCTCCACGTGCTTGGGGATCGCGGCGCGCTCATGAACATGGACCTTGCAATGGGCCATCAGCTCCTCGGCATCCGCCGTGGCACCGGCCACCAGCTCAACGTAGACGCAGGGCAGCTCTCCGGCGCGGGCATCGGGCTGGCCGATCGCCCCGGCAAAGGCCACGTCGCGGTGAGAGGCAAGGGCATCCTCGATCACCGCCGGATCGATGTTGTGCCCGCCCCGGATGATCAGGTCCTTGGCCCGGCCGGTGATGAACAGGTAGCCCTCTTCATCCAGCCGCCCCAGGTCCCCGGTGCGCAGGTAGCGATCGTAATGGAACAGGTCCGCGTTCTTGGCCGCCTCCGTGTAGGTGGAGCCGGGATAGACGCCGGGGCTGGCGATGCAGATCTCTCCGACCTCGTCGGGCCCGCATTCGCGGACCTCCCCCTGGGAATTGTCCAGGATGCGCACCTCCGTGTAAGGGAACGGCACCCCGACAGAGCCGTACTTGCGCTCGCCCTGGTCCGGGTTGCAGGAGACCAGGCAGGTCGCCTCGGTCAGCCCGTAGCCCTCCAGGATCTTGACGCCGGCGGCCTTCTCGAACCGCTTGAACAGCTCCTGCGGCAGGGCGGCAGAGCCGGAAAACGCCAGTTTCACCGTGGACAGGTCCGCATCCACCGGGCGCTGCATCAGCGCGGAAAAGGCCGTGGGCACCCCGATGATGAAGGTAGATTTCCAGCGCTCGCAGAGCTTCCAGAAGTTGTCGAAGACCCCATCGCCCCGGTAGCCGGCAGGGGTGGGGAAGACGATATGCGCGCCCGATGTCGCCGCGCCGATCAGCATCACCTGGCAGGCAAAGACATGGAACATGGGCAGCGGGCACATGATGCTGTCGTCCTCGCGGAACAGCAGCGTGGCCCCCAGCCAGCCGTTGTAGACAATGCCGGACACCAGGTGGCGCGCCACCTTGGGCATGCCGGTGGTGCCGCCGGTGTGGAAATAGGCCGCCACGCGGTCTTCCGGCCTGTCGTCGAATTGCAGGGTCGTGGGATATTTCGCCATCTCGGCCAGCAGCGGCTTCACGTCCGCATGGCAGCGCGCAGGCATCTTGGGGCGCAGCAGCGGCACCAGCCAGGACTTGGGCGGGCCCAGGTAGCGGTTCAGGTCGATTTCCAGCACCGTGTGACAGGCCGGCGCATGGCGCACGGCCTCTGCGGTCTTCTGGGCCACGTCGGACTTGGGGAAGCTCTTCAGCGTGACCACGACCTTCGCCCCGGTCTCCCGCAGGATGGAGGCGATCTGTTCCGCTTCCAGCAGCGGGTTGATCGGGTTCACGATGCCCGCGACCATGCCGCCCAGGGTGACAACAGCGGTCTCCAGGCAATTGGGCAGCACCAGCGCCACCACGTCATCCGCCCCCACGCCCATGGCGCGGAACATGTTCGCCGCCTGCGCCACCTGGCCCTGGAACTGCCGCCAGCTCAGCGTCTCTGCGCGGTCCCCGGGACCGGATTCAAGCTGGAAGGAAATCGCGTTGCGCTCGGGGAAGGCCGTGGCGGTCCGGCTGATCATCTCGAAGACGGTCTTGGGAACGTCCCGCGCCTCCCATGGCATTTCATTGGTCAGGCGTTTTGCGCCCTCGACACCTGTGTAGGCCAAGTTCTCTCCTCCCATTCAGCTCCCCTCCGCTCCTCCTCAGGGCGGGTCAGGGTCCGCACAAGAGTTTCCCGGATGGGAATTTGCGCAAGTGTTACGCTGCGTTGAAGGTCCGTCAACGTCGCGTATCCCGCGCGCCTCACCGCAGCAACCCTGCGTCAGGTCAGAAGAAACAGATAAGCGTTCCGGGGGGCCAAGACAATCTCTCTGCCGCGCCCGGGCACAGGCCGCGGCCATGATCCAGCCATGAAAAAGGGGCAGCGGCCACCCGGCCCCTGCCCCTGTTGCTTTACGGCGCCTTGGGCCCGAAGCGCTCAGGCGGCGGCAGAGCCATCGGTGAACTGCAACCGCGCCAGGCGGGCGTAAAGACCGCCCTGGGCCACCAGCTCGTCATGGGGGCCTTCGGCGACGATGCGGCCCTCGTCCATGACCACGATGCGATCGGCCTTCTTCACGGTGGCCAGGCGGTGCGCCACGATCACCGTGGTCCGCCCCTGCGCCAGCCGCTCGATCGCCTGCTGCACCAGCCGCTCGCTTTCGGCATCCAGCGCGCTTGTCGCCTCGTCCAGCAGCAGCACCGGCGCATCGCGCAGGATGGCCCGCGCGATGGCGATGCGCTGCTTCTGGCCGCCCGACAGCATCACGCCGCGTTCGCCCACCGGGCTTTCATAGCCCTCCGGCAAGGCGCGGATGAACTGATCCGCCGCGGCCGAGCGCGCGGCCTCCTCGACCTCTGCGTCCGGCGCACCGGGCCAGCCGAAGCGGATGTTCTCGCGCGCAGTATCGGCAAAGATGACCGGATCCTGCGGCACCAGCGCGACGGAGCGGCGGAAATCACTGCGCGCCATGGCGCTCAGGTCCACGCCATCCAGCAACACCCGGCCCTCGGCGGGATCGTAGAAGCGCTGGATCATCTGGATGATCGTCGATTTCCCCGCGCCCGAGGGGCCCACCAGCGCCACGGTCTCTCCCGGGCGGATGGTCAGGTTCACCGCGTCCAGCGCCGGGCTGCCGGGCCGCGACGGGTAATGGAACGACACGTTTTCAAAGGTGATCTCGCCGCGCACCGGATCGGGCGGATCCAGCGGCTTGACCGGATCCTTCACGCTGTCCTCAACCGACAGAAGCTCGACCAGGCGCTCCGTGGCGCCGGCGGCGCGCTGCAGCTCGCCCCAGATCTCGCTCAGCGCGGCGACGGCCCCGGCGACCATGACCGCGTAGATCACGAATTGCACCAGCGCGCCGGACGACATCGTGCCCATGCGCACGTCCTGCGCGCCGATCCACAGCACGCCGACCACACCGGAGAAGACCAGGAAGATCACGATGATCGTCATCACCGCCCGCGTCAGGATGCGCGCGATGGCGGACCGGTAGCTTTCCTCGGTCACCTGGTCGAAGGCGGCGCGGCTCAGCCCCTCGTGGGTAAAGGCCTGCACCGTCTGGACCGACAGCAGCGCCTCGCTCGCATTGCCGGAAGAGGCCGCGATCCAGTCCTGGTTTTCCTTGCTCAGCCGGCGCAGGCGGCGGCCCAGCGTCAGGATCGGCACCACCACCAGCGGCACCAGCAGCAACACCAGCCCCGTCAGCTTGGCAGAGGTGAACAGCATCAACCCCATGCCGCCGATGAAGATCAGCACGTTGCGCAGCGCGACAGAGACGGAAGAGCCGATGACCGACTGGATCAGCGTTGTATCCGTGGTGATCCGGCTCAGCACCTCGCCGGTCATCGTGGTTTCGTAAAACGCCGGGCTCATGCCGATCACGCGGGCGAAGACCGCCTTGCGGATATCGGCCACGACCCGTTCGCCCAGCTTGGTGACCAGCGCATAGCGCAGCCCGGTCCCGATGGCCAAAAGGCCCGCGATCCCGATGGCGGCGCCGAAATACTTGTCCAGCAGCCCGATCTGATCAGAGTTGAAGGTATCCACCACCCGGCGCACCGCGATCGGCAGGATGAGCGAAACAGAGGCCGTCAGGATCAGCGCGGCGATGGCCCCAGCCATCATGCCGCGATAGGGTTTCAGGAAGGGCCAGAGCTGCCTGAGCGCGCCAACGCGGCGGGATTTTTCACGGTCAAGGGCAGCCGTGTCGAGTGTCGTGGGTCTTCGGGCCAAACCATCCTCCGGGTTGCGGGCAAGGTTTTCATGGCCCCCGCGCGGCCCCGGGTCAAGCAGATGGGGGCAAATGCCGCCGAAACGGTCACTTTGTCCCAAGCCGTCCGATCCGGCCTCTTGCGGGCTTGACGCGCACCACCTGCCATCTGTTTCTATGCATACAATCTCGCTCCGCCCAGCCGCGCCCGGGCCCGGCCTGTTGATGAAGGCGCAGGAAAGGCCTCTGGGTAGTTGAGCAGCAGGCCGATCCGTGGCTCACTGGCGCAAGGCTAAAGACGGTGACAAGACAGACCCGAAGGCAACATCCGGGCGAAACACCAAGGGAAGGGAACTGGCGTGACAGGCTTCAAAGGGCGACGGGCGTGAAAAGGTGACAGGCATTACAAAGTGACTGGCGAGAAACGGGAAATCTCGGTGCAGGTGAACGCCGCCCGCCATGCGCTCTCGGTCGATCCCGGCCGGATGCTGCTGGACGTGCTGCGGGCAGAGCTTGGACTGAACGGGCCGAAATACGGCTGCGGCCTGGCCCAGTGCGGCGCCTGCACGGTGCTGGTGCATGGCGTGCCCGCGCGGTCCTGCCTGCTGCGCATGCACCGCGTCGAGGGCGCCGAGATCACCACGCTGGAAGGGCTTGCCGCCCCCGATGGCACCCTGCATCCCGTGCAGGAAGGCTTCCTCAAGGCCCAGGGCGCGCAATGCGGCTACTGCCTGAACGGCATGGTCATGACCTCCGTCGCGCTTCTCAGGCGCACGCCCGACCCGTCAGAGGCCCAGATCCGCGATGCCCTGCGCCACAACATCTGCCGCTGCGGGGCCCACGTGGAGATCATCGCCTCGGTCCGTGCCGCCGCCAAGCTGATGCAGGCCGCGGATGACTGAGCTGTCCCCGGCGAAACCGCCCGCCTTCCGCCCGCCAGAGGCTGCGAGATGACCCTGACCCTCACCCGTGCCACGCCCCGCGGAGCGGAAACCTTCCTGGTGGTGCACGCCGATGGCACCGCCACCGGCTTCAACGGGCATGTGGACCTCGGCACCGGGATCACCACCGCCCTGGCCCAGATCGTCGCGGAAGAGCTCGACCTGCCGCTGGGGTCCGTCACCATGACGCTGGGCGACACGGCGCAGACGCCGGACCAGGGGCCCACCATCGCCTCTGAAACGATCCAGGTCACCGCCCGCCCCCTGCGCACCGCCGCCGCCCAGGCCCATGCCTGGCTGCGCGCCGCCGCCGCCCTGCGCCTGAACGCCCCGCCAGAGGCCCTGCACAGCGCCGATGGCCACTTCCTGCACGGCGACACCTCCCTGCCCTATGCAGAGCTGCTGCGCGAGCCGGTGGTGCTGGAGCTTGACCCCGACCACCCGGTGAAGGACCCTGCGAGCTACCGCGTGGTGGGCGCCAGCGCCCCGCGCCACGACCTGCCCGCCAAGCTGACCGGGAACTTCGACTACATCCAGGATGTCCGCGTGCCGGGCATGGTGCATGGCCACGTGATCCGCCCGCCCTACGCCGGGCGCGATAGCGGCGATTTCATCGGCCACTCCTTGCTGGGCTACGACGAAAGCGCCATCTCCGGGCGCGACGGCTACCTTGGCGTCCACCGGATCGGCGATTTCCTGGCGGTGCTGGCCACCCATGCCCATATCGCCCGCCAACTGGCAGAGGCCCTGCCGGTGGACTGGGCCTTGCCCCCGGATCTGCCGGACATGGAGGAGGCCGCGCAAACGATCCGTGCCCAGCCCTCCACCCCGCGCCTCTGCGAGGCAAGCGGCGATATCGACACCGCCCTGCAAGAGGGCACGCGGCTGGACCGCTCCTATTCCTGGCCCTGGCACATGCATGGCACGCTTGGCCCCTCCTGCGCGGTGGCGGACTGGAACGGCGGGCGGCCCCCGGGCTGGGCCGGCACCCAGAACCCGCACATGCTGCGCGGGGACCTCGCGCTGCTGGTGGAACTGCCCGAAGAGGCGATAGAGATCCGCCGCCACCAGGCCGCCGGCTGCTACGGGCGAAACTGCGCCGATGACGTGGCCGGGGATGCGCTGCTGCTGTCGCGCGCCTGCGGCAAGCCGGTCTCGGTCCAGTTGACGCGCGCGCAGGAAATGCTCTGGGAACCCAAGGGCGCCGCCCAGATCATGGATGTCTCCGGCAGCCTCAGGGACAGTGCCTTCCACGGCTACCGCTTCGACAGCTGGTATCCCTCCAACCGCGGGCCCAACCTGGCGCTGCTGCTGACCGGCCGGATCAGCCCCGAGCCGCGCCCCTCGGACATGGGCGACCGCACGATCATCCCGCCCTACCGGGTGCCCCACAAGCAGATCACCGTCCATGACATGGCCCCCATCGTGCGCGCCTCCTGGCTGCGCGGGGTCTCTGCCCTGCCCAATACCTTCGCCCATGAAAGCTTTGTCGATGAGCTGGCGGCAGAGGCCCAGGAGGATCCGGTCGCCTTCCGCCTGCGCCATGTCGACGATCCCCGCCAGGCGCGGCTGATCCGCGAAACCGCCGAAAAGGCCGGCTGGGAGCCCCGCCGCACCCCGCGCCTGAAGCGCGACGGGCGCATGGCCTATGGGCAGGGCTTTGCCTTTGCCACCTATGTCCACGGCCCCTTCCCGGGCCTGGCCGCCGCTGCGGCAGCCTGGGTGGCGGATGTGGCGGTGGATACCGAAACCGGCGAGGTCACCCTGACCCGCGTTGCCGTCGGCCAGGACCAGGGGCTGGTGATCAACCCCGAGGGCGTGCGCCAGCAGATCCACGGCAATGTCATCCAGACCGCCGCCCGGGTGCTGCGCGAAGAAGTCAGCTTTGATGCGATCTCCGTCAGCGACCGCAGCTTTGCCGATTACCCGGTCGCCAGCTTCGACCAACTGCCTGAGATCCGCACCCATGTGATCGCCGATCCCGCCGATCCTCCGCTCGGCACCGGCGAAAGCGCGGCCGTCCCGGCAGCGGCGGCCATCGCCAATGCGATCTGGGATGCCACCGGGGTACGGATGCGCCACGCCCCCTTCACGCCGGAAAAGATGCGCGAAGCGCTCGGCCATGCGCCCCGGCCCGCCGCCCTGCCCGGCCCCGAAAAGCCGCGCCGGCGCAACCTGAAGCTCATAGGGCTGATGGGCAGCGCGGCGGCGGTCTTCGGGCTGGGGCTGTCGCTTCTGCCCGGCATGCGCGCCATCGCGCCCGCCACGCCGCCCGCCGCCGGGATCTACACAGCCGACACGCTCCAGCGCGGGGCGGACCTGTTCGCGCTTGGCAATTGCGCCTCCTGCCACACGGCAGAAGGCGGCGCCCCCAGTGCCGGGGGCCGCGCGATAGAAACGCCCTTCGGCACGGTCTATTCCACCAACCTCACTCCGGACGGGGAAACCGGCATGGGGCGCTGGTCCTATACCGCCTTCGCCCGCGCCATGCGGCAGGGGATCTCGCGCGATGGGCGCCACCTGTTCCCCGCCTTCCCCTACACAAGCTTCACCCGGATGGCAGAAGACGACCTGCAGGCGCTCTATGCCTACCTCCAGACGCTTGAGCCGGTGCGCAACGCGATCCCAGAGGCACAGATGGCCCTGCCCCGCGCCGCGCTGGCGGGCTGGAACCTCCTGGACCTGAAGACCGGCACGCTGAGCCCTGACCCTGCGCGCAACGCCGAGTGGAACCGGGGCCGCTACCTTGTGGAAACCGTCGGCCATTGCTCTGCCTGCCACACGCCGCGCAACGCGCTTGGGGCGGAACGCGAGGTGGCCGCGCTGGCCGGAGCAGAGGTCAACGGCTGGTACGCTCCGCCTCTGGCAGGCAGGGTCCCCGGCGGCTGGTCAGAGGACCAGCTGCGCGCCTATCTCTCCACCGGGGTGGCTGCCGGGCGCGCCGCCGCCTCCGGCCCGATGGCAGAGGTCATCGCGGGCCTCTCCACCCTGCCGCCGGCCGATATCGCCGCCATGGCGACCTACCTTGCGACGCTTGGCACAGGCCAGCCCGCCGCGCTGACCCAGCGCGTGATGCCGCCGCCCGGACGGATGTCGCGGATCTACGACAGCGCCTGCGCCTCCTGTCATGAACCGGTCTTTGCCGACAGCGCCACCGTGGCGCAGGTGCCCCTTGGCACCAGCCCGGCCCTGCGCGCGCCCAGCCCGCAAACCGCCGAAAAGGTCATCGCAGAGGGGCTGCTGGCCCCCGAGGGCACCGCCCTGCACGACATGCCCGCCTTTGCCCGCGAACTCCCTGCCGCCGATATCGCCGCGCTGGCGCGCTACCTGCGCAGCCGCTACGCGCCCGACCTGCCGGCATGGGAATAAGGCGTGGGAGTAAGGCGTGGGAGTAAGCCGCCCGCCCCGGCTCAGATCCCCGAAAGGGCCTCTGCCAGGTGGCCGATCTCCTCTTCCGTGGTCAGGTAGCTGACAGAGGCGCGGATCACCCCGGCCTGCGGCAGATCCACCAGCGGCCCGTAGGCGGCCGGCACCGCATTGACCGTGATCCGCTGATCGGCCAGCCGCTGCATCACCTCTGCCGGGGACAGGGCCACATGGGTGAAGGTGGTGATATGGCTCTCTGCCAGGCCCTCTTCGCGCAGGCGCACCCCCGGCACCGCCCGCAGCGCCCCCCGAAGAGAGGCCGCCTTGCCGAAACTGCGCTCCGCCAGCGCCGCCACGCCCAGCTCTGCGGCCAGGCGCACCGCGGCGCCCAGCCCCAGGATCCCGGCGGGCGCGCATTCGTTGCTCTCGAACCGGCCAGCATCCGCGCGCAGCTCCGGCGCCGTGCCGGTCCAGCTGGCCGCGCGCACGTTCAGCCCGCCGGGCGTGAGCCGCTCCAGGAAATCCTGCCGCACGTAAAGGATGCCGCTACCCTTGGGCCCGCGCAGCCCCTTGCGCCCCGGCGCGGCCAGCACGTCACAGCCCAGCGCCGTCACGTCCACCGGCACCACGCCCAGCGCCTGGGCCGCATCCAGGAAATAGGGCACCCCGGCGGCGCGCGCGATCCGGCCGACCTCGGCCACCGGCTCCGCGATGCCGCAATGGGCCGGCATCCAGGTCATCACGATCAGCCGCACGCGATCGTCCAGCATCGCCGACAGCGCGCCCGGATCGCTGCGCCCGTCCGGCCCCGCCGGGATGACCTCAAGCCGCGCGCCACGCCGGGCGCAGGCCTGCATCAGGGTAAAGACATTGCCACCCCACTCATGGCGCCCCACCAGCACCCGATCCCCCGGTTGCAACTCGGGCAGCGCCGCGAAGGCCGCGTTCCAGGCCTGGCTGGACCCTTCGGCAAAGGCGACCTCGGAGGGCTGCGCGCCGATAAGCGCCGCCACCTCCGCCCGCACCCCTTCCCGCGCGGGGACAGAGGCCACCCCGGCCTCATGCGGCGCAAGTCCGGCCTCTGCCTCAAGATGGGCGACCATGGCCGACAGCACCTGCACCGGCACCAGTCCGCTGCTGGCCGCGTTGAAATGCACGACATTGCCGATGGCCGGCGTGGCGCGGCGCAGCTCTTCTATATCCATGAGGCAGGCTCTCCTGATGCGTGTCGGGCCCACGCTAGGCCAGCACTTGCATCCGGGAAAGCCCCGGTGTGCAGCGCGCCCCGCCCACAGAGGCTTCGCAGAGCCGCGCGTAAATGCCATGCTGCCCGAAGGCCACGCCCGGCCAGCCAGCCCCCCTGCCCAGCCCCGCCGGGAAAACATGCTTTTTCACGTTTTTTGCCCAAGGATCCGACCCTAGGGAAAGAAAGTCCTTTGGGTTGAGCGCTATTACGGTAATATTGACGTAAATCAAGGACAGCCGATGACCTCTGACCCGATTCCCAGCCCCTGCTGCCCAGCCGCCCCGGCGCGGCCCGCAGCCCGTGCTGGACGGGTTCTGCCGGGCAACCGCACCGCCCCCGAAGGCCGCGCCGCAAGGCTAGGTCCCTCCGGCCCGCAAACCGCCCCAAGCTGCCACGCGAAGGAGATTGCATGACCCCCGACACCCTCTTGGACAGCCCCGCGCCCGATCAGCCCATCACCCTTGATGCCGTGCTGGAAGAAATCCGCGCCCGCCGGATGGAGTTCGACGCAAAGTGCCATGTCCCCCGTGACATGGTCGCCAAGCTCAAGGCGATCGGGGCCTATCGCGGCATCGTGCCCAAGCGTCTGGGCGGCGATGCCCTGCCGCCCCAGGACTACCTGAAGCTGATCGAGACGATCTCGATGGCCGATGCCTCCACCGGCTGGGTCGCCAGCTTCGGCATCTCCTGCACCTACCTTGCCGCCCTGCCCCCGGCGACCTTCGAAGAGATCTACGGCAAGGATCCCAATACCACCTTCGCCGGGGCCATGTTCCCGCCGCAGCTGGCCAGGCCGAACGGCGACAAGCTGGTCGTCTCGGGGCGCTGGCCCTGGTGCTCTGGCTCCATGGGGGCCGATGTGATCGGCGTCGGCATCAAGATAGAGGGCGAGGCCACGCCGCTGCCCCGCGCCGCGCTGTTCCGCGCCGACCAGGTAGAGATCGACCAGTGCTGGGACACCATCGGCCTGCGCGCCACGGGCTCCCATGACATCGTCATCGACGGGGTCGAGGTCGACATGGACTGGACCTTTATCCGGGGCGGCAAGCCGCAGCAGGACGACCCGATCTACCGCTATCCCACCGTGGCCCTGGCCGCCCATGCGGTGGCGGTCGTGGCGCTCGGCTCGGCCCGGGAGTCGCTGGAATGGCTGAAATCGGATGCCGCGCAACGGGCCTCCATCACCGGCGCGCCCAATCCCGGCGCCCGCCCCCATGTCCAGGCCGATGTGGCCAAGGCAGAGGCCAAGCTGCGCGGCGCGCGGGCGCATTTCTTCGAAACGATCGAGGAAGCCTGGGACCAGCTCCTTACCCAGGGTGAGGTCGATCCCGAACTGACCCTGCGCACGCGCCTTGCCTCTACCCACGCGGCACAGGACTCCGCAGAGGTGGCGCGCATCGCCTTCTCGCTGGGGGGCTCGGATTCCATCCGCACCGGCCATGTGCTGGGCCGCTGCATGGTGGATACCGCCTGCGCCGCACAGCACGCCTTCATGAACTCCGGCAGCTGGACCTCTGCCGGGGCGGGCATGTTCGGCCAGCCCACCCCTCCGGGTTTCCCCTGAGGACTTCTTAACACCGCCTTCCGCCCCCGCGCGGAGCGCACCGACGTAATACCGACGTGATACCGACGCAAAACAGACGTCGTACCGACACCGAAAACAGGCCCCGAAACGGGGCAGAAAAGACAGGGACATTGCCCATGACCGACCCACTTCGCACGCTGCTTTGCTTCAACAACCACGGCACGTTTTTCAGCCTGCCCTTTGACCAGATCGGCCCGGTCTGGCAGGCCACGCAGGAACTGATGTCCGGCATCGCCAAGCTGGAAGGCGTTGAGATCGTTGGTACTTTCGATGACGATCAGACCATGGTCGGCGCCTCTCAGGGCTTCCCCTTCACCTGGTACATCCTGGCCGATTTCCCCGATCGCGAGACGGTGCAGGCCGCCTGCAACCTGCTGCGCACCATCGTCGTGGGCGAGGGCAATGACCGGCTGTGGAAATACATGACCGTCGAAGCCCGCATGGGCCGCGCGCTGGAAATCCCCGACCTGTAATAACCCGCCGGAATCTTTCACAGATTCCGGCCCTCAATACCGCCCCGCAAGGGGCACACTCCAGCAAGGAGCGGACCATGACCCCCGTTCACCTCTCGTCCTTCGGCCCGACGACCCTGCCAGCGCGCGGCGCGGTAAGGGTTTCTTCGCCCGCAGCCCGCATCCTGCCCACCACGCGGGGGACCCACTGATGGCAGCGCCCGCGGCAATGGATGTACAAACCGCCGTCATCACCGGCGCCGCCAGAGGCGTCGGCGCTGAAATCGCCCGCGCCCTGCATGGCGCCGGCTTCCGCGTCCTGCTGACGGACGTGGATGAACCCGGCTGCCAGGCGCTCGCGGCAGAGCTTGACCCGGCGCTGGACATGGCGCGCGCCGAAACGCTCGACGTGGGAAAGCCCGAAGACTTCCAAAGGGTTCTGGACAAGGCCGTCGCAGAGATCGGCGCGGTGCAGGTGCTGGTGAACAACGCCGCCCTCACCAAGGCCCAGCCGGTGCTGGACATCACGCCCCAGGAGTTCAACGCGATCATGGCCGTGAACGCTGGCGGCACCTTCGCCGGATCCCAGATTTTCGCACGTCATTTCAAAGACATGGGCTATGGCCGCATCGTCAACATGGCCAGCCTTGCCGGTCAGAACGGCGGCACCGCGACGGGGGCGCATTACGCGGCCTCCAAGGGCGCGATCATGACCCTGACCAAGGTCTTTGCCCGTGACCTCGCGCCCTTCGGGATCACTTGCAACTGCATCTCTCCCGGCCCGATGGACAGCCCCATGGTGCATGATATCGTGGGCGCGGACCGGATGGAGGGGTTCCTGAAAAACATTCCCGTCGGCGATCTTGGCGATCCCAAGTTCGTCGCCCAGCTTGTCGCGCTGCTGGCCTCTCCGGCGGCCAGTTTCGTCACCGGCGCCTGTTGGGACGTCAATGGCGGGCTCTTCATGCGGTGAGGAAATACCAAGAGAACCCAAGGACTTGTCCGCCGGACACCGAAGCCTTTCGGCAATAGCGGTCCTTGAGGAACAGCCCCCGGCCTCCCTGCCCCTTCCCTTGAGGGGACGGACAGGGCAGACAGGGGGAAAGCTGCCAGCCGCCCGCCCCGGGATCCCGCGGGCAGGGCAGATCCGGGGCCACGGCATTTAAGGAGCGCCCATGACGAGCCAGAGCGATATCGAGATCCAGACCTTCCGGGAGGGCATGGCCCGCCTCGGGGCCGCGATCACCGTGCTGACCACCGATGGCCCGGCCGGGCAGCATGGCATGACCGCCTCTGCCGTCTGTTCGGTGACCGACAGCCCGCCAACCCTGCTGGTCTGCGTGAATCGCCAGAACCGCAGCCATGACATCTTTGTCGAAAACGGCGTGATCGCGGTCAACGTGCTGGGCGGCAAGCACCGGGACCTGTCCCGCGTCTTCGCCGACAGCAACGCCGGAGAGGAACGCTTTGACGCCGCCGCATGGCGCCGCATGGTCACCGGCGCGCCGCTGCTCAGCGATGCGCCCGTGGCCTTTGACTGCCGCATCTCCGACAGCTCTACCGTGGGCTCCCACACGGTCTTCTTCTGCGAGGTCCAGGCGATGGAGCTGGCAGAGGGCCCATCGGAAAGCCTGATCTGGTTCGGGCGGGATTTTCACCACCTGACAGTGGATTAAGCGATGACGCTAAGGTTCGCCCCGGCCCTGCAGTTCCCCAAGCCGCGTGAAGACGCGCTGCAGAAGGCTGTTGAGAACCTCGCGCTCATCGGTGGTGAAATCGCCGAAACTGGCGGCAAAGACCTCGTCCGCGATGGCACGTGCCTCCTTGCGGCGCGCATCGCCAAGGGCGGTCAGCGTCACCTCCGTCACCCGCGCATCGCTGGGGCGCGACCGGGTGGTGACCAGCCCGTCCGCCATCATCCGCTGGATGATCTTCGTGGCCGTGTTGAGCTTGATGATGCAAAGGTCCGAGATCTCGGAGACGCTCAGGTACTCGTCCTCGTAAAGCGACATCAGCACCCGCCAGCGCGGCACGTCCAGGCCCACCGGCTTCAGCCGCTTTTCCATCGTCAGGAAGTAGCGCGCAGAGGTGCGGGTGATCCAATAATAGGGCCAGTCCTGTTTGCGGAATCGGCCCTCGACATCGCTCTGCGGGTCGGGAAGATTGTCCATGCTGCCTCTTTTCTCGCCCCTTGGCGCCGCACCGCGTTCACAGGTTGCCGTAACGTGGCAAGTTATGTGAAAATACGTCAAAAATACCAAGAATGGTCACGTGAACATTCCTATAATTCGCAAAACCGACCTCCAACTCAACAGGGAAACTGCAATGCTCTTCAAGAAGCTTAGCCTCTCCGCCTGTGCCGTCATGGCACTTTCGGCCCCCGCCCTTGCCCAGACCACGCTGACCGTGGCGAACTGGCTGCCCCCGACCCACCCGCTGGTGTCCGAGGTGATCGTGCCGATGACCGAGCAGATCGAGGAAGCTACCGCAGGCGCCGTCACCGCCAATATCCTGCCTGCCCCCCTGGGCCCGCCCCCCGCGCATTATGACTTTGCCGTCAACGGGGTAGCCGATATCACCTTCGGCGTGCAGGGCTATTCCCCGGGCCGTTTCAAGACCACCAACCTGGCAGAGATGCCCTTCCTCGGGGACAGCGCAGAGGCCGTCTCGGTCGCCTACTGGCGCACCTGGGAAGAGATGCTGAAGCCCGCCGGCGAATATGATGAGGTCAAGGTCCTGGCCGTCTTCACCCACGGCCCCGGCGAGATCTTCGTCAAGGAAGGCGATGTCTCTGCCACCGATTTCCTTGACGGCAAGAAGATGCGTGTCGGCGGCGGCATCATCCAGGAAATCACCACCGCGCTTGGCGCCGTCCCGGTCGAAGGCCCCTCTTCCAAGGCCTATGAGCTGCTCAGCCAGGGCGTGGCGGACGGGATCTTCTTCCCCTATGAATCGGTGAACTTCTTCGGCCTGATCCCGCAGCTTTCCGAAGGCATCTCCGTGCCCGGCGGGCTTTACAACACCTCCTTCTACATCGTCATGAACAAGGCGAAATGGGAAAGCCTGAGCCCCGAGGTGCAGGAGCAGATCGACAGCGTCACCGGCGAATCCCTGGCCCGCCTGGCCGGGCGGATGTGGGACCGCGCCGACGCCAAGGGCCTGGAGGCGATGGAGGGCAAGATCACCGTGACCTCCGCCACCCAGGAACAGGCAGATGCCTGGACCGTCGCGCTTGAGCCCATCGTCGAAGCCAAGATGGCAGAGATCGCCTCCACCGGTGTCGATGCCGATGCGGCCCTTGCGATGATGCGCGAGGAAATCGCCCGGGTCGAAACTGAATGAGCCCGACCCCGGCTGAAACCTTTGCCCGCGGCCCGGAGGCGTCCACGTCTCCGGGAGCGGGCCATCACCGCTGGCCACGCCGCGTGCTGGCGGTGGTCTGCGGGCTGATCCTGCTGGCCATGATGGCGCTGACCGTGGCCGATGTTCTGGGGCGGTACCTGTTCAACTCCCCCCTGCTCGGGGCCACGGAAGTGACGGAAATGCTTCTGGTTTCCGTGATCTTCATCGGCCTGCCCGCAGTCTGCATGGATGACGACCACGTCACCGTGGACCTGGTGACCAGCCAGATGCCCGCCTGGATCCAGCCCTGGCGCAAGGCGCTTCTGGCGCTCGTCTCTTCGGGGATCTTCGCCATCATCTCCTGGCGGCTCTGGATCTACGGAGACCAGATTGCCGGTTACAACGGCGTCACCAATTCGCTTCGCATTCCCGTGGCTCCCTTCGCCTGGGGCTGCTCCATCTGCGCCGCCGTCGCGGTGCTTGTCACGCTGTACGTGGCGCTGCGCGATCTTCGCCGTGCGCTGCGTCGCTGAACGCTGACCGCAAGGCCGTAACACATGTCCCTCCTTTCCTCCTGGCCCCTTGGCATGGGGCTCCTGCTGGTGCTGCTGCTTGTCGGCCTGCCGATCTCCGTTGCGCTGACGCTGATCGGGCTGTTCGGCACGGTGTCGATCATCGGCTTCAACCCGGCCCTGTCGCTGCTGGGCACGACCTTCTTCGACCAGGGGCGCAACTACTCGCTTTCCGTCCTGCCGCTGTTCCTGTTGATGGGCAATTTCGTGGTGCAATCGGGCATCGCGCGGGATCTCTATGACGCGGCCCATGCCTGGCTGCGCCACCGCAAGGGCGGGCTGGCGCTGGCCACGGTGATCGCCTGCGGCGGCTTCTCCTCCGTCTGCGGCTCTTCCATGGCGACGGCGGCCACGATGACGCGGATCTCCCTGCCCTCCATGCGCCGCTTCGGCTATCCAGATGAGCTTTCCACGGCCTCCATCGCCGCCGGGGGCACGCTGGGCATCCTGATCCCGCCCTCGGTGATCCTGGTGTTTTACGGCATCATGACCCAGCAGGACATCGGCAAGCTCTTCCTGGCCGGCATCATCCCCGGCCTGCTGGGCGTGCTGGGCTACACCCTTGCCGTGGTGATTTCCGTGAAGTTCCGCGGGCTTGAGCTGGCAACCGAACCCAAGCTGCCCCTGGCCGAGCGCTTCCGGGCGCTGCGCGGCACGCTGGGTGCGATCGTGCTTTTCGTCTTCGTGATGGGCGGCATCTACCTGGGCGTCTTCACCCCCACGGAAAGCGCCGGGATGGGGGCTGCGGGGGCGCTGCTGCTGACGATCCTGTCGGGCAAGTTCTCGATCTCCACGGCCTTTGCCACGCTCTTTGACGCGGCCAAGACCACCGCGATGATGTTCTTCATCCTCTTCGGGGCGCTGACCTTTACCAACTACGTCAACCTCTCGGGCATGACCCGCGACATCCAGGATTTCGTCACGTTCTTCGGCGAAGGTCCCTGGGCGGTTATCCTGACGATCCTGGTGATCTACCTGGTGCTGGGCTGCGTGCTGGAGGGGCTGTCGATGATCATGCTGACGGTGCCGATCTTCTACCCCGTTGTGCAGGCGCTTGGCTTTGACCTGATCTGGTTCGGCATCTTCGTCGTCGTCATCACGGAGATTTCCTACATCACGCCGCCCGTCGGCATGAACGCCTTCGTCCTGCGCTCTGTCGTCAAGGACGTGGAGCTGGGCACGATCTTCCGGGGGCTGCTGCCCTTCGTCTTCATGGACATCATCCGCGTGGCGCTGCTGATCGCCTTCCCGGTGCTGGTGCTGTTCCTGCCCAACTCCATGTAACCGGGTCGAAATCCCCCACCTAAACAAGGAAAGGGGCGAAGCCGCTGTCACGGCTTCGCCCCTTCGGGGCTGCCCTGGGGATAGGCCCTGGGGTTACCCCCTTGCGACGGGGGCTCGGGTGCGGCGCCTGGGGCATGGTCAGGAACCACAGCTGCGCACCCGTGGTCGGGGCCCGGGCGCCCCGCTGGCGAACGCAGCCGCTTCGCTGTCATCTCCATAGGAGGGCTGAAGGAGGATGAACCGCGGCCGGCGCCGGTCCTGGTCCCGGCGGCACAAGGGAGACTGCCGTTCAGGACCGGGTGATGCGCGGGGCCACACCGGGCCCCGCGGTCGTCACGTGCGGATCAGAAGAACCCAAGCTTGTTGGGGTTGTAGCTGACCAGCATGTTCTTGGTCTGCTGGTAATGGTCCAGCATCATCTTGTGGTTCTCGCGCCCGATGCCGGACTGCTTGTAGCCCCCAAAGGCCGCATGGGCCGGATAGGCGTGGTAGTTGTTCACCCAGACGCGCCCGGCCTCGATCCCACGACCGAAGCGGTAGCAGGTGTTCATGTCGCGCGACCAGACGCCGGCGCCCAGGCCGTACATCGTGTCATTGGCGATCGCCATGGCCTCTTCTTCGTCCTTGAAGGTGGTGACAGAGACGACTGGCCCGAAGATCTCTTCCTGGAATACCCGCATCTTGTTGTGGCCCTTCAGGATGGTCGGCTGGATGTAATAGCCGTTCTCCAGCCCCTCGACCTTGGCCGCGCCGCCGCCGGTCAGCACCTCTGCGCCCTCTTCGACGCCGATGGTCAGGTAGGACAGGATCTTCTCCTGCTGCTCTGCGCTGGCCTGGGCGCCCACCATGGTCTCCATCAGACGGGGATCGCCCTGGTTGATGGCCTTCACGCGGGCAATGGCGCGTTCGATGAACGCTTCATAGATGTCCTCCTGGATCAGCGCGCGCGAGGGGCAGGTGCAGACCTCGCCCTGGTTGAAGGCAAAGAGCACGAAGCCCTCGATCGCCTTGTCCAGGAAGGCGTCATCCTTGGCCATCACGTCGCTGAAGAAGATGTTGGGGGACTTGCCCCCCAGCTCCAGCGTGACCGGGATCAGGTTCTTGGTCGCGGCCTTCATGATGATGCGCCCCGTCTCCGTGGAGCCGGTGAAGGCGATCTTGGCGATACGGTTGCTTTCAGCCAGCGGGCCGCCCACCTCTGCGCCATAGCCGTTGATGATGTTCAGCACGCCATCGGGCAGCAGGTCCGCGATGATCTCCATCAGCACCAGGATCGCTGCCGGGGTCTGTTCTGCCGGTTTCAGCACCACGCAATTGCCCGCCGCCAGCGCCGGTGCCAGCTTCCAGGCCGCCATCAGGACGGAGAAGTTCCAGGGGATGATCTGCCCCACCACGCCCAGCGGCTCATGGTAGTGATAGGCCACCGTATCCGCGTCGATCTCGGACATAGAGCCTTCCTGCCCGCGCAGCACCCCGGCGAAATAGCGGAAGTGGTCCACGGCCAGCGGAATATCTGCCGCGGTGGTTTCGCGGATCGGCTTGCCGTTGTCCCAGGTCTCTGCCGTGGCGATGATATCCAGGTTCTCTTCGATGCGGTCCGCGATCTTCAGCAGGATGTTGGACCGTTCAGCAGCAGCGGTCTTGCCCCAGGCCTCCTTGGCGGCATGGGCGGCATCCAGCGCCAGCTCAACGTCCGCCGCGCCCGAGCGGGCCACCTGGCAGACGACCTCTCCGGTGATCGGGGTGATGTTGTCAAAGTACTGACCCTCCACCGGGGCCACGAACTTGCCGCCGATGAAGTTGTCGTAACGCGTCTTGAACGGCGAGGTGAAGTGCCCCGCAAATTGCGTCATCTCGTTCATGATGTCTCCTCCTGTTGCGCCGGGTCCTCCACCCGGTGTCCGGGTCATCTGGACCCGCGGGGGACGATTCGTCAGGAGGGGGGCGCGGGCCGGTGGGCCGCACCTGTCTCAGGGCTGAGACATGTTGCGCCTATTCGCTGATGCCCAGGCGCTTCATCCGCCGGTACAGCGTGGCCCGCCCGATCCCAAGCGCCCTTGCGGCCTCTGATACGTTGCCACCCGCGCGGGTCAGGGCGCGGACCACGGCGGCCCGTTCGGCCTTTTCAAACCCTGTCGGTCCGTCGCCGCGCCCGAAGATGTCCGAGGCCGGGCGGGGCTTAAGCGCCCCCGTCGGCTCAAGCCCAAGCGCCTTGCGCGCATGGCGCGTGGCCCCCACCACGATGTCATCGGAATCCACCGCCAGCAACATGGAGGTCGCCTGGTCACCGCTGTCGGCCACCACGATGCGCGCACCCGGGAAGGAGGCGCGGAAATACTCTGCCTCGATCGCGCGGGCGGTCTGTTCGACGGTGGCCGCGATCAGGCGGTTGAAGCCTTCGGTCTGATCGGCGCGGGCCGAAGAAACATCAAGCGCGGCAACAAGTTGGCCATCGGTGCCGAAGATCGGCGCATCCATGCAGCTCATGCCGATGTTGCGCGCCATGAAATGTTCGTCGCGGTGAATGATGACCTGGCGTTCCTCCGTCAGGCAGGTGCCGATGCCATTGGTGCCCTCTGCCGCCTCGCTCCAGTCCGCGCCGGGGGTCAGCCCCCAGTGGCTGAAGACCTCTTCATCCGCCATGGCACAGCGCCGGTCCAGCACGATCCCGCTCTGGTCCGTCAGCACCACCGCGCAGCCCGAGTTGCCCACCAGCCCGAAAAGCTGGTCCAGCTGCGGGGCGGCCACGGTCATGAAGCGATCCAGCCGCCGGCGATGATCGCGCAGGTCCGCTTCATCCAGCTTGCGGCCCGCGCCGCGCGTCGCCGGGTCCAGCCCGTGCCGCTCTGCCGAGCGCCGCCAGGAGGCCGCCAGCCAGGACCGCGCAGCCGCGGAGCCCGAGTTCACGGCCTGCATCACGGTGTCGATATGGCGTGTCTTGTCCATGATCAGCCTCCTCCCCTGCCGTCATAGATAGACAGGAAAGCGGCATCTGACAATTTGCCCTGTCAATTGTCCGCCGATCCGCACCGTCAGACGGGTTTCGGATCGCGCCTGCCGCAACTACCCGCTTGACCCTGACAGCGGTCGGAAATATGTCTGATCCCCGTTGAGCGGGTATGGTGTAATGGTAGCGCCCTAGCCTTCCAAGCTAGTCGTGCGGGTTCGATTCCCGCTACCCGCTCCAACTCTCCCCCAATCAAATCAGCCTGTTACAGGAAGCGCTCCACCCCGTAGGGTGCGGGATCAATGGCCGGTGCCCTGCCGCCCAGCAGATCCGCCACCAGCGTTCCCGTGGGCGCGGAAAGCGTCAGCCCCAGGTGGCTGTGCCCGCAGGCCAGCATGACGGCGGGATGGCCGGGGACGGGGCCGATCACCGGCAGGCTGTCCGGGGTGGAGGGGCGCAGACCCATCCAGGGCCTGCCATTCGCCACGGAGAGCCCCGGCAGCACCTTCTGGGCATGGCGCGCCATGACCCGGGCCCGCGACCAGCGCGCCCCGGCCCGCGTTCCCGCCAGCTCCACCTTGCCACCGATCCGCAGACCCATGTCCATCGGGCTCATGTAATAGCCCGACTCCACCACGCAGGTCGGGCGGGTCAGGCGCACACCGGGATTGGGAATGGTGGTGTTGTACCCCCGCTCGGCCTGCAGCGGCAGGCGCAGGTCCATGCTGCGGCACAGGGCGACCGAATGGATGCCAGCCGCAACCACGACCTGGGGATGCCGACGGATCTCTCCCCCCGCCAGGGTGATCCGGGCGGTCAGGCCCTGCCCGTCCAGCGCCTGAACCTCTGCCTGTTCGAACCGCCCGCCCGCCTTCAGGAAGGCCGCGAAGAGGCGACGCACCAGCTGTTCGGGGTTCACCGTCTGTTGCAGGTCCAGAAGCTGGTAACCCGCTGAATAACGTTCGGAAATCGCGGGCTCCAGCGCGCGGATCCCATCCCCGTCGAGCGCCCTGAAGGCTACGCCAAGGCGCGCCATCTCCTCCCATTCGGCGGCGTGGCTGCGCCGGGCGGCCTCTGTGCGGAAGATATGCAAGCCGCCGCTGTCGCGCCGCAGGTCCTGCGTGCCGGTGCGGGCCAGAAGCGCATCGGCATCCGGCGTCACGCGGCTGAGCAGCGCCCCAAGCGCCTCTGTCACCTCTGCCACCCGTTCGGGGCGAGAAGCCGCGAGGGCCCGCAGCCCCCAGGGCACAAGGAACGGCAGGTATCGCAAGCGGATCGACAGTGGCCCCTGCGGGTCCAGCAGCATGCGGGGCAATTGCTTCAGCAGGCCGGGGGTGAATTCCGGCACCACGGCATAGGTGGCGAAGACCCCGGCATTCCCGCGCGAGGCCCCGGCTGCCGGGCCGTCGCGATCATAGATCACGACCTCAGCCCCCCGCGCCTGAAGCGCCAGGGCACAGCTGACCCCGATGATGCCCGCGCCGATTACCGCGACCTGCATGTCACCCCCGCTTTCACCTAATCCCTCAAGGGAACGGCAAATCGGACGGCGTTGAAAGCGAAAAAGCGCCCCTGGGGGCGCTCTTCCGGTTCTCTTGCGATCCTGTCCCGAAGCATTCTTAGCTGTAGGGCCCGCCCCGTGGTGCATAGGGATCCGCGGGGGGTGGCGGCGGCGGAGGCGGCGGTGCAGCCGCAGCCTTGCGTGCGCTGCCTGCCGCGATCCCGGCGCCGACACCCTGCATGAGCGCGGTGATGATCCCAGTCATGGAGCCGGCGGCGGGCGGTTCCGTATGGGACGGATGCGCCATGGGCACCGGGCGGTCGATGGAGGCCAGCGCCATCAGCACCAGTCCCAGCCCGAAGTAGACCCCGCCAATCACCAAGGCGGCGAAGAGCGACGAGCGGATCTCTGTCAGGTAAAGCCAGGCGGCTGCCGTCAAGAAGCCCAACCCGATCATTATCATGACCAGGGCCCCAAGGGAGTAGCCCGCCTTGCGGGCGGCCCTTGAGACCGCGTATTTCAATGATCCGAACATGTTATCCTTTGCGGTTGGACATCAGCAGCCCGATCAGGAAGCCCACACCGGAGGCGATGGCGACTGCGGCGGCGGGGTTTTCACGCACCTTGCCTTCGGCCCGGGCATAGGCTTCGCGGGCCTGGTCTTCTGCCCGGTGATACTGGGCTTCGGCTTCGCCGCGCAGCTGCTCTGCCTTGGCCTTGGCCGCACCCGTGTAATAGGACTTCTGCGCCTGACCGTATTCGCCGATCAGCTTGGTCAGCTCAGAGACATCCTTTTGCAGCTCACGCAGCTGCGCCTGGATATCGGCAGAGTCCGTTTCGGTTTTCTTCGCATTCGCGACAGTCGTCGCGGCAGTCTTCGTTGCGCTGGCCTCGGCCATTTGAACACCCTCCAATGGGAACCACATTCTGTAGTTACAACGGTGCCTTGGCCCCAAGGTTCCATAATGATTGACGCAGCGCAATCTTTTCTGCCGGCACCCTGCCCCGGATTCGCGGAAAGATCCCCGAAAACAGCCCCTTGAGCGGCGCTCACTCCACCACGACGGGCTCCATCAGTTCTGGCCCGCTGGCGCGGTTGGAATTGACCTCGGTGCTGACGCGGTAGCTTTCCAGCACCCCGGCGGCGGCCGGCTTCATCAGCAGCGCCGCGCCCTTCCCCGCCTCTCCCAGCCAGAGCGGCCAGTCCTTCGGCTCAAGGATCACGGGCATGCGGTGATGGATGGGCTCCAGCACCTCGTTGGCCGATGTGGTGACGATGGCGCAGGTGACAAGATGGTCCTCTCCGCGCTGCCATTCCTGGAAAATTCCAGCCATGACAAGCGGTTGCCCGTCGGTGCGCCGGATGAACCAAGGGAGTTTCTCAGCCCCGTCGCGGTTCCATTCGTAAAAGCCCGCCGTCGGGATCAGACAGCGCCGCGCGCGACAGGCGGCGCGGAAGGCGGGCTTTTCGGCGATGGTTTCGGCCCGGGCATTGATCAGCAGCGGGCCATCCGTGGGGCTCTTGTACCAATGCGGGAGGAAGCCCCACCGCATCGCCACAAGGCGCCGCCCGTCGCGCACGACGCTGATCCGGGCGGTGGGGCAGACGTTGAAATCAGGGCCCTCCGGCAGGTCATTGGCAGGGGCGGCATCGAAGAGCCGGGCCATGGCCTCTGGCGGCAGGGTGGTGGCGAAACGGCCGCACATGGTTCAGCGTGACCAGCTTTTCTTGGCCATGTCGATCCGCGCTTCCATCATGGAGATCTCCTTCATCACGCGGCGGCGCTCCGTGCGGTCGGGTTCCTCGCGCAGCTGCAGGCGCAGCGCTTCGAGTTCCCGGGCCAGAAGGACATGGGGCGGCACGCCGCCGGCCTCTTTCGTGAGGCGGTTGAGCAGGGCGTTTTCCGGATCATCGCACTCGGGCAAGGGCTTGCCCGCGCCGGGCAGGTCATCGAAATCGCCCCGGGCCTCCGCTTCGCGGATCCGGGCATCGATCAGGTCGATCAGCGGATGATCCATCGCTTTCCCTCCGGCGCGCGTTCTTGTCGGGACCGCGGCCATTCTAGCCAGCCCCGGCCCCGGCGGGAAGCCGGTTAACGGGATCTGACCGGGCCGCGCGGTACGGCGGTGCCACGGAGGCGGCGAATCAGCCCCGAAACGCTGGTTAACAAGGGGGAAGAGCCACCCGAGCCACGTCTGTATCGCGTCGGTATCACGTCGGTATTACGTCGGTGTTTCTGTCGGTATCTGCCCGGGTTAACGCAGCGCACGGTCCGAAAGGCGCAAAACGCCCGCCGGAAGAACCTTTCCGGCGGGCGCTGCTGTTTGCGGCCCAGGGCGCGGGCCTGTCGGTCTGGCGGATGCCCCGGGAGGGCGGGCGGAGGCCACAAGGCCCCTGCCCGCCCGCGTGCTTACTTCTGGGTGATCCGGTCTTCTGTGTAGGGCGTGTAGGGCGCGTTTTCGGCCAGGTAATCGGCCACCACCTCTGCCACGTCGGGACCGTAGTCATAGGCATTGGCGGCGTCCTTGAACATGGCGTAGCCATCGCCCCCGTTGCGCACGAAGTTGTTGCTTACCACCAGGTAGGTCGCTTCCGGGTCGATCGGGGCCCAGCCTTCGCCATCGGCCACCATGACATCGCTCACGCGGCTGCCGACCTCTTGCGAAAGGTCGAAGGTGAAGCTCATGCCGCCGACCTGCGGGAAGCGCCCGCCGCCGTCCTCGACCTGGGAGACACCGTTTTCAAGCGCCTCGATCATCGTGGCGCCGGTGACCTCGAACGTGGCCAGCGTGTTCTGGAAGGGCAGCACGGTGTAGACCTCGCCCATTGTCACTTCGCCCGCGTCGATGGAGGCCCGCAGACCACCGCCATTGGTGATCGCCAGGGTCACGCCCTGGTCGGCCACGCGGTCCAGCATGGCATCGGTGACAAGGTTGCCCATGGAGCATTCCATCGCCCGGCAGGAGGTCCGTTCGCCGTCGATCGCCTCTGCCGTCTCACCGATCACCTTGTTGCGGATCTCATCCAGCGGCGCGGCGGCCTCTGCGATGCGGTCCAGGGTGGCGGAATCCTCGGTCACGGCGGCATCCATGATGATCGGCGCACCAGCGGCTTCCAGGATGTTGCCCTCATCGTCGAAGGTCACGTTCAGCTCACCCAGGAACTTGCCATAGGCATAGGCGGACACGATGGCGACGCCGTTGACCATGGTCGGATAGGGCCCCTCTGCCCCCTCCATGTCGCCCAGCAGGGTGTTGGTATGCCCGCCGACGATCACGTCCACGC
This sequence comes from Pseudooceanicola sp. HF7, assembly GCF_011806405.1. Taxonomy (GTDB): domain Bacteria; phylum Pseudomonadota; class Alphaproteobacteria; order Rhodobacterales; family Rhodobacteraceae; genus Pseudooceanicola. The sequence continues at coordinate 112,465 of NZ_JAATOW010000001.1, read as the reverse complement.
CGGTCGTGCCCGAGGCAACGGCCTGGTCAACGCCGTAGCCCGAGTGGGACAGAACGACGATCTTGGTCACGCCCTCTGCGGTCAGCTTGTCGACCTCTCCCTGCACGGCGGTGATGGAATCGGTGAACTTCACGTTCGGCCCGGGCGAGGAAATCTCTGGCGTGTCCTCGGTGGTCAGGCCGATCAGGCCGATCTTTTCGCCGCCCACCTCAAGGATGGTGGATTTCTGGATCGCGTCGGCCAGCATCGGCTCACCGGAGACATCGGCGTTGGACATCAGCACCGGGAAGCCGACCGCATCCATGAAGCCGCGCAGCACCTCTGGGCCATCGTCGAATTCGTGGTTGCCCACGGTCATCGCGTCATAGCCTTCCTTGTTCATCATCTCTGCGGCCAGCTTGCCCTTGTAATAGGTATAGAACAGCGTGCCCTGGAACTGGTCCCCGCCATCAACAAGGATGGAGTTCTCTGCCCGGTCGCGGGCCTCTGCGATGGCGGTGACAAGGCGGGCGGAGCCGCCAAAGCACTTCCCTTCGGCGTTGTCCTCTGCGCCGCAGGTCGAATCGTACTTGCTGACCGGTTCGAAGCGGGAGTGGAAATCGTTCGTATGCAGGATGGTCAGGGAGTAATCGGCCATGGCGGCGCTCGCCGTCAGGGCGAGCGCGGCGGTGCCGGCGAGAAGGCGGAATGACATAGTCGGGTCCTCATCTGAACGCGTTCAATTCAGGGATGCTGCCCTTGCGGCGGCCATCCTGTCAAAGCCGATTATCGTGACGGGGCGCGGCAGGCCCCCTGACACTACGGAAAGCAGCTGTTGCTGGTCAGCGTCTTGGCGGAATTTTGACCGGATCGTCGGATTTCGCCGGGCGGGCGGTGGCCAGGGCGGCGCAGGGCGCGAACCGGGGCGGGATCGCCGCCGCGCCCAAAGCCTGCGCACCCTTTGCGGTTGTCTGGCGCGCCCACTGCGATACCTTGACCCCCAAGCCGTTAACGGGCATCCGGAGGCCATCATGATTTACAAGATCTTTCGCAAAGCAGAATGGGATGAGCTGGTCGAAAAGGGAGAGACGGCAGGCGCGCCGATCGACCTGGAAGATGGCTACATCCATTTCTCATCCGCCGAGACCGTGGCTGAAACCGCCGCGCTTCACTTCAAGGACCAGGATGAGCTGATCCTGGCCGCCTGCGATCCCGCCGCCCTTGGCGCGGATCTGAAATGGGAGGAATCTCGCGGCGGCACCCCCTTCCCGCATCTTTACCGCAAGCTGCGCAGGACGGATGTGGTGGATCACTGGCCGCTGGCGCTTTCGGGCGGGCGGCACCTGTTCCCGGACGGGATCCTGTGAGCAGACATGCGATCGAGAGCCTGGGTCTGGCGCTGCTGCATCGTGTCGACCCCGAGCGCGCCCACGGGCTGTCGCTGAGCGCCCTGCGCGCCGGTGTCGTGCCGCTGCCCGGGCAAGTCACCTCCGACCGGCTGCGCACCCGCATCGCCGGGCTGAGCCTGCCCAACCCGCTGGGGCTGGCGGCGGGCTATGACAAGAACGCCGTGGCGCTGGCGCCGCTGGCGCGCTCCGGCTTCGGCTTTCTGGAGGTGGGCGCGGCCACGCCCCGCCCCCAGCCGGGTAACCCCAAGCCGCGCCTGTTCCGTCTGAGCGAGGACCGCGCGGTGATCAACCGTTTCGGCTTCAACAACGACGGGGCCGAGGCCATCGCCGCGCGGCTGGCCAAACGCCCCGAGGGGGCCGTGATCGGCCTGAACCTGGGCGCGAACAAGGACAGCAGCGACCGGGCCGAGGATTTCCGCAAGGTGCTGTCGACCTGCGGCGCGCATCTTGATTTCGCCACGGTCAACGTGTCCTCCCCCAATACAGAAAAGCTGCGCGACCTGCAGGGCAAGGCGGCGCTGTCGGCCCTGCTGCGCGGCGTGCTGGAGACCCGCGACGGGCTGGCCCGCCGGGTGCCCGTCTTCCTCAAGATCGCGCCGGACCTGGACGAGGCGGGGCTGGCCGATATCGCCGAGGTCGCGCTGGAGCTGGGGCTTGATGCGGTGATCGCCACCAATACCACGCTGGACCGCGCCGGGCTGGCCAGCGCGCATCGCGACCAGGGCGGCGGTCTGTCCGGCGCGCCGCTGTTCGACAAGTCGACCCGCGTGCTGGCGCGCCTGTCCCGGCTGACGGGCGGCCAGGTGCCGCTGATCGGCGTGGGCGGGGTTTCCAACGCAGAGCAGGCCTATGCCAAGATCCGCGCCGGGGCCTCTGCCGTGCAGCTTTATTCGGCACTCGTCTACGAGGGTCTGAGCCTTGTGCCCCGGATCCTGTCGGGTCTGGAAGAGTGCCTGCAACGCGACGGTTTCGCCACGGTGGCAGAGGCCGTCGGAACAGGTCGGGAGGACTGGCTATGATCACCATCTGGCATAATCCGAAGTGCTCCAAGTCGCGCCAGACGCTGGAGCTTCTGCAGGCCCGCGGCACGGAAGAGACGATCGTGCAGCGCCGCTACCTTGAGGACGTGCCCTCGCCCACGGACCTGCGGGTGACGCTGGCCATGCTGGGCCTGCCCGCCGTAGCAATGATGCGCACCAAGGAGCCGCTCTTCAAGGAACTGGGGCTGAGCCAGGAGTCCCCCGAGGAAGAGCTGATCCAGGCCATGGCGCAGAACCCCAGGCTGATCGAGCGCCCCATCGTATTCAAGGACAAGCGCGCCGCCATCGGGCGCCCGCCGGAAAAGGTACTGGATATCCTGTGATCCGGGACTTGCGCGCGGCCCCCGTCAGGCGGCGGCTCGCTCCAGCGCGGGATAGCGCGCGCCCAGGGTCAACCCCCTTGCCACGAAGCTGATCAGGAAGGCCGCCCAGAGCCCGTGGTTGCCGAAGAGCGGCACCAGCGCAAAGGCGGCGGCGACGTAGATCACCAGGCTGAGCAGCATCATGTTGCGCATGTCGCGGGCCCGCGTCGCGCCGATGAAGACCCCGTCCAGCATCCACGCGGGAATGCCCAGCACCGGCACCGCCACCATCCAGGGCAGGAAGCTGCGCGCGGCGGCCCGCACCGGTTCCGCCGTGGTCATGATGTCGATCACCATGCCGCCCGCCAGCGCGAAGAGCGCCGCCAGCGCCAGGCAGATCAGCCCGGCCCAGAAGCTGGACAGCAGGACGGAGCGGCGCAGGGCGGGCCGATCCCGCCGCCCCATGGCCTGGCCCACCAGCGCCTCTGCGGCAAAGGCGAACCCGTCCAGCGCGAAGGCCGTGATCTCAAGGAACTGCAAGAGCACGTGGTTGGCGGCCAGCTGGACGTCTCCGAAGCGGGCACCGGTGAACATGAAACTCAGGAAGATGATCTGAAGCGCCAGGCTGCGCAGCAGGATATCGCGGTTCACCAGCGCCATGCGGATCAACCCGGCCCGGTCGAAGACCCGCGCCCAGTCGCGCCAGTCCGGCACCCGGAAGGCCGCGCGGCACAGCCAGAGCCCAAGCGCGAAACCGGCCCATTCGGCGATGAAGGTCGCCGCCGCCACGCCGGGCACGCCCCAGTCCAGCACCAGCACGAAGACCACGTCCAGCGTGATGTTCACCGTGTTCATCAGCAATTGCATGACCAGCACGGCGCCGGTGCGCTCCTGCGCGATCAGCCAGCCGGTGATGCCATAGGTGGCCACCGCCGCGGGGGCCGACCAGACCCGGATGCCCATGTATTGCCGCGCCAGCCCCTCCACCTCTTGCGAGGCCGGAGACAGCAGGAAGGCGCCGCGGAACAGCACCCCTTGCAGGCAGAGGATCATCAGCCCCGCCGCCAGCCCCAGCATCAGCGCGCGGGTCAGCAGCACCGCGACCTCGGCCCGGTCACCGGCCCCGGCGGCATTGGCCGTCAGCCCGGTGGTGCCCATGCGCAGGAAGCCGAACACCCAGTAGAGCGCGGTCAGCACCACCGCCCCGATCCCCACCGCCCCGATCGGCGCGGCGGTGCCAAGCTGGCCCACGACCCCGGTATCCACCGCGCCCAGGATCGGCACGGTGGCATTGGACAGCACGATGGGCACCGCGATCTTCAGCACCCGGCCATGGGTCAGCCGGGCGCCGGGCGGCGGCAGCACCTGCGCGTCGCTCATGCGCTCCGGGTCCGGGGCGTGAAGGCAGAGGGCATGCGGAAGTGGCCGGAGGCCTGGGCAATCGGGCGCGCCACGTTGTCCTGCCAGGCCTCGACCCGGACAGAGGCATAGCGCCGCCCGGAGCGCAGCACGAAGGCGCGCGCATAGGCATCCCTTGGCAGGCCCGAGCGCAGGTAATCCACCGTCAGCCCGATGGTCTTTGGCATCTGCGGCAGCGCGCCCGAGGCAATGTGATCCGGGTCCAGCCGCCCGGCTTCGAGATCCTGCCAGATCATCGTCCAGCTCAGCCCGATCACCGCCGTCACCTCAAGGAAGGCGGCCGTGACCCCGCCATGGATCGCCGGCAGCTGTGGGTTGCCGATCAGCTTGTCGTCATAGGGCAGGATCCCCGTCAGCTCATCCCCGCGCCGGTCGAAGCGGATGCCGAGGAAACGGATATAGGGCACGCCATCGACCATGGCGGCCAGCGCCCGGTCGCGGCGTTGCTTGATGACCTGGACGGGTTCCGGAGTCTTCTTCATCAGACCTGCCCCGCGTCACTGTACGGCCGCCGCTGGCCGGCGATGTTGAGCTGCCCCTCTTCCACCATCTGGAAGGTGAAGGCCCCGGCGGCGGTGGCCACGGGGCTGTCCCCGTCCTCGTCCCAGGCGCGGGCGCGCACGAAGGCGACGGAGCGCGTGACGTGGTAGCATTCCGCCTCTGCCCGCAGCCCCTGCCCCGGCGTGGCCGCGCGCATGTAGTCGATCCGCAGATCCAGCGTGGCCGTCGTTCCCCCGCACAGCGGATGGCTGAGCACCGAGGCCCCGCAGCTGGTGTCCAGCAGGGTGGAGATCACGCCCCCCGCCAGGATGCCGGTGGCCGGGTCGCCGATGAAGCGTTCATCATAGGGCAGCGCGAAGGTCACGGTGCCGGGGGTGCCCGTCACCGCCCGGATCCCGAGCGCACGCGCATGTGGCAGGCTTTCGGAAAATTGTCGGGCAAGCTCGGTCAGGTTCATGGGCAGTCTTCATTTCTGTGGGGGCCGTGCATGGCTTGGGCGCCGGCGGACCGCATGGGCAATCGCGGGGCCCCGACAGCTGGCATAGAAACTCTTATCGACCCGAAGGGCAAGACGCCGCTGTTGCCCTTCCAGCGCAGTCCGATTACCGTCAGGGGGGTCCCGTCATAGCACCAGGCTGCCGCATAGATGTCCGACAAGATGCTCAGTTTCAAAGAAATGTGCGAGAAGTTCGAGGTCACGCCCCGAACCCTGCGCTACTATGAATACATCGAACTGCTGCGCCCCGAACGCGACGGTCGCGCGCGCTGGTATGGCCCGCGCGAGGTGGCGCGGATGACGCTGATCATGCGCGGTCGGCGCTTCGGCTTTTCGCTGGAAGGCATCCGGCAATGGCTGGAGATGCGCGAACAGCAGGGCAACGAGGCCCAGATGCGCACCTGGATGGACATGGCCGACAAGCAGATGCTGGAGCTTGAGGAACAGCGCCGCCAGATCGACGAGGCCATGGAAGAGCTGCGCCGCCTGCGCGACACCACCAAGGCGGAGCTTGGCGAGTCCTGAGCCCCTACCCCTGAGACACTATCCCTGAGCCTCAACCCTGCGTGCGATGCGCAGCCGGTCTCCGCGCCCTTCGGGGCGCGCCCTGGCGGGATTTCCGGCGATATGCCCGAATAACCGTCTTGATCCGGGCGTGATCCCGCCGAGGGGCGCGGATATTGCCGCTCAGCCCCGCCCCTGCCCATATCCGCCTTGCAACTCTTCCCCAGCGTCACCGTATATTCCCAGGGACGGCTGAAAATCGGTGCAAACCGGGCCGTCCTGGTGCGGGAGCGGAGGGTCCGGAGGGGCCGTTTTCGCCATTGGGCCGAATCAACTTGGTCGCAACGCCCGGTGCGCGGGCCCGGATCCCTGGAGGAGGCAAAAGGTCGGACACGACGGAGTGCGGAAAACAGCTGTGAAATGGAAGGAAATTACGTTTGCCGGAAGCCATTCGAAACTTCTCTAACGTAATGATCCAAGTGACGTGACGTATGACTTACGTCAACCTAAGGGGCCTTGTATTCATATTCTGTGGACTGCATTCCTGACCGATCGGAAAAAATTCGATGGGTAAGAAATGACTGAGACACAGGAACTAATGACGATCCGCGAGATGTGCGATGCGTTCGACGTGACGCCCCGTACCTTGCGGTTCTACGAAGCGAAGGAGTTGCTCTTTCCGATCCGTGAAGGCCAGAAACGGCTCTTTACGCGGCGTGACCGGGCCCGTCTCAAGCTGATCCTGCGCGGCAAGCGCTTCGGGTTCAGCCTTGAGGAGATCCGGCAGCTGCTCGACCTCTACGACATGGGTGACCAGCAACAGACCCAGATTTCCAAGGCCTACGAACTGGCCCGCGAACGTCTGGACGTGATGGAGACCCAACGGGCCGAGCTGGACGTTGCGATCAAGGAACTGAAAGAGCAGATGGAATGGGCGGCCAGCGTGATTGCTTCCAACGAGGGAGCGAAGAACGCGGCGGAATGATCCCGCGGGCCGGTCCATGACAGAGGCATTGGGGAGGAATGAATGCCCAGCTACACCGGTCCCGTCGACGATCTGCAATTCGTCATTCATGATGTACTGGACGTGCCCGCACAGAACGTGCCGGGCTATGAGGATCTGGAGCGCGATTTCACCGCGGCCATCCTCGGCGAAGCGGCCAAGATTTCTTCGGAAGTGCTTGCGCCGCTCAACGCCTACGGCGACCAGACGGGCGTTACCCTGGAAAACGGCGTTGTCAGAACCCCCAAGGGGTTCAAGGAGGCTTTCGATCAGCTCCGTGACGGCGGCTGGACCGGCCTGGATTGCGATCCGGAGTACGGTGGCCAGGGCATGCCCTACATCCTTTCCGTGGCAACCGGAGAGATGTTCTCGGCCGCCAACCAGGCCTTCATGATGTACCCGGGCCTGACCCATGGCGCCTATTCGGCGATCCATGCCCATGGCTCGGACGATCAGAAATCCACCTATCTGCCCAAGATGGTGACCTGTGAATGGACAGGCACCATGAACCTGACGGAGCCGCAATGCGGCACCGACCTGGGGCTGATGCGCACCAAGGCCGAACCGCAGGACGACGGCTCCTACCTGGTCACGGGGCAGAAGATCTTCATCTCTGCCGGTGACCACGACATGTCCGACAATGTCATCCACCTGGTGCTGGCCAAGATCCCGGGCGGCCCGGAGGGCATCAAGGGCGTGTCGCTCTTCATCGTGCCCAAGTTCATGGTGAACGAGGACGGCTCGGTCGGGGAACGCAACGCGGTTTCCGTCGGCAAGGTCGAAGAGAAGATGGGCATTCACGCCAATGCCACCTGCGTGATGAACTACGACGGCGCGAAAGGCTTCCTGCTGGGAGAGGCCCACAAGGGCATGCGCGCCATGTTCACCATGATGAACGAAGCCCGCCTGGGCGTGGGCATGCAGGGCCTGTCCCAGGCCGTCGCCGCCTACCAGAACGCCGTGGACTATGCCCGCGACCGCCTGCAGGGCCGCGATGTGACCGGCGCCAAGAACCCCGATGGCCCGGCCGATCCGATCATCGTCCACCCGGACGTGCGCCGGATGCTGATGGATCAGAAGAGCTTCATCGAGGGCGCCCGTGCCTTCGGCCTCTGGGGCGGCACGATGATCGACCGCGCGCGCTCCGCCGGCGATGAAGAGGCCGAGGCGATGGTCTCCCTACTCACCCCCGTCCTCAAGGGCTTCCTGACGGACGAGGGCTACGACATGACCGTGCAGGCCCAGCAGGTCTACGGCGGCCATGGCTATATCGAGGAATGGGGCATGTCCCAGTTCACCCGCGATGCCCGGATCACCATGATCTACGAGGGCGCCAACGGGGTGCAGGCGCTGGACCTGGTGGGGCGCAAGCTGGGCCTGAAGGGCGGCAAGACGGTCATGGCCTTCTTCGAGCTGATCAAGGACTTCTGCAAGGAAAACGCCGGCAAGGACGCCGAGCTCGACAAGGCCTTCCTCGACCCGCTCAAGACCGCCTCCAAGCAACTCCAGGAAGCGGCGATGTTCTTCATGCAGAACGGCATGAAGAATCCCAACCACGCCCTGGCAGGCTCCAACGACTTCATGCACCTGATGGGGCACGTTTGCCTTGGCTACATGTGGTCCCGCATGGCCTTTGCCGCAGCGTCGAAACTGGAAGCGGGCGATGGTGACGCCGCGTTCTACGAGACGAAGCTCGCCACCGGCCGGTACTACATGTCCCGCCGCCTTCCAGCGACTGCCATGCACCTGCAACGGATCCTGTCCGGGGCGGATGATGTCATGGCCCTTGACGCGGCCAACTTCTGAGCCGGGGGCAACCCGTGCCTTGCCAGGCTGACAGGCAGGTTTCCCGAAAGGGATCCCCACTCACGGGACGGGGGAGCGTATCAGGCCGATACGCTCCCCCGCTCCATTTCTGCCTTCCGAATTTTGTTCCCACTGCATTCGCCCGGGTGCAAGCGGGGCACGGGGGCCAGCCCCCGCCGCGCGTTCCGCACTCCCCCCGAAGTATTTCCGGCCAGATGAAGGGGATCCACCCCGATCCGCTCCACCGGATTGGCTACCAGATATGTCGGATCGGGGCTTCACCTGGCACGCCCATCGGCTCTCCAGCCTGTGACGCGAAGACAGTCTTTGCGATGTGTGGTTAATAGAAGGTGACCGGTTCCACTTCATCTGGCCATAAATACTTCACGGGGGTGCGGGGGTGTGAAACCCCCGCCTACATCACGGGCGCGACACGGAGGATCACATGACCATCAAGCTCTATTGTTTCGGAGAAAGCGGTAATTCCTACAAGGCGGCGCTGCCGCTGGAACTTTCGGGGCTGGCATGGGAGCCGGTGAAGGTGGATTTCTTCAGCGGGGAGACGCGCTCGGACGCCTATCTCGGCATCAACCCGATGGGGGAAGCGCCGATCCTGGTGGACGGGGATGTCACCATCGCGCAGTCCGGCGTCATGCAGATGTATATCACTGAAAAGACCGGCAAGTTCGGCGGCGCGAGCCCCCAAGAGGCGCGCGAGGTCATGCAATGGGTCTTCTTCGACAATCACAAGATGTCCTCCCAGGCGGGCATGTTGCGCTTCCAGATGAACTTCCTGCCGGCCGACAAGCGCAACGAGACCGTCATCGGTTTCATGGCCGGTCGGTTGAAAGCGGCTCTGGCCACGCTGGAGCGGGGGCTGGAGGGGCGCGACTGGCTGGTCGGGGATGCACCCAGCAATGCCGATTTCTCCAACTGCGGCTATCTTTTCTACCCCGAGCCCTTCAGCTTCACCCGCGCCGACTGGCCCAATATTGACCGCTGGCTTGGCAATATCGAGGGGCTGGAGGGCTGGAAGCATCCCTATGACCTCATGCCCGGGCACCCTTCCGATCGCGGCCTGTGACGTCGCAACGCAACGTCGCGGTGGTAATTGTCGGCGCGGCGGATTGAGATAGGGCCAAAGGGCGGAGGGGCCCTGGAAAATTTCGGAACGGACGGAGGACGCCATGACCGATGCCTATATCTACGACGCCGTGCGCAGCCCGCGCGGCAAGGGGCGCAAGGACGGCAGCCTGCACGAGGTGACGGCAGTCTCGCTCGGCAAGCAGATGCTCAATGCAATCAGGGACCGCTCGGACCTGCACGGCCATGCCGTGGAGGACGTGATCTGGGGCAATGCCACCCAGGCCTTCGAACAGGGCGGCTGCCTGGCGCGGACGACCGTGCTGGCCTCTGACCTGGACGAGTCGATTCCCGGCCTGTCGATCAACCGCTTCTGTGCCTCGGGCATGGAAGCCGTGAACCTGGCGGCCAACCAGGTGAAGGGTGGTGCCGGCCAGGCCTATATCGCGGGGGGCGTGGAATGCATGTCCCGCGTCGCCATGGGCTCCGACGGGGCGGCGGTGGCCGTGGATCCAACGGTCGCCATGGAGCAATACTTCGTGCCCCAGGGCATTTCCGCCGATATCATCGCGACCGAATACGGGTTTTCCCGCGATGACGTCGATGCCTTCGCCGTGGAAAGCCAGAACCGCGCCGCCGCGGCCTGGGAGGCCAAGCGCTTCGACAAGTCCATCGTCACCATCCGTGACGTGAACGGCCTGCCGATCCTGGACCATGATGAATACATGCGCCCCGGCACCGACATGCAGGCGCTTGGATCCCTCAAGGCCTCCTTCAAGGAAATGGGCGAGGTCATGCCCGGTTTCGACAAGGTCGCGATGCTGAAGTACCCGCATCTTGAGCGGATCAACCACGTGCACCACGCCGGGAACTCCTCGGGCATCGTGGACGGCTCTGCCGCGGTCCTGATCGGGTCCAAGGAATTCGGCGAGGCCCATGGCCTCAAGCCCCGCGCGCGCATTCGTGCCACGGCCAAGATCGGCACCGATCCGACGATCATGCTGACCGGCCCTGTTCCGGCCACGCAGAAGATCCTGAAGGACGCCGGGATGACCATCGGCGATATCGACCTGTTCGAGGTGAACGAGGCCTTCAGCGCCGTCGTGTTGCGCTTCATGCAGGCCTTCGACGTGGATCATTCCAAGCTGAACGTGAACGGCGGGGCCATCGCCATGGGTCACCCGCTGGGGGCCTCCGGCGCGATCATCATCGGCACGCTGCTGGATGAGATGGAGCGCCAGGGCAAGGCCACGGGCCTGGCCACGCTTTGCGTCGCCTCCGGCATGGGCGCCGCGACGATCATCGAGCTGGTCTGATGGCCGTCATCCGTCAGGTAGAGGCCCGGCGCGATACCGGAACAGCCGAACAGACCGCGGCCCTCGGCGCATTCGAGGCCCTGCTCTATTCGGATACCGGCGGTCTCAGCCAGTTCGGCGCCTTCGTCGAAACGCTGCAGCCCGGCGCGCGCTCCTCTGACCGCCACTGGCATGAAGAGGAGGACGAGTTCCTCTACATGCTCAGCGGCGCGGCGACGGTGATCGAGGACGACGGGGCGCATCCGCTGCACCCGGGGGATGCCTGCTGCTGGCCCGCCGGGGTGGCGAACGGGCATCACCTGGTCAACACCTCTGAGGCGCCCTGTGCCTACCTGGTCGTGGGCACGCGCAAGACGGATGACATCGTCCATTATTCCGATGTCGACAAGATCCTCATTCGCGAAAACGGCACGCGGCGGCTGATCCGCCGCGATGGCACAAGGATTGACGGACCCTCTGAAGGGACCTCTCAAGGGAGCGAGACATGACTGAATTCACGATGGAAAAAGGCGCCGACGGCGTCGCGGTGATCACCTGGGACGTCACCGGCAAAAGCATGAACGTCCTCTCGATGGAGGGCGCGAACGAACTGGACGCGGCGATCAGCGATGCGCTGGCCGACGAGGCCGTGAAGGGCGTGGTCATCACCTCCGGCAAGGAAACCTTCGCCGCAGGCATGGACCTGAACGTGCTCGCCGGCTTCAAGGAACAGGGCGCCGAAGGCGTCTTCGAGGGCGTGATGTCCCTGCACCACCTGCTGCGCAAAATCGAGCTGGCGGGCGCGGATCCCAAGACCATGAAGGGCGGCAAGCCCGTGGCCGCCGCCCTGCCCGGCACCGCGCTTGGCATCGGGCTTGAGCTGCCGCTGGCCACCCACCGCATCTTTGCCGCCGACAATCCCAAGGCCAAGATCGGCCTGCCGGAAATCCAGGTGGGCATCTTCCCCGGCTCGGGCGGCACCACGCGGCTGGCGCGCAAGCTGGGCGTGATGAACGCCTCTCCCTTCCTGCTGCAGGCCAAGATGGTCGACCCGCAGGGCGCGGCCAAGGCCGGGCTGATCGACGAGGTGGCCGAGGATCCGCTTGCGGCCGCCAAGGCCTGGGTGCTTTCTGCCGGTCCCGCCGATATCGTCAAACCCTGGGATCAGAAGGGCTACAAGGTGCCCGGTGGCGCGCCCTATCACCCGGCGGGCTTCCAGACCTTCGTGGGGGCCAACGCGATGATCATGGCCCAGACCTCGGGCGCCTACCCGGCGCCGAAAGCCATGCTGAGCGCTGTCTACGAAGGCCTGATGGTGCCCTTCGACACCGCGCTCAAGATCGAGGCGCGCTGGTTCACCTCTGTCATCATGAACCCCTCTTCGGGCAACATGATCCGGTCGCTCTTCATCAACAAGGAAGCGCTCGAGAAGGGCGCGAACCGCCCCGAGGCACCCGATCAGCGCGTGAAGAAACTGGGCGTTCTGGGCGCGGGCATGATGGGCGCGGGCATCGCGCTGGTGTCGGCCAATGCCGGGATCGAAGTGGTGCTGATCGACCAGAAGCAGGAGGCCGCCGACAAGGGCAAGGCCTATACCGAAAGCTGGCTGGACGCGGGCATCAAGCGCAAGAAGGCCACGCCCGAGAAGAAGGACCAGGTCCTGTCGCGCATCACCGCCACCACGGATTATGCCGCGCTGGCCGATGCAGACCTGATCATCGAGGCCGTCTTCGAAGATCCCGCCATCAAGGCCGAGGTCACCAAGGCCGTGGAGGCCGTGATTCCCGAAGATTGCATCTTTGCCTCCAACACCTCCACCCTGCCGATCAGCGGGCTGGCCAAGGCATCGTCGCGGCCAGAGCAGTTCATCGGCATCCACTTCTTCTCTCCGGTCGAAAAGATGGCGCTGGTGGAGATCATCAAGGGTCGCGACACCGGCGATCGCGCGGTGGCCAAGGCGCTCGATTTCGTGCGCCAGATCCGCAAGACGCCCATCGTGGTCAATGATGCGCGCTTCTTCTACGCCAACCGCTGCATCATCCCCTACCTCAACGAGGGCGCGCGGATGGTCAGCGAAGGCGTCAGCCCGGTGCTGGTGGACCAGGCGGCCAAGATGCTGGGCATGCCCGTGGGCCCGCTGCAGCTGATAGACGAGACCTCCATCGACCTGGCGGTGAAGATCGCCAAGGCCACCAAGGAAGCCATGGGCGATGCCTATCCCAAGGATGCCAAGGGCGTGGATGACCTGATGTTCTGGCTCTACGACGAAGGGCGCCTGGGCCGGAAGGCAAAGGCGGGCTTCTACAGCTACGACGAAAAGGGCAAGCGCACCGGCATGTGGGAGGGACTTGCCGCCCAGTACCCGCTGAAGGACGACCAGCCCGACCTGATCGAGGTGCAGCACCGCCTGATCTTCGCCCAGGTGCTCGAAGCCGTCCGCGCGCTGGAAGAAGGCGTGCTTGAGGACATCCGAGAGGGCGACGTGGGCGCGATCCTTGGCTGGGGCTTCATGCCCTGGTCCGGCGGCCCCTTCGGCTGGCTGGACATGATCGGTACGCCCTATGGAGCCGAACGCTGCGATCAGCTGGCAGAGGCCTATGGGCCGCGCTTCGCCTGCCCCGATCTGCTGCGCGAGATGGGCGACAAGGGACAGGAGTTCTACAAGCGCTTCGGCCCGCAAGCCGCCGCTGCCTGAGCAGAACGTCATCACCATCCGTCAGCTCGCTGACCATGAACCGCCCCGAGGGATCCCCCGGGGCGGTTTTTTTGTCTGCAAGCCCGGCACCACCCGCGACCCGGCCCCTTTGCCAGCAGGGCGCCCCTGCCCCGCTCCGCAGCGCCGGCGCAACGAAGCCTCTTCCCGAACGCACGCAATTGGTGAACTATCCGAAAGTAGATCCACCGGGACTTGCAGGGGATCCCCCGCGCCGCAGGCGCATCACCACCCGAACCGAGGCGTCAAAGGTGTTCATCCCATCTGTCAACCTGCCCTTCTGGGCCCTGATCCTGATCTTCCTGCTGGTGCTGCCGGCGGCCTCCAGCCTTGGCTTCCGTTTTGGGCGCCTTGAATTGCGCCGGCTCGAAGCGCGCGGGCTCACGGCTTCCTATTCCGGGGATACGACCCTGGGGGCGCTGCTGGCCTTGCTGGGGCTGTTGCTGGGCTTCACCTTCAGCGCCACCCTGGGCTGGCGGGAATCCAGCGCCACCCTGGTCGTGGAAGAGGCCGCCGCGATCAGCACTGCCTTCCTGCGCGCGGACCTGCTGCCCGGTGACACCGGCCGCCCCCTGCAGGAGGCGCTGCTGGATTACGCCCGCAGCCGGGTTATCCCGACGGGCTTTTCCAAGCCGCCGCTGAACAGCGAGACGATCCTGACCACCACGCTGGCCGAACAGGTCCGCCTTTGGCCCGCACTGCTACAGGCGCTTGGCCCGGATGTGCCGGTGAACCTGCAGACCTACCTGAGCGCCGGGGTGACCGATGTGCTGGATGCCCATACCCGGCGCCTTGCCGCGGCGGCCAAGACGGTCTCTGCCTCCGTCTGGAGCCTGCTGTTCTTTGCCGCCGGCTCCGGTGCCTTCCTGCTGGGCAACCGGGCGGGGCTGCAGGGGCGCGCGCCCACCTGGCGCACGCTGCTGTTTTCCATCGTGCTGAGCGGGGTGCTGATCACCATCGCGGATCTCGACCGGCCCTCCAACGGGTTCTCGACCGTGCCGCAGACCAGCCTGGCCGATGCCGTCAAAGATATGGAAGCCGCCCTGCATCCCGCGGCGGAGGCCGCACGGGACCTGGCCGCCCGACCCTGATCGCCCGGTTCTGACCGCCCTACGCCCTATCCCTTCAGGCCAAGGGCCGGGGTAAAGGCGGCGATCACCCGGTCGACGCGCGTTTCCAGCGCCTCCCCGCGCCCCGTCTGCCCCGGCGGGCCGGCCAGCGCCGCAAGATGCGCCGGGCCGATCAACGCGCCGATCATCAGCTCCGCCAGCGCGCGCCAGTGCTGCGGATCATGGCCCGCCTGCTGCGCCAGACGCGCGAAGCGTTCCTGCACCCGCCGTTCCACGCCGGAGATTTCCAGCCGCTCGAACCCCTCTGCCAAGGCGGGGTGATGCGGGGCCTCTGCGATGACCAGGCGGGCCAGGGCCAGCTGGTCCTCTCCCAGCAGGTAATCCGTCAGGGCCAGCAGCACCGCGCGGATCTCTGCGCGCGGATCGGTGCCGGGAGCATCACTGGTGGGCGGCAGGGCAAAGCGCTGCTCATGCGCGCACAGAAGCGCTTCAAGCGCGGCGGTCTTGTCGGGGAAGAAACGGTAGAGCGTGCGCTTGGACATGCCCGCCTCTGCCGCGATCCGTTCCATCGTAGCGCCTGCGAATCCCTCTTTCATGAAGACCCGCCCCGCCGCCGCGGTCAGCGCCGCGCGCCGGTCCTGCGGGCTGAGCGCCGGTGGCCGTCCCAGGCGCGGCGGCGCCTCTGCTGCTTTATCCGCCATTGCCCTCATCCCCTCGCTCCTATCGGGGATCATAGGCTTGACTTTCGGAAACGCAAATGTTTCCCAAAGCTCGAAACGGAGATGTTTCCGAACGCGGGGCCATTAGGGCCCGCAAGACCTCCAGCCCGCATGGGCCCGCAAGAACCCGGCCAGAACGGCCCCTTCTAACCCCGGCCGGCTGCGCCCCTCCCCCCGCGCCGGCTTCAAGGATTTCGACATGGAAAGACACCACAAGGTCCTCGCGGCCTGTTTCGGCGCGATTTCGGCCCTCGGGCCGCTGGCGATGGACATGTACCTGGCCGCCATGCCCAGCATGGCTGCACACTTCGGGGCCGAACATGGCCGGATCGAGCTTTCCGTCATGGCCTTCTTCGTCGGCTTCTGCCTGGGCCAGCTGGTGCTTGGGCCGGTCTCCGACAGGACGGGGCGCAAGCCCGTCGTGCTGATCGGCATCGCGCTTTACTGCGCCGCCTCGCTGGGCTGCATGATCGCCGGATCGCTGAACCAGCTGATCTTCTGGCGCGTGGTGCAGGGCGTCGGCGGCTCTGTCGGCATGGTAATCGCCATGGCCTCCATCCGGGATCTCTTCACCGGCGCCATGGCGGCGCGGCTGCTGTCCATGGTGGTCATGGTGCTGGGCCTGGCCCCGGTGATCGCGCCGATCCTTGGCTCTGCCATCCTGATGGTCGCGCCCTGGCAGGTGATCTTCGCCACCCTCGCCGGCCTTTCCGGCCTGGTCCTGCTGGCGGTGTTTCTGCTGCTGCCAGAGACGCGTTCGCCCGAGGCCCGCGCCATGAGCCACCCCACCCGCGCCCTTGGCACCTATGCCATGCTGCTGTTTCGCAAGGATTACATCCCCTACGCCGGCACCATGGCCATCGTGCAGGGCGGCTTCTTCGGCTATATCGCTGTCGCCTCCGTCGTGCTGATGAGCGTCTATGGCCTGTCGCCCATGGCCTTCGCGCTGGTCTTCGCCAGCAATGCGCTTGGCCTGGCCATCTGCTCGCGGATCTGTGGCGGGCTGACAGAGAAGCTGGGCGCGGTGCGCATCACCCGTCGTGCCAACCTGTTCCGCGCCGTGGTGGGGCTGGTGCTGGGCGGCTGGGCCCTGACCGGGACGCTGCCGCTGGTGGCCTTCGTGGTGCTCTGCTTCCTGCTTGTCGCCTCGCTTGGCTTCGTCATGCCCAGCTGTTCGGTGCTGTCGCTGGAACGCCAGGGCCAGCACGCCGGGGCCGCCGCCGCCCTGATGGGCGCGCTTGGCTTTGGCGCCGGGGCCGTGGTCAGCGCGCTGGCCGGGATGCTGGCCGATGGCACCGCGATGCCGATCTCCGTGCTGCTGTCCGGCTCTGCGATCCTGGCCTTCCTGGTCAGCGCGCTCACCTTCTCTGCCGATATGGAGACCGCGCCCCAGCCCGCGCGATAAGCCCGGCCACCACCCGAGGCTTCGCTTACGGGGGCCGGCTGCCGCAATCCTCCCCCTGCTGGCACGCCCCCGTGTGGCCCTTCGCCCGATCCGGCGAAGGGCCTTTTTCATGGGTTCCCACCGCACGGGGCGTTAACCGGGGCAGATACCGACAGGAATACCGACGTGATACCGACGTCGTACCGACGCGATACAGACGTCGCCATTTCGCCCACTGCCCCTTGTTAACCAGGCTTTTGCGCGCCGATTCTCGGATCCCGCCCCGCCACCCTGCGCCCGGTGCCTTTACCTTTTGCGAACCCGGCGCAAACTCGCCACGCGGCGGCGCGCCACCTTCCCCAGCCGCGCGGCTTTGCCTATCATGCGCCCCATGATCGCCCGCGCCCCCCTTGCCCTGAGCACAGGCATCCTGCTCTGCGCCCCCCTCGGCGCCGGAGCCCATCCGCATATCTTCGTCTCCACCGCCCTGCACATGGAGATCTCTGCCGATCTCCTGCTGACAGCGGTGGATGTCACCTGGGCCTATGATGAGCTTTACACCATGCTGCTGCTGGATGAGCTGGGGCTGGACCAGGATTACGACGGCAAGCTCACGCCGGAAGAGCTTGATCAGCTTGAGGGCTACGACCTGAACTGGATCCCCGGCTTCGAGGGCGATCTCTACCTGTCCAAGGACGGCGATGCGCTGGCCCTGGGTCCGCCGGAAAGCCTGGGCGTGGCGATGGAGGATGGTCAGTTCATCTCTCGTCACCGGAGGCCGCTAGTCCAGCCGGTCGCGGCCCAGGATGTGCTTGCCAAGGCCTATGACCCCTCCTTCTATACCGGCTATGATCTGCAGGGCGGCGTTACGCTCGACCAGGGCTGCACGGCAGGCATCACCGCCCCGGTAATCGACGACGCCTACCAGGAACTGATGGAGGCCATGGCCAAGGTGCCCGCCGATGCCATGGACTACCCCCAGGTCGGCGAAAGCTTTGCCGATGAAATACTTATCAATTGCCCGGAGGGCTCATGAGTTTTTCCAGTGACCAGATCCTGCGCCCGTCCGGGCCGCTTGGCCTGATTGCCCTGGCGCTGCCGCTGGCGCTGCTGGCAATGATCAGCGCCGTGGCGCTCTACCTCTGGGGGTTCGGCGGAATGGCGGACCTGTCGCAATGGGCCACCGCCGGGCAGAGAGACGCGCAAAACGGCATCGCCCGGACCCTGCGCGCCCTGCACAGCGGCCAGCCCGGCGCCCTGGCGTTGCTGCTTGGCCTTTGTTTTACCTATGGTTTTCTTCACGCGGCGGGCCCGGGCCATGGCAAGATCCTGATCGGCGGCTATGGCGTGGCGCGCCGGGTGACGGCCCTGCGCCTGTCGGTGCTGGCGCTGCTGTCGGGCCTGGCGCAATCGGCGACGGCCGTGCTGCTGGTGACCGGCGGGCTGGCGCTGCTGAACCTGTCGCGCGACCGCCTTGTCACGGTGACAGAGGCCTGGCTTGCCCCGGCCTCCTACGCCGCGATCATGGCAATCGGCCTCTGGCTTGGCTTGCGCGGGTTGCTGCATATCCGGCGCAGCCTGACCCTGCCCGGGTCCGGACAGAGGGCCGACCATGCCCATGATCACACGCATGACCACACCCACGACCATGATCATGATCATGGTCGTGGGGCGACCTGCGGCTGCGGCCACCGCCACGGCCCTGCCCCGGAAGAGGCGGAAAAGGTCACCTCCCTGCGGGATGCCTTGCTGCTGATCGGGGCCATCGCGGCCCGCCCCTGCTCCGGCGCGCTGTTCCTGTTGGTGCTGACCTGGCGGATGGACATCCTGGCCGCGGGCATCGCCGGCACCTTCGCCATGGGTCTGGGCGTGGCCTGTGTCACGATCCTGGTGGCGCTGCTTTCGGTCACCCTGCGGGCCGGCACCTTGGAACGCCTGCTGCGCGGGATGCCAAGCGGCGCGGCCCCCGCGGCCCTTCTGGCGCTGGCAGAGACCGCCGCCGGGCTGCTGGTTGCCGCCACCGCCCTGGGCCTGCTCTTGCGCGCGATCTGAGCGGCCCCGGCGCGGGCGGCCCGGACGTTCCGTCAGGATTTCATGAAGATCCGCCTGCGATCCTGCGGGACATGCGGCTCAGCTTCGGCGAAGACCGGCACAGGCCCGCCAAACCCCGGATCAGCTGGAGGCCCGAACGTCCTGACGCCTGCGCCACTTGCAATCCAGATCCTGCAGGATCGTCTGCAGAAGCGCGCTGTCCTTGCGGATGGTCAGGCAGCGATAGGTGGACTGGGCCTCTTGCGGCTCAAACTGGGCAGAGGGTCCGGCACTGGGGCAGAAGACGCCGGAATAGCCGATGATCATCTGGCTGCTCCGAAAGGTCAGGATCTGAAGTGTCGGCTCCTCGGCATCGTTCAGTCGGAAGACGCCGCAATGGCCCAGCAGGTTGCCGGCACAGATCATCACGTAGGGATCGCCAAGCGCCTCTTCCGCAAGCTCGCTGCGCAGCAGGACGCCCTGGTGCGGCAACAGCGTCAGGCTTTCGCGGTTGCCCACGGCATTGGCCGGAATGCGGACCCGGCGGGGGGCCGCGATCCTGGAGTCCCGCAGAGAGGCAGACCAGCTGTCGCGGCGCAGCAGCCGCTGCAAGCCATGGTCAACGGTCAACACCTCATCGCCAGGGCACAGGGTTTCGACCCTCTGCCAGCCGATTCCGGTGGCCAGTTTCATGCCCGTCAGGATGCCCGTTTCATGCACCGGCATCTGATGCGCAGAGCGGGTCACATCGGGTTTGCGAAAGGAAACGACCGTGTCGCCTTGCGAGACGGTCGGGCGGTCGCGTCGCTTGTGCCCATCGTAGATCATTTTTGCAAACCCGCCCCACCAGCATGTGCCACCAAGAGGCAACCCATTGTTTACGCTCAGAAATATTCAGGAAGAGGCATGCGACTGAAAGGCCCTTCCCGCCCTTTCATAATCCACGCTCACGCGCGGGCAGGCAACCGGCGATCAGGGCAAAGCGGTTGAATTTCACCCGGGGGTGGCAATAGTCAGCCGATTTTTAAGGAATTATTGACAAATCAGCGGGCTTAGTACCCACGAGCGCGGCTAAGCTTGCGTAAATCTTGTACAGCACTGACACAAAAGCACAATTCCATGACGCAGACCCGCGTCACCGCTCAGGCATTTCGACACGCAAGCGCGTCAGAATGCGCCGGCAAATCCAGGCTCTGCCCCGGAGGATGCGAATCAGCGCCCGGTGACAGCCTGCCCTGATCCGCCTGTCACCGCCAAGGTGCAAACGTCCGCCAATCTACCTGCCAGGCTGCGTCTCAGCCCAGGTGAGAGGCCGCGAGCCCCCGCATCACATGCGCCGATCCCCCCAGGATCAGCATCAGGCACAGCCCCTCCGAAGCCATGGCCGCCGCGAAACTCAGGGTCACCAGGATATCCGACATCACGTTCCTCCTTACGCTGGGGCAAGGAAAGCGCGCAGGTCTTAACGGGATCTGAAATGCCAGTTGGTTTCCCACTTGCCGCTCAAGACGGCCTTGTCCGATTGCAGCGAGTGCGCGGCGCGTGTTATCGTCCCCGCTGATAGCGCCGGTCACAGGCCCGAAGAGCAGAATTCGATGACAGCATTGGAGAAGTACCAGCGGCTTGAAGCTGCTGCCCTCTGGCGGGCCTCGCCGGAGAGCCAGCGACAGGACGTCATCGCCTCGCTTGGCGACGCGACGCTGGTGATCTCGGACATGCAGGACCAGCCGCTGGCGCATTGGTCGCTGGCCGCACTGCACCGGGCCAACCCGGGCACCCGCCCCGCGATCTACCATCCCGACGGCGATCCCGACGAGACGCTGGAATTCAGCGCCACGGAAGCGGAATTCATCGATGCCCTTGAAAAGCTTGGCCGCGCGGTGGAACGCCGCCGCCCCCACCAGGGGCGCGTGCGGTTCTGGTCCATCGGCGGTTTCGTGGTGCTGCTGCTGCTGGCGGTCTTCGTCTGGCTGCCCCCCGCGCTTGAGGCCCAGGCGCTGAACCTGCTGCCCGCCCCCCGGCGCGAACAGATCGGCACCCGCCTGCTGGCAGAGGTGCAGAAGCTGACCGGCACCCCCTGCGGCGATCCCGCCGGCATGGCGGCGCTGCAACGGCTGGGCAACAAGGTCGCCCCCGGCGGCTACCGGCTGCGCGTGGTGCGCGACGGGCTCGAGCAGACCACCCACCTGCCCGGCAAGATCATCCTGGTGAATGTCGACCTGATCGAGGAAACCGGCGACCCCGAGATCACCGCGGGCTACCTGCTGGCCGAACGGCTGCGCGCCGGGGCCCAGGATCCGATGGAAGCGCTGCTGGACGAGGCCGGGATCGGCACCGTCCTGCGCCTGCTGACCACGGGGGAGCTTTCCGACAAGGTGCTGCGGCGCCAGGCGCTGCGGCTTCTCGATGGCACCCAGGACGCCCTGACCAACGAAGAGCTCATCGCCGGCTTCGCCCAGGCCGGGCTGCCGCTCGCCCCCTATGCGATGCATGTGGACCCCAGCGGGCAAAGCATCGGCACGCTACTGGCGGGCGATGCCTTCCCCGAAGGCGCGCCGGACCCCATCATGACGGACGGGGACTGGCTGCGCCTGCAGGGGATCTGCCGGGGTTAGGCCCTTACTTGGTGCCGAACATCCGGTCGCCCGCGTCGCCAAGACCCGGAACGATATAGCCTTTTTCGTTCAGCTTCTCATCCAGAGAGGCCGTGACGATCGGCACGTCGGGATGGGCTTCCTTCATCCGCGCCACGCCTTCCGGGGCGGCCAGCAGGCAGAGGAAGCGGATGTTGGTCGCGCCGGCCTGTTTCAGCAGGTCGATGGCCGCGGCCGAGGAATTGCCGGTCGCCAGCATCGGGTCGACCGCGATTACCAGGCGATCCTCAAGGCTTTCCGGCACCTTGAAGTAATATTGCACGGGCTGAAGCGTCTCTTCGTCCCGGTAAAGCCCCACGAAGCCCACGCGCGCCGCCGGCACCAGCTCAAGGATACCGTCCAGCAGCCCGTTGCCCGCCCGCAGGATGGAGATCAGCGCCAGTTTCTTGCCGTCAAGAACCGGGGCCTCCATGGATTGCAGCGGGGTCTCGATCGTCTTGGAGGTCATCTCCAGGTTCCGCGTCACCTCATAGGCCAGAAGCTGGGAAATCTCGCGCAGGAGCTGGCGGAATTTCGCGGTAGAGGTCTCTACCTCGCGCATCAGCGTCAGCTTGTGCTGAACCAGGGGATGGGTGACGACTGTCAGGTGGTCGGTGTCGGATGTCATGAGGCAGTCTCCAGTCGCTTCGCCAGTTTTTCCTTCGTTACCCCATCGCAGAAGGCGGCGTCGAGCGCGGTTTGCGTGATCTGGGCAAAGATCTGTTCATCCCAGCCGAAGGTGCGGTGCAGGGCTTCGTATTCCGTTGCCATCGAAGAGCCGAAATAGGCCGGGTCATCCGTGGAAATCGTCAGCTTCAGCCCGCTCTGGCGCAGGATTTCGACCGGGTGTTCCGACAGGTCGGAAAACAGGCCGGTGGCCACGCCCGCCGTAGGGCAGGCTTCGATCACGATGCCCTGTTCACGCAGGAAGGTGACAACGGCGGGATCCTCCGCGGCGCGGGCCGCCGGGCCAAGTCGGCTGACGCGCAGGGTTTCCACCGCGTCGCGGATCATCCGGGGTGGGCCCCATTCGCCGGAATGGACGGTCAGGCCCAGCTCTGCCTCTCTGGCCATGTCGTAGGCATAGGCGAAATCGCGGAACTTGCCGCGCGCCTCGTCCCCGGACATGCCGAAACCGACGATGAAATCCCCCGCCGTTTCCGCCGCGCAGCGGGCCGCGGCGCGTACCATGTCCGGCCCGTGGTGGCGCAGGCAGGACACGATGACGCGCATGGTGATGCCAAGCTCGCGCTCGGCGGCGGCGGCCTCTTCGCGCATGGCTTCGCTCACTTCCTTCCAGGCCCCCACGTCATTGGCGCAGCAATGGACCGGGCACACGAAGGTCTCTGTATAGATCACGCCATTGGCCGCGCTTTGCTCCAGCATCTGGCGGGTCAGGCGGGCGTAATCCTCGGGCGTCTGGGAGACCTCTGTCAGGCTCTCGTAAATACTGAGGAAGGACAGGAAATCCTTGTAGAAATACTCGCCCTCTTCATTGAAGAGCCGGCTGACATCCATGCCCTTTTCCTGGGCCATGCGGCGCAGGAAGGCCGCGGGCACCCCCCCTTCCAGGTGAAGGTGCAGTTCCAGTTTCGAGATGGCGGCAAAATCAATCAAAGCAGGCTCCGTCCCGGACCTTCGCCCGGTATTTCCAAATGGGCCGCAACTGATGCCGCCACGTCGACGAAGGCGCAAGCCCCCAATGCACCCGTGCCCGCCCCTGCCATCAGCACGGGCACACATTCACGGGTGTGATCCGAGCCGGTCCAGGTGGGATCATTGCCGTGATCGGCCGTGATCACCAGCAGGTCCCCGGGCTTGAGCGCGGCGACCACCGCGCCGATGCGGGCATCGAACCATTCCAGCGCCCGGGCATAGCCCGCGACATCGCGCCGGTGGCCATAAAGGCTGTCGAACTCCACGAAATTGGCGAATGTCAGGCTGCCCGGCTCTGCCTCCTGCACCAGCCGGTCCAGCTGATCCATCAGCGCGGCATCCGTGCCTTTCACCACGTCGTCGATCCCCTGCATGGAAAAGATGTCGCCGATCTTGCCCACCGCATGTACCGGGCGCCCGGCGCGCTGGACCCAGTCGCACAGCGTCGGGCTGGGCGGGGCCAGGGCATAGTCGCGCCGGTTGGCGGTGCGGGTGAAATCGCCCGGTTTGCCCGTGAAGGGACGCGAGATCACGCGCCCCACGCGCATCTCGTGCAATGTCGGGGCCAGCGCCTGGCACAGCGCCTGCAGGCGATCGTTGCCGAAGCTCTCTTCATGCGCGGCGACCTGGAAGACACTGTCGGCAGAGGTGTAGCAGATGGGCCAGCCGGTGCGCATGTGCTCTTCCCCAAGGGCAGCGATGATCTGCGTGCCGGAGGCATGGCAATTGCCCAGCACCCCGTCGCTGCCCGCCAGGCGGCACACCTGGTCTGTCAGTTCCCTGGGGAAGGCCGGTGTTTCATCGGGGAAATAAGTCCAATCCCAGGGCACGGGCACGCCGGCAAGCTCCCAGTGGCCAGAGGGCGTATCCTTGCCCCGGCTCACCTCGGACGCCGCGCCCCAGCGGCCCGTCACCTTGCCCTCAAGTCCCGGGGCCTCCGCGCCGGAGGCCAGGCTGACGGCCTGCCCCAGCCCGAGCGCGACGAGGTTGGGCAGGTGCAGCTTGCCGCTGCGCCCCTGCTCTGCCTGCCCGGCAGCACAGGCCTGCGCGATATGGGCCACCGTGTTCGCGCCGGTATCGGGCAGACCGGCATTGAAGAAACTGTCGGCATCCGCAGCCCCCCCGATGCCCACGGAATCCATCACCACCAGAAATGCACGATTCATCCCCTGATCCTTTCCAGTACCAGCGGCACGGGCGCAGGCGCCACTTCCCCGATGGTAAGCGCGCCCAGCAAGTTGCGCAGCGCCTCTTCGGCGGTGCTTTCGCGGCTGGCGTGGATGCGCGCCAGCGGTTGGCCCTCCTCGACCGTCTCCCCGATGCGCACCATGTCCGACAGGCCCACGGCAGGATCGATCTGATCGCTTTCCACCTTGCGCCCGCCACCCAGTTCCACGACTGCAAAGCCAAGCGCCTGCCCGTCCATCGCCGTGACCACGCCCGACTTCGGGGCTGGCACCTCCAGGATGACGTTGGCCTCTGGCAGGACGTTCTGCCACTCTTCGGCGAAGTCACCCGGCCCGCCCATGCAGGCCACCATGCGGGCGAAACGCTCTGCCGCCGCGCCGCTTGAAAGTGTCTCTTCCAGCCGGGTCGTGGCCTGCTCCACGGTCTGTGCCAGGCCGCCCTGCACCAGAAGCCCCGCGCCAAGCGCGATGGAAAGCTGGCCAAGCCGCCCCGGATCCCCGCCCGTCAGCACGCGCATGGCTTCTGCAACCTCAAGCGCATTGCCAAGAGAGGAAGCCAGCGGCTGATTCATATCGGTCAGCACGGCCTCTGTCGGGCAGCCCGCCGCCGTCGCGGTCGAGGCCAGCGCCTGCGCCAGCGCGCGCGCCTCCTGCGCTGTCTTCATGAAGGCGCCGGAGCCGCATTTCACATCCAGAACAAGAGCTTCCAGACCGGCGGCCAGCTTTTTCGACAGGATGGAGGCGGTGATCAGGTCCAGGCTTTCGACCGTCGCGGTCACGTCGCGGATCGCGTAAAGCCGCTTGTCCGCCGGGGCGATATCGCCCGTGGCAGAGACGATGGCACAACCCGCCTCGCCCACCGTGGCGCGAAAGGCCTCCTCGCTGAGCTGGGTGGACAGGCCCGGGATCGCCTCCATCTTGTCGAGCGTCCCGCCACTGTGGCCCAGCCCCCGGCCAGAGATCATGGGCACATAGGCACCGCAGGCGGCCAGCATCGGGGCAAGCACCAGGCTGACGCAATCGCCCACCCCGCCGGTGGAATGCTTGTCCAGCACCGGGCCGGGCAGATCCCAGTCCAGCACGTGGCCGGAATCCCGCATCGCCAGGGTCAGCGCCACGCGGCCCTCCTCGCCCAGCCCCTTCAGCAGCGCGGCCATGGCGAAGGCGCCGGCCTGCGCATCGCTGACCGCGCCCGAGGCGAGCCCCTGCGCGAACCAGTTGAGGGCAGCGCGCGAGGGCGCGCGCCCCTCCCGAAGGTCAAGGATGATCCGTCTTGCGTCCATGTCAGGGCCTGTCAGCTGTTGGCCATATGGGCGGCCACGAACTTGCCCGGCAGGATATCGGCCAGGGTGGTTTCCTGCGTGATCCCGCCAGAGGTGACCATGGTCAGCTTGACCTCGGGCCCGCCGAATTCCACCAGCTTCTGGCGGCAGCCACCGCAGGGCGGCGTGGGCGTGGGGCTGTCGGCGATCACCAGCACCTCTGTCAGCTCCGTCTCGCCGGCGGCGACCATGGCGGCGATGGCCCCGGCCTCGGCGCAGGTGCCTTCGGGATAGGCCACGTTTTCGACGTTGCAGCCCGAGTAAACCACGCCAGAGGCGGAACGGATCGCGGCACCGACCTTGAAGTTGGAATAGGGGGCATAGGCGTTTTCGCGTACTGCCGTGGCGGCCTCTAGCAGATCCATCGTCATCTCCGTGTTATGTTGGGGGCGCTGGCCCGGTGGGCAGTGTTCAGCGCCGGTTAGGGCTTTGCAAGCCATAACGCGGGGGCGGCCCGGGGCAAAGCCGATCCGGCGAGGCCCGGCGGGGGTCTTCCCCCCGAAGCGAATTTGGTTTAGCGCTGAACTACCCGATGAAGGACGAAGCAGATCATGTCTGACAGTGACAAGACCTCCCTGCGCGACGCCGCTCTGGCCTATCACGCCAACCCCAAACC
This sequence comes from Pseudooceanicola sp. HF7, assembly GCF_011806405.1. GTDB lineage: Bacteria > Pseudomonadota > Alphaproteobacteria > Rhodobacterales > Rhodobacteraceae > Pseudooceanicola. The sequence continues at coordinate 86,297 of NZ_JAATOW010000001.1, read as the reverse complement.
CGGCAAACTCGAGGTGCGCGCGACCAAGCCCCTGGCCAATGGCCGCGACCTGAGCCTGGCCTATTCGCCCGGCGTCGCCGAAGCCTGCCTGGAAATCCAGAAAGACCCCGCCACCGCCGCGCGCTATACCTCGCGCGGGAACCTGGTTGCCGTTGTCTCGAACGGGACCGCGGTGCTGGGCCTGGGCAATATCGGCGCGCTGGCCTCCAAGCCGGTGATGGAGGGCAAGGCCGTCCTGTTCAAGAAATTCGCCGGCATTGATTGCTTCGACATCGAGGTGAACGAGAGCGATCCGGAAAAGCTGGCCGATATCGTCTGCGCGCTTGAACCCTCTTTCGGGGCGATCAACCTGGAAGACATCAAGGCCCCTGATTGCTTCATCGTCGAAAAGCTCTGCCGTGAGCGGATGAACATCCCGGTCTTCCACGATGACCAGCACGGCACCGCCATCGTCGTCGGCGCTGCGGCCACCAACGCGCTGCGCGTGGCCGACAAGAAATTCGAGGACATCAAGATCGTCTCCACCGGCGGCGGCGCGGCAGGCATTGCCTGCCTGAACATGCTGCTGAAACTGGGCGTGAAACGTGAAAACGTCTGGCTGTGCGATATCCATGGGCTGGTCCACGAGGGCCGCGAAGAGGATATGAACCCCCAGAAGGCCGCCTTTGCGCAGGCCTCCGACAAGCGGACGCTGGAAGAGGTGATCGAGGGCGCGGACATGTTCCTGGGGCTCTCCGGTCCCGGCGTGCTGAAGCCCGAGCTGCTGAAGAAGATGACGCCGCGCCCGATCATCTTTGCCCTTGCCAACCCCACGCCGGAGATCATGCCGGACCTGGCACGAGAGGTCGCGCCGGATGCGATCATCGCCACGGGCCGGTCGGATTTCCCCAACCAGGTCAACAACGTCCTGTGTTTCCCCTTCATCTTCCGCGGTGCGCTGGACGTGGGCGCGACAGAGATCAACGATGCCATGCAGATCGCCTGCATCGAGGGGATCGCGGAGCTGGCCCGCAAGACCACCAGCGCCGAGGCCGCGGCCGCCTACCAGGGCGAAACCCTGACCTTCGGTGCCGACTACCTGATCCCGAAACCCTTCGATCCCCGGCTCTCCGGTGTCGTCTCCTCTGCCGTGGCCCAGGCCGCGATGGAGTCGGGCGTGGCCACCCTGCCGCTTGAGGATATCGAGGCCTACAAGGCCAAGCTGAACTCCTCTGTCTTCAAGTCGGCGCTGTTCATGAAGCCGGTCTTCGAGGCCGCGCAAACCGCCAGCCGCCGCATCGTCTTTGCCGAGGGCGAAGATGAGCGCGTGCTGCGCGCCGCCCAGCAACTGCTGCAGGAAACCACGGAACAGCCAATCCTGATTGGCCGCCCCGAGGTGATCGAAAGCCGCTGCCAGCGGGCCGGGATCACCCTGAAGCCGGGCCAGGATTTCGAGGTGGTGAACCCGGAAAACGACCCCCGCTACCGCGACTACTGGACCACCTACCTGGGCCTCATGGCGCGCCGGGGCGTGACGCCGGACAGCGCGCGGGCGATCCTGCGTACGAACAACACGGCCATCGGCGCGATCATGGTCCACCGGGAAGAGGCCGACAGCCTGATCTGCGGCACCTTCGGCGAATACCGCTGGCACCTGAATTACGTCACCCAGGTCCTTGGCGGCGCCGGTCGCCGGCCCGTCGGCGCTCTGTCGATGATGATCCTTGAGGACGGCCCGCTGTTCCTTGCGGACACCCATGTGCACGCCGAACCCACGCCGGAGCAGCTGGCGGAAACCGCCATCGGGGCCGCGCGCCACGTCAAGCGGTTCGGGCTGACACCGAAGATCGCCTTCTGCGCGCGCTCCCAGTTCGGCAACCTCGAAGGCGGCTCCGGCGCGCGGATGCGCCAGGCGCTTGAGATCCTGGATTCCGCGCCGCGCGACTTCCTTTACGAAGGCGAGATGAACGTGGACACCGCGCTTGATGCGGAGCTGCGCGATCGCGTCTTCCCGCAGTCGCGCTTCCGCGGTGCGGCCAACGTGCTGATCTTCGGCGATGCGGATGCGGCCTCGGGCGTGCGCAACATCCTGAAGATGAAGGGCGGCGGCCTGGAAGTGGGACCGATCCTGATGGGCATGCGCAACTGTGCGCATATCGTCTCTCCCTCCACTACGGCGCGGGGGCTGCTGAACATGTCCGCCATCGCCGGCACACCGGTCGCCCATTACGGGTGATCCACTCTTCAGCGGAAAGCTATGTTTTCCGCTGATATTTTGCTGAATTTGCAAACCCGTCCGGGCTGTCAGGAAAACTGCAAAGTTCCGGCGGGTTTGCAAAACTTTGCAACTCTCCCCCTGCAAATCCTGCAAATTTCTTGACCGCAGTTTGACCCTGCGGCGCCAAGACGCTTGCCCGGCGGGCTGTTTGCCCGCTAGGCCATAGGAACGCGCAGGATCAAGGAGGAGGATCTATGGGCTACAAGGAGACCTATGCCGCCTGGAAAGCGGACCCCGAGGCGTTCTGGATGGAGGCAGCCACCGCCATCGACTGGGTGACGCCACCCAGCCAGGCGCTGTTCACCGGGGAGGACCCGCAGTACGAATGGTTCTCGGACGGGAGGGTCAATACCTGCTGGAACGCGGTCGACCGCCACGTGGAGGCCGGCCGGGGCGATCAGATCGCCATCCAGCATGAAAGCCCGATCACCCATTCCACCAAGGGCATCACCTATGCGGAGCTGCAAAAGCGCGTGGCCAGCCTGGCCGGTGCGCTGCGAATGCGCGGCGTGGAAAAGGGCGACCGCGTCATCATCTACATGCCCATGATCCCGGAGGCGCTTGAGGCCATGCTGGCCTGTGCCCGCCTGGGCGCGATCCATTCGGTGGTCTTCGGCGGTTTCGCCGCCAACGAGCTGGCCGTGCGGATCGACGACTGCACGCCAAAGGCCATCATCGCCGCCTCCTGCGGGTTGGAGCCGAACCGGGTGGTGCATTACAAGCCGCTGCTGGACGAAGCCATCGAGATGGCCGCTCACAAGCCGGAGTTCTGCGTCATCTTCCAGCGCGAACAGGAAGTCGCCAAGCTGATCGAGGGGCGCGACTTTTCCTGGCACGGCTTCCAGTACGGGGTGAAACCGGCCGAATGCGTGCCCGTGGAGGGCAACCACCCGGCCTATATCCTTTATACCTCCGGCACGACGGGCCAGCCCAAGGGGGTCATCCGGCCCACCGCGGGCCACCTTGTCGCGCTGAACTGGACGATGAAGAACATCTACAACATCGAGGCCGGGGACCGCTTCTGGGCTGCCTCGGACGTGGGCTGGGTCGTGGGGCATTCCTACATCTGTTACGGGCCGCTCATCGCCGGGGCCACCACCGTGGTCTTCGAGGGCAAGCCCGTGGGCACCCCGCATCCCGGCGTCTTCTGGCGGGTGATCCAGAACAACCGGATCAAGAGCTTCTTCACCGCCCCAACCGCCCTGCGTGTCATCAAGCGCGAGGATCCGGACGGGATCTGGATCAAGCGCTATGCCCAGCACGACCTGCAGGCGATCTACCTGGCGGGCGAGAGGGCCGATCCGGCCACCATCGAATGGGCGCAGAAGTACTTTGGCGTGCCTGTCATCGACCATTGGTGGCAGACGGAGACCGGCTGGGCCATCGCGGCCAACCCGCTTGGCATAGAGCAACTTCCGATCAAGCTGGGCTCTCCCTCCGTGCCGATGCCGGGCTATGACGTGCAGGTCCTGGACGAGGCCGGCCACCCGGTAAAAGCGGGCGAACTGGGCGCCATCGCGATCAAGCTGCCGCTGCCGCCGGGCACCCTGCCGACCCTGTGGAACGCGGGCGAGCGGTTCAAGAAAAGCTACCTGACCACCTTCCCCGGCTACTATGAGACGGGCGATGCAGGCATGATCGACGAGGATGGCTACCTCTACATCATGGCGCGCACCGATGACGTGATCAACGTCGCCGGGCACCGCCTGTCCACGGGCGGGATGGAAGAGGTGCTTGCCGCGCATCCGGACGTGGCCGAATGCGCCGTGATCGGGGTGTCTGACGCGCTCAAGGGGCAGACGCCGGTGGGTTTCCTGTGCCTGTCGAGCGGCGTGACACGCGATCACGAAGAGATCGTGCGCGAATGCGTCGCCATGGTGCGGGACAAGATCGGGCCGGTTGCCGCCTTCAAGAAGGCGGTCGTGGTGAACCGCCTGCCCAAGACGCGCTCTGGCAAGATCCTGCGCGCGACCATGGTCAAGATCGCCGATGGCGAAAGCTTCAAGCAGCCCGCCACGATCGACGATCCGGCGGTTCTGGATGAGATCCGCGCGGGCCTTCAAACCCTTGGATATGCGCAGAAGGCTCCTGCCTGACCCCTTCTGCGCAAAGGCAAAGGGCGGCCACAAGGGCCGCCCTTTTCATCTGTTCAAGTCCGCTCTTCGGATCAGCGTCCGAAGGGGGTCAGGTCACAGCAGCGCGGCTCAGTGGCGCGCGGCGAACTCGTCCACCTGGCGTTCGGCTTCATCCTTGGCAACGCCGTAGCGTTCCTGGACCTTGCCAACCAGTTGCTCGCGGTTGCCCGCGGCCACGTCGAGGTCGTCATCGGTCAGCTTGCCCCAATGCTCCTGCGCCTTGCCTTTGACTTGCTTCCAGTTGCCTTCGATTACATCCCAGTTCATGACTTGCTCCTCTAGCAAAGGACGCATCATCGCGCCTTCGAGGATAAAACGTGACACCCCCGCCCAAGGTTCCCGGACCGGAAAGATCGCAGCAAGGGGGCGGCGGCAAATGGCCTATGGTCGCGGTGCCGCGAAAGGCGCCCGCCCTGGCCTGACCAAGCCCCCACACACTGGCGGGAGCGCGGCCCGAAGCGTCACACGAATTGTTCCTGGATCAGCCGTTCTTCCAGCCCGTGGCCCGGATCGAAGAGGATGCGGTGTTCCACCTTCGGATCGGAGTGCACCTCGACCGAGAGGACATTGGTCACGGAGCGGCTGTCGGCATCGGCCATGACGGGGCGCTTTTCAGGCTCCAGCACGTCGAAACGGATATTGGCGCTTTTCTGCAGCAGCGCCCCGCGCCAGCGGCGGGGCCGGAAGGGGGCGATGGCCGTCAGGGCCAAGACATCCGTGCCGATGGGCAGGATTGGCCCGTGGGCGGAGTAGTTGTAGGCGGTGGATCCCGCGGGCGTGGCCACCAGCGCGCCGTCGCAGACCAGTTCCGGCATACGCACCTTGCCATCCACGGTAATCCGCAACTTGGCCGCCTGCGGCCCGGCGCGCAGCAGGGAAACCTCATTGATGGCAAGGGCTTGCTGGACCTTGCCATCGGCGCGGGTGGCGCGCATCGACAGCGGGTTCAGCAGGGCTTCCTCTGCCTGGCTGAGCCGTTCGATCAGGTCGTCCTCTGAAAATTCGTTCAGCAGGAATCCGACCGTGCCGCGGTTCATCCCGTAGACCGGCACGTTCAGATGCATGGTCCGGTGCAGCGTGGTCAGCATGAAGCCGTCGCCCCCAAGGGCCACGATGACCTCTGCCTGGGCTTCCGGCACCGCACCGTAGCGCGCGCTCAGGGTTTTCCGCGCCGCCTGCGCAAGCGTGCTGCGACTGGCGGTAAAGGCAAGTTTCATGCTCATCGGCGGTCGTTCCCAAGGTCCCCGGTGCCTTCGGGTTTCCGAAAGCCGTCACTCGGTTCCGAAAGAACCACAAACCGCCATCATGTGCCAGCCCTGCCGCTTTTCAACAAGATCATGACGATTTGGAGCCTTCCTCACCGGCAGGCAATTGGTTAGGTAGCCTCAAACTGTTCAATGGAGATGCTGCCATGACCGACACCGGTTTTTTTACCGAGGCGCTTGAATCCCGCGATCCGGAGATCTTCGGATCGATCCGCAAGGAGCTGGGCCGCCAGCGCGAAGAGATCGAGCTGATCGCTTCGGAAAACATCGTCAGCCGCGCGGTGCTTGAAGCACAGGGTTCGGTCATGACGAACAAATACGCCGAGGGCTATCCGGGCAAGCGCTACTACGGTGGCTGCCAGTTCGTCGACATCGCAGAGGAACTTGCGATCGAGCGCGCGAAAGAGCTGTTCGGCTGCAACTTCGCCAACGTCCAGCCGAACTCCGGTAGCCAGATGAACCAGGCCGTCTTCCTGGCGCTGCTGCAGCCGGGCGATACCTTCATGGGGCTCGACCTGAACTCCGGCGGGCACCTGACCCACGGTTCTCCGGTCAACATGTCCGGCAAGTGGTTCAACGTGGTGTCCTACGGAGTGCGCCAGCAGGACGAGCTGCTGGACATGGAAGACATCCGCGAGAAAGCCCTGGCCAACAAGCCCAAGCTGATCGTCGCCGGCGGCACCGCCTATTCCCGCGTCTGGGACTGGCAGGCCTTCCGCGATATCGCGGATGAGGTTGGCGCTTACCTGATGGTCGACATGGCCCATATCGCCGGCCTGGTTGCCGGTGGCGTGCACCCCTCGCCCATCGGGATCGCGGACGTGGTCACCACCACCACCCACAAGTCCCTGCGCGGCCCGCGCGGCGGGATGGTGCTGACCAACGACGAGGCGATCGCGAAGAAGATCAACTCGGCCGTCTTCCCCGGCCTGCAGGGCGGCCCGCTGATGCATGTGATCGCGGCCAAGGCTGTGGCCTTCGGCGAAGCGCTGCGCCCCGAGTTCAAGGCCTATGCGGCCCAGGTCGTGAAGAACGCGCAAGCCATGGCGGACCAGCTCATGAAGGGCGGGATCAACGTGGTCTCCGGCGGCACGGACAACCACCTCTGCCTGGCGGACCTGCGTCCCAAGGGCGTGACCGGCAAGGCCGCCGAGGCCGCACTGGGCCGGGCGCATATCACCTGCAACAAGAACGGCGTGCCGTTTGACCCGGAAAAACCCTTTGTCACCAGCGGCATCCGCCTTGGCGCCCCGGCGGGCACCACCCGCGGTTTCGGTGAGGCAGAGTTCCGCCAGATCGCGGATTGGATCGTCGAGGTCGTCGACGGCCTGGCAGCCAACGGCGGTGAGGGCAACGGTGAGGTCGAGGCCAAGGTGAAGGCCGAGGTCGAGGCACTTTGCGCCAAGTTCCCGCTTTACCCGGACCTCTGAGGTCCGCTTTGCGCCGGGCGCCTCTTGCGTCCGGCACAGACCGGGTTTAGGGCAGCGCCATGCGTATCGTCCGGGACTACCAGTTTGTCACAGAACGCGATCGCGGCGCCGTCGCCGCGATCGGCAATTTCGACGGGGTTCACATCGGCCACCTTTCGGTGATCGAGCTGGCCCGCGAAGAAGCCGCCCGCCAGGGCGCGCCTCTTGGCGTGATCACCTTCGAACCCCACCCCCGTCAGCTTTTTGCCCCCGACAGCCCGGATTTCCGCCTGACCAATGCCGCCGCCCGCGCGCATCGGCTGGAAAAGATCGGCGTCGACGTGCTTTACGAGCTGAACTTCAATCCCCACCTCGCCTCTTTCACCCCGCGCGATTTCGCGGACAAGGTGCTGCGCGCCGGGCTTGGCCTGCGCCAGGTGATCGTGGGCGCGGATTTCCACTTCGGCAAGGCACGCGCCGGCGGGATCGAGGATCTGAAGACCTACGGCGAAGAGCTGGGCTTTGGCGTGACCGTCGCGCCGCTGGTCGAGAACAGCCACGGAGAGGTCTCTTCCACGGCGATCCGCCAGGCCCTGTCCGACGGACAGCCCCGGGCCGCCGCCGCGATGCTGGGCCATTGGCACCGGATCGAGGGGATGGTCATTCGCGGCGACCAGAGGGGGCGCGATCTGGGCTACCCCACCGCGAACATGTCATTGAAATCGCTGCACAAACCCAAGTTCGGGGTCTATGCGGTTCTGGTCGATGTCCTGGATGGCCCGCACAAGGGCAGCTACCAGGGCGCCGCGTCGCTTGGCATGCGGCCGATGTTCAACGGTCAGGAACCTAATCTGGAAACCTTTCTGTTTGATTTCCGCGGTGATCTCTACGGCTCTGAGGTCTCTGTCGCGCTGGTGGACTACCTTCGCCCGGAGGAAAAGTTCGACAGCCTGGAGGCGCTGATCAGCCAGATGGATGCGGATTGCGCGCGCGCGAAAGCGATCCTGGGGGCGATATGAGCGGTATCGACCGCAGCGGCCTGCGCCCGCACTTCTGGGAGGACGTGCCGCTCAGGAAAATGACCCAGGCGGAGTGGGAAGCGCTTTGCGACGGCTGTGGCAAATGCTGCCTCAACAAGCTGGAGGACGAGGAGACCGGTGAGGTCGCCCTGACCCGCGTGGCCTGCCGCCTGCTGGATGACAGCACCTGCCTGTGCAGCCAGTACCCGATCCGCCACCAGTTCGTGCCCGAGTGCATTTCGCTGACCGCAAAGAACCTGGAAAGCCATCTGTACTGGATGCCGGAGACCTGCGCCTACAAGCTGCTGCACGAGGGCAAGCCGCTGCATGACTGGCATCCGCTGATCTCCGGCGATCCGGAGACCGTTCATGCCGCCGGCGTGTCGATGCGGGGGAACACCGTGCCGGAATTCGAGGTCGACGAAGACGATTGGGAGGACCACATCATAGAGGAGCCGCAATAGATGTTCTTTGCATCCGACAATGCCGGGCCCGCCCATCCTTCGATCCTTTCCGCCATGACAGAGGCCAACCAGGGCCATGCCATGCCCTATGGCAATGATGCGATCATGGACGAGGTCCGCGACCGGATCCGCCAGATCTTCGAAGCGCCCGAGGCCGCGGTTTACCTGGTGGCCACCGGCACGGCGGCCAACGTGCTGTCCCTGGCGACGCTGACCAAGCCCTTCCAGACCGTCTTTTGCGCGCCGGATGCCCATATCCAGAACGACGAGTGCAACGCCCCGGAATTCTACATGGGCGGCGCCAAGCTGACCCTGGTGGGCGAGAGCGACAAGATCGACCCGGCCCGTCTGGCCAGCGCCATGGGCACCCGGGCCCGGATCGGCGTGCATTCGGCCCAGCCCGGCCCCCTGTCGATCACCCAGGCCACGGAAAAGGGCCGCGTCTACAGCTGCGCCGAGGTGGCAGAGCTGGCCGCCGTGGCCGCCGCTGCCGGCCAGAAGACCCACATGGACGGCGCGCGCTTTGCCAATGCGCTGGTCACCCAGAACTGCTCCCCCGCCGACATGACCTGGCGGGCGGGTGTCGATGTGCTGAGCTTCGGCGGCACCAAGAACGGCTGCGTCGGCGTGGAGGCCGTGATCTTCTTCGATCCGGAAGCGGCCTGGGAATTCGAACTGCGGCGCAAGCGCGGCGCGCATCTGTTTTCCAAGCACCGTTACCTCTCTGCGCAGATGGCTGCCTACCTGAAGGACGACCTGTGGCTTGAGATGGCGCGGGCGGCCAATGACAACATGGCGCGGCTGGCGGGCGGTCTGAAGGCCCTGCCCGATGTCAGCTTCATCGCCGAGCCGCAGGCCAACATGCTGCATGCCCGCCTGCCCCGCGCGATGCATGCCCGCCTGCAGGAGGCCGGCGCGGTCTATTACCTGCACGGCACGCTCGAGGGCCCCGCAGAGGAGCTGCTGGAAGCGCGTTTCGTCTGTGACTGGTCCCTGCCCGCCGCAGAGATCGACCGCTTCCTGGCTATTGCCGCACAAACCGAAGCCACCGCGGGCTGAGGCCTGTCCCGGGCCTTGCAGCCCGGGATCCCTTGCCGTGCGGCCGCCCGGCGATCAGCTTTCCAGGAAAGCCCGGATCGCGGCGGCGGTCTTCACCGGATGGGTGATCGGCGCCATATGCGCACCGGGCACCACGACGCGCTCTGCCCAGGGCATTTCCGACATCAGCGCATCGTTGATCCGCTTGGCATAGAGCGGCCCGTCGGCCCCTTCCATGATCAGCACGGGCAGGTCCAGCGCGGCCAGTCGCCCGCCCCCCAGCATGTCCACCGGATCGCCGTAGTTGGTATCGCGGATCGCCTCGATCAGGCCGATGCGGGCGGCGAAGCTGTCGCGCTGCGCCTGCGGCAGTTTCTCCCAGGCCCGGCCATCGCCCCAGACGGCCATGAAGGCCCGGGCGGCGCCCTCGGCATCCCCCGCCGTCACCGCCGCATCATAGCCCGCAAGTTCCTTGTCATGCAGGATTTCCAGTTCCGGGAAGGAGCGGAAGCCCGGGGTCATGAAGGGCGGTTCGATCACGGTGAGCGAGCGCAGCAGCTCGGGGTGTTCGACGGCCAGCCGCAGGCCCACGGTGCCGCCGAAACTATGGCCCACCAGGTCCACCGGCCCGCCGCCCCAGTCGCGGATCAGGTCCACGGCCATAGCCATGGTCTGTTCCTGGAAGACGCGATCGGGATCCCAGTCGCCGGATTTGCCGTGCCCGGGAATGTCGAAGGCGCGGCTTTCGGCCAGGCTTTCAAGACTGGCCGCGACACCCTGCCAGGCGCCGGAATGGGCCAGCGAGCAATGGATCATCACGATCTGGCGCGCGGAGCGGTCGTCCCCCCAGCTGCGCCAGAAGGTCGGCGTGCCGCCGAAATTGGAGGTCGGCATCAGATCTTGCCCTCCAGGAAGAGCTCAAGATCGCCAAGCCGGTCCTGACCCCAGAAGTATTCCTTTTCGTCGACGATGTAGAAGGGAGAGCCGAAGACGCCCTTCGCGATGGCCTCTTCTGTGAACCGTTCAAAGGTTTCCGCCCCGGTCAGCAGGCCCGACATGGTCAGCCCGCGGTCAAAGCCCGCAGCGGCCAGGCAATCGCCGATCACGCTGTCCTCGGCGATGTCCTTTTCCTCTGCCCAGCAGGCGGCAAGCAGGCTTTGCACCAGCTTGCCAAGGTCCCCGCCCCCCTCCGCCTGCGCCGCGATGATCGCATAGGAGGCCGGTGCGGGGTTGGTGGGAAAATGCTTTGGTTTCAGGTTGATGGGCAGGCCCGTGCGTGCCGCGATGCGGCGCAGTTCCTGCAGGCGGTAGGCCTGCCGGGCGGGGGCGCGCTCTGGCAGGGGCACACCGCCCGTCGCCGCGAAGACCTGGCCCAGGTTGACGGGCTTGTAGGTCACCTGCGCGCCATGGGCGGCCGCGATCCGCTCCAGCCCGTCGCCGGCAAGGTAGGTGAAAGGGGAAACGGGGGTGAGGTAATAGTCGATTTGCTGTGCCATGGGGTTCCCGGTGATGCGCAGGCGGTTTGGCAAGACCGTAGCGGGGTGCTAAGCGGGGTTCAACGTCACGAATCTGTCACTGCCCCCGCGTCGGAGAGCGCCATGCCGAACTATGTCGAGCCCAAGCTGATCGCTGGGAATGCCAACACCCCTCTTGCCAGTTCCATTGCCCGCCGCATGTCCATGCACCGCGGCATGAGCGTGGATCTGGTCAAGGCGCGTGTCGAGCGTTTCAACGATGGCGAAATCTTCGTCGAGGTCTACGAGAACGTCCGCGGGGAGGACATGTTCCTTATCCAGCCGACATCGAACCCGGCCAATGATAACCTCATGGAATTGCTGATCATGGCCGATGCGCTGCGCCGGTCCTCGGCCGCGCGCATCACCGCCGTGATCCCCTATTTCGGCTATGCCCGCCAGGATCGCCGTACCAAGGCGCGCACGCCGATCACCGCCAAGCTGGTGGCCAACATGCTGGTCGAAGCGGGCGTTGAGCGGGTGCTGACAATGGATCTGCACGCCGCGCAGATCCAGGGCTTCTTCGACATTCCCGTCGACAACCTCTATGCCTCTCCGATCTTCGCGCTCGACATCCAGCAGAAGTTCGGCGACCGCATGGGCGACCTGATGGTCGTCTCGCCAGACGTCGGCGGCGTGGCCCGGGCCCGGGAGCTGGCCAAGCGTCTGAACGCGCCGCTCTCCATCGTGGACAAGCGCCGCGAGAAACCCGGTGAAGTGGCCGAGATGACCGTGATCGGGGATGTGACCGACAAGGTCTGCATCATCGTCGACGACATGTGCGACACCGCCGGCACGCTTTGCAAGGCCTCGGAATTGCTGATGGAATACGGCGCGACCGAGGTCCACGCCTATACCTCTCACGGGGTTCTGTCGGGCCCGGCGGTCGAGCGCATCACCAACTCCGTCATGAAGAACCTGGTGATCACCGATTCCATCGCCGCCACCGGCCCGGTGCAGGCCTGCGACAAGATCCGCATCCTGCCCACCGCGCCGATGTTCGCCCAGGCGATCCTGAACATCTGGAACGGCACCTCTGTGTCCTCGCTGTTTGCGACGGAAACGCTGGAGCCGATCTACGAGGGTTTCTTCCGCAACTGATCCCTGAACAGGGTGTGAACGGGGCGGCCGGAGCGAAGGCTCCGCCGCCCCGAATCATGTGTGCATCCCCTGGTTAACAAGGGCCGGAAGGGCGTCGGTGCGACATCTGTTTCGCGTCGGTTTCACGTCGGTATCATGTCGGTGCGCAGCGTACGGTGGGGCGGGGTTAACGCAACGCACGCGGAATGGGAGAGGTCGCGCGGGTTGGAGGGGGCGGATGCCTCCGGCGGGAGTTTTTTGGCAAGAAGAAGGAGGGGGCGGTTTTGCCGCTGGGCCGGGGTGGTGCGCTTGGAGAGCGGCGTTTGGGACGCTTAGCGGCGGGCGGCGAAGAAATCCTTCAGCAGGGCTTCTGCGGGGCCTGCGGAGATGCCGTCGTAGACCTCTGGGACGTGGTGGCATTGCGCATGGCTGAAGATGCGCGGGCCCTGGGCCACGCCGCCGGATTTCGGATCCGCAGCGCCGTAATAGAGCCGTTCGATCCGGGCAGCCGCGATCACGGCGGCACAGAAGGGACAGGGCTCCAGCGTGACGTAGAGCCGGTGGCCCGGCAGGCGTTCGCTGCCGGCGGCCCGGCAGGCGGCGCGGATCACGAGGATCTCTGCATGGGCCGTGGGATCGGACAATTCGCGGGTGCGGTTGCCGGCCATGGCCACCACCTGGCCGCGCGGATCGGTGATCACGGCGCCCACGGGAACCTCGCCCCGGGCGGCAGCGGCACGCGCCTGTTCCAGCGCAAGATCCATGTGGGAGGTGAAGCTCATGCCCCTTCCTGCCCGCAGATCATGGCTTCCGCAAGAGCGCCGGACAGGGTAGAGCCGGAGACATGACCAGCAAACCCCCGTCCCGCCCGCGCCCCACCGGCCCCGCCAGCAAGAGCCGCACCCCCGGCAAAGATGCCCCTGCTCCGACAGCGGCGCCCGATGGTGCGCCCGGAGCCGAGAGCCCGGAGGGCGACCGCATCGCCAAGGTGCTGGCGCGCTCCGGCGTGGCCAGCCGCCGCGAGGCCGAGAAGATCATCGAGGCCGGCCGTGTCACGGTGAACGGGCGCAAGATCACCTCTCCGGCGTTGAACGTCACGCCGCGCGACCGGGTGCAGGTGGATGGCAAGCCGCTGGCGGCGGCGGAGCCTGCGCGCCTGTGGCTTTATCACAAGCCCACCGGGCTGGTGACCACCACCAAGGACGAACAGGGCCGCGAGACGATCTTTGACAAGCTGCCCGAGGAGATGCCCCGGGTGATGTCCGTGGGGCGGCTGGACCTCAATTCCGAGGGGCTGCTGCTGCTGACCAATGACGGCGGGATCAAGCGCCAGCTGGAGCTGCCCTCTACCGGGTGGATGCGCAAGTACCGCGTTCGGGTGAAGGGCAATCCCAGCGATGAGGCGCTTGCGCCGCTGCGCGAGGGTATCGTCATCGACCGGGAGGAATTCCAGCCGATGATGGTCAGCCTGGATCGCCAGCAGGGGGCGAATGCCTGGCTGACGGTCGGGCTGCGCGAGGGCAAGAACCGGGAGATCCGGCGCGCCATGGAGAGCATCGGCCTGGTGGTAAACCGGCTGATCCGGGTGAGCTACGGCCCCTTCCAGCTGGGCCAGCTGAAGCCCGGCCAGGTGGAAGAGGTACGCCGCCGGGTGATGCGCGACCAGCTTGGCCTTGAGGCCGAGGAAGAGCCGACCCCGGCCCGCCCGCGCCGCGTGGTGCGCAAGGGCAAGAGCCGGCCTGCGGCCCAGGGCGAGACACCCTGGGGCGAGGCCCCGTCCCGCAAGACCGGACCCCGCCCTGCCCCCGGTGGGCCGCGGGGCGACAAGCCGGCCGGCAAACCCGGTGGCAAGAGTTTTGGCAAAGCTGCTGGAAAGCCGGCGGGCAAGAGCTTCGGCAAGCCCGAGGGCAAACCGGCGGGCAAGGGCTTTGGCAAGGCAGAGGGGCGCCCCTCTGGCAAAGCCGGGGGCAAACCGGGCGGCAAGCCCTTTGGCAAGACTGGCGGTAAGCCTGACGGCAAGGCCGGTGGGACGCCGGGCGACAAGGCCAGCTGGAAACCCTCGGGCAAGACCTTCGGGTCGCGTGGCGGCCCGAAGAAGCGCTGAGCCGCGCGGTTCCTGACCAAAACGACCTTGCGGGGGAACGCACGCGGCCCCCATCGAGGGCGCCGCGCGCGTCGGGGGGCCGTGCCCCCGGGGGCGCCTGGGGCGGTGCTTTGCGCCCTTTGGCGAGGTGGGGCGCGCCCTGCTGAGCGCCCGATCATGACGCGTGCCGCGGGACTGCCGAGCCCACCAGCACTGGAAGCGGCCCCTTCGCGACCCTAGATTAGGGAAAACGGAGGACCTCATGGCCCGTATCATCCTAGTCCTTTTCATCGTCGCAGCCCTGGTGGCCCTGTCCACCATGCTGGCCGCCGCCCTGAGCGGCGGGCGCCGGGGCGGCGGTAGCGGTGGAGAGATCGTGCAGCGCAGATCGACGCCCTTGCAGAACTTCGCCTATGTGTTGCTGCTGGCGCTGATGACCGGCATCGCCACCGGGATCGGAGGCGCGGAGTGAGCCCGCCTTCCGAGTCCTCGCGGCGTTATGGCGCCGATGGCGCGCGCGCGCCCAAGGTGCGCCCGGCCGGGGCGCGCGTGAACTTGCTGTACCTGCCCGCCGGGCTGCTGGCGCTGACCGCCATCTGGGCGCCGCCGCTGGGCCTGGGGCTGGGGCTGGCGGGCGCCGCGCTTTGGGCCTTTGGCGCGCATCTGACGGGCCAGGGACTGATCGCGGAGCAGGCCTACCGCGCGCGCAAATACGCCCGCCGCCCGGCCTGGCCGCGCAAGATCATGGCCAGCGGGCTGATTGCCGGGGGCACCGCCCTTGGCGCGCTCAGCCATGCCGCCGATCCCTGGGCCGCGCTGCTTTGCGCCGGTCTGGCCGCCGCGCTGCACCTGGCCGCCTTCGGTCCCGATCCGCTGCAAGACCGCCTGCCGGAGGGCGAGGAGATGGCCCATGACCGCGCCCTGCGCATCACCGAGCGGGCCGAGGCAGAGCTGACCGCCCTGCGCGCCGCCATCACGCCCCTGCGGGACCGGACCCTGAACGAGGAGGTGGAGGCCTTTGTCACCAGCGCGCGCGGGCTTCTGACGCTGGTCGAGGAGGATCCGCGCGATCTGCTGGCCGTGCGCCGCCTGCTGGGCGTCTACCTGACCGGTGCGCGCGAGGCCTCTGAACGCTACGCGGCGCTGGCGGCACGCCGGCGATCTCCCGCCGACAGGGAGGAATACCGGGCCTTGTTACATGATTTACAACAGAATTTTGCCGCGAGAGCTGCAAAGATGCTGCAGGAGGATGCCATGGACATGACCATCGAGATCGAAGTGCTGCGTGACCGCCTTCGCCGCGAGGGGATGGTGGTCCAGGCGGAAGAGGTGGATTGACAGAGATGCCAAGCGATTCAGACAGGCCCGTTTCAGACACGCCCCTTTCAGACAGACCGGACCGGACGGGCACGCGCACCCGGGCCGAGCAATCCCGCGCCCTTGTCGAAGAGGTCGCGGAGCTGGAGCTGCCCGAACCCTCGCCCACGGAATACGCCCCCGAGGACGCCGCCCTCAGCCCCGAGGTCCGCGCGCTGATGGAGGAGATCGACCTGGAGGATGCGACCTCCATCATGAGCTTCGGCTCCGGCGCGCAGAGCGAGTTGCAGGAGATCAGCCAGGCGATGCTGGCCGACGTGCGCAACAAGGATGCCGGCCCCGCCGGGGACAGCCTGCGCGAGATCGTCAGCGCCATCCGCGGCTTTTCCGTTTCTGAAGTCGACCTGAAGCGGGACCGCTCGCTCTGGGACCGGCTGAGCGGACGTGCCGCCCCCCTGGCCCGCTTCACCGCCCGTTTCGAAGGGCTGCAGGAGCAGGTCGACCGGATCACCGATGATCTGCTGGCCCATGAACACCGCCTGCTGAAGGATATCCGCGCGCTCGACAAGCTCTATGAAAAGACCTTGGGCTTCTACGAGGCGCTGGCGCTTTACATCGCCGCCGGCAGCGCCCGGCTGGCAGAGCTGGACCGCAGCGCCATTCCGGAGGCAGAGGCCACCCTGGCCGCCACCCGGGAAGAGGACAAACCCCTGGCGGCCCAGGCCCTGCATGACCTGCGCGCGGCGCGCGATGACCTGGACCGCCGGGTGCATGACCTCAAGCTCACGCGGCAGGTGACGATGCAGTCCCTGCCCTCCATCCGGCTGGTGCAGGAGAACGACAAGAGCCTGGTGACGCGCATCAGCTCGACCCTGATCAACACCGTGCCGCTCTGGGAAAGCCAGCTGGCCCAGACCCTGACCCTGCAGCGCACCGCAGAGGCGGCGGGGGCGGTGAAGGCGGCCAGCGACCTGACGAACGAGCTGCTGACCGGCAATGCCCGCGCCCTGCGCCAGACCAACCGCAACGTGCGCGAAGAGGCAGAGCGCGGCGTCTTCGACATCGAGGCAGTGCGCGAGGCCAATGCAGAGCTGATCGCCACGATCGAGGACAGCCTGTCCATCGCCGACCAGGGCAAGGCCCGGCGCGCCGCGGCGGAGGAGGACCTCAAGCAGATGGAGGCCGACCTGCGCAGCGCGCTGTCCGCGGCCCGCTCCCAGGGCAGCCGGCTGGACCGGCCCGCGGATGAGGCGGTGCGGGGCTCGGAAGGGCGCGACAGATAGAGCGACCGGCAGAGCCGACCTGGGGCGCGCGCCGATCCCGGTCGTCCGGGCCCGGCCAAACGCCCGCAGCAAAGAGGATGGATGAAAGACGATCATGCAAAAAGGGCGGCGGCTTCCCTGGCCCGGTCATCCGGGCAGGCCCATGGTCAAGGCGGGTATGGTCCAGGTGGCCTCAGGCTGGCGTCACGCAGCCCGGCGCGCCCTGCCGCTCGTGCTGCTCTTGGCCCTTGCTGGCTGCGAGGGGATCCTCGGCTCCGATCTCGCCCCCAGTGAGGCGCCCCGCCCCGTACCCCCCGCCCCACGGGTGACGGTCGATCCCAACGCCCATCGGGACAAGGTCTTGCTGGCCTATTACGCCCGCCAGCAGGAGGATGCGCTGGTGCGCGGGTTGCTGCGGGTCGATGGCGGCGGCCCGGATTCCACTTTCGACACCCAGGACCTGGTGCGCAATTTCGAGAAGGTGGCCTTTCACGACGAACATCTCGTCGGCGCGGACAAGGCCGACCTCCTGCGTCGCTGGACGGTGCCCGTGCGCGTCTCCCTCCGCTTCGGAGAGGCGGTTCCGAAAGCCGTGCAGGCGCGCGATCGCAAGGCCGTCGCCCATTACGTGGAGCGGCTGAACAAGCTGACCGGCCATGACATCCGCATGAGCCGCACGGAGGCCAACTTCCTGGTCCTGATCCTGGACGAGGCCGATCGCCCCGCCGCCATCGCGGACCTCAAGACCCGTTTCCCCGCCCTGCCCGCTGCCACCGAACGCCAGCTGCGCAACCTGCCCATCGGCGTGCATTGCCTGGTGCTGGGCTTTGCCGCCCCCGGCAGCGAGGTCTACGACCAGGCGGTGGCGATCATCCGCGCCGAACATCCCCCCCTGATGCGCATGGCCTGCATCCACGAGGAACTGGCTCAGGGGCTTGGCCTGCGCAACGACAGCACCGCACGCCCCTCGATCTTCAACGACGACATGGAATTCGCCCTGCTCACCAGCCAGGACGAGCTGATGCTGAAGATGCTCTACGATCCCCGCCTCTCGCCCGGCATGTCCCTGCCAGAGGCCCGCCCCATGGTGCAGACCATCGCCCAGGAGCTCATGGGCGGCGGCCCCAGCTAGGCCGGCCAGTTGCTTGCCCCGCCCCGCGCTCCGCCCTAGCCTGCCCCAAGAACCAGCCAGAGAACGGAGACAGGGATGCGGGCACTATTGCAAAGGGTGACGGGGGCCGAGGTCGCCATCGACCAGCAAGTCGTGGGGCGCTGCGGCAAGGGTCTGATGATCCTGGTCTGCGCCATGCGCGGCGATACCACCGCAGAGGCCGAGAAACTGGCCACCCGGATCGCCAAGCAGCGCATCTTCGAGGATGCGGCGGGCAAGATGAACCTCTCGATCAGGGATGTCGGCGGCTCCGCCCTGGTGGTCAGCCAGTTCACCCTGGCCGCCGATACCTCGCGCGGCAACCGGCCCGGCTTTTCCAGCGCCGCCCCGCCCGAGGAAGGCCGCGCGCTCTACGAACACTTCGCCCGCGCCCTCGCCGCCGAGGGACTGCCGGTCGAAACCGGCCGCTTCGGCGCCGACATGCAGGTCACCCTCACCAATGACGGTCCGATCACCATCTGGATCGAAAGCTGATCCCCTTCATCTGGCCGGAAATACTTCAGGGGGTGAGCGCGCCAGCGCGAGGGGGGCGGCGCCCCCCTTCTGCCCTGTCAGCCAAGGTGCTCAGACAGACACTTCCGCCATCAGCTCTTCCTTGGTCAGATCGCTCTTGGTGCCCGAGGCCGTCACCGCCCCGCGCCGCATCACGTAGAAACGGTCCGCCAGCGCATAGGCGAATTCGAAATACTGCTCGACCAGGATGATCGCCATGTCGCCCTTGTCGCGCAGGTATTCGATCACCCGGCCGATCTGCTGGATGATATTGGGCTGGATGCCCTCGGTCGGCTCGTCCAGCAGCAGAAGCTTGGGCTTGGTCAGCATCGCCCGGGCAATCGCCAGCTGCTGCTGCTGGCCACCGGACAGGTCCCCGCCGCGCCGATGCAGGAAGTCCTTCAGGATCGGGAAAAGCTCGTAGATCTCGTCGGGGATGTGGTGCTCGGACTTCGGCAGGCAGGCAAAGGCCGTCTGCATGTTCTCTTCCACCGTCAGCAGCGGAAAGATCATCCGCCCCTGCGGCACGTAGCCGATGCCCTTGTGGGCCAGCTGGTGCGCCGGCATCCGTCCCAGGTCCTCGCCGTCCAGCCGCATGGTCCCAGCCGAGCGCGGATGCGTGCCAGAGATCGCCTTCAGCAGCGATGTCTTGCCCACCCCGTTCGTGCCCATGATGCAGGTGACCTGCCCCGTGTGCGCCTCCAGGTCGATCCCGTTCAGGATCTGGCTCTGGCCGTAATGCAATGTCAGGCCTTCAACGTTCAGCATGCTCAGCGCCCCAGATAGACTTCGATGACCCGCGGGTCCTTGGTGACATGATCCAGGCTGCCCTCTGCCAGGACAGAGCCTTCGTGCAGCACGGTGACCTTGCAGTTCAGGCGGCGGACGAACTCCATGTCGTGTTCCACCACCACGACCGCGCGGGTCTTGGCGAGGTTCACCAGCAGGTCGGTGGTATGTTCGCGTTCCGCCAGGGTCATGCCGGCGGCCGGTTCATCCACCAGCATCAGCCGGGGTTCCTGGGCCAGCAGCATGCCGATTTCCAGCCATTGCTTCTGGCCGTGGGACAGCTCGCCCGACTTGCGGGACAGCGCGTCGGACAGGCCAACCTCGGAGGCAAGCTCCTCCACCTTGGCGCGGTCCTTGAAGGCGGGGCGGAAGAACAGGCAGGGAAAGGCCCCGCGCGGGTTCTTCAGCGCCATCATCAGGTTGTCCTCTACCGTCTGGTCCTCGAAGACCGTGGGGCGCTGGAACTTGCGGCCCAGGCCCGCCTGGGCGATCTTTGCCTCGTTCATCTTCAGCAGGTTGCGCGACATCTCGCCCCAGATCACGCGGCCCTCGTCGGGCTTGGTCTTGCCGGTGACGATATCCATGAAGGTGGTCTTGCCCGCGCCGTTAGGCCCGATGATCGCGCGCAGCTCCCGTTCCCCGATGGAGAAGGACAGGTTGCGGATGGCCCTGTAGCCGTCGAAGGTGACGGAGATGCCGGAGACCTCAAGTAGCGTGGCCATCAGTCCTGACCCTCCTCTTGCCGCAGGAACCCCTTGTCAGGCCCGTAGTCCGCGCCGTGGCGCTCGGGCGCCAGGCGATGACCGAAGTAATCGAACAGCCCGCCGATGCCCTTGGGTGCAAAGAGCGTGACCAGCACAAAGCTGAGCCCCAGCAGCACCAGCCACCAGTCCACCCAGTCGATGGTGTAAAAGCCCAGCGGCACCGAGGGCACCAGCCCACCGGTGAACCAGGTCGAGATGAGCGAGACGAGCGCGGCGCCGATCACCGCCCCGTAAAGCCGCCCGCGCCCGCCGATGGCGACCCAGACCGCCAGGTAGATCGAGGCGATGGGCGCGACCTCGCCCGGGTTGATGATCCCCGCCTGCGGGTAGTAAAGCGCACCCGCCACGCCGGCGATGATGGCGGTGAAGGTGAAGATGAAGAGCTTGTAGCCTTCGACCGAGTAGCCAAGGAAGCGCACGCGGGCCTCGTCATCGCGGATGCCGCGCACGACGGAGCCGAACTTGCCCGAGACCACCCAGGCACAGAGCAGGTAGCCCGCGCCAAGTGCGAAGGCCGAGGCCCAGAAGAACCAGATCGACACGAAGGCCTGGCTGGCCTCTACCCCCGGCAGGTTCTGCAGGCCCGAGAGGCCGTTGTTGCCGCGCAGCCCGCTTTCGTTCTGGAAGAGGTAGAGCGAGAGCGCCAGCGTCATGGCCTGGGTCAGGATCGACAGGTACACCCCGGTCACGCGTGAGCGGAAGGCCAGCCAGCCGAAGACCAGCGCCAGCAGGCCGGGCACGATCACCACCATCGCCAGCTGAAGGGTCAGCGAATGGGCGAAGGTCCAGATCAGGGGAAACTCGGAAGATCCGACAACGCCGAAGATCTGGCCCCCGATGGCATCCGTTACCTCCTGCGGGGTCGGCGGGATGGTCGCGGCGGCCATGGAGTCCACGATGATCAGGCGCGTGCGTTCATACATCAGCCACATGCCGATCATGTAGCCGCCCAGTCCAAAGAAGGCGAAATGCCCCAGGCTGAGGATCCCGCAGTAGCCCCAGACCAGGTCCATCGCCACGGCGATCAGGCACAGGCACAGCGTCTTGCCCAGGGTCTTGACGAAGGAGGTCGACAGGAAGGCGGTGCCCATCGCCTCGGACAACAGCGTCACGCCAAGGGTGAAGATCGCCAGGCAGGCGAGGAAGATCAGGATCGAGGGGTTTCGATAGATAAAGGTGTTCTTCATGTCCTGGCCTTTGGGGCGGAGCTGGAAAGGGGCGCGCGGCCCCCCGGGGATGCCTTGTCGCTGCGCTGGAACACGGAAAGGGTCAATCGTCCCGCGTCACGTTGGTGGATTTGCCGCCCTGGACGACGGGCATCGGCGGGCGATCGAGGTTGGCGGGGTTGCCACGGATAATCATGGGTCAGTCTCCTGCTGCGCGGCCCTTGAGGGCGATGATGCCCCGAGGGCGGAACTGGATGAAGATGATGATGAAGATGATCATGTAGGTCTGTGCGGCCAGGGTGTTGGAGGGGTTGAAGAATTCGATCCCCTTTTGCAGGAAGCCGATCATCGTGGCCCCCAGCAGCGTGCCCCAGATATTGCCGACCCCGCCCACGACCACGGTCATGAAGCTCTGCACGATATAGTCCTGGCCCAGTTCGGAGGTCACCTTGGCATAAAGCCCGATGGCCACGCCCGCGACGCCGGCAATGCCGGAGCCAAGGCCGAAGGTCAGCATGTTCACCCACTCGGGGTTGATCCCCATGGAGGCGGCCATCTTCGGGTTCTGGGTCACCGCGCGGGTTTCCAGGCCCAGCCGCGTCTTCTTCATGATGAAGAGGAAGACCGCCAGGAAGATCAGCGCCAGCACGAAGATGGCGATCCGGATATAGGAGATCCCCACCACGTCGTTGATGATCAGCGAGCCGTCCAACCATTCCGGCGAGGTCAGCGGACGCGCCTGGGTGCCGAAGATGTTCTTGGCCAGCTGCTGCAGCGCGATGGAGATGCCGAAGGTGGCCAGCAGCGTCTCGAGCGGGCGGGAATAGAGGTAGCGGATCACCAGCCGTTCCAGCGCCACCCCGGCGGCGAAGGTGACGGCAAAGGCCATCGGGATCGCGACAAGGATCGACACGGTGTAATTCGGGATCACCTGCTGCACCACGTAGCCGGTATAGGCGCCCATCATGATGAATTCGCCATGGGCCATGTTGATCACGCCCATGACGCCGAAGGTGATGGCCAGGCCGATGGCGGCAAGGAAGTAGATCGAGCCAAGCGAGAGCGCATCCAGCACCAGGTCGATGAAGCGGTTCAGACCGACCTTGAAATCGATGGCCGACAGCGCGTCCTCTGCCGCGTCGGTGACGCTGGCATCGGCTTCGGCATAGGTGGCGTAATAGACGAAGTCGTCGATGATCTCGTCAATCTCGGCTTCGGTGGCGGCGGGCTGGGCCAGGCCCTGGCTGACCAACGCGGCATAGGCGCGGGTGCGGGCCTGCGGGCTGTCCAGCTCTGCCACGGGCACGCCGCCCACGGCATCGCCGACGATGTTCTCCGCCAGGGAGTTGCGCAGATCGCTGTCATCCAGAAGCGGCGGCGCAAGGTCTTCGTCGACCAGCAGCGCATAGGCATCGACGCGGCTGAGCGCCTCGGAGCCGGGCTTGAGTTCCCGCGCGATATTGCGGTTGGCCGGGATATCCGTACCGGCATGGATCGTGGTGGCGACCAGCGGGTTCAGCGTGGCGCGCACGGTCACGTCGAGGCTGCCGGAGACGCTTTCGATGGCCGCGATACGGGCCGCGGGATCTTCATCGAAGCGGATGGTCAGCAGGGTTTCCAGCCGTTCCTTGCGCGCCTTGATGGCGGGATCGGGTTCGCCGGCGATGGAGGCGCGCAGCGGCGCCAGGTGAGAGGCCTCTCCGTTGCGTTCGATTGCATCCAGCGCGTCGCTACGCTTGGCCGGATCGGGATCGGACAGCTGGAACTGCACCAGCGCCACGGCGATCAGGGCGCGGATGCCGGAATTGGGGCGCAGCTGTTCGAAGCCGTCGTCATCCTCCAGCGTTTCGATCACCGCGCCGGAATCCAGGTCCGTCACTGCGTAGGTGGCGCCATCGCGGGTGAGCTTGACGAAGGTGCCATCGGCCTCGCGCATCTGCATGTCGCGGTTGGCCCAGGTTTCCAGCACGAAGACCGCCTGGGGCAGCCCGGAGCCGGCGATGGCGTCAATGGCGGGCTGGATCGTCCGGCGCGAGCTTTCCAGAAGAAGCTCTGCGTTGTCCTGGAGGATCGGCTGAATGGACCTTGCATCCTGGGCGGTGGAGATCGCGGGCAATGCGGTGCCGAGGACGAGGGTCAGACCCAAAAAAAATCTTTTGATCATAAGATCCTGCAAGCGGAATAAGTGGTTCCGAAGAAAGCGCCGGGCGGGGGAAGCGCCCCCTCTCCAGGCGGGGATCGGGCGGGATCCGGGGCGCGCATCAGGCCCCCCGGATCCCGGTGTCGATCAGTAGTTGGACTCGCGCTGGACGCAGGTCTCGGTGTCGGTGTTGTACATGCCGCAGTCCAGTTCGACCCAGTCGGACTTGAGCACCGCGGATTCCGGCAGGAAGTCGGTCCATGCATCGCCCGGAACCGGATCGGTTTCGGAGATGATGTCGAACTGGCCGTCTTCCAGGATCTCACCGATGAGCACCGGCTTGGTCAGGTGGTGGTTCGGCAGCATTTCAGCCGTGCCGCCCGTGAGGTTCGGGAAGGTCTGGCCAACCATTGCCTCGATTACGGCGTCGGTATCGGTGGTGCCGGCTTCCTCAACCGCGTTCACCCACATGTTGAAGCCGATGTAATGGGCTTCCATCGGGTCGTTGGTCACGCGCTCTTCGCCCGCGAATTCCTTCCAGGCGGCGATGAATTCCTCGTTCTCGGGCGTGTCGGCGGACTGGAAGTAGTTCCAGGCGGCCAGGTGCCCCACGAGGTTGGAGGTATCCAGGCCGGAGAGCTCTTCCTCGCCCACGGAGAAGGCGACGACGGGGATGTCGTCAGCCGAGATATCCTGGGCTGCGAGTTCCTTGTAGAAGCCGACGTTGGCATCGCCGTTGATCGTGGAGATCACGCCGACCTTCTTGCCGTCCGCACCCAGTTCGACCACGTCGGAGACGATGGTGGACCAGTCAGAGTGGCCGAAGGGGGTGTAGTTGACGAAGATGTCCTCTTCCGCGATGCCCTTGTCCTGCAGGTAGGCGTTCAGGATGTTGTTCGTGGTGCGGGGATAGACGTAGTCCGTGCCCAGCAGCGCGAATTTCTCAACGCCGAGCTCTTCGAGGAAGTAATCCACCGCCGGGATCGCCTGCTGGTTCGGTGCGGCGCCGGTGTAGAAGACGTTATAGGAGGATTCCTCGCCCTCGTATTGCACCGGGTAGAAGAGCAGGCCGTTCAGCTCTTCGATCACGGGCAGGACGGATTTGCGGCTGACGGAGGTCCAGCAGCCGAACATCACGTCGACATCGGAGACGGTGATCAGCTCACGCGCCTTTTCGGCAAAGAGCGGCCAGTCGGAGGCCGGGTCGACGACGACGGCTTCAAGCTGCTTGCCCAGGACACCGCCCTTGGCGTTCTGCTCTTCGATGAGCATCAGCATGACATCCTTGAGGGTCGTCTCTGAAATGGCCATGGAGCCGGAGAGCGAGTGAAGGACGCCGACCTTGATCGTGTCGTCCTGCGCGACGGCCGCGCCGGAGATGACCAGCGAGCCAGCCGCTGCGCCCAGCATCGTTTTCAGAAATTTCGACATTGGAAAAGTTATCCCTTCATGAGGCCGCTCGGGCCCGGCCAGAAGGATTGGCAAAACGTCATTTCATCCTCCCCAGGACCAAGCCGTGCAGCTTTCGAGTTACATGCGCGCGGCAGCGGGAGCTTCCCTTTTGCTCTTCGCCGCGCCTTCCCTGTTGCCCCTGCCCGGCCCGTGTCACGATCCCGTTACAGGTACGCTAGGCACTTTGCCGCAACGCGGCGCTTTTCATATCGGGAGAGGAGACAGCCCCCTGCGCGGCTCTCCTTTTCCGGGCGTATGCCTGCATAACAGGCAGATTTCGCGGTTATTGATTAATAATTGGGCGAATGGATACCACTTGGGCGACAGGTCGGCGATGAAAAGCGACTCGTGGCGGGCCAAGGCGGGTGTAGGCGCGGGCCGGTGCGGTGGGGGCGCGGAGGCTAAGCCCCGGAATTCATGGAATATACATGCGCTGACCGGGCACCCCTGGCGCATTGATGCGCCGCAGCGCTGCGCGGGCGGGTGTGCTGGCTTGGGCCTGCGCGGAACGCGACATGGGGGCCGCCGGCCAGGCTGACCGGCGCCCTGCCCTGCCCGACAGGCGGGGTCAGTCGAAGGTGAAGGGCGGCAGGTTGGAGAAGGCGTCGCGCAGGGCCACGCCCCAGCCCGAGGAGATCTCCTGGAAATAGGGATCTTCGGGTTCGACCCGGCCAATGCGGCCCTTGGTGCAGCTGCCGTTCTCGTAGATGTGGTAATCCAGCGGCAGCGCGACCGAGAGGTTGGCCTTGATCGTGCTGTCGAAGGAGACCAGCAGCAGCTTCACCGCTTCCTCGAAGGACATGGAGGGCTCATAGGCGCGGATCAGGATCGGGCGGCCATACTTGGTTTCGCCGATCTGGAAGAAGGGCGTGTCGTCGCTGGCCTCGATAAAGTTTCCTTCGGGATAGATCAGGTAGAGGCGCGGTTCGCCGTCCTTGATCTGCCCGCCCAGCAGGATCGTCGCGTTGAAGGTCGAACTGGCGGTCTGCCCTTCGCCGTCATGTTCCGCGATCACCTCGCGCAGGGTCTGGCCGACAATGCGGGCGACCTGGAACATGGAGGGCGCGCGTTCGATGTCGGGGGAGCGTTCCTCGGGGCTCTTGCCGCGTTCCTGCAGGATGGAGATCACCGCCTGCGTCGTGGCCAGGTTGCCCGCCGTCATCAGGGTGATGCAGCGTTCGCCCGGCACTTCGAAGTGGAACATCTTGCGGAAGGTGGAGATGTTGTCGACGCCCGAATTGGTCCGGGTGTCGGACATGAAGAGAATGCCGCGTTCGGTCTGCATGCCCACGCAATAGGTCATCTCAAGGCGCTCCGGTTTCGACTCACGGGTCTAAAAGCCCGACAAGGAGTGCCTATTGCTGAACTTGCACTGAAACGTAAAGCTCTTCTTCCGCGTCACCCTGCCGAAGTCCGTGAACCGGTGCTGCTTCGCCATAGTCGCGGCCCAGGGCCACGCGGACGTAACGGTCATCCGGGCAGATCTCGTTCGCGACGTCGAAGCCGACCCAGCCAAGGCCCATGATCCAGATCTCGCACCAGCCGTGGGTGGCTTCCTGCTGGTTCAGCCCGTCCATCAGCAGGTAGCCCGAGACATAGCGTGCGGGCGCGCCCAGGTGGCGGGCGGCGGCGATCATCACATGGGCCTGGTCCTGGCAGACGCCGACCCCGGCCTTGGCGGCCTCTTCGGCGCTGGTGGTCACATTGGTGGAGCCGGTGGTATAGCGCACCGCCTTGCTGACCGCGTCAGAGAGCTTGTGCATCCCGTCCAGCGGATCGGCGGCAAAGGCCTCTTTCACGGAGCTGGCCAGCTTGCGGATCGTGTTGCCCGGTTTGGTCGCCGCCGTGGGCCGCTTGAACAGCCAGAGCGGGGCCAGCCCGGTGCCCGCACCGATCACGCCATTGAGGTTCTCGACCTCGACCTCGCCCTGGGAGAGGATCGTGATGGTGGTCCCTTCGGGATCCATCTGAACCAGCTCTGTCACGTTGCGAAAGTGGTCTTCGTACTGGACCTGCGGGCTTGCCCCGGACACGGAGCTTTGCCAGGAGATCACCTTCTGGCCGGCGCCGTTGCGCGGCGTCAGGCGCAGTTGCAGCAATGCGTAAGAGACCGGGCGGTCATAGGAATAGGTCGTTGTATGGGTGATGCTGAGGCGCATGGGTCCTAGATTTATCCTTAACCGTAAAAGCGGAAATCATCCTGTATCTGGCTGGCCAGGTTGGCGGTCTGGTTGATCGCCTCCTTGAGGAATTCGTGCAGGCCCTCTTCGAAGACGTCGTCGATATCGCGGCCGTTCAGCCGGGCGTCCAGCTGGTTGGCCAGAGCGAGGCTCTTGAGCTCTTCCTCCGAGCCGCGCGACAGGTAGGTGAGGTTGCCGGTGATCTGGGACAGGCAATAGGCCAGGCTGCGCGGCATCCGGCGATCAAGGATCAGGAAATCCGCGATGGCCTTGGGCTTGACGTCGCCTTCGTGCAGCCAGCGGAAACTGCGGAAGGCCGAGACCGAGCGCAGGATGGTTTCCCACTGCATGTTGTCCATCGACCCGCCCACATGGGCGGCCGAGGGCAGCAGCACGTAGTATTTCACATCGAGGATCCGCGCGGTGTTGTCGGCCCGTTCGATGAAGGTGCCAAGGCGCGAGAAATCGTAGATGTCGTTGCGCAGCATGGTGCCGTGCAGCGCACCGCGCACCAGGCTGGAATGCTGCCGGATGGAGGTCAGCACCTCTGCCAGGTTCTTGACCGAGACCGGCTTTTCCAGCTGTTCCTTCAGGGTCATCCAGGCTTCGTTCACCGCTTCCCAGACTTCGGAGCTGAGCGCGGTGCGTACCATGCGCCCGTTGGAGCGCGCCGCTTCGATGCAAGAGAGCACCGAAGAGGAATTGTCCCGGTCCCGCAGCAGGAAGTTGGTCACGTTGGCCTGGTCGAAATCGCCCCATTTCTGGACGAAGGCCTCTCGCCCGCCCGCCGTGGTGACGATGCTTTCCCATTCGCTTTCACTGGAGTTCTCCGACCCCGTGAGCGCGATGCGGAAGCCCGTATCGAGCAGCCGCGCCGTGTTTTCGCTTCTTTCGAGATAGCGGAACATCCAGAAGAGTCCGCCGGCTGTACGTCCCAGCATGTCTGATCAGTCCCCCAGAACCCAAGTATCTTTCGTGCCGCCACCCTGTGAGGAGTTCACCACAAGCGAGCCCTCCTTCAGTGCGACGCGCGTCAGCCCGCCCGGCGTGATATGCACCCGCCCCGGTGAGACCAGCACATAGGGGCGCAGGTCCACGTGGCGCGGGGCCAGACCCTTCTTGGTCATGATCGGGACGGTCGACAGAGCCAGCGTCGGCTGGGCCACGTAATTGTCCGGATTGCTGCGCAGCTTGGCCTCGAAATCGGCCAGCTCCTTCTTGGAGGCCGCGGGCCCCACCAGCATCCCGTAGCCGCCAGAGCCGTGCACTTCCTTCACGACCAGGTCGCTGAGGTTGTCGAGCACGTATTTCAGGCTGTCACCTTCGGAACAGCGCCAGGTGGGCACGTTCTTCAGGATCGCCTTTTCGCCGGTGTAGAATTCGACGATGTCGGGCATGTAGGAATAGAGCGCCTTGTCGTCCGCGATGCCGGTGCCGGGCGCATTGGCGATGGTGATGTTGCCGGCGCGGTAGACATCCATGATGCCGGGCACGCCCAGCAGGCTGTCCGGGTTGAAGCTGAGCGGATCGAGGAATTCGTCATCCACGCGCCGGTAGACCACGTCGAGCTGCCGGTAGCCGCGGGTGGTGCGCATCTGCACCCGGCCGTCGATGACCTTGAGGTCGCTGGCCTCGACCAGCTCGGCGCCCATCTGGTCGGCCAGGAAGCTGTGTTCGAAATAGGCCGAGTTGTGGATACCCGGTGTCAGCACCGCGAGCGAGGGCTTGTCGCCATCGAAGTTCGGCGGTGCGCAGGCCGAGAGCGAGCGCCGCAGTTCCGCGGGGTAGCTGGAGACCGGCTTGACCTTCATGCGGGTGAAGAGCTCTGGGAACATGCGCAGCATGGTTTCGCGGTTCTCCAGCATATAGGAGACGCCGGAGGGCGTGCGCGCGTTGTCTTCCAGCACGTAGAATTCGTTTTCCCCGGTGCGCACCAGGTCGGTGCCCACGATATGGGTGTAGACTCCGCCCGGGGGCGTCATGCCCATCATCTGGGGCAGGAAGGCCTCGTTCTGGGCGATGATATGTTCGGGCAGCCGCCCGGCGCGCAGGATTTCCTGCTTGTTGTAGATATCGGCCAGGAAAGCGTTGAGCGCGCGCACCCGCTGTTCGATGCCCTTTTCCAGCTGGCGCCATTCCTGGGCGGCGATGATGCGCGGCACGATGTCGAAGGGGATCAGCCGTTCCTGCGCTTCCTTCTGTCCGTAGACGTTGAAGGTGATCCCGACGCGTCGAAAGAAGGTCTCTGCCTCGGCGGATTTCTTCAGCAGTGAACGGGGATCCTCTCCTTCGAACCAATTGGCATATTCGGCATAGGGGGCGCGCACCTGCGCTTCATCCGGCCCCATTTCGTCAAAGAACTTCCGTTCGACCATGTCCACCCTCAGTCCTGTCCCCTCCGGCATTCGGCCGTCGGGCTCTTTTACCCGGATCGTTGCAGAGCCGTTGCCCGGATGCGAGAGCGCTTCGGCGTAAAGCTCCGAAATGCAAATCGCTTTCCTGCGGTGCTGCACAATTTTCTTGCGTCCCCACATAGACCCTAGCGCGTTCTGACATGACGTCCACGAAAACACGCTTCGATGAATGAAGCGGGCCCCGGGGAATTTTCCGCCAAAGCCACAAGGGTTTAGGGGACGGTATCACGGGTGCGTGAAAAAGCTAGCCTGTTCATCGGGTTTCCTTGCAGTGCGCCCGGCGTCGGCGGAGGCGTCCAGCGCGACCTTCGGCAGGCCCCGAACAGGGCCCTGGCGGGCGCCCGGCCCGGCCCGCTTGGCCGGCTCTTTTGACCTGCCCTCGCCGCCCCGGCGCACCCCGAAATACTCCCGCGCGTAGCGCCTTGTGCCGTTGGGGAAATAGCGTCCGTTTGACCTGTGGCACAAAGGCAGTATTTCGCCGTAGTGGCATGGGTTTCGCCGCATCCGCGCTAGCCAAGATGGCCCCACCTCTTTACCCTTGGTTCAGACCCAACCCCAGGCGGTACGGGCGCAATGCGGCGCCGGCCCGGCCCTGGGGGCCGCCAACGCCGGAGGATCCGCAGCAAGATGCGTAAGCCCCTGTCCCTTGCCGGAGCGGCAACGCTCGGCTGCCTGCTCACCCTCTCCCCGCTCTCGCCCCTGATCGCGGCGGAGGTCGTGCTGAACGCCGGCACGGACGAGGAGTTGCTGAAGTCCCTGCGGGAGGCATCGCTGTCCGTGCGCGCGGTGGACGTCGAGAAGACCACCAACAGCCAGGAGCTGATCGCGGCGGCCCAGGCGGATTACGAACGCATGGTCGCGGCCCTTTACGACAAGGGCTATTTCGGGCCGACGGTGTCGATCAAGGTCGATGGCAAGCAGGCCTCTGACGTGTCGGTGCTGGCCAGGAACGTCACGGTCAACAAGATCGTCATCGACGTGACCCCGGGGCCGCTGTTCACCTTTTCAGAGGCCGAGATCGCCCCCCTGCCCGAGGGCATCGCCCCGCCGGAGGGCTTCGTGCCCGGTGCCACCGCGCGCACCAGCGTGATGCGCACCGCCGCAACCGCCGGCGTGCGCGACTGGCGGTCTGCCGGCCACGCACTGGCAGAGCTGGACAGCCAGAAGATCACCGCCAATCACCGCACCGACAATGTCTCTGCCGTCTTCCGGGTCACGCCGGGGCCGCGACTGACCTTTGGCGTGCCGCGCCTGGGCGAAGGGTCGCTGGAAAGCGACGTGCGCCCGGAGCGCATCATCGCCATCGCCGGGATCCCGCAGGAAAAGGTCTTTGACCCGGCAGAGGTCCGCAGGGCCGCGGACCGGCTGCGCCGCGCGGGGGCGTTCTCCTCGGCCACGGTGGTGGAGGATGACCATGCCTCTGCCGGCGATACGCTGGGCACGACGATCAACGTGACGGATGCCAAGAAGCGCCGTTTGGGCGCAGGGGCGGAGATTTCCAGCACCGATGGTCTGACGCTGACGGGCTACTGGATCCACCGCAACCTTTTCGGCGGCTCCGAGCGGCTGCGCTTTGACGGGGAGATCGCCGGGATCGGCAAGGCGGTGGACGGCGGCGCGGACGGGGTGGATTACACCCTGAGCACGACGCTGACCTATCCCGCCTTTGCCCACCCCGACATGGACCTGGTCTTTGGCATCGAGGCCACGCGGGAAGACGAGCCCGCCTATCGCACCGATGCGGTGGAAGGCACCGTAGGCCTGGATCGCTACATCACGCCCGACCTGACCGGCACGCTGGAGCTTGGGCTGCGCTACAACTATTCCGTCGATGACCTGGGCGAGCGGGAATTCTTCCACGCCACCTTTAGCGGCGGGCTGACCTGGGACAAGCGCAACGACGAGTTCAACGCCACCAAGGGCTTTTACACCAAGCTGACCCTCAGCCCCTTTGTCGGGCTGAACGAGAGCGATTCCACCGGCCTGCGCAGCGAAGCCGACCTGCGCGCCTACCTGCCCCTTGGCACGGAACGCTTCGTCTACGCCAACCGGCTTCAGCTTGGCTCTGTCGTGGGGCCGTCGATCATCGATACGCCCTCTGACTGGCTGTACTATTCCGGGGGTGGCGGCTCCGTCCGTGGCCAGGGCTACAAGTCCCTGGGCGTGACGGAGAACGGCGTGACCACGGGCGGGCGGTCCTATGCAGCGATCAGCACCGAGCTGCGCAGCAAGCTGACCGACACCATCGGCGCGGTGGCTTTCGTGGATTACGGCTTTGTTTCCGGGGCAGAGAATTTCACCGGGGGGGAATGGCAGGGCGGTGCCGGGCTGGGCATGCGCTACTTCACCCCGATCGGTCCGGTGCGCCTGGACGTGGCGGTGCCGGTCACCGGCGATGATGACAGCTTTGCCGTCTACATCGGTATCGGCCAGGCCTTCTGAGGGGATCAGAGACATGCGGAAATTTATACTTACCCTTCTGGCGCTGACGGCGCTGGCGCTGCCAGCCGCTCCCGCCATGGCGCAGGATGACAGCGACGAGGACGGCGCGGGCTTCATCACCCGCATGATCCAGAACGCCCTGTCCGATGCGGGCCGCGAGGTGCGCATCACCGGCTTCCGGGGTGCGCTTTCCAGCACTGCGACGCTGGAAAAGCTGACCATCGCCGACAGCGAAGGCGTCTGGCTGGAGCTGGACAACGCGGTGCTGAACTGGAGCCGCGCGGCCCTGTTCCGCCGCCAGCTGCGGGTCAACGAGCTGAGCGCGGAAAACATCACGCTTTACCGCCTGCCCCCGTCCTCTGACATGGACAGCGGCGCTCCCGCCCCGGAAAGCTCTGGCTTTTCCATTCCCGACCTGCCCCTGCGGGTGATCGTGAAGGAGCTGAGCATCGACTCCTTCGACATGAAGGAACCGGTGATCGGCCAGGCGGCGGTGCTGTCGCTGGATGGCAACCTGACGCTTGCCGATGGCGGGCTGGACACCAAGCTGGAGCTGGAGCGCCAGGACAAGCCCGGCCAGATTGCCATCAAGGCGGCCTTCACCCCCGAGGACGAGAGGCTTTCTGTCGATGTCTCCGTCAACGAACCCGAGGGCGGTCTGCTGGCCAACCTGATGGACCTGCCCGGACGCCCCTCTGTCGATGCGCGCATCCAGGGGGACGGGCCGCTGGATGATTTCAGCGCAGAGATGCTGCTGTCAACGGATGGCGAAGAACGCCTGAGCGGCAATGTGACCCTGGTGGGGCGCAACGACGGCGGGCGTGAGTTCTCCGTCAAGCTGGGCGGCGATCTGACCGCGCTGGCGGGGCAGGATTACCGCGAGTTCCTGGGCACAGAGATCGGCCTGATCGCCACCGGCGCGATGGCGGGCGATGGCGCGGTGGATCTTGAGCTGCTGCGCGTGACCTCTGCCGCGCTCAACCTGGAGGGCAACCTGTCGCTGGACAGCGACCGCCAGCCCACGGCCTTCAAGCTGACCGGCGGGATCACCCATCCGGAAGGCGAAGAGCGCGTGGACCTGCCCTTTGGACAGGGGATTTCCCTGGCCAGCGCAAAGCTGGACCTGTCCTTCGACCGCAGCCAGTCCGACCAGGTGAGCGGCCGGATCGAGGCGCTTGCGCCCGCGGCCGAAGGCTTCAGCGCGCGGATCCTGGCGCTGGATATCGGCGGCGCGCTGCCCGCAAACGGTGCCGGCCAGGTCGACATCGATTTCGAGGCCTCGGGCCTGTCGGCAGACGATCCCGCCGTGGCCAAGGCGCTTGGCGACAGTGCGACCGGCTCTGCCAGCGTGGCCTTCGGTGATGGCCCGCTGGAGATCCGCGACCTGGTCTTTGAAAACCAGGCCATCGCGCTGAACGGCTCTGCCAGCTTTGACACGGCGGACAAGCAGGCCCTGGTCAACGTGACCGCGAAGACGCAGGTTTCCGACCTGTCGGCCTTTGATCAGCTGGCCGGGATGGAGCTGGCCGGGGCGGCCGATCTGGACGTCGTGCTGGACCTGAAGGTGCCGGCGGGCGACGTGCACCTGGTCGCCAAGGGCTCCGGCACCGGGCTGAAGGTGGGGATCGAACAGGCCGATGCGGTCCTGGCCACCCCGGTGGCGCTGGACGTGGATATCGAGCGCGGCCAGACGGGCATCACCATCAACACGCTGGATCTGGGCAACGAGGCCGTCCAACTGACCGCAAAGGGCCGCATGGCCAGCAATGACGGAGAGATCACCTATGCGCTGAGCATGCCCGACGTGGGCGTGGTGACCGGCACCGGGGGCGGCGGCGTCGATTTCAGCGGCGCGATCAGCCAGACCCCGGAGGAGATGCGCATCACCGGCGCGGGCGGCGGGCAGGACCTGAAGACCGGCATCGACGTGGTGGACGACCTGCTGGCCGGCGCGCTGGACCTGGACTTCGACCTGAGCCTGCCGACCGAAGGCGCGCCCGTGCTCCATGCCTCCCGGATCGAGACCGGGGAGCTGCGCGTGCAGGCCTCTGGCGACCTCGACCCCAAGGCGATGACCGTGGATGTCACCGCGCGGCTCGACAATTCCGGTGTCTTCACCGGGACGGAGGCCGGGCCGGTCAACCTGAACGGCACCGTGCGCACCGATAATGCCGGGGTGATCCACGCCGTGCTAAAAGGCGGCGGCGATCGCATCGGCACGGGCATCGAGCCGCTGGACAACCTGTTGCAGGGCCGGGTCGTGGTGGATGCGGATGTGACCGTGGACGGCCCCAAGATCACCGTGAACAAGGCCATGGTCAGCTCTCCGGGGATCAGTGCGGATATCGACGGCACCGTGACCGATGGCGATACCGTGGACCTCCGCTTTACCCTGGCGCTGCCCAACGTGGCCGCGCCGCTGGGCGAACAGGCCGGGCCGCTGGATGTCAGCGCCCGCTTGACCGGCAGTGGCGGCCGCTACCGGGTGGAGGCCGATGGCAAGGGGCAGTCCGTCGGGATCGGCAATGACATGATCGACGCGCTTTTCGAAGGCGACAGCACCCTGCGGCTGGCCGTCCAGCGCGAGGTCAATGGCGACATCAAGGTGGAGGAAGCCAGCTTTTCCTCCGTGGCGATCAAGGCCAATACCACCGGCGTGATCGACAGCCGCGGCCCGACGCTGGATTTCAACGCCCAGCTGGACAACATGGCCCGGCTGGTGCCGGAACTGCGTGGCCCGCTCACCGTGCGGGGCAACACGCGCCCGGCATCAGGTGGCGGGTACAACGTGTCGCTGAATGCCGATGGCCCCGGCGGCGCACAGGCCCGTGTCAGCGGCAAGGCCGGGCTGGCGAACGGCGCTGTGGACCTGGCGATCACCGGCAACGTGCCCGTCGGGCTGGCCAATGGCTTCCTGGCACCGCGCTCCGTCACCGGCTCTGCCCGGTTCAACCTGACCATGCGCGGACAGCCCCGGCTTGAGGCCCTGAACGGCCAGGTCACGCTGGGGGATGTCCGGCTGGTTGCCCCCACCCTGGGGCAGGTCATCGACGGGATCGGCGGCACGGTCTCCGTCGCCGGCGGGCAGGCCACGATGAATGTCACCGTTGCGCCCGGGACCGGCGGGCAGATCCGCATCACCGGGCCGATTGGCCTTGCCCCGCCCTTCAACGCGGGCATCAAGGTGGCGCTGAACAACTTCATCTTCACCCAAGGCAATGCCGCTACCACCCGCCTGAACGGCAATATCGCCATCAACGGCGGGCTGACCGGCGGCGGCACCATCTCTGGCCGTGTGGGTCTGTCGGGTACCGAGCTTCGGCTGGCCTCTACCGGGCTGGGCGGGCCGGAAGCGATCCCGGACATCACCCATGTGGCAGAGCCTTCGGGAAGCTTCATCACCCGAAAGCGGGCCGGCCTGGTGCAGGAACCCGGCGCCTCTGGCGGGGGTGGCGGCGGCAGCTCTGTCGGGCTTGGGCTGGACCTGCTGCTGGAGACCGATACCGCCGTCTTCATCCGGGGCCGAGGCATCGACGCAGAGATGCGCGGATCGCTGCGGATCGGGGGCACCACGGCCAACCCGCAACCCGTGGGCCAGTTCAACCTGTCACGCGGGCGGCTGGACCTGGTGCTGAAGCGGCTCAACTTCACCGAGGGTTGGGTGCAGATCGCGGGTGATTTCTCTCCCGTGCTGCACTTCGTCGCCACCGCCGAGAACAATGGATACGATTTCACCATCACGATCGACGGCACACCGACCGATCCGACGGTGGTCTTCAAATCCGATCCCGACCTGCCCGAGGACGAGGTCGTCTCCCAGCTGTTCTTCGGCCAGGGGATCGACCAGATCTCGGCCCTACAGGCGGCCCAGCTGGCCACGGCCGTGGCGGTCCTGACCGGCAGCGGCGATGGCGGCATCATGAACCGCATCCGGGAGAAAACCGGGCTGGATGAGCTGGACCTGTCCACCACGGAGGACGGCCAGACCAGCCTGACCGCCGGGAAGTACCTGTCCGAGAACGTCTACACGGAAACCGAGGTGACCGGCGACGGAGAGACCTCGCTCTCGATCAACCTGGACCTGACGAACAATATCACCACCCAGGCAGAGGCTACCTCGGACGGGGAAACCCGCTTCGGGATCTTCTTCCAGAAGGACTATTGATCTGATGCCGCGCGGGGCCGTCCCGCGCGGCATATCAAGGATGACAGGTGCCCGTGATGCGCCTGATGCGCCCGCCCGCATAACGGCGCCGAAAGACTGAGATGCGCGCGCCCTCCCCCTTTCACAGCAGCAGAGCGACCCCGGCCCCGGGCCGCTGGCGGGCGCTTGGCCTGATCGGCTTTGGCGTCGTCGGGGTCATGGCGACCTGGTTTTCGGCCACGGCCATCGCGCCGGAACTGGTGGTGCTGTGGTCGCTCACCCCCGGCACCAGCGCCTGGCTGACCATCGCCGTGCAGCTGGGCTTTGTCACCGGGGCGGTGGCCGCGAGCCTGGTGAACCTGCCCGATATCATGCGGATGACGCGGCTCATCACGGCCTCTACCCTGCTCGCGGCGCTGGCCAACCTTGGCCTGCTGGCGGCCCCGGGTCCGGGCACGGCCATCGCCCTGCGCTTCCTGACGGGGGTCGCCCTGGCCGGGGTCTATCCCCCCGCGATGAAGCTCATGGCGACCTGGTTCATCGCCGGGCGCGGGCTGGCCATGGGGCTGCTGGTGGCGGGCCTGTGCTTTGGTTCTGCCCTTCCCCACCTTGTGCGCGCCCTGACATTCGGACTGGAGTGGCAGGTGGTGGTCATGGCGACCAGCGCGGCGGGGGGCCTGTCTGTCCTGATCTTCGGGCTGGTGGTGCGCGAGGGGCCCTTTGCCTTTCCCCGCGCGGTCTTCAACCCGCGCCAGACCCTGCAGATCCTGCGGGACCGGCCCGTGATGCTCGCCAACCTCGGCTACTTCGGACACATGTGGGAGCTTTACGCGGCCTGGGCCTGGATGCTGGCCTTCGGCACGGCGGCCAGTGCGGCGGGGCTGGCACCCTTTCCCTTCGGCTCACCGGCGATGCTGGCCTTCCTGGCGATCGCCATGGGGGCGCCGGGCAGCCTGGTGGCGGGCTGGCTTTCGGACCGGATCGGACGCTGCCTGACGACCATCGGCTTCATGGTGCTGTCGCTGGCCTGCGCCGCGCTGATCGGGCTGACCTTCCACGGGCCGGGCTGGTTGTTGGCCGGGGTCGCGTTGCTCTGGGGCGCGACGGTGCTGGGGGACAGTGCGCAGTTCTCCACCGCCGTGTCGGAGCTGGCCCCGCCGGAGCTCGCCGGCACCGCGCTGACCCTGCAACTGGGGATCGGCTTTGCGCTGACCATTCCGGCGATCCAGCTGATCCCGCTGGTGGCCGGCTGGCTGGGGTCCTGGCAATGGGCTTTCCTGGCGTTGGTGCCCGGCCCGCTCGTGGGGATCGCTGCCATGGCCCTGCTCTACCGCCTGCCGCAGTCGCGCGCCCTGGCCCAGGGGCGGCGCTAGCCCCGAAGGGTCCGGCCGGTGCCGCTGGCGGCGGGGGTGCGGGGGGATCTGCCCCCCGGTCCCGGTCGCCGCTTGCGCGCGGTGTCCAGGCTGTTTGCAGGGGCCGGAAGCAAAAAGGGCCGCTTCACCAGCGGCCCCTTATATCAATCTGCTGCGGCTTCGGCGCGGGACTTGCCCGCCACCTGCTGAGCCAGCGTCGCGGCCATGAAGGCATCCAGGTCCCCGTCCAGCACGCCCGAGGTATCGGAGGTCTCGTGCTGGGTGCGCAGGTCCTTCACCATCTGGTAGGGCTGCAGCACGTAGGAGCGGATCTGGTTGCCCCAGCCCGCCGACCCCTTGTTCTCATGCGCTTCGTTGATGGCCGCGTTCCGTTTGTCCAGCTCCATCTGGTAGAGCCGCGATTTCAGGGCCTTCATGGCGATGTCGCGGTTCTGGTGCTGAGACTTCTCGGAAGAGGTCACGACGATGCCTGTCGGGTGGTGGGTGATCCGCACGGCGGAGTCGGTGGTGTTCACGTGCTGGCCGCCTGCCCCGGAGGAGCGGTAGGTATCCACCCGGATATCGGCGGGGTTCACGTCGATCTCGATATTGTCGTCCACGACCGGGTAGACCCAGACGGAGGCAAAGGAGGTCTCTCGCGTGCCCTTCCCGAAGGGGGAAATCCGCACAAGCCGGTGCACGCCGGATTCGGACTTCAGCCAGCCATAGGCGTTATGGCCGGAAATCTTGTAGGCGCAGGACTTGATCCCGGCCTCGGCACCGCCCTCTTCGGATTGCAGTTCCACCTTGTAGCCGCGCTTTTCGGCCCAGCGGACATACATCCGTTGCAGCATCGCGGCCCAGTCGCAGGCCTCGGTCCCGCCGGCGCCGGCGTTGATTTCAAGGAAGGTGTCGTTGCTGTCGGCCTCGCCGTTCAGCAGCGCTTCCAGCTCTTTCTCCGCGGCCTTGTCGCGCAGGGCCCGCAGCGCGCCCTCGGCGTCCGCGACGACCTCGTCATCCTCTTCCATCTCGCCCAGCTCGATCAGCTCGACGTTGTCGGAAAGGTCCTGCTGGATGCTGTCGTGCACGGCCATGGCATCGACCAGCGCCTGGCGATCGCGCATCAGGGCCTGGGCGCGGGTGGGATCGTCCCAGAGGTTGGGATCCTCGACGCGGGCGTTGAACTCTTCCAGCCGGTGCTGGACCGTCTCCCAGTCCATCCGCTGGCGCAGAAGCTCCAGGGATTTCTCGATCTCGGCAACGATGTTCTGAGCCTCGGCGCGCATGGGCCACCTTTCACGTTGAATATCAGAGCCGCGTGATAGCCCAACCCCTGCCCGCGAGCAAGGGAGGGGCCATCACGCGGCGGGATGGGTCAGTAGAGACCGCCCGAGGAAACGGTGCCGAAATCGGCCTGCGGGCCGATCGTGGTGGTTTCCCCGGTCGAGGTCGTGACCTGGCGGCCCTGGGCAACGGCGGCCTCATCGAAGAGCGGCAGGTTCTGCCCCATGGCAAAGCCACCGTCGAAGGCCATGCCGAAGATCGGCTCTTCGCCATTACGGAAGTATTCCGCCACCACGTTTGCGCCGGAGGCGTCGTTGGGCAGCCGCGCGCCGGTGAAGCGGTCGATCTTGATGAAGTGGCCGCCCGGGGGCACGTCGAAGGCACCGCCACCGTATTTCTTGATCGCTTCCGACATGAACTCCTGGAAGGCCGGACCGCAAAGCGTGCCGCCGTAGCCGCGCCCGCCCATCATGGGACGGGGGTTGTCATAGCCGATGTAGCAGCCCGCCACGACGTTGGAGGTGAAACCGACGAACCAGGCATCGCGCGCATCGTTGGTGGTGCCGGTCTTGCCCGCGGTCGGCACGGGCAGGTTCACCACGCTGGAGGCCGTGCCGCGCTGCACGACGCCCTGCATCATGGAGGTCAGCTGGTAGGCGGTGATCGCGTTCATCACCCGGTCGCGGTTGGAGACGATGATCGGGCTTTCGCCGGCCGGCAGGTTGGCATCGTAGCAATCGGTGCAGATGCGTTCGTCATGGGTATAGATCGTCTGGCCGTTGCGGTCCTGCACCCGGTCGACCAGCGTGGGTTCAACCCGCTCGCCGCCATTGGCGAACATCGCGTAGGCAGAGACCATCTTGAACAGCGTCGTTTCCTCTGACCCAAGCGCGTTGGCCAGGTAGGGGCCCATGTCGTCATAGACGCCGAAGCGTTCGGCATATCCGGCCACGACATCCATGCCAACTTCCTGCGCCAGGCGGATGGTCATCAGGTTCCGGGACTGTTCGATCCCGGTGCGCAGCGGCGTGGGGCCGTAATACTTGTTGGAGGAGTTCTTGGGGCGCCAAACACCGTCCGGCGTGTTGATCTCGATCGGGGCGTCGACGACGATCGTCGCCGGGGAATAGCCGCTGTCCAGCGCCGAGGCATAGACGAAGGGCTTGAAGGAAGAGCCCGGCTGACGTTGCGCCTGGGTGGCGCGGTTGAACACCGAATGCTGGTAGGAGAAGCCCCCCTGCATGGCGATCACGCGGCCGTTGTTCACGTCCATCGCCATGAAGGCGCCTTCGACCTCGGGCACCTGGCGGACGGACCAGTTGACGAAGGAGCCATCGCTATCGCGGGTCACTTCGCGCACCAGGATCACGTCGCCGACCTCGAAGTTGTCGAAGAAGTCGCCGCGCAGCCAGTGGATATCAGAGCGCGGCACGCTGTTGCCGCGGGGGTCATCGCTGGCCACGCCTTCGATGCCCAGTGTCAGGCTCTGGTCGGCCACGTCCAGCACGACCGCCGGAAGCCACTTGTGGCCCAGGTCGATGTCACGCGGCACGCGTTCGCCGTGCAGGGCGTCACGCCAGGCGGCTTCATCGTCCAGCACATCTTCCGGCAGCGTCTTGCCGGTCCCGCGCCACTGGCCGAGGTTCCGATCGAACCACTCAAGCCGGTGACGCAGCGCGCGCGAGGCGACCTGCTGCATTTCCGGGTCGATGGTGGCGCGGATCGCGTAGCCGCCGGTAAAAAACTCCTCTTCACCGAAATCGTCCGACAGCTGGCGACGGATCTCATCGGTGAAGTAATCGCGCGGCGGCAGGGTGGAGCGGAAGGCCGGGTAATCGCCGCCCTGCACGGATCGGATCGGTTCGGCCACCGCCTCCTGGTATTCCGCGTCGTCCAGGTAGCCGTTCTGGTGCATCTCGCCCAGAACGTAGTTGCGCCGTTCCAGCAGGCGGTCGTGCTGGCGCACCGGGTGGTAGTCAGAGGGCGCCTTGGGCATGGAGGCCAGCACAGCCGCCTCTGCCGCGTCGATCTGGTCGAGCGGCTTGTTGAAATAGGTCTGGGCGGCCGCGGCCACGCCATAGGAGTTCTGGCCCAGGAAAATCTCGTTCAGGTAAATCTCAAGGATCTTGTCCTTGGACATCGAATCCACCAGGCGCGAGGCCAGGATGACCTCTTTCACCTTGCGCTCGATCTTGCGGTCGCCGGAGAGGAACATGTTCTTGGCGACCTGCTGCGGGATCGTGGAGGCCCCGCGCAGGGTCTGGCCGCGCGTGCGGATCGCTTCGAAGATCGCCACCCCGATCCCGCGCACGTCGTAACCGGCATGGGTGTAGAAGTTCTTGTCCTCGGCAGAGATGAAGGCCTGTTTCACCAGGCCCGGGATCTCGTCCGCCGGGGCGTAAAGCCTGCGCTCACGGGCAAATTCATCGATGATGCGCCCTTCGGAGGAATAGATCCGGCTGATCATTTCCGGCCGGTAACGCTGCAGCGCATCGTGGCTGGGCAGGTCCTGGCCATAGATCCAGAAGACCGCACCGATGGACAGGGCAATGACCGCCAGACCAAGGGTCAGGAAGGTAAAGATGCCTCCGAAGAAGGCGAGGACGAATCTAATCACGGATGAGGGGCCTCTCTCGTTGAGCGGAGTATATAGTGCGCCCGGCAGGGCCGGTCAAAACACAAGGCGCTCTCGGATCGGTCATGTGCCGCAATTGGCCGAGACGCCCTAGCGGCGGCGCAGCCCGGCCAGCGCGGCATCCTGGCTTTGCCAGGCCTGGACGGCCCCGGCGAGCGACTGCGCAAGCCGCGCGCGAAAGACCGGGTTCACCAGGTTGCGCCGGTCACGCGGCGAGGAGAGGAAACCGGTTTCCACCAGCACCGACGGGATGTCCGGGGCCTTCAGCACCGAATAGCCCGCCGCCCGGCGCGGTCGGGTGTTCAGCGGCAGGCCGGCCTGGCGCAGCTGGGCGACAATGGCATCTGCCAAGGCCTCGCTACGCGGCTGGGTTTCCATGCGGGCCAGGTCCATCAGAACATCGGCAACCACATCGTCGCTGTCGCTCAGATCCACGCCGGACAGCAGATCGGCCCGGTCATGCCGTTCGGCCAGCTTGCGCGAGGCCTCGTCCGTGGCGCTGCGCGACAGGGTATGCACGGTTGTGCCCCAGGCGCGCCCCTCTGCCAGCGCATCGGCATGGAGAGAGATGAACAGATCCGCCCCCAGGTCATGGGCCATCGCCACCCGGGTTTCCAGCGGCACGAAGGAATCATCCTGCCGGGTCAGGCGCACCTGGTAGCCCGCCTTGACCAGTTCGGCGCGCACCTCCTGGGCGAAAATGAGCATGAGGTGGGATTCCACCACGCCGTCCCGCTCTGCCCCCGGATCGATGCCGCCATGGCCGGGATCGAGCAGGATGCGCAGGGGGCCGCCCTTTTCCGGGGCGCCAAGACTCTGGGAGGGGCGGCGCCGGGCCCAGTCCGGGTCCGGCCCGGCGCCGGTGCCCCTGGCGAAGGCCGCGGCGCTGGTCGGGGCAAAGCGGGCCACCAGACGCCCCTTGCCGCTTGCGGTGGTCATGCCGGCGCTTTCCAGCGCCATGGGGACGTTCAACTCCAGCACCAGGCGCGACCAGCCCGGCTGGACCGGCCCCATCTGCAGCGCCGTGACCCGGTCCGATTGCCGCAACCGGCGATCGGCGGCGGTGGGCAGGCTGGCCTGGCCGAAGTCGAAGACGACCCGCATCGGCGCATCCAGCGTGAAGATTCGCCACGGGACCGGGGCGCTGAGCTGCAGGGTGACCTCCAGCGCCTCCCCGCGATCGCGAATCCGGCTGGCCGCCGGCTCAAGCTGCGCCTGCGCCAGTGCCCCCTGCCCCATCAGCATCATTCCCAGAAGCCAGAGCCCCCGGACCAGCGATCTCACGACCTGTCTCAATCCCGCCTCGCGCACCCTCGTTCCGCCGGGGTGTTTCGCGCCGATCATATCGCAATTCCGCCCCGGATCGAGCCCCCCGCCCGAAGAGGGCTAGGTCCGGGCGCGAATTGCTGATAATTTGCCGATAAATCGTCAGAAAAAGGACGCACAATGGTCGAGAATTCCCGCCGCATCGTCTCTTCAAGACACCTGGCCGATGGCGAGGGCTGGGAGGCGTCGGAATACGAATACGGACTGATCATCGCCTACAACGCCTTCACCCGCTGGATGCAGCGCTGCATGTCCGCCGCCGGGATGCCGGAGCTTTCTCCGCTGGAAATCCTGGTCCTGCACAACACCAACAGCCGCGACCGGGAAAAGCGCCTCTCCGATATCGCCTTCCTGCTCAACATCGAGGACACCCATGTGGTGAACTACGCCCTGCGCAAGCTTCTCAAGCTCGAGCTGCTGGAAAGCGAAAAACGCGGCAAGGAAGTCTTCTACAGCACGTCGCCCAAGGGGCGGGAGCTGTGCCACACCTACCGCCGCGTGCGGGAACAATGCCTGCTGGGCGCCCTGCCCACCACCGGCTTCAACGGGGAGGAGCTGCGCCGCATCGCGGCAGCCCTGCGCGCGCTCTCGGGACAATATGACCAGGCCAGCCGGGCGGCTGCCTCTCTTTGAGGGTGGAAGGGGGGCCTTGCCCCCCACCTGCAAAAGGGTTTTGCAGGTTCCCCCCAGAGTTTCCCGGCAAGAAGAATGCAGAACGCGCCCGGTCTTCTTCTTGCCGTAAACTCCGGGGGAGTCACCGCAGGTGACGGGGGCTGGCCCCCTTAGCCCGCCATGGCCTGGGGCAGGAAGGTGACGATCTGCGGGAAGAGCGAGATCAGCAGCACCCCCAGCAACAGCAGCCCGAAGAAGGGCAGCGCGGCCTTGGCGACCCGCAGGATATCGATCCCCGTCAGCCCCTGTATCACGAAGAGGTTGAAGCCGACCGGCGGAGTGATCTGGCTCATCTCCACCACGAGGACCAGGTAGATGCCGAACCAGAGCGGATCGATCCCAACGGCCTCGACCATGGGCAGGATGATGGAGGTGGTCAGCACCACCACCGAGATCCCGTCGAGGAAGCAGCCCAGGATGATGAAGAACACCGTCAGCACGCAGAGCAGCGCGGCGGGCGAAAGCCCCATGGAGCCGATCCAGGACGCGAGGTTCCGAGGGATGCCGGTGAAGCCCATGGCAATGGCCAGGAAGGCCGCCCCCAGCAAGATGAAGGCGATCATGGCCGAGGTCCGGGTGGCCGACAGCAGCGCGTCGAAGAAATCCCGCCAGCGGAACCCACCGGAGAGGAAGGCCAGCAGCGTGGCGAGCAGCACGCCCACCGCCGCCGCATCCGTGGGAGAGGCAACGCCCGTGTAGATCGACCCTATGACTCCGATGATCAGCAGCATCACCGGGATCAGGCGGCGCGAGGCGGCGAGTTTCTGGCGCAGCGTGAAGCGCCTGGGCTCTTCGGGGATGTCATCGGGCGCGATCAGCGCGCGCAGCGCCACGTAGCCGCCGAAGAGGGCCACGAGCATGACGCCCGGCAGCACCCCGGCCACGAAGAGCCGGGCGATGCTTTGTTCCGTCGCCACCCCGTAGACGATGAGGATGATCGAGGGCGGGATCAGCAGGCCCAGCGTGGCGGAGCCCGCCAGCGTGCCGATGATGAGCTTTTCCGGGTAGCCGCGCTCAGTCAGTTCCGGCACGGACATGCGCCCGATCGTGGCTGCCGTGGCCGCAGAGGAGCCCGAGACGGCCGCGAAGATCGCGCAGCCCAGCACGTTAACATGCAGCAGCCGGCCCGGCACGCGGCCCAGCCAGGGGGCCAGGCCGGAGAACATGTCGCCCGAGAGCCGGGAGCGCAAAAGGATCTCGCCCATCAGGATGAAGAGCGGGAGCGAAGCCAGCGACCAGCTGTGTGAATGCCCCCAGAGCGTGGTGGCCAGCACGAGGCCCTGCGGAGCATTGGCGAAGAAGACGAGCGCCACCAGTGCCAGGGCGATCAGCGCCACGGCCACCCAGAGGCCTGCGGCCAGCAGCACCATGAGCACGCCGAGCAGGATGGAAA
Source organism: Pseudooceanicola sp. HF7 (assembly GCF_011806405.1). Classification (GTDB taxonomy): domain Bacteria; phylum Pseudomonadota; class Alphaproteobacteria; order Rhodobacterales; family Rhodobacteraceae; genus Pseudooceanicola. The sequence continues at coordinate 41,638 of NZ_JAATOW010000001.1, read as the reverse complement.
AGATGAGGGGATCCGACATCAGGCCTCTCCTGCGTCGACGATGACGGGCCTGCCCGCCAGGACGCTTTCCACGAAGGTCTGCAGGAAGGCCAGGGTCAGCAGGATCAGTCCGGCATCCATCGCCAGCTGCGGAATCCACAGCGGAACCGCCACGATGCCCGTCGACATGTCACCGTAATCCCAGCTCTCATGGGTCAAGGCGACCGCGTAATAGGCCGCATAGGCGGAAATCGCGGCGCCTAGCGCCAGGGTGAAAAGCTCAAGCGCCCAGGTCCAGCTTTGCGGCAGGCGCGAGATCACCAGGTTCACCCGGATATGCGCGCCCATGCGCAGCGCATAGGGAAAGGCCAGGAAGCTGGCCGCCGCCAGGAAGAAGCCGGCGAAATCCGCGTAGGACGGGATCGTGTAGGACAGGCCCGGCCCGCCAAGCCGTGCCAGGATGTTCAGCCCCACCTGGGCGGAGACCAGCAGGCAGATGGCCAGGATCGCCCCTGCCGCACAGATGCCGCCGGCCAGGTACAAGGTATCGAATGCGCGCCGGATCATGGCCGCCCCTTTCATGAAAACGGGCCCCGCCGATGGCGAGGCCCTGGATCATCTGTTGCGATCAATCGGCCTGGTAGGCATCCAGGATGGCCTTGCCCTCTTGCGAGGCAGAGGCGCTCCATTGCTCCATCATCGTGCCGCCGATGGCCTTCAGACCATCCATCAGCTCCGGCGTGGGGGTGACGATGGCCATGCCGTTTTCTTCCATGACAGCCTTCTTGGCCTCGGCTTCCTCGGAGGACATCTCCCAGCCGCGGGCTTCGGCGGCGGCGGCGGCTTCCATCACGGCGGCTTGCACGTCTTCGGGCAGGCGGTCGAACATGCGCTTGTTCACCACGACGACGTTCTTGGGCAGCCAGGCATCGACAGCCGTGTAGGTATCAACGAAATCCCAGGCGGTGGAATTGGCGCCGGTGGAGGGCGAGGTCATCATCGCCTGCACCTGCCCGGTAGAGAAGGCCTGGGCGATATCGGTGGCCTCGATCTGGACCGGGGCGGCCTTGGCCAGCGTGGCCAGCTGTTCCAGCGCGGCGTTGTAGGCGCGGAAGCGCAGGCCGGACAGGTCATCGACCGTGGCGATTTTGCCGTTGGTATAAAGCCCCTGGGCCGGCCATGGCACGGAGAAGAGCGGCATCAGGTCCTGCTTTTCCATCAGCTCCGTTACCACGGGTTTCTGCGCTTCCCAGAGGGTCATCGCCTCGTCATAGGAGGTGGCAAGGAAGGGCTGGCTGTCGATGCCGAAGGCCGCGTCCTCATTGGACAGGCGCGACAGCAGGAATTCCCCGATGGGCACCTGGCGAGAGCGCACGGCGTTCTTGATCTCGGCGTGGGGGAAGAGCGAGCCGGCGGAATGCACCTCGATCTCGAGCGCGCCATCGGTGGCCTCAGCCACGTCGGCGGCGAATTCGCGAATGTTGACCGTGTGGAAGGTGGAATCGCCGTAGGGCACGGGCATGTTCCAGGTTTCGGCCAGGGCCGGGGCGGCAATTGCCATTGCGGTGGCGGCCGTTGCTGCAAAGCGGATCATCGGGATCTCCTGTCGGTAATTTAGGCGACTCTGTCGGTCACCCTGAGGTTTCAGTGACATTACGTTGACAATTTGTCGACGTTTTGCAAATCAGGTCAAGAGAAACCTACACTCCCAGATGAATGGCCGAAGAAATTGATTGATCCGCAGGCAGAACGTTTCCCGCAGCTTCGCCCCTTGGGGATGGATGGCTTTCTTGTCCGGTTTGACTCTGTCTTCACGGAAGGGGCCAATCGCGCCGCGCGCGCCTTTGGTGAGGAAGCCCGGGAAACCCCGGGCGTGACGGAAATCCTGCCGGCCCTTGCCTCGGTCCAGGTGCGTTTCGACCGCGAGGTCTGCGCCCGCCCCGATATCGCGGAAGTGCTGGAAGACCTGATTGCCAGCCGCGACTGGCTGGCCCTGCCCGAAGAGCCTGCGACACGCATCTGGCATGTGCCGGTCAGCTTCGATGGCGCGGATGGGGTAGGCCTGGGCCGTGCCTGTGAACAGACGGGCCTGTCACAGGAGCAGGCGGTGCAACAGATCCTGGACGCGCGGCCAAGGGTGATCGCCATCGGCTTCGCGCCGGGGCAGCCCTACCTTGGGCTCTTGCCGATGGAATGGGACTTCCCGCGCCAGACGGAGCTGACCAAGGAGGTGCCGCCGGGCGCGCTGACGGTGGCGATCCGGCAACTTGTCCTCTTTGCCAATCCATCGCCCACCGGCTGGCTGCAGATCGCCCGCACGGCCTTCCGCCCCTTCCAGCCAGAGGCAGAGGACCCGATGCCCCTGCGCGCCGGGGACATGTTCCGCTTCCACCGCATTTCCCTGTCTGAAAGAGAGGCGCTGACCCGCGAAGGCGGCAGCGCCGGTGGCCGCCTGGAGGTCCTGTCATGAGCGCGCACCTGCGAATTGAGACCGCCGGGCCCGGCCTGACCGTGCAGGATCTGGGGCGTCCGGGACTGGGGGCGCAGGGCCTGTCGCGCGGCGGCGCCCTGGACCGCCTGGCCCTGTTCGAGGCCGCGGCCCTGCTGCGCAGTCCGGAGGTTCTGGCGGGGATCGAGATGCCCGGGATGGGCGGCAGCTTCACGGTCGATGCGCCCATGCGCCTGGCCCTGACCGGCGCGCCGATGCGCGCCACGCTCAACGGCCGGCCCCTTGCCTGGCATGCGGCCCATCCGGTTCAGCCGGGCGACATGCTGAAGATCGGCCCAGTCGAGTCCGGGACGACCGGCTACCTCACCCCCGCCGGCGGGATCGCCACGCGGCCCGTGCTGGCCAGTCGCGCCACGCATCTTGCGGTTCGGATCGGCAGCCTGCTTGAGGCCGGAACAGAGTTGCCGGTGGGCGAGGATCCCGCCCCTGCCCGTCCGCCCTGCCTGATCCGCGCCGAGGCGCGCTTTGACGGTGGTGTGATCCGTGTTCTGGCCGGCCCGCAAACCGATCTCTTCTCAGAGGCACAGCGCGCGGCCTTCGCGGCGGCCAGCTTTACCCGCGGCACGCGCAGCAACCGGCAGGCCATGCAATTGCTGACGGAGGATCACGCCGACTGGCACCTGGACGCGGGGGGCTTGGCCTCGGAACCGATCCAGGCGGGGGATCTTCAGATCACCGGGGACGGCACGCCCTTCATGCTGCTGGCCGAATGCCAGACGATCGGGGGCTATCCGCGTATCGGATCGGTGCATCCGGCGGACATGGCGCGCATGGCCCAGGCCGGCAATGGCGCCGTGCTGCGCTTCCGCTTCACCGATTGGGACCGCGCCGAAGAGGCCTGGACACCAGAGAGCGAGATGATCCGGGCGCTTGCCGGGAAGGTCAGCCCGCTTGTCCGGGATCCGGCCGATATTCCGGACCTGTTGTCCTATCAGCTTGTCAGCGGCGTCACGGCCGGGCGCGAATTGGACTGACGGGGCCGCTTCCTGCCCCGCTCAGCCGCTTGCATGGCCGATTTGCAAAAGCTGCAAGCTTTATTTGCAAAGAGTGGCTTCCTGAAATTACCAAACCCTTCAACGAGTTACGGGATAAACTTCGCGCTCCACCTCCAGATGCCGCAGTTGTGACGCGCATAAGGCCGCGCATGCGATCATTGCCGGGAACCCCTTGGCTTACCGTGGCGTTCTTTTTGCAACAGGCCCTGAAAGGGGCGTGACGACAGCGAAAGGAATGCCACCATGCAACTATGGGCCAAAGTTTTCCTCGCTGTCGCGCTCATCGCCGGGATTTTCGGTTTCACCGGGATCGCCGTCGCCTCTACGGAGATCGCACAGCTGTTCAGCGTGTTCTTCGCCATCCTTGGGCTGTCCGCACTTGTCGGGAGCCTGATGAAGAGCCGACACCGGCGCGATCGCGCCAGCATGGAACGATCAGCATGAACAGAAACGCCCCACCGAAGCGGCGGGGCGTTTCTTTCGTGCTGATGAAGGGAGGCGCCACTGCGCCGCCACCTGCCAAGGGATCAGCCCTTGAGCGTTTCCGTCGAGGCAAAGAACATCGCCTGGCTCACGGCAGAGCGCACTTGGTCTTCGCGGTAAGGCTTGGAGATCAGGAAGGCCGGTTCCGGGCGTTCGCCGGTCAGCAGCCGTTCCGGGAAGGCCGTGATGAAGATCACCGGGCGTTCGCCCAGCTCACCCAGCAGCTCGTTCACCGCGTCGATGCCGCTGGAGTTATCGGCCAGCTGGATATCTGCCAGGATCAGGTCCGGGCGCTCCGACTTGCCAAGTTGCACGGCTTCGGTGTGGGTGCGGGCCACGCCGGTGATGCGGTGGCCCATCTCGGCGACAAGCGCTTCGAGGTCCATGGCGATGATCGCCTCGTCCTCGATGATCAGGACACGACCGGAGACTGCATCGGACATTTCCTGACGTGCGGTGGACAGCAGCGTTTCAACTTCGGAGGTGTCAGTGTCCATGATCGCGGCGACCTCGGACGTATTGAAATCCTCGATGGTGTGCAGAAGCAGCGCTTCGCGCGTGTTCGGGCTGAGCTTGGCCATGTGTTTCTGGGCAAGGGCTTCTGCCCCTTCGGCTTCGACCGCGACGGGAGCGCCGGAGCTGGCCCAGATGGTATGGAAAACCTTGAAGAGCCCCGCCTTGTCGCCAATCCCGGTCTCAAAGACCGAGCGGTCCTGAAGGATGGCTTCAAGGGTGGCGGCCGCGTAGGCATCGCCGGAGCTTTGCGAACCGGTCAGGGCACGTGCATACCGGCGAAGAAAGGGAAGGTGCGCCCCGATGAGCGCCGAAAGATCCGTGGTGCCGGAAGAGAGTGACATTTTATCCCCTGTTTTCTCGAATTCCTGGGAACCTAACTCCAGCATGCCGCGTTAGGTTCCGCTAGCAGTAAGAAAATCTCCGGAGCTGGAAAGGAATCAGGAAATTGGGTCACTCGAAACCAAAAACGAGCGGCGGGATCGACGAGAATCTCAGGAAAGTCTTCCGGTCAACGTTGGAAGAGGACATTCCCGACAGGTTCAAGGACCTGCTTGAGCAACTGAAAACGCAGGATCAGTCCGCGACCAGCCAGGAGACCAGTAAATGAGCGCATCCCCCCGCGATGAACTTGTCGATCATCTGCCGGCGTTGCGCGCATTTGCCCTGGGTCTGACCCGGAACGGGGCGACTGCGGATGACCTTGTGCAGGATGCCATCGTCAAGGCCTGGACGAACATTGAGAAGTTCGAAGCCGGGACCAACCTGCGCGCCTGGTTGTTCACGATCCTCCGGAACACGTATTATTCCAGCCTTCGCAAGACCCGCCGTGAGGTGTCGGACAGCGATGGCATCTTTGCGGCCTCCCTGTCGGAGAAGCCCGCGCATGACGGCCGCCTGCAGATGGCCGACTTCAAGCGCGCCTTCGACCAATTGCCCGACGAACAGCGTGAAGCGCTGATGTTGGTGGGTGCGCTTGGCGCCTCCTACGAGGAAGCGGCCGCCACCTGTGGCGTCGCCGTCGGTACGATCAAGAGCCGCGCGAACCGCGGACGGGCCCGCCTGTCGGAGATACTCCAGCTCAACGACGACGAAACGATGGAACTCACGGACCGCGCGACGATGGCCGTGGTCAATGCAAAGCCTATGACGGCCCGCTGACGAAACACCCTAATGCCACATACTGCCAAAACACCTTGGAGACGCAGTCTGAGTTTCAGGATTGCGGGCATACTCTCCCTTGCGCTTGCGCCCATTGGCTTCATTGCCATCTACCAGACCAGCCAGGTCAGCACCCAATCCGAGGAAGTGACACGCCTGTCGCTCCTCGCGCTGACCCAGCAGAGTGTGGAGAACGAGCGCGGAATCCTGCAACAGGCCTATGGCGCCGCCTCCGGGTTGGCGCGCGCCGTAGAGGTGAACGGCTACGATGCCGCGAACTGCCGGGCCATGATGCAGGATTTCAACGCGCAACAGCCAGAGTTCAGCCTGGCCGCGTTCATTCCGATCGACGGTCAGCTTGAATGCGCCTCCGAAGGTGTGGGCATTGACGTGTCAGAGCGTGCCAACCACCTGAAGATCATCAAGGAACAGGCCCCTTCGGTTCTGGTCAGCAAGGATGGCGCGATCAGCCACACCTCGGTGCTTCTCGTCTCCCAGCCGGTGTATTTCGGCGGGGAATACGCAGGCTATGTCCTGATTTCCGTGCCCCATTCGGTGCTGGAACTGGAAAAACTGCCAGAGACGGCGACAACGCCTGAGCAGTTGATGACCTTCAACGCGGCCGGAGAGATCCTGACCGCCACGACCGGTTTCGGGCAATCTGAACAGATCCTGCCGATCCGCGCCACGCTTGAGGACATCGCCTCCATGGCGCCGGTGGTCTTCTCCGGCCAGAGCCGCCTGGGCGAGGACCAGCTTTACGTGGTGGTGCCGGTTGTCGACCAGAAGGTCTTTGCGCTTGGGATCTGGCCCTCCGTGTCCAACATGACCGAACAGGTCCAGGCTCCTGTGATCCTGTTCCCGGTGCTCATGTGGATCGCCTCCGTCGTCGTGGGCTTCATCGCCATCGACCGCATGGCAGGCCGCCATATCCGCCAGCTCAGCCGCCGCATGCGCCGCTTCGAACGCGTCCGCACCTTCGAGGATCACCGCACCATGGCGCGGTCTTCGGATGAGCTGCGCAACATGGAAGAAGACTTCATCCTGATGGCAGAGACGATCCTGCAGGACCAGGCAGAGCTTGAGAACGCTGTGCGCCAGCGCAACGTGCTGCTGAAAGAGGTCCACCACCGGGTGAAGAACAACCTTCAGCTCATCTCTTCCATCATGAACATGAACATCCGCCGCGCCCATTCGGAGGAAACCAAGGCGATCCTGACGCGCCTGCAGGACCGGGTGCTGGCCATGGCCTCCATCCACCGCAACCTGCACCAGGTGGAAAGCCAGGGGCAGGTGAACGTGGGCAACCTTGTCCGCGAGGTGGCGAACCAGACGCTGCAGGCCAGCGCCTCGTCGGGGCACCGGATCCGCGTCAAGATCGATGTGGAGGACGTGATCCTCTACCCCGACCAAGCGGTGCCGCTGTCCCTGCTGGCCTCCGAACTGATGGCAAATGCCGCGAAGTACACGGCCAATGACACGGGCGAACCCTGGCTGACCCTTCACCTGACCCAGAAGGATCACCGGGCAGAGCTGGTCATGGTCAACTCCAAGGGCCACCGCGAACCGGAAAGCCGGGAAGGGGAAAGCACGGGCCTGGGCAACCAGCTGATCCGCGCCTTTGCCACCCAGCTTGGCAGCACCGTCGAGACCTCGGAGACGGAAAAGGAATACCGCGCCGCCATCTCGTTCGAGGTCATGACCTTCCAGCCCGAACCGCTGGATTACTGAGGCCCCTGTCGCACGTCCTGCCCCCGTCGGTTGCCTTTTGCAGCCGTCGGGGTCAGGCTTTTGACAAACAAGGCCAGAGGAAAGGCTATCCCGCATGGACAAGAACGCCCCCAGCACGAAGGCCCCCGCCCTGCCCACGCCCAAGGCCACCGATGGCTCCGTGCGCAAGGTCGGGGTAGAGGTCGAATATGGCGGGCTGCCAGAGGATCGCTCGGCAGAGATCCTGGTGCAGGAGTTCGGCGGAGAGCTTCAGAAAGACGGCCCCGACATGCGGGTGAGCGAGACCCCCTTCGGTTCTTGCAAAATTTACATCGACACCGCCTATCGCAAGCAGGCCGACACCAGCGACCTGGGCCGTGCCGCCCTGGACCTGGCCCGCAACCTGGTCCCCGTAGAGCTGGTCACCTCTCCCTTCGATCCGGTGCACCTGCCCGATCTTGACGCGCTTCTCATCCATTTCGAGGAACAGGGCGCCTTTGGCACCGAACACGGTATCCTGCTGGGCTACGGCGTGCATCTGAACGTGCAGATCATCCATCCCAAGGTCACGCATCTCTGGGCCGTGCTGACCGCCTTCGCGATGACGGAACCGGTGCTGCGCCGCTCCTACCCGATCGACATTTCCCGCCGCCTGCTGCCCTTCGTGGACCGCTATCCGCGTTCCTTGCGCGACGACCTGGCCGGCGGCCCGCCGGAGACGGTGCGCGAGCTGGCCCGGATCTATCTTGAGCATGCGCCTTCCCGGAACCACGCCCTGGACATGCTCCCGATCTTCGCGGAAATCGACCCCGACCTGATCCGCCAGCAGTTCGGAGAGGACAGCGCCATCTCTGCCCGGCCCGCCTATCACTACCGCTTCCCCGATTGCCGCATCGAGGACCCTAAATGGAGCATCACCGGCGAATGGGCCAACTGGGTCGCGATCGAAACCCTGGCCGAAGACCGCGCCACGCTGGACCGGCTCTGCGGTGCCTGGATCGAACACCGGCGCAAGCTGACCAGCACGGCCTCGGACTGGGCCGAAACGGCCTCTGACATCCTGCGCGCGAACGGGCATGACCGGCTGGCCGGCGGCTGGCGCAGGTGGATCTCTTGAGCCGGCCCGTCGTCGGCGTCACCGTTTCGCGCAAATCAGGCTGGCGGATCTTTCCGCTGATCTGGCTGAACCTGCGGCTGGCCGGCGCGAAGGCCCTGAAATGGGTCGAAGAAGACCACATCGACCTTGAGCGCGTGGACGGCATCGTTATCGGCGGCGGCGATGATATCTCTCCGGGTCTCTACGACATGGAGATCGTGGCAAGGGTCACGCTGGACCCGGCCCGCGACCGCATGGAAAAGGCCGTGATCGAAGCCGCGCTGGACCGTGGCATCCCGGTCCTGGGCATCTGCCGCGGCGCCCAGATGCTGAACATCGTGCAGGGCGGCACCCTTCACCAGGACGCGTTCCAGGTCTATTCCTCGCGCCGCTACCGCACCGTCCTGCCCCGCCGCCGGATCGCGGTCTGCAAGGAAACCCACCTTGCCCGCATTGCCGGAACACAACCGATGCGCGTGAACGCGCTGCACAGCCAGGCCGTGGACCGTCTGGGCGACGGGCTGCGAATCGCCGCAAGGGACGAAGCCGGCATGATTCAGGCCGTGGAGCGGATTTCGGACCCGTTCGCGCTTGGCGTGCAATGGCATCCAGAGCACATTCCCTATGCAAAACGCCAAAGACGCCTGTTCAAGGCCCTCACTTCTGCCGCCCGCGCCCGCTCTGAGGGGCGTGGACAGGCCAAAGAAGTCACACAGGACATGAAGCCGGAAGAAATCTGTTGAAAATTCCTGCCGAGCGGCGGAACCTTTTCAAATAGGTATCGTTATTACCTTGCCCGATGCGTCTGTCCCGGACATCCCCAGCATCGGAATTGGGCCGTGAACTTACCTCGTGACGGTCTTTTCGCGCCAGAGAAGTGTCCCCCTTCTCTGGCGCGTTTACGTTTTCACCCCCCCTTCTGCATCTCCCTCTTGCCCGATCCTGTGGCGCTTTGCCGGTCGCCCGCCCGCCTGACGCCGGGGCGGTGGCGCGCTTGCGGTTGACCAAGCCCCGGGCTCTCCGACAGATAGGCGGACAGGCCGCCAAAGACGGTCTGACCAAGAGAGCTTCACGAGGACGCCCAGATGACCGCCCCGGACCCCGCGCAATGGCTGCCCGTTGCCTCAAGTCACGACCTTCCGCTGCGCCATGTCTACCACGGGCAGCTCTGGGGCCAGGAACTGGCGATCTGGCGGGCCGATGACGGCCATGTCAACGTCTGGGAAAACCGCTGCCTGCACCGGGGCGTCCGCCTGTCCATCGGGCTGAACGAAGGGCGGGAGCTGCGCTGCATCTACCACGGCTGGCGCTATGCGAACCGGACCGCCGGCTGCACCTATATCCCGGCCCATCCCGCCGATGCCCCGGCCCGCACGATCTGCAATCACACCTACCCGGTGACCGAGGCCCATGGCCTGGTCTGGGCCGCCATCGACCCGCAAGCCCAGGCCGATCTGCCCGCGCTGCCCGACCAGACCACGGCCCTGCGCCCCCTGCCCGTCGATGCGCCGCTGGGCCTTTGCCGGGACATGGCCGCGCAAGCGCTGGACGCGCAGGGCGCCTCTGACGTCTGCCTGCATGACGCGCAGGCCGGGCTCTGGCTGTTCCTGCAACCGGCCGATGCGGGCAAGACCGTGCTGCGCCCCCTGCTCTCCGGCACGCCTGAGCTGGCCCAGATGCAGCTTTGGAACCGCCGCCTGTCTGAGCTGCGCGACGGCATCGAAGCCGCCGCACGGCAGGCCCCCGCGCCCGCGCCCTTTGCCCCGGTCTATGCGCCCGTGGATCCAGAGCTGGCAGAGATGCCGGCCCGCAGCCGCCAGGGCCCCAGGACAGAGCTGCGCGCCCGCGTCACCCGCAAGACCCAAAGCGCCGAGGGCATCTGCGCCCTGCGGCTGGAACCCCTGCGCGGCGCGCTGCCCACACCGCAACCCGGCGCCCATGTCGATATCTCTCTGCCCAACGGCATGACCCGGCAATATTCCCTTGTGAACGCCCCGGGAGAGACCGATTTCTACGAGATCGGCGTCAAGCTTGAAGCCCCCTCTCGGGGCGGATCAGCCTGCCTGCACGGCGATGTGCAGGAGGGCGACGTGCTGGCGCTGTCTGCGCCGCGCAACAACTTCCCGCTGCGCCGCGACGCGCTCAGGACGCTGCTCATCGCGGGCGGGATCGGCATCACCCCGATGCTGGCCATGGCCCAGGCGCTGGCCGCCCAGGGCCTGCCCTATGAGATGCACATCTTTGCCCGTTCAGAGGCACATGTGCCCTTCGCGGAGCGCCGCGCGGCACTTGGAGAGGCTGTGCACCAGCACATCGGCCTTGATCCGCAACAGACCCAGGCCAGTCTGTCCGAAATCCTGGCCACCCCCGGCTTTGCCCGCCATGTCTATGTCTGCGGCCCCGCGCCCATGCTGGAGGCCACGCGGGACACCGCCGCGCGCCAAGGCTGGCCGGATGAGACTGTGCATTTCGAATATTTCAGCAATACCAAAACGATAGACGACAGCTCTTCCTTTACCATCGACCTGGCGCGCTCTGCCCTGACGCTCACGGTGCCGGCGGGCACCACGATCCTGGAGGTCCTGCGCGAAAACGGGGTGGAGCTGCCCTCCTCCTGCGAACAGGGGGCCTGCGGCACCTGCATCGCCACCCTTCTTGAGGGCGAGGCGGATCACCAGGACGTCTATCTTTCCGAAACGGAAAAGGCCCGTGGCACGAAGATCGCCACCTGCGTTTCCCGTGCCAAGTCCGGACGCCTTGTGCTGGATCTCTGAGGACACCATGAAGCTCTACAATTACGAACTCTCCGGCGAATGCTACAAGGTGCGCTTCTTTCTGAGCGTGCTGGGCCTGTCCGTCGAAAGCATCTCTGTCGATGAATATCCCGGGCTGGAGGTGCAAACACCCGCCTTCCTGGCCATCAACCCCGCCGGCACCCTGCCCGTGCTCGAGGTCGAAGGGCAGGTCATCGCAGAGCCGCAGGCGATCCTGACCTACCTGGCGCTGGCCCATGATCCGACCAGCACCTGGTATCCGGCAGGCGATCCGATGCGCGCCGCGCAATGCGCCCAGTGGCTGGATTTCGGCGGCAAGCTGGATGCCTCTGCCGGGGTGGCGCGGCGGGCCCTGGGGATGTTCATGCCGCTGGACGCCGGATCGGCCCGGCTGGAGGGCCGGCGCCTGATGCGGATCCTGGATGAACACCTGTGGTTCGCGGAACGCCAGGGCCGGGACTGGCTGGTGCCGGGCCCTGCCCCCACCATCGCGGACCTGGCCTGTTTCCCCGCCGTCGCCCTGGCCGAGGAAGGAGAGATTGCGCTGGCCGATTACCCGGCCGCCCGCCGCTGGCTGGACCGGGTGAAGCGCATCCCCGGCTTCATCCCGATGTCCGGTGTCTTCCCGACCAGCCCGGCCGCCCCTCAGGAAAACTGAGTGACTGCAGAGACGGCGCTTTTCCAGCGACTGTAGCGGCGGGCGCGCTCTTCGCCCTCCATCTGGGGGCTGAATTCCCGCTCAAGCGCCCAGGAGGCCGCGAAGCCCTCGGGATCGGGGCACAGGCCGGATCGGTAGCCTGCCAGCCAGGCCGCGCCAAGCGCCGTGGTCTCAAGCACCTTCGGGCGGTCCACGCGGGCGCCCAGGATATCTGACAGGAACTGCATCGCCAGGTCATTGGCCGCCATGCCCCCGTCCACGCGCAGGGTCGTGCCATGGCGCGCCACCGCGCCGGAACCCTCCCAATCGGCCTGCATGGCCTCCACCAGGTCGCGGGTCTGGTAGCCCACGCTTTCCAGCGCGGCGCGGGCGATCTCTGCCTTGCCGGTGCTGCGGGTCAGCCCGAACATCGCGCCACGGCTCTCTGCCTGCCAATAGGGCGCACCAAGGCCAGTGAAGGCCGGCACCAGCACCACGCCCTGGGCCAGGTCGGCCTGGCGCGCCAGCGGCTCGCTTTCCCGTGCATCGCGGATGATCTGCAACCCATCGCGCAGCCATTGCACCACGGCCCCGGCGATAAAGATCGACCCTTCCAGCGCATAGCTGACCTTGCCATCCAGGCGGCTGGCCACGGTGGTCAGCATCCGGTGCTGCGAGCGCACCAGCTGGTCGCCAGTATTGAGCAGCGCGAAACAGCCCGTCCCGTAAGTGGATTTCATCATGCCCGGCTGGAAACAGGCCTGGCCCATCGCCGCTGCCTGCTGATCCCCGGCCACGCCCAGGATCGGGATCGGACGGCCGAAAAGATCCGCGCGCGCCTCTCCGAAGTCATCCGCGCAATCGCGGATTTCCGGCAGCATGGACATGGGAATGCCCAGGGCCGCGCAGATCTCGGGCGACCAGTCGCCGGTGGTGATATCGTACAGCATCGTGCGGCAGGCATTGGTGGCATCCGTGGCATGGACGCGCCCGCCGGTCATCTTCCAGATCAGCCAGCTGTCCACGGTGCCAAAGGCCAGCTCCCCGGCCTCTGCCCTGGCCTGCGCGCCCTCGGTATTCTCAAGGATCCACTTCAGCTTGGTGCCTGAGAAATAGGGATCGACCAGAAGCCCGGTGGTCTCTGCCACCATCTCCGAAAAGCCCGGTTCCTGCCGCAGTTTCGCGCAGAGCGACGCGGTGCGCCGGTCCTGCCAGACGATGGCGCGCGCCACGGGCTGGCCGGTCTTGCGATCCCAGACCACGGTGGTTTCGCGCTGGTTGGTAATGCCGATGCCCACGATCCGCGCGGGATCCAACTGCGCCTTCTCGATCGCCGCGCGCGAGGTCGCCGCGACAGAAGACCAGAGGTCCTGGGGGTCATGCTCCACCCAGCCCGATTCCGGGAAATGCTGCGGGATCTCCTCCTGGGCAGAGGCCACCGGTGTCAGCATTTCGTCGAAGATGATCGCGCGGGACGACGTGGTCCCCTGGTCTACCGCCAGAATATAACCCATGGGCCTCCCCTCCCTGATGCAAGAAGGGCCAAATTGGCCAGCACAATGCCACTTGGCAAGACCCGATCCCGGCTTTTCCACCCGCCTGCCTGCCGATGGGGCCCCGTTGGCCGTTTTGCGCTAGCCGGCCCGGCGCACCAGCGGCTGGCCGGTGCGCACCGCCACCGCATCGCGCAGGATGCCCAGCAGCTGGAAGGCCAGCTTCACCAGCGCCAGGAAGCCCAGGTGCGGCGCCGTGACCACGGCGATCACCGTGACCCCCAGCCTGAGGCCAAGCGCCAGGGAGTCGCTCAGCGCGGTCAGGTGAGCGCGATAGGCCGGCAACAGGGCGGCGCGGTGCTCGGTCGCGCCCAAGGCAATGACCTCTGCATCGCGGTCCAGGCAGAAGCGCGCGGAAATCGCGCTGATCCGGCCCTTGTCCAGCTGCCCCACGCCCACGGGCTGGCCGATGACGAAATGGGTGAACTGGCGCAGGGCGCTTTGCAATCGCTCTGCCAGCCGCCGGAACCCGGCAACGGGGGCCAGTAGCAGGTTGCGCAGCGGCGCGGTCAGCTCTGATATCCGCCGTCCAAGGCGGCTCAATCGTCGCCGCACCGCGTGATAGGCCAGCCGCATCATGCGCAGGGGCGTGCGGAAGATCCGGGGCGGCTGCTTGTCCTGCTGGCTGGCCCGCAGCGCGGCGGTTTCAGCGCGCAGCGCATCCGCATCCTGCGGCGTGATCCGGTTGGCAGCCAGGGTTTCGTAAAGCGCCGTATCGGGCACCTCTGCCCCCGCTTCCCGCGCCGCATCGATGGAGCGGATCATGCGGAAATGCAGCCAATGGGGATTGATGGCGAAAACGGTCTCTCCCAGCCCGGCCAGGAAATGCTCAAGATGGCCATGGGCATCGGGCAGCTCATCCGCATCGCCAAGGCTGATGAAAAGCTGCCGGGTGCCGGTGCCGAAATGCGTGCCCGTCAGATCGCCGTCATAATAGCCAAGCTGCCAGAGCCGGATCTTGATCAGCCGGATCCCAAGGCCGTTGCCCATGTCCTTCAGCTGCGCTTCGGGATCCAGTGCACGCGGGTTCCGGGGCCGAATGCGCCACAGGCGCGGCGGATGGAAGGAGCCGTCCGGCTCTATCGACAGGCGGTCCCAATCCTGCCCGGCCAGCTGGCTATCCCCGCCATTGCGGGCCACGAACCAGCGATCGCGCCACTTCGGGCTACTGCGCAGCATGTCCAGCATCAGCGCCGCATCGCCAGAGATCCCGATCCACTCCGCCGCCTGGGGCCCCGGCACCTCATGCGCCACCTGCCAGAGGTCACGCCGCTCCGGCCCGGGGGTGTCTTCATCGCCGCGTATCAGCATCGCCAGGTAGGCCAGCGCGGTGTCATCGTCCCTGCCCCAGGGCTGCATCGGCACCGGGTCGATCAGCAGGCCCAGCCGGCGCAGCCGCGCCTTGACCAGCCGGCTCCAGGGGCTCAGCTCGCCCGCCTCGGGGCGGCGTGAGAACGCCCGCCGCGCATCCGGCCCGCCATCCAGCGACAGAAGGTCCGACAGCAGCTCGTACAGCGCATCCACCCCGATGGCATCCGGCGTGGCGCGGCGCTGATCGGGGCGGCGCAGGACATCGCGGAACTCCGGCACCTCAAGCGCCTCTGCCAGCAGGCGCTCCTGGGCCGCAACCGGCTCTGCCCCCACGGTATATTGCAGGTCCCGCAGCACCTCGAGCCGCTCCGGCACGACCTCCCCCGCCTGGGTCTCGGGCGCTTCGCTGCGCGCCGCCTGGCCGGCAAAATCCGCCTGCGTGCGCGCCAGAAGCGCCAGCATCGCGTCAGAGCCGTCCGCCATCCGTGCTCAGCCCATATCCCTGTCCGGGATCATGCCCGTAACCGCATCAAGGAAGGCCGCCCGCGCCGCCTGCACGTCCTTCACCGTTTCGCGGTGGTGATCCAGCAGCAGGCCGTCCTCCTCTGTCGCCGTCTCCATCGAGAACTGGACCGTGTCGCCATCCAGGTCGACATGGGTGAAAGCGGCCACCTTGAGCTCTCCGCCCAGCTTGCCCACGATACGCTTGTGTAATTCCTTCAGATCGATCGCGCCTTCGGTAACCACGCCGTCGACGTTCAGGTTCAGATCCCCCGTCAGGGTCACCACGTCGACCGACAGGATATCTTTAACAAAGCCGCTGATCTTCTCTTCCAGGGTCTTTTTAGGATTGGTCATTTCGCCCTCCTCCCTTTCAATTCCAGTTTATGCCGAACGTCCAATCGCGATAGCTCCAGGGCGGCGTCTTTTCCAAGGCCGATACCGGGTAGAGCCGTTTCAATTCCGCGCCGAAGGTGCTGACTCCGGGAACCAACCCCTTTTCGTATTGGAAATGCCAGAACTCCGCACCAATCCGCATACCGCCTTTCAGAAAGCTCTTGCGGCAGCGGATGCGTTCAAATCCATGTTCCGCGAATAGCGCGGTCAGATTGATGAACCGACCGCTCGTGCTGAGCGACCCGTCCCGCACGCGGTCCGTGGACACACCCGTCAGCTCAAGATCCTGGCCCAGGTCCTTCTTGTATTTCACCCGCACCCAAACGGTCCAGAAACGCTCCGCATCGGGGCCAGTGATGACAAGCGGATCATTCTCCGGATCGACCATGCCGGAATAGATCTGCAGATCGACAGCCCGCCCCACGTAATGCATGGAGGTCGCGCTGCGCCCCGGCGACACCCGCGTGGACAGCCCCCGGATCCCCCCGGAAGACGTCAGTATCCCCCCGTGATCATTGACGATATCGCGCACCCGGCACCAGGCTTCGGCGGCATCCGCGCGCAGGCTGAAATGCGGGTAGCCGGCATATTCCTCTTCGCGCTTGGTCATCTTGGCGACGCGTTCGGGGGTGTTCGTCGCCACCCGCTCCAGCCGCAGCCGCTCCTGCTGTCCCATCACGGCGCGGCTGTCTTCCACAAGGAAGCCACCGGCGGCGGGCGAGCTCAGTTCATTGGCGCGCCGGGCCCAGGCCTCTTCCAGGAAGCCCATGGTGACAGAGCCGACCACGCCATCGGTCAGGATCCCCTCGTCCTCCTGAAAGGCCTCCACCGCGCTTTCGGTCACCGGGCCGTAGATCCCGTCATCGCGCAGGCGAAAGACCATCGGCTGCGCGACCGAGGCCTGGGCCTTGCTTTCCGGCTGGGTCAGGCCGCGATAGCCCAGGCCGATCAGCATGCGCTGCACGGCCGCCACGTCTTCGCGCGGTGTCGGGTGATCGGGCATCGGGTATCTCAGGGCCAAGGTGCTCTCCTGGTCATGTCAGTTCTCTCGGGCCGTCAGTCCTGCGTCTGGCTGGCCTCGATCCGGATGTGGCGCAGGCCCGGAATGGCCGCGGCATAGGTTTGAAGCCTGGGCTCCAGCGCGCGCAGGGCGTGGGCCGCCCGGGCGTTGCCCGCGCTGTCCTGCGGCGCCGCGCCTTGGCCCAGAAAGCGGCGCAATCCGCGCCCCAGGGCCGTGATCCAGAGCCGCAGACCAAGGCGCGCCGGCCCCGCACCACCGGGCCGCCAGGTCAGTTCCAGGTTTCGGCTGTAGCGAATGGAGGCGTTTGGGAATTGCTGTTGCGCCTCGTCCAGAAGCTGGCGCAATTCCCCTCCCGGCGCGGCCTCTTGCAGTGCTTTTGCCACGCCGGCCTGCAATTGGGCGTATTTGAAATACGGGCTGAATTCGGGATTATCTTTATCAATGGAATTGGGCAAAGGAATCTCCGCGATAATTCGGAAATTCTGCGCGTTGCAAATCGACCTGTCAACAAAAACGATCCCAAAAGAAAAAGGGAGGGCCAAAGCCCCCCTTTCAACAATCTCTTTCGATTGATTCAGCCGCGCCCTTTCCAGGGGACCAAGATGTTTTCCGCAATGCGCATCAGGATATCAATGCCAAAGCCGATCAGCCCGATCAGCACGATCCCCATCAGCACGATATCCGTCTGCTGGAACTTGGAGGCCGCGATGATCATCATCCCCGCCCCCTTCTGGGCCGCGACCAGCTCTGCCGCGACGACCGTGCCCCAGCAGACGCCCATGGCGACCCGCGCGCCGGTAAAGACCTCTGGCAGGGAATTGGGCAGGATCACGTGGCGCAGGATCTGGCGCTTGTTGGCCCCCAGCGAATAGGCCGCGTGGACCTTGGCCAGGTTCACACCGGAAACCCCGGCCCGCGCCGCGATGGTCATCACCCAGAGCGCGGCAAGGAACAGCAGGACGATCTTGCCGGTCTCCCAGATGCCGAACCAGATGATCACCAGCGGGATCAGGGCCAGCGGCGGCACCGGGCGCATGAATTCGACGATCGGATCGAACCAGCCGCGCACCCAGCCCGACAGCCCCATGGCATAGCCCAGCGGGATGCCGACCAGAGAGCCCAGCAGGAAGCCCGCGAAGACCCGCCAGATCGACCAGCCCAGGTGCGACCAGAGCGGCGTGTTCTGGAACCCGTTCTGCGCGATATCCACGAAGCGCGTCACCACGGCTTCGGGTGGCGGCATCCAGATCGGCTCCATCTGCAGGCCCTTGCCCGGCTGGAAGTTGAGCGAGCCGCGATTGGTCATGGTCACCGTGCCATCGGGCACGCTGACCGTCTCTCCGGGCTGGATCGGCCTGCCCTCCACGCTGATGATCCTTGCGTCCTCTCCGTCATTGCGCTGCGCGGAAATCAGGACAGAGCGCCAGGCAGCCGTCACCGCGCTGTCGTTCTGAACGAAGCCGCTGGTGGGCGCGACCTCTGGCGGCTCGGCCTCGGCCCCGGCTTCTGTCACCAGCACCGTGACGCGGCCCTCTGCGGTCTCTCCGCTCGGGGATTGCGCCACGTAGCTGAAGGCGGTTTCGCCCATGAAGGGGCCAGGCACGTGGATCGGCACCCATTTCGACCCGGTAAAGGCGC
This sequence comes from Pseudooceanicola sp. HF7, assembly GCF_011806405.1. Taxonomy (GTDB): domain Bacteria; phylum Pseudomonadota; class Alphaproteobacteria; order Rhodobacterales; family Rhodobacteraceae; genus Pseudooceanicola. The sequence goes on along the minus strand of NZ_JAATOW010000001.1, from coordinate 23,361 downwards.
CCCAGATCAAAAAGATCACCAGAACCGATATGACAGAGGCCGCCCGGTCCGGGCGCACCGCGGCCTCATCCCCGAAGGTCACCGTCTTGAGAGAGGTGAAATCGGCCGTGGGCGTCATCATGCGGCGGATAGCCCCCACGATATAGGCGGCCGCGGCCACCAGCACGACGTAGACAAGAAGAAAGACCAGGCTTGTCATGCTTCCGCTCCGCCCATGATTTCCTCTTCCATTTCCCAGATCATCGACAGGATCTCGTCCCGCGTTTCCGCGAAGCCGGGGCTTTTCTTGACCTCGCGCAGATCCGCGCCCACGGCGCGTTCGGCGAAGGGCAGGCGATATTCCTTGTGGATGCGGCCCGGACGCGGCGCCATGACCAGCAGGCGCTCGCCCAGCAACAGGGCCTCTTCCACGGAGTGGGTGATCAGGATCACGGTCTTACCGGTCTCCTTCCAGAGCTTCAGGATCAGCCCCTGCATCTTTTCGCGCGTCAGCGCATCCAGCGCGCCCAGCGGTTCATCCATCAGGATCACGTCCGGGTCATTGGCCAGGCAGCGCGCCAGGGCGACCCGCTGCTGCATGCCGCCCGACAGCTCGTAAACCGCCTTTTCCTTGAAGTCGCGCAGACCCACCGTATCCAGCAGGTTCTCCACGATGGTGTTGCGCTCCACCTCCGGCATCCCCTTCATGCGGGGGCCGAAATCCACGTTGCGCCGCACGTTCATCCATTCGAACAGTGCGCCTTTCTGAAAGACCATGCCGCGCTCCGGCCCGGGGCCGGAGATCGCCTTGCCGTTCATCAGCACCTGGCCAGAGGTCTGCGCCAGGAACCCGGCAAGGATGTTGAGCAGCGTGGACTTGCCGCAGCCAGAGGGACCAAGGACGGAAAGGATCTCTCCCTTCTCCAGCGAAAGGGACACGTTCTCAAGCGCCTGGACGTGCTTGCCGTTCGGAAGGTCGAACCGCATGGAAATATTGTCTATCTGAAGCCCATCCATACTGGCCTGGTCCCCCGTTTGATCTGACATGTGATGAAGATGTGCGCCGGGTCGGGGCGATGCGCGCGGCACCGCCCCGACGGGGGATCAGCCCTGCACGTCGTCCGCGATCGCGGCGAGCGGGGCGGTGTTGACGGAGCCCTCGTAGCTGTCCAGCGCGCTGTCGATGGAGCCCGCTTCCACGAAGACATCCGCGACGCCCTTCATGAAGCTCTGCGCATTGCCGCCCAGCCACTTTTCGGACAGCTGCTGTTCCACGGTCGGGAAGGTGAAGGTCTCGATCGCGGCGGCGGTGGCCTCGGGATCCATGCCGGATTCCTGGGCGATGGCGGCCAGCATGGCCTCTCCGCCCGCACCGGAGACCCACTTGGCGTTGGCCTCCGCCGTCACCTTGAGGAAGCTGGACACCAGTTCCTCGTTCTCGGCGATGAAATCGGTGGGGGCAGAGGTCACGTCGAAGACCAGGATGCCCAGCTCTTCCTTCTCCGCGCCGGTCAGCAGCACGTTGCCATGTTCCTTCATGCGGGTCAGGCCACCGCCGTAGCCGCAGGCGAAATCGACCGCGCCCTGGGCCAGCGCCGCGGCCCCGTCCACCGGCGCCATGTCCACGATCTCAAGGCTGTCCAGCGGCACGCCAAAATGATCCATCTGGCGCAGGAAGCCGTAATGCGCCGCCGTTCCGATCGGCACCGCCACGGTCTTGCCTTCCAGGTCCGCTGCCGTGGTCTTGTCAATCTCAAGCTCCGTGGCCACGACGCAGTTGTCGTTTTCGGAATAGCTCACGGCCACGTCCACCACCTGGATCGCCTGCCCCGCAGAGGCCGCGACCACGAAGGGCGGCACCCCCTGGCTGACAGAGATCTGCACGTCGCCAGAGGCCATGGCCGCCGACATCGCGGTGCCCGTCTCGAAGCTGACCCCGTTGACGGTCTCACCCAGGGCCTCGTCGTAAAGACCTTCGGCCTTGGCCGCCAGGAAGGGCATCGGCCATTCGAGGAAGTAACCGACGGTGATATCGGCCTGCGCCCCCTGGGTGCCCAGCAGCATCGCCGTCCCGGCGAGAAGCGTGGTGATGGTTCGTTTCATATCTCTCTCCTTGTTGGTGTCGGCCCGGCTCTTCGACCGGACTCGCGGCAGGTCATCCTGTTTTCGCAAAGGGGGAGCCATGCGCCAGTCGCGCCCGGCCGCCCCCGCTCCGTCTTGCAAATAGCTAAGGACAGCCCTTTAAAGCTGACAACAGGGCCGGCTTTCTGGACCTAAGCATGGATGGTTTCTGGCCCTAAAACTGCCACAGCAATAGGCACGGCAAAGGCAGCGCAGCCCCGCGCGATCCCCGATGGGGGCCGCCTTTTCCCGGCTTTCGCGCCCTTTTCCGCGCCCGCCCCAGCGGTCTGCACCGCAAGCCGGTCCGGCCAATTTCACACCTTAAGCCGCCCCGCCTGCCAACCAGACGCCCGCTAAATCAACACGCCCCACTCTGCCTGCGGTGGTCATATCGCCGCCCATCGCCTTTCCCGTGAAAGCCTGCAAGGATAGGACCAGACAGACAGGGTGATAGATCCACATGGCCATTCCCGCCGAGACTTTCTTTCTTTCCGGTGACCGCGAAACCACGCTGCAACAGCAGATCCAGCAGATCGTCTCCGAAGCGATCCTCTCGGGCCGCTGCCTGGCCGGCGAAAAGATGCCCTCCACCCGCCAGCTGGCCGATCACCTGGGCGTGGCGCGGATCACGGTGACCAATGCCTATACGGAGCTGGTGGCCAGCGAATACCTGACCTCGCGCGGGCGCTCGGGCTTCTTCGTGGCAGAGGCCGCGCCCCAGCGCCCCGTCCTGCCGGTGTCAGACCGCCCGGGCGGGCCACAGGTCGACTGGGGGCGCAAGATCAGCCAGAAGTTCTCCGATACGCTGCCCATCGTGCGGCCCGCCAACTGGCGCGATTACAAGTACCCCTTCATCTACGGGCAAAGCGACGCGGGCCTGTTCGATCACCGCAACTGGCGCGCCTGCGCGCTCAAGGCGGTCGGGCGCAAGGATTTCGACACCCTGGCCACCGACCACTACGAACGCGATGACCCGATGCTGCTGGAGTTCATCCTGCGCCAGATCCTGCCGCGCCGGGGCATCACCGCCCGCCCGGAAGAGATCCTGATCACCATGGGCGCCCAGCACGCGCTCTGGATGACGGCGCAGCTGCTGCTGACCCAGCGGCGCAAGGCGGTACTGGAAAATCCCTGCTACCCCGGCCTGCGCCATATCCTGCGCCAGTCACGCTGCAACCTGGAGGTCGTGGACGTGGACCAGGACGGGCTGCCCCCGGACAGGATCCCGGAAGGGGCGGACGTGGTCTTTACCACGCCCTCGCACCATTGCCCCTCCAATGCCACCATGCCGCTGGCCCGCCGCCGCGCCTTGCTCGAACGGTCCGAACGCGAAGGCTTCGTCATCGTCGAGGACGACTACGAATTCGAGATGTCCTTCCTCAAGTCCCCCTCCCCCGCGCTCAAGTCGCTGGATCGGGCCGGGTCGGTCGTCTACATGGGCTCTTTTTCGAAATCGATCTTCCCGGGCCTGCGGCTTGGCTTCATCGTCGCGCCGGAACCCTTCATAACCGAGGCCCGCGCCCTGCGCTCCATGGTGCTGCGCCACCCGCCCAGCCACATGCAGCGCACCACGGCCTACTTTCTGTCCCTCGGCCATTTCGATGCCCAGATCACCCGCATGGCGCGCAGTTACCGTAAGCGCCGCGCGATCATGGAACAAAGCCTGCGCACCCACGGCCTCACCCCCGCCGCGCCCGAAACCTTCGGCGGCTCGTCCTTCTGGATGAAGGCCCCCGCGCTGGTGGATACCACCCGGCTGGCAATGGAGCTGCGCCAACACTCCGTCCTGATCGAACCCGGAGAGGCCTTCTTTGCCGACGGAGAGGACAGCAAGCGCTACTACCGGCTCGCCTATTCCTCCATCCCCTCCGCGCGCATCGACGAAGGCGTCGCCCATATCGCCCAGGCCATCGACCAGAACTTCCAGGCCGCCCTGCAAGAAAGCGGCTGACCCCCAGCCGCCAAATCGCGCGCCCCTGCCCCTTCTTCTTGCCGAAAAACTCCGGGGTGAATGCGCGGCACGCGCAGAGGGGCAGAGCTCCTGCCCCCGCGACGACCAAGAGCCGCGCGACCGGTTACGACAATGTTCATCAGGCGGGTTGCCAACCTCGCTGCGCTCAGGCCGGGGCCTGCACCTCACTGCAAGCGCCGCCGGGGGCTCTGCCCCCGACGCCCGAGCGGGGCTCGATGCCCCTCTCGGACGTCTCCCCCGGAGTTTGCCGGCAAGAAGAAGGAGCGCGGGGGCGCTGCGGACATGGGTGGTGGGATTGACCAGAACCCCGCGTGGAGGCGCGCGAGAACCTGCGCCTGTAGGCCTCTTCCGTGAAGGGCTCTCAGGAGCCGGGGGACCTTCCCCGGCTCCCGGTCGTCTTCCGGGAAACATCCCGGCGCAGTCAGGCGTCAGTCCGCCAGTTCCTTGGTCGGGTCGTAATGGGCCAGCGTTTCGGCGAAGCGCCCGTTGATATAGGCGCCCGATGTGACGGCGGCATATTTTGCCGGATGCGCGTCGTCTACGCAGCTCTCCAGCGGCTCAATCACGGAATCGTAGCTGGGGCCGAAGAAGAACGGGATGGAATACCGCTCGACCCCGGAGCGGTTGATCGCCCGGTGCACGGTGGAAGCAAACAGGTCATTGGTCCAGCGCGCCATCTGGTCGCCGATATTGACCACGAAATGCCCGGGCAGCGGCGGCGCGCTGACCCAGTCCCCGTCGGAATTCAGCACCTGGAGGGCGCGGATATCGTCCTGGGCCAGGATGGTGAAACACTCGTAATCCGAATGCGCGCCGATGCCGATCTGGCGCTCGTCCACCTCGCCTTCCTGGGGCGGGTAGTGCAGCAGGCGCAGGGTCGCCAGGGGCTTTTCGACCAGCGGATCGAAATGCGCCTCTTCCAGCTCCAGCGACAGCGCGAAGGCATGCAGCAGCGCGCGCGACAGGCGCAGCATCTCGTCGTAGTAAGACTCCACGTCGGCGCGGAAGGCGGCGTCGCCCTCGGGCCACTGGTTGGGGCCGTAAAGCACCTTGCCGGCCAGCACATCGGCGTCATCGGCGGGCACTTCCAGCGCCATATCCCAGCTTTCATGCAGGTCGCCGCGCGCTGTCGGATCGGTGTTCTCTTCCAGCAGCGCGGCATAGCCGCGGTTGTTGCGCGACTTGGCGACATGGATCGCCATCTTCTCTTCCGTGCTCTGGGCAAAGTAGCGCTGCGCGGTGGCAAAGGCGCCCTCGATCACCGCCTGGGGCACGCCGTGGTTCTTGACGTAGAAGAAGCCCACTTCCGAACAGGCGCGGCGCAGGGCGACCGCCAGGGCGCGCTTGGCCTCCGGATCCTCGCCGAAGATCGGCGCCAGGTCGATCACGGGCAGGCTGTCGAAGGGCACGCGTTCCGCGTCCAGGCCACTGCCCTTCAGCAGGCGCGGTCCGTTTCCGGTGGTCAGTGAGGTCATTCTCTTTCTCCTTTGGTCGGGTCGGGAAAGCGCAGCGCCTCCACGAAGTAACGGGGCCCGGCAAAGTCGAAGCCGGGCTGGAAGTAGGATTTGCAGAAGGCGATGAAGGCACGGGTCTTGGGCGCGACATAGCGCGGGTCCGGCACGCGCAGGGTGATGCTGCGCTCTTCACTGCGCCAGTCCGGCAGCACCGGCACCAGGTGGCCTTCGCGCACCTCCAACTCGGTAAAGAAGGCCGGCAGCAGGGCCAGCCCGGCCCCGGCGACGGCGAAATACTTGGTGGTCCAGTAATCGTTGGTGACGATATCGGCGGGCGGCAGGATCTCTTCGCTGCGGGTGCCGTCGCTCAGCCGCCAGGGGCGCAGCCCCTCCGCATCGCGGTAGATCACGCCCTTGTGGCGCGCCAGGTCCGCCACATCGGTGGGCATGCCATGGGCCTCAAGGTAGCTGGGGCTGGCGTGCAGGGCGTAGCGCAGCGTCGTCAGCTCTTCCGCGCCGGGGCCTGAGACATCCTCGAAGGAGAGCACGGCGTCAAAGACCTTCTGCCGGCTCATGTCCAGGAAGACGGAGGGCGAAAAGAACACCAGGTCCAGCTGGATCTTGGGATGCACCGCGCGGAAGGCCTGCAGCATCTGCGCATTCAGCGCCGTGCCGAATTCGCCAGAGGCGCCGACCCGCAGCACCCCCGCCGCCTCGTCCTGCATGGAGGCCACCGCCGCCGCCGTGTCATCGCAGAGCGACAGGATATGCTGGCCCCGCTCCACCAGCACCCGGCCCGCATCCGTCAGTTCCAGCGCGCGGCCACGGCGGGTGAACAGCTCTGCCCCCACCTCTTCCTCAAGCTGCTTGAGCTTCAGGCTGATGGAGGATTTCGCCTGCCCGTGCAGCCGCGACGCCACGGAGACAGAGCCCGTCTCCGCCACCTTCAGGAAGGTGCTCAGCGCCTGAAAATTCATCAGCAATCGTCCATATTCTTGTCTTTTAATCCGTTCATGACGGAAATTCTGTCCATTTTTCTGAACATATGGCTTTGGATCAGGCAAGCAAACCTTGTCTGCCCGCCACCGGATTCGACCGGCGGGACGGCAAAACGCCCAAAAAGCGCTCAGCCCGGCGGCCCGGCACAAGACCGCCCCGAGACGGCACCGGACCATCCCCCGGGCTGGACGCCAGACGAACCAAACAGGGACCCCCTAGGGAAAGGACATTCTTCATGACCACATTGCGCGCCGCTCTTCCGGCTGGCCTCCTGGCGCTTTCGCTGCCCGTCGCGGCCAGCGCCTTCGAGCTGACATCGGAACCGAAGGTCGCCTTCATCTATGCCTCCGTGGCACAGGACGGCGGCTGGAACGAAGCCATCGACAAGGGCCGCGCGGCCCTGGCAGAGGACCTCGACCTCGATATCGCCGTGGCAGAGAACATCCCCGAAGAGGCAACGCGCCTGCGGGCGGCGATCGATCTTTACGTCCAGCGCGGCTACAACATCATCGTGGGCACCACCTACGGCTATTCCGAAGCCATGTTCGAGGCCGCGCAGGCCTATCCCCATGTCGCCTTCTTCAACGCCTCCGGCGTGCATAACGGCGCCAACATGGAAAGCTTCTACGCCCGCACCTACGAAGCCTGGTACCTGGCCGGGATGACGGCGGCCGATACCTCGGAGGCGGACAAGATCGGCATGCTGGCCGGCTTCCCGGTGGGCGTGGTCAACTGGGACGTCAACGGCTTCGCCCGCGGCGCCCAGGCGGTGAAACCGGGCATCGACACCACCGTGGTCTATACCAACTCCTGGTGGGATCCGGTGAAGGAAGGCCAGGTCTCCGAAGCGATCCTGGACCAGGGCGCTGACGTGATCGCCACCGACCTGTCCGCCGCCTCCGCCCTCAGCGCGGCAGAGGAACGCGGGGCCGGCGCCATCGGCTACCAGATCGACATGTCCGCGGCCGCCCCCGAAGGCATCCTGACCTCCGTCGTGTTCAACTGGGAGGCCTACCTGACCCCGCGCATCCAGGAAGTGATCGACGGCACCTGGCAGCCCGAGGAATGGGGCTGGTTCGCCGGTCTTGCCTCTGGCGTGGTGGACCTGGCGCCCTTCGGCCCCTCCGTCAGCGAAGAGACCCGCGCCAAGGTCGCAGAGGCCAAGGCACAGATCATCGCCGGAGAGCTCCAGCCCTTCGCCGGCCCCCTCATGGCCCGTGACGGAACCGAAGTGGTCGCGGAAGGCGACGTCCTGCCCGACGATGCGCTCTGGACGATGGACTTCTTCGTGGACGGTATCACCGGGACCATGCCGAGCGGCGAATGACCCCGAAGCCGAAGACCCCCATCGCCCGCCCCGGAGCGCATCCCGCTTCGGGGCGGGCCCCGGCCCTGCTGCTGCGCGGCATCGACAAGAGCTTTGACGGACACCGCGCGCTTCAGGGCGCCTCCTTCCGGCTGGGCTGGGGAGAGGTCCATGCCCTGGTCGGAGAGAACGGCGCAGGCAAGTCGACGATCATGAACGTGGCAACGGCCGTCTATGCCGCCGATGCCGGAGAGGTCATCGTGGATGGCCGCGATGTGCCCCTGCGCGGCCCGGCGGATGCCATGGCCGCGGGGCTGGGCATGGTGCACCAGCATTTCCGCCTGGTCGGCAGTTTCACCGTGGCAGAGAACGTCGCCCTGGCGCTGCGCGGTGCCGGCAACAACGTCACCCTGCCAGAGGCCGCGCGCCTGCTGAGCGATCGCGCCGATGAGCTGGGCTTCCGGCTGGATGCCGGCGCGCGCATTGACGAGCTTTCCATCGCCGAACGCCAGCGGGCAGAGATCCTGAAGGTGCTGCTGCTGGGCGCGGGCATCCTGATCCTGGATGAACCCACCGCCGTGCTCACCGCGGAAGAGGCCCGCGCGCTGCTGACCCTGGTGCGCGCCCTTGCCCGGGAAGGTCACGCGGTGGTGCTGATCACCCACAAGCTGCGCGAGGTCGCGGCATATTCGGACCGGATCACGGTCATGCGCCAGGGCCGCACCGTGCTGGATGCCGCCCCCTCAGAGGGGCTCGACATGGGCGAAGTGGCGCGGCTGGCGGTGGGCGAAATGCCCCCCACGCCGCCCCGTGTCACCGCCCGCCCCGGCGCGCCGCTGCTGCGGATCGCGGGGCTGAGCGCGCGGCGCGCGGATGGCAGCCCGGCGCTTGACGGGCTGGCGCTCGACCTGGCCGAGGGCGAGGTGCTGGGCATCGCCGGCGTCGGCGGCAACGGGCAATCCGAACTGGTCGACCTGCTCAGCGGCCTGCGCCGCCCCGATGCCGGCACGATCCGGCTGGGCCCGCACGACCTGGTCGGCGCAAGCCCCGCCCGGCGCCGCGCCGAAGGCCTGCGCGTGATCCCCGCCGACCGCTTCGACAGCGCCATGGCCCCGGGCCTGACCCTGGCAGAGAACCTGGCGCTGACCGGGGTCTCCTCGGGCCGTTTCGGCAGCCGCTGGCTGCTGGATCGCGCCCGGATGCGCCGCGAGGCAGAGCGCCTGATCGCCGCGAACGAGGGGCGCGGCGGCGGCCCCGGCACCAAGGCCGCGCTGCTCTCGGGCGGGAATGCCCAGAAACTGCTGCTGGCGCGCGAGGTCTCTTCGGACGCGCGGCTGCTGGTGGCCCATTCGCCCTCTCGCGGGCTGGACCTGCGCGCCACGCAGGCGGTGCACCAGGCAATTGCCGATGGCGTGGCCCGGGGCATGGCCTGCCTGCTCATCAGCGAAGATCTAGAGGAAATCATGTCTCTTTCGTCGCGCGTCTGCGCAATCAACAACGGGCGCCTCAGCGCGCCCATGCCGGTGGCCGAGGTCACCCCGGAGCGCCTGGGCGCGCTTCTGGTGGGCCATGCTTGAGGGCGCGCTGCTGATCCGCCGCCAGCGGGTGCCGCTGGGGCTATGGGGCGCGACCTATGCCGCGGGGCTGGTGTTTGGCCTGGCGCTGGCCGCGCTGATCCTGGTGCGGCTGGGCGTGCCGGCTCCCGCGCTCTGGCAGGAATTCGTGGTGCAGACCTTCCTGACAAGCCAGGGCCTGGGCCAGACCGTCACCGCGATGATCCCGCTGGTGCTGGTGGGCCTGGGCACGGCGCTGGCCATGCGGGTGCAATTCTGGAACATCGGGATCGAAGGCCAGCTCTGGCTGGGGGCCATGGCGGCGACCTGGGTATCGCTGCATGACATCGGCCCGGCCGCGCTGCGCCTGCCGCTGATGCTGGCGCTGTCGATGCTGGCCGGGGCCTTCTGGATCGCCCTGCCGCTGGCGCTCAAGCTGCTTTGGGGCGTGAGCGAGGTGATCTCGACCCTGCTGCTCGGCTCCATCGCCTTCTTCTGGGTGCAGCACCAGCTGTTCGGCGCCTGGCGCGATACCGCGACGGGCTTTCCCACTTCTCCCACGCTGGACGCGGTGGAACGGCTGCCGCTGCTGGGCTGGGGCCAGGTCCATGCCGGGCTTTGGCTGGCGCTTGGCGCGGTGGCGCTGGCGGCGCTGGTGATCGGTGTCACGCGGCTGGGCTTCTATGCCCGCGCGGTGGGTGAGAACCGCCGCGCCGCACGCGCCGCCGGCCTGCCGGTGCTGCTGATCGTGTGCAGCTTCGTGCTGGGGGCCGGCGCGCTTTGCGGGCTGGCCGGGGCGGTGATCGTCACCGGGACGGAGTTCCGCCTCAGCCAGTCGATCGGCGCGGGCTACCTGTTCAGCGGCATCGTCATCGCTTACCTGGCGCGCTCCAACCCGCTGGCGGTGCTGGTGGTCAGCTTCCTGCTGGGCGGGCTCTACACGGCGGGCGGGGTGCTCAAGGTCTTCTACGGAATCTCAGAGGCCATGGTCCTTCTGGTGCAGGGCGTGGTGCTGCTCTCTGTGCTGGCGGCACAGCTCTTTGCCGATTTCCGCGTCGAAACCCGGAGGGCGGCATGATGGATTTCATCCTGGCATGGCTGACCGTGCTGCCGGGCTACGTGGTGCCCCTGCTGCTGGCCAGCCTGGGCGTGCTGCTCTCTGAACGCGCCGGCATCCTGAACCTCTGCCCCGAAGGCTTCATGGCCGTGGGCGCGATGACCGGCGCGCTGCTGTGCCTAGCCGGTCACGATCCCTGGACCGCCGTGCTGGCGGGGACCCTGTCGGGGCTGGGCCTATCGCTGGTCTTCGGGCTGGCGGTGGTGGTCTTCCGGGTTGAACAGACCCTGGCCGGGCTGGCCATCGTGGCGCTCGGGCTGGGCATCACCGGCGTGATCGGGCGCTCCCACGTGCAAAAGCCCTTCCCCGGCCTGCCCCGCCTGTCCGAAACCGCCTGGGGCGCGGATCTGCCCCGCCTCCTCGGCCAGCAGAACATGCTGCTGCCGCTCTCGCTGCTGCTGCTGGCGCTGATCGCCTGGTTCCTGGCCCGCAGCCCCGCCGGCCTGCGCCTGCGCGCTGTGGGAGAGGATCCCGCCGCCGCCGATATCTCCGGCGTGGACGTGCAGCGCGTGCAGCTGGGCGCGGTGCTGGCCAGTGGCGCGCTTGGCGGGCTGGCCGGGGCCTTCCTCTCGGTCGCCTCGGCCCATGTCTGGGTCGAAGGCATGGTGGCCGGGCGCGGCTGGGTCGTGGTGGCCCTGGTCATCTTTGCCCGCTGGCGGCCCCTGCGCTGCCTCTGGGCCGCGCTGCTCTTCGGCGGGACCGAGGCGATCATGCCCCGGCTCCAGGCCCTTGGCGTGGATTTCCCGGTCTACCTTGGCGCGATGCTGCCCTACGTGCTGACCCTGGCCGTACTGGCGCTGGCCTCCATGCGGCGCGGCGCGCGCAGCGGGGCCCCGGCGGCCCTTGGCCTGACCTACCTGCGCCAGGACAAACACTGACAGGGGCAGAGGCCCGCAGCTCAGCTCAGGGCGCAGCGCACCGGGGCGGCGCCTTCACAAGCCCCGCCCCGAAAACCGGGTCGGGGCCAGGCGCGCCCAGGTCATCGCTCAGCCCCCGCAGCCCGGCGCGCACCCGCGCGGCCGGGGCATCGTAAAGCCCAGGGTCCGAGGCGATGCGCGCCGTGACGAAGGGCGCGGCGATCGAGGTGCCGGTGGCAAAGACCATACGCCCGTCCAGCTTCAGCAGCACGTCCACACCCGGCGCGGCCACATCCACCTGCCGCCCCTGCACCGCATCGCGGTAGATCGCGCGATCCGCATCCACCGCCGTCACCCCGATCACGTTCTCCAGCGCCGCCGGGTAGCGCGGCGGTGCCCCGGCCCCGTCATTGCCGACAGCGGCGACGATCGTCATGCCATGGGCCTCTGCCCGGTCGATGCCGCGATCCAGCAGCTTGTTGTAGGGCCCGGCCAGGCTGATGTTCACCAGCCGCACGCCCTGCCCCGCCAGCCAGCTGAGCGCCTCAAGCAGGCTGTCCACCCCGGCCTCCTGCTCCCCCCGCGCCGACATCCCCACGACCGAAGCCGCGTAAAGCGTGACACCACTCAGGCGGCGGGGATCGGCCAGCAGGCTCGCCACCTCGGATCCATGCAGGCGGCCCGCCGGGGCGCCGCGCGCGAACCCCGCGCTGTGGATCACGGCAGCCGACAGCTCCGGCAGGCCCGCATCCACCCCGGTGTCGATCATCCCGATCGGCCCCAGCGCACGACAGGGCACAGCCGGCCAGCCGATCAGCGCATCCGCGTACTCCAGCGCGTGAGAGGCCGCCGGGCGATAGGCATGGTTCACCCCGGCCACCGCCAGGGGCTCGATCCGTTCCAGCGCCGCGATGGCCCCGGGCCCGCCCAGCGCCCCCGGGATCTCAAGGCGCAGCATCTCAAGCCCCAGCCCGGCCAGGGCGGTCTGTTCGCGCAGGGTGAACCCCTCGGCCCTGGCGCCGGACAGAAGCCGGGCGGCGGCGGCACGGTCCGGGACCAGCGCGACGATCTCTCGCGGGTCGACCACCTCTGCCGCATCTGCCGCGACCTGCGCGGGCGGCGGCACCTGCAAGCTGTCGCCCGCGCATCCCCCCAGCGCCAGCGCGGCCAGGCAGAGCGGGAACAGCGCGCGATATGCGGATCTGTGTTTCATGTCACTTCGTCGCTCCGTCCTCGGGATCGGTTCAAAATCGGGGCGCGAAAAGACCACAGGCGCGGACCCTGCGCCCCTTGGGCCCCATTTTTGAACCCGCAGCGCCCCCCGCACGACAAAGACCATGATCCCGCCCCGCCGTCACGCGGGCAGCGGCGGATAGGTGCTTCTTTTCCGGGCCAATGTCTGGAACAAACGGACCCGGAGGAAAGGGAATGACCATGGACACCGACAGCGACCGGGACGACAGGCTGCTGGCCTACATGCAGGATCGCCTGGCCCCCGAAGACCGCGCGGCCTTCGAGGAAGAGCTGGCGCAATCCCCCTCCCTTCAGGCCGAAGTTGCCAGCCTGCGCGCCGCCGCCGACCAGCTGGGCGCGACGCCGGTGCCGGAGGGCGCGCGTGCCGAGGGCTGGCAGCGCCTTTCGGCCTCCATCGCGCAGGAGCAGCGCGGCACGCCCGCCAATACCAACCGAATCCTGCCCTTGCTGAAGGTCGCAGCCATCGCCGCCGTGGCGATCACCTGCTGGCAGCTCGCCGTGGTGCCGCGCCTGTCGCCCGGCGATGGCTTCCGCCCGGCCAGCGTGACCCCCGCCGGCCCTGCCCTGCGCGTGGCCTTCGCCCCCGATGCCCCCCTGTCCCAGGTCACGGCCCTTCTGGCGGAGACCGGCGCGCAGATCATCGAGGGCCCCTCTGCCTTGGGTCTTTACACGCTATCCTTCACGGATGCCGGGGCCCGCGATAGCGCAGAGGCGCTGCTTGCCAGCCGCGATGCGCTGGTGAACGCCGTCACCCGGCCCTGAGGCAGGCGCGGCGCGCGCCCGGCTCAGGCAGACTGGCCAAGGCAATGCATCAGCGCCTTCTTGGCGTGGAAGATCCGCGTCTTGACCGTGCCGACGGGGACGGATTCAATCTCGGCGATCTGCTCGTAGGGAAGCTCGTCGTAGAAGGCCAGCCGGATCACCGCCAGCTGCACCTTCTTCAGCTTGTCGAGGCAGGCGCGCAGCCGCGCCGCATCCTGAGAGGCCGCGATCACCTGCGTCGCATCAGGGCTGTCGTCCACGGTCTCCGGCACCTCGTCCGTGAAGGACAGCTGAGAGGACCGGCGGATCCGGTCCACCAGCTTGTTGCGCGCGATGGTGAAGATCCAGGTCCTGACAGAGCTTTTGCCCGCGAACTTTCCCGCCGTGCGCCAGACATCCAGCATCGCGTCATGCACCACGTCCCCCGCCAGCGCAGGGTCATCGCAGCGCATCCGGATGAAGGCGAAAAGGGCATCGTGGTGGCGCTCGTAAAGCCCGCGCATGGCCTCCGCATCGCCCCGCGCGGCGCGGGCCAGCAGATCCATGTCGCTCTCGGTGTCGCTGTCCATTTCGCTGGTCACTTCCGGCCTGATCGCTTTCGGCATGATCCCCTGCGGGATGCCCCGCCCGGTCGCCTGCGACGCTATTTAACGTCAGAACCCCGGCGACAGGCAAGCGCCTGTATACCGCCGCTCCGGGGCCTGCGCCCAACGCGCCCCAGGGCAAGGCTGCCGCCCCTTCGCGCGCGGAGTTGACCATGAACCCCTCTAAAGCCCGTTAGCCCACCGTGCGGAGCGCACCGACGTAATACCGACGTGATACCGACACGATACAGACGTGCCACCGACGCCCCATTTCGCCCCTTTTCGGACCACGCTGCACGGGCCGGAAAGACGGGCAAACGGCGCGCTCTGCCCTGCCCCGGATCGGGTCATGCAAAGGCCTGCGGTGCGCCCGGAGGCCCGCGCCATCCGCCACCGCGCGCCTAGTCTCGGCGCTGTTCGGCCTCTGCCAGCCGGCGTTCGATCGCCTCCAGCCGCCGCAGGACCTCGTCCCGGTAAGTATCTGTCGCCGCGTTGCTTTCTTCGGCGTGGGCCTCCTGCATGCTGTTCACGATCAGGCCCACGACCAGGTTCACAACCGCGAAGGTGGTCACCAGGATGAAGGGCACGAAGAACAGCCAGGCATAGGGCGACACCTCCATCACGGGGCGCACGATCCCCATGGACCAGCTTTCCAGCGTCATGATCTGGAACAGCGAATAGGTCGACAGGGGAATGGTGCCGAACCACTCCGGGAAGGTATCCCCGAAAAGCTTCGTCGCCATCACCGCCGCGATGTAAAAAATCAATGCCATCAATAGGAAGACCGACGCCATGCCCGGCAAGGCAGAGACGAATCCCTCCACCACGCGGCGCAATGTCGGCGCGACGGAGATGATCCTGAGCAGCCGCAAAATGCGCAGCGCCCGCAGCACCGAAAGCCCCTGTGTCGCCGGGATCAGGGCGACCCCCACGATGACGAAATCAAAGATGTTCCAGCCCGACCGGAAGAAGGCCCGCCCCCGCGCAAAGATCTTCAGCCCGATCTCCACCACGAAGATCGACAGGCACAGCCTGTCCAGCAGGACCACCAGCGCCCCGGCCCGCGCCATCACGTAATCGGATGTCTCAAGGCCCAGGACCACCGCGTTGAACAGGATCACGCAGGTGATGAAGTTTCGCGTCGCCGGAAGATCAAGCTTCCTGGCAACAGTCTCTCGGATCGACATGCCCAACTCCGTTTCGCAGCCAGGCTCTTCTATGCGGAAGGTGCCAAGGGGATTCAAGTTCTCTTGCAGCCCCAGGCATGCCCTATGCGCAACCTTGCCGTATGACGGGGTGCAGAGAGGCGGAAGCGGGACGCCTGATCAGCGCGCAAGGCTTTGCGATCACGTCATAATTCGCGCGCTCACTTGCCCCGTTCTAGCGGCCGAACAGGCCCCGCGCCTTGTCACCATCGGCGGAGAAAGGCTGCACAGGATCGCCCATTGCGGCGGCTTCGCACTGGGCGCGGATCAGGTGGATCTCTGCCTCGTGACAGGCGCAAAGCTGCTGCCAGCGCGGCTCATCCATGGTGCGCGGTCGCCATGCCGTCATGGTGACGTAGCACTGCGTGGCCTCAAGATCGCAGACATCGGCCGGCACCACCCGGATCGAGATCCGAGGCACCATTTCGCCGGGGGTGCCCAGCAGGTAGTCGACGATCCGCCGCTCCGGATCCGCATCGATGCAGAACCGGGTTTCCGACCCATCAAACAGGGATTTGCCCCTGTAGACGCCCCGGCTCTCTTCATCGGGCCGGGTGTTCATGCAGCCAAGCGACCAGGCGCCCAGGGCGATCGGATCCCGCAGAAAGGCAAGCGCCGTGTCCGCCGCAACATCGAACCGCGCCGTGACGCAGTGGGAAAGCTCCGAAGCGCTGCGGGTCATGCTGCCCCCCGTGTCCCGGCAAGCGCGGCCAGCAGGCGCATCACCCCGTCCTCGGTCGTGACAGACCCCGGCGACAGGCGCAGGATCCGCCCGCGGCAATCGGTGAACAGGCCCTTGTCGCGCGGGGCAGAGACGGTCTGCGCAGGATCCGGCCCCTCGGGCAGACGCAGCATCACGCTCCCGCCGCGGCGGGCGTCATCAGTCGGGCTGACGGGGGTTAGGCCAAGGTCCGGCGCGGCCTCAAGGATCATGCCAGAGAGCTTGCGGTTATGGTCCAGCATCGCCTGCGCGTCCTGCGCCGCGTTCCATTCCAGCGCCGGCACCGATCCGACACAGGCCAGCACGGAGGGTGTGCCGTGGTCGAAGCGGCGCGCATCTGGTGCAAAGCTGAAGGCATCGAGATCCCAGGAAAACGGATTCTCCTGGCTGAACCAGCCCCGCAACTCGGGACGACAGGCCTGCAACAGGGGCCTGGCCACATGCAGGATCCCGGCCCCGGAGGTGCCTCCCAGCCATTTCAGGCTGCTCGATACGGTGAAGTCGACCATCGGTGCCTGCACGTCATAGGGGATCAGCCCGATGCCCTGCGTCACGTCCACCCCGACCAGGCTGCCCATCTTGCGGCCATGGGCGACCAGGGTGTCGAGGTCGCAGCGGTGCGAGGCCGTGGAGGTCACGAAGGTCAGCAAGGCAAGGCCGACGCTTTCGTCCCAAGCCTCGATCATGTCTTCGTCGCGCACCCAGCTTTCGCCCGGCCGCAGGCGGACCGTGCGCAGGGTGAAGCCAAGCCGCGGGGCCAACCCGGCCAGAAGGAAATGCAGGCTGGGGAAGCAATCCCCGGCAACCAGCAGGCTGCGCCCGCGCAGGCAATCCTCGGGCAGGCCCCCGATCAGGCTCATGAGCGCGGTGGTCACGTTCTCCGACGAAGTGAGCGTGCCCGCATCGGCGCCGATCAGATCGGTCCAGAGGTCTATGAAGCGCTGCCGGTTGCCCAGGACCTGCGGCCACTGGCTGTCGTCAGGCGTGCCCCAGACCTTGGCATAGTTGCAAAGCGCCTGCTCCATGGCCTGGGCCTTGCCGGGATACATGCCGATCGAATGGTACAGGAAATAGCCGGAGCCATCGGTGTTGGATGTCATGGCAAAGTCGTCTCCATGGGGTTGGCTGGGCTCAGAAGCCCATCAGGTTGGGCAGCCAGAGGCTGAGGCCGGGGAAGCCCGCGACGATGGCCAACGTGACCAGCGACACCAGCAGGAAGGGCAGGATTTCCCGCAGCAGGGGCACAAGACCGCAGCCGGCCAGCCGTTCGGCGGCGAAGAGGCAGACACCAAGCGGCGGGGTCAGCAGGCCCACGTTCAGGTTGAGGATCGCGACAACGCCGAAGTGGAGCGGATCGATGCCCGCGTGCATCGCGGCGGTGGACAGCAGAGGGCCGAACAGGATGATCACCGTGGTGGGGTCGATCACCATGCCAAGCACCAGCAGCACCGCGTTGAAGATGAGCATCGTCCCGAAGTAGCCAAGGCCCAGCCCTTCGATCTGGCCCCCGATCAGCCGCGGGACGTTTTCCATGCCCATCACCCAGGAGAAGGCCGCGCCGCAGCCGACGATGATCAGGAGCTGGCCGGAGAACAGGGCCGAACGTCCGAAGACCGGCCAGAGGTCGCGGATCCTGATGGCACGGTAGATCACAAGAGAGATCAGCGCGGCGTAAAGCGCGGCCACGGCGCCGGCCTCGGTCGGGGTCATGAGGCCGCCCAGCATCCCCACCAGGA
This sequence comes from Pseudooceanicola sp. HF7, assembly GCF_011806405.1. Taxonomy (GTDB): domain Bacteria; phylum Pseudomonadota; class Alphaproteobacteria; order Rhodobacterales; family Rhodobacteraceae; genus Pseudooceanicola. The sequence goes on along the minus strand of NZ_JAATOW010000001.1, from coordinate 5,741 downwards.
TGATCACCGGCAGCATCAGCGGCAGGATCGCCTTGCCGGTGACGCTGACCATGGCGCGCGGCCTGCGATCCATCTGGACGCTCGGGAAGTTCTGACGGCGGGCTTGAAAGGCGATCAGCCCCATCTGGATCACGCCGATCAACAGCCCGGGCAAGAGCGTCGCGGCCATCAGCGCGCCTATGGAAAGGTCGGTCATCGAGCCGTAGATCACGGCGACCAGAGAGGGCGGCACCATCGGCCCGATGATGGAAGAAGAGGCCGTCACTGCCGCAGCATAGGCAGAGGAATAGCCCTGCTTCACCATCGCCGGAATGAAGATCCGGCCAAGGGCGGCGATGTCGCCCAGGGCGACGCCCGTGATGCCCGCGAACAGGATAGATGCGCCGACGTTGACCTGGGCCAGCCCCCCGCGCATCCAGCCGAAGACGGCATTAGCAAAGGTAACCAGACGCTCGGTTATGCGGCCGGCGTTGATCAGCTCCCCGGCCAGGATGAACAGCGGCACGGCCATCAGGACGAAACTGTCCATCCCTTGGAAGACCCGTTCCGCCACGACCGGCAGCACGTAGAAATTGTCCGTGAAAACGGTCCAGACAAGGACCGCGGCGATCATGGACCATGCCACCGGCAGGCCAAGGATCAGCAGCGCCAGGAAGCTGGCGATCAGGACGGAAAGCGAGGGGGTCATTCAGCACCCCCTACCTGGCTTTCGGGGCTATGCTCGGCAGGCCCATAGACAATACGAAGGGCAGAGAAGACCGCCGCGCAAACAAAGGCGATGGGCATCACCGCATAGGGATAGGACAGCGGGATTCCCATACCGGGGCTGGTCTGTCCATGGGCAAAGAGCATGGCATCCAGCCCATACCACGCCAGCACGAGGAAGACTGTCAGAGAGACGGACTCCAGCAGAGCTTCAAGCAGGCGCAGGACGCGCGGCGACAGGCGCCCGATGGCAGCCGGGACCAGGTCGATACGGATATTCGCAGCATCGCGGACACCCAGGGCGGCCGCCATCATCGCCATCCAGATCATCGCGAAACGCGCGGTTTCCTCGGCAAAGAGCGGGACGCTGCCAAAGACATACCGGCTGACCACCTGGAAGAGGACCAGCACGGTAAGCCCGATCAGGCAAAGTGTAACGAGGGCGCGCAGCGCCCCGTCAACGATGTTCACGATCCGCATCATAGGCCGCAACAATGGTCTGCGGCTCACTTGGCGTCCGCAGCCGCAAGCGCCTCGTCGATCAGCGCGGGGGTGTCGACGTTGTCAAGCAGCCAGTCGATGGCGACCGGTTGCATGACCTCGGCAAAGGCGGCCTTGGCCGTGTCGTCAAGCTCCAGCACCTCGACCCCGTTTTCGCGCGCGAAGGCCGCCGCGGCTGCATCCTTGGCGCTGGAGGTTTCGCGGTTGTAGGCAATGGCGGCCTCTGCCGCGGCCATCAGAACGCCCTGTTGCTCTTCGTCCAGACGCTCAAAGAAGGCGTCGTTGATGCCCAGCGGGCCGAAAGCATAGGTGTGCGCGGTCAGGGACAGATGCGGCTGCACCTCGTAAAGCTTCACCAGGTTGAAGACGGTCAGCGAATTGTCCTGCCCGTCGACCACGCCGGTCTTGAGCGAGGTATAGAGCTCGCTGAAGGCCACGGGCGCGGCAGAGGCACCGAGGGCCTCGACAGGGATGGTGGCCAGAGAGCCGAGGACACGCATCTTAAGGCCCTCCATGTCGGCGGGCGTGGCAATCGCGGTGTTGGCGCTGAAATGCTTGAAGCCACCCGATTCCCACCAGCCCAGCACCTTGATGCCCGTCTCTTCGCGCACGGCCTCTGCCAGTTTCTCACCGAACGGGCCATCCAGCACCGCGCGCGCCTGTTCGACGCCGGAGAACAGGTAGGGCATGTTCAGGATCTGGATGTCGGGAAAGATGGTGGCGATATTGCCGTCGGCAGCGTCGCTCATCTGGATCACGCCGCGACGCATCTGCGCCAGCCGGTCATTCGGCGCCCCCAACGCGCCGCCGTAGACGATGTCCACACCCATGTCGGAGTTCGCCTCGACCTCGGATTTAAATGTTTCATACATACCGTTGATGAAGTCGAAATCCGCCATGCCCTCGGGCAGGGACAGGCCGACCTTGATGTCCTGGGCCTGGGCCGGGATGGCGGCTGAGGTGGCGAGAGCGCCGGCGATGGCGAGTGCGCGGAAGATGGTTTTCAAGGTGAACTCCGTGTTGTGTTGGACCCGGGCACTTGCCGTGCCTCGGATGTTCTTGAGGTGCCTGTCTCATGGTTCGGGCCCGGTTGCGCCCATGCCTGCCAGCGTCCTTGCTGGGCGCCACGGCCCGGGAAGTTGGTCCGATCCGATGATGAGCTCGTGGCACTTTAAGGGGGTGGCGGGCCCCGCCAAGCCAACTAATAATCAGGGTAATAACCCTATGTTATCTTAGACGGAGGGGTCCCGTCCCCTGCTCCCGCCCTCTTCCAGGACTCCGCCCGGCAAAGCGCGTGCGGCCCGTGCCAGCCGGTCGGCCAGCGCGGAGGCGGCGGGGGTCAGGACCCCGGCCCGGCGGCGGATCAGGCAGAGGTCCGCCCCCTGCAGGCGTTCGCCAACCGGCACCTCGACCACGCCAATTGCGCCGGAGATGGAATGCAGCATCTCTTTGGGGACAAGCCCGACCATGTCGCTGGCGGAGATATTGGTGACAAGGCCGGTGAAGGTCTCGCAGGTGACAAGGCAGGAGGGACGCGGAAGGTTTTCCACCTGCATCGCCTTGCGGAGCGCCTGCGCGGTGGCGCATTCCTGGGTCGGCAGCACCCAGTCCGCATCTGCAAGCGCCGACAGTTTTGTCGCCTTGGCAAGCGGATGCCCAATGCGGACGACCGGCACCAGGGTCGTGGTCAGCAGCGGCACCCGAACCAGGTCTTCCGGCCAGTTTTCCAGCGGCGCGGGCGAGATCGCGAAATCGAGCGCGCCGTCACGGATCTGCGGCAGCAGGAAGGGATAGACACTGGCCGCGATGCGCAGGCGGACGTCGGGCCAGTCCAGCCGAAAGCCGCGAAGGGCGCGCGGCATGATCACCGTCGCGGGCATATGCGCCAGGGCGACAGAGACGGAGCCCTGCCGTTCCCCCTTGATGTGGTTCAGCGTGTCCAGCCCCGCCTTCAGCTCTGCATCCACCAGACGCGCATGCTGAAGCAGCGCCTGTCCGAACTCGGTCAGTTCCGCCCCATGGACCGAGCGGTCGAACAGACGCACGTCCAGGTCGGCCTCCAGGCGTTTCAGCGCCTTGGTCACGGCAGGCTGGCTAAGCCCCAGCACCCGCGCTGCGCCGTGCTGGCTACCGCTGTCGACGATGGCCAGAAATATCCTCAGGGGATTGAGATACATGGGGGATCAGCCTCCTCAGCCCGGACCGTCTGCGCCGCGCAAAGGTTTCAGGGCTGCAAGACGACCGGTCAAGCCTGATCGACCGGGACCGCGTTTGCACGGTCCCGGTTGATCAGGCAACAGGGCCAAAGCGCATCAATCGAAGGTGATCTGCACCTTCACGGCCTTGGCGCGATCGGTGGCCAGGTTCATCGCGGACACGGCCTCGGCAATGGGCAGGCTGTGGGTGACGATGGGGCCAAGAACCATGGCCTGGGTGTTGATCAGCTCCACCGCCTGGCCGAATTCCTTGTCGAAACGGTGGCTGCCGATCAGGTTGATCTCCTTAGAGACCAGCAGGTTGAAGGGCACCGGGGTATCCCCCATCACCCCGACTTGGACGATGGTGCCCAAGGGCCGGGTGCACAGGATCGCCGAGCGCAAGGCAGGTTCTGCGGCGGAGCATTCGAAGGCGATGTCGAACTGGCCTTTCTCTGCCTCGTAATCCTTCAGGTCACTGCCGTGGGTCGCCACGTTGATCGTGCGCGTGGCGCCGACCTCTGCCGCGACTTTCAACGTGGCGTCCTGCAGGTCGGTCACCACGATCTCGGACGCCCCGAAGTGCTTTGCCAGTGCAACGCAGAGCGCCCCGATCGGGCCGGCCCCGGTGACAAGCACGCGCTTGCCCTCAAGCGTGCCCGCGACATCGAGCGCGCGGGTGACTGCGCGGCGGCAAACGGCCAGCGGCTCTGACAGGGCGGCTTCGGCCATGGGGACGCCGTCGGCGATGGGATGGCATTGCGCGGCCCCGATGGCGACGCGATCCCGGAAGAAGCCCTGCTCATGCGGCATGAACATGGCAGAGCCTTTGAAGCGCATGTTGAGGCAGTGCTGGTGCTGGCCTCTTTCACAGAAGGTACAGGTCCCGCAGGGATGCGAGGGGTTCAGCGCAACGCGTTGCCCGACGGAAAGCCCCTGCACGCCCTCACCGATCGCGGTGATCGTGCCGGCGGCCTCGTGCCCGATGATGATCGGCTCCTGGACGCGGATCATCTCTCCGATCCCGCCATGGGTGTAGTAATGGATGTCCGACCCACAGATGCCCCCTGCCCCGATCGCCACGACAACCTCGCCGGCGGCGGGTTCGGGATCAGGCAGGGTTTCGACGCGAAGGTCCTGTTGACCATGCAGGCGGGCGATACGAATGGACATGGGGGCTCCTGTCAGTTGAGCAGCGAGGGCAGCCAGGTGCTGAAGAACGGCACGTAGGACACCAGCATCAGGACGATGAAGTTGGTCAGGATGAAGGGGCCGATGGCCCGGGTCACCTGCCAGAGAGAGACGCGACCGATGTCGGCGCAGATGAACAGGCAGACACCCACCGGCGGCGTGGTGAGGCCGATCATCAGGTTCAGCACGGCGAAGACGGCAAAGTGCAGCGGATCCACGCCCACGCCCACCGCAAGCGCCAGCAGCGGTGCGAAGAGGATAATGAGCGCGGCGATCGTCTCCATGAACATGCCGACGAAGAGCAGCACCAGGTTGATCAGCAGGATCACGAGGAACTTGTTGTCGGTGATCGAAAGGACGCCATCGGCGATGGTCTGGGGGATGCGCTCTGACACGAGGATCCAGCCGAACACATTCGCCAAGCCCACCAGCGCAAGGATCGCGGCGGCGGAAATGGCGCTGTCGACGACGATGCGCGGCACGTCCCGCAGCTTCAGCCCCTTGTAGACGAAGGCCCCCACGACGAAGGCATAGACGGAGGCGACGACGGCAGTCTCGGTCGGAGTGGCGAAGCCGATCAGAAGGCCGCCGACGATGAAGGTGGTCATGGCGACGGCCCAGAAGGCGCCCAGGAAGGCGCGGCCCAGCTCACCGAAGCCCTGCCAGTCCTGCCTGGGGAAGTTCTTTTTGCGGGCGATGATCCAGGCCGTGATCATCATGGCGACCCCCATCAGGATGCCGGGCAAGGCGCCGGCGATGAACATCTTGCCGACGGAGATGCCCGACAGGGTGCCGACGATGATCATCGGGACTGAGGGCGGAATGATCGGGCCGACGGTCGACGAGGCCGCGGTGATCGCAGCGGAGAAGTCCGCGGGGTAGCCCGCCTTCTTCATGCCGGGGATCATCATCCCCCCGATCGAGGCCGCATCGGCCGCAGCGGTGCCGGAAATACCCCCGAACAGCATGGAAGCCGCGACGTTCGTCAGGCCAAGCCCGCCGCGCATCCAGCCCACCAGCGCCTGCGCCAGCCGCACGATCCGCGCGGTGATGCCCCCCGCATTCATCAGGTTCCCCGCAAGGATGAATCCCGGGATGCAAAGCAGCACGAAACTGTCCATGCCGGCGTACATCTTCTGCGGGATCACC
>NZ_JAATOW010000021.1 GCF_011806405.1 Pseudooceanicola sp. HF7 | reverse complement strand
GCCGGTGCACCCGAACGATCACTGCAACATGGGCCAGTCCTCCAACGACACCTTCCCGACCGCCATGCACGTGGGCATCGCCATGTCCGCCCGCGACGTGCTGATCCCGGGCCTTGAGAAACTGGCCGAGGCCCTGGAAGCCAAGGCAGAGGAATTCAAGGACATCATCAAGATCGGCCGGACCCATACGCAGGATGCCACCCCCCTGACCCTGGGCCAGGAATTCGGCGGCTACGCGCATCAGGTCCGCAAGGGCATCGAACGCGTCAAGGCCAGCCTGGGCGACATCTACGAGCTGGCGCAGGGCGGCACCGCCGTGGGCACCGGACTGAACACCAAGAAGGGCTGGGGCGAAGCCGTCGCGGCCAACATGGCAGAGATCACCGGCCTGCCCTTCGTAACCGCGCCGAACAAGTTCGAGGCGCTGGCTGCCCATGACGCGATGGTCATGTTCTCCGGCGCACTGAAGACCGTGGCCGCAAGCCTGTTCAAGATCGCCAACGACATCCGCCTGCTGGGCTCCGGCCCGCGCTGCGGCCTGGGCGAACTGATCCTGCCGGAGAACGAGCCGGGCTCCTCCATCATGCCGGGTAAGGTCAACCCGACCCAGGCCGAGGCGCTGACCATGGTCTGCGCCCATGTCATGGGCAACGATGCGGCAATCGGCTTTGCCGGCTCCCAGGGCCATTTCGAGCTGAACGTTTACAACCCGATGATGTCCTACAACGTGCTGCAATCCATGCAGCTGCTGGGCGACAGCGCGTCTGCCTTCACCGACAACATGGTCGTCGGCATCCAGGCCAATGAGCCGCGGATCGAGAAGCTGCTGCATGAAAGCCTGATGCTGGTCACGGCCCTGGCCCCGACCATCGGCTATGACAACGCCACCAAGGTCGCCAAGACCGCGCACAAGAACGGCACGACCCTCAAGGAAGAGGCAATCAACCTGGGCTTCGTGGACGAGGCAACCTTTGACGCCGTGGTCCGCCCGGAACAGATGATCGGCCCAAAGGGCTGACCTGCCCCTTCATCGATGAAGACATGGAAAAGGCCCCCTTCGCGGGGCCTTTTCACATCAGAAGATCCGGTCGAGGAAGGAAAAGAGCCGTGTCGTCGCGCCAAGGCGGTCCAAGATCGGCTCATTGCCCTTCAGCTTGCGGATCCGGTCCGCCATCCCGTTGGTGCCGCCGTTCCATGTCTTCACGCAGCGTTCGAAATTGCCGGCATCGGCCGCGGCGTTCAGGCCCTTCCAGCTCCAGAACGCCGCAAGGATCGCGGGCTGGTGTTCAGGGCGCGTTGCAAGCTCTGGCTGTTCTTCAAGCGGCAGCTGGGCGCGCGCGCCGACCTCCCGGTAGCCATCGCGCCCGGTGACCTGGGGGCCGCCCCGCCCGATATAGCGGGAGCCGTCAGAGGTGCCGGGGCGATTGCCCATCCGGTTGCCGTAGATCTCATCAAAGGCGCGCTTCTGCCAGCCGGGCCCGGACCCGAAGCGCGCCGCCACGGCGGCGGCATTGGAAAAGCGGTTGGGCCAGACCTCTGCCATGCGTTCATGGGAATAATTGATGTTCTCTGTCAGATCGCCGATCGTGAAGCCGCCGCATTCGTGTTCCACATTGGCCAGCGCATAGGCGAGCCTTGTGCGCGTCTCAAGGATACCGGCCGCTTCGAGCGGGCCGGGATTGGCCGCGAAAGCGTCGATCACCGCGTCCGGCGCATGGGGGAAAATCGCATTCCAGTCGTCGTGGGTCAGTGCCAGTGCCATACCGCATCCTCCTGCTGGATACGGTGAGCTTAGGAAGGGCGCTTCCCTGGCGTAAGGCTGGTATTCCTTACCTAAGGTTTCCCATAGTCCCGCGCTCAGGCGGTGAGGTGAGAGACCAGGATCACCGTGCCAAGGCAGATCAGGATGACGCCCCCCGCGGCTTCGGCCATCGGGCCGATCCGCTGACCAAGGTAGCGCCCGCAGAGGATGCCGACTCCACTCAGCACCGCCGTGAAGCAGCCCACGGCAGCGGCCACGACGAAGATATTGACCGGCACGAAAGCAAGCGAGACGCCGACCGCCATGGCATCCACCGAGGTGCCGAGCGCGGCAATCAACAGGCCCGCGAATGTCGCGCTGCGCAGGGGCGACTGCGGCTGATGCCGCGCAGCGAGCACCATGCGCAGGCCCACCCCGCTCAGCAATCCGAAGGCAATCCAGTGATCGACCATCTGGACGTATTGGGCCGCCGCCATGCCCATGGCCCAGCCAATCAGCGGCGTCAGCGCCTCTACCAGGCCGAAGACCGCACCCATCCGCAGAGCCACCCCGATCTGGCCCTTTTCCGGCATGTCCCGATGCGCCGCGCCACGGCTCAGGGCCACGACGAAGGAATCGAGCGATAGGGTCAGGGCAAGAAGACCAATGGCGACAGGGGTCATGGGCAGACTTTCGGTTCGGACACGGGCCGTCCTGGCGCGCGGAGGCCCCGCTTAGGCCAAACGCAGAAATCTGTCAACATTTTCAATGTATTATGAATTTGCGTCTCATTTGCATCTTGGGCCGGACGGGGGCAATGCCAAGCCATCGTCACCGGCGCGTGACAGGACATGTTTTGACCCGCACAGGCAAGCGACACATGCTGAAAACTGCTGGTCCGAAGACGACCCTCGTGACAGCAGGTAGCGTTGGCCCTCGCAGGTGCCCCCCTATAGGCAGGGTCTAGCGTTACGGGCCGGACCCCGTGCCAGGCACGGCGGTCCGGCTGCTTCCCGCCCAGAGTGATCCCGGAACCCCAAGCGCTTGCTTGCTCTTGGGCAGACGCTTTGGCAGGATCGGCGCATGAGCAAGATCGTCAACCTGAACCAGGCCCGCAAGGCCAAGGCGCGCAGCGACAAGCGCAGCGAAGCCGATGCCAATGCGGTCAAGTTCGGCCGCACCAAGGCCGAGAAATCACTTGAGAAAGCCCGGTTGGACAAGGCTGCGCGGCTGCTGGACGGGCATAAGCAAGACGGCAAGCCGGAAGCATGACGACCCGGCCGATCAAGCGCTCCCTCACTTTAAAGGGCCACCGGACCAGCGTGTCGCTTGAGGATCCCTTCTGGGCCGAGTTTCGCCGCATCGCGAAGGACCGCGACATTGCCATCAACGCCTTGGCGGCCCAGATTGATGCGGAGCGCGAGCTGGAGACGGGACTGGCCTCTGCCATCCGGCTGTTCGTTCTGGCGGATCTGAAGGCGCAGCTGGAAGGCGCCGGCAATTGATCGCGATCCTGTTGCTGGCCGCCGGCGCCTCGCGGAGGATGGGCGATCGCGACAAGCTTCTGGAAGAAATCGATGGCCTGCCCCTGCTACGCCGTCAGGCCGCGCGTGCCGTAAGCGCTGGCTGTGGACCCGTCCTGGTCACCCTGCCAGAGGACTCGCCCCGTGCGGATAGCTTGCGGGGCCTCGATGTAACGCAGGTTCCGGTGCCAGAGGCGGCTGAGGGCATGGGCGCGTCTATCCGGTCCGGAGTTGCCGCGCTTCCAAAGGGTGTCACCGGGGTCATGATCCTGCCCGCCGATATGCCCGATATCACCACCGCCGATCTGACCCGCATGGCGGAGGCCTTTGCTACGGCCCCTGGCCCCCGCCCCATTCTGCGCGGAGCAAGTGCAGGCCTGCCGGGGCACCCGGTTCTCTTCCCCGATGATCTTTTCGCGGAGCTGAGGGCTTTGCAGGGCGATACCGGCGCGCGCGAGATCCTGAAGGGTAACACGGTCAGGCTGACCCTGGTCGCCCTGCCCGGCCGCCATGCGCTCACGGATCTGGACACGCCGGAGGCCTGGGCGGAGTGGCGCGGCAGCGCCATGGATCCGGGCAATGCCGGATCCGATCAGTAGTTCAGGAAATCACCGCTGGCGCGAAGCACCTTCACTTCGTGCTTCTTGAGGCTGCGGCGGGCGGCACCATAGGTATCCAGGGCACCGGCGCTCTTGAGCTCCGGGAAGAGATAGAAGATCTCGTTCCGCTGGTCGTCGCCCAGACCCTTCATAGAGTAGTCGCCCGGCTGGAAGCTTTCCGTCCAGACGCCATTGGCCAGGATCACCTCATGCTGGTCGAACAGCAGGTGCATGTAGGTGACGGAGGTGTCATCCACCCGCTCTACGCCCGGCACGCCGACAAGGTGCTTGGCGGCGATCAGCACTTCGCTTTCTTCATAAAGAAGCGAGGCGCGGTCAGAGCGGATCAGCATCCGGTGGCTGGGGCTGACCACCAGGTCCCGGCTGGGCAGGCCGCGCCCGAAGGCCCCTGCCCGAATGCGGACCGGCCGCAGCTGCGGAGCCAGCATCAGTTCATTCTGCGACAGGCGGCGGCTGCCGATCCAGCGCAGGTCCTGCATGCCGTTGTCACGCGTGATCACGCGGTCATCGGGGCGCAGTTCCTCCACGGGCACCTCACCGCGCACGGTGGCGATCAGCGTGCCCGGGGTGAAGCAGATGATCACCCGGTCGATATTGGCGTAGTTGATCCGCCCCAGCTCACGCCCGTTGGACTTGACCAGGATACGGCCCCAGGTCGTCTCAGGGCTGCCCTGTTCGTAGATCAGCTGAACGTTGGGATATTCCGAATAAATCTGGCTGAGATCGAGTGAATTCTGGTCACCGTGAAGATGCCAGCCACCGTCAACCGTGACGTTGTTGAAGTTATGGCCGTCCTCTGCCCGGATGACGAAGGTGTCACTGCCCGTGCCGCCATAAAGGCTGTCCTGGTTGCCCGAGGAATAGAGCGTGTCATGCCCGGAGCCGCCATAGAAGAGGTCGGTGCCCTTGTTGTTCCCCTCACCATCCCGGATGACGTCGTTGCCGCTGCCACCGTAGATCGTATCCTGACCTTGGCCGCCGGTCAGATCGTCATCGCCGGAATCGCCATAGATCAGGTCTTCGCCGTCGCCGCCGTCGATCGTGTCATTGCCGGAATAACCGAAAAGGAAGTCGCGGGCGCTGCCGCCATCGATGGAATCATCGCCGGAATAGCCGTGAATGGTATCCACGCCTTCGCCGCCCTGAACCGTATCCTGCCCCTCGCCGCCATAGACAAGGTCGTTGCCGCGGCCTGCGTCGATCAGGTCATCGCCGGAATAGCCGTAAAGATCGTCATCGCCGTCATTGCCAAGCAGGGTGTCATGCCCGGTGCCGCCATAGAGGCGATCCTGGTCGTTGCCGCCAACAAGGGAATCGTCGCCGGATCCGCCCGCAAGCATATCCCGGCCGTTGCCACCTTCGAGCGTATCGTTGCCAGCCCCGCCATAAAGCGAATCGTGCTCATTACCGCCGTAAAGGCGATCATTGCCGTCACGACCGAACAGCATGTCGCTGCCGCCGTACCCTTCGAGACGGTCGTCCCCGGATCCACCCTTCAGGTAATCGCTGCGGTTCGTCCCATTAATTGTTTCGTCAGCCGCCACGTCTTACACGCCCCAACGTCGATTTCCATTACACGTTCCGTCAGGGGCCCCGATGCATGGCAAGGAGACCCACGACACGGTCTTGGTCGGGCTGAAGGCTAACGCTGCGCATTTTTCGCACAGCCTGGCTAAAACTGCCCTTCAGGACCCGTCTATTTCATCAATCGACCGAAAACAATTCCGGACGTACACCCACGACCAACTGGTCGCACTTTTCATCTTGATCCGGCCTTTTCAACCGAAAGATGCGCATTACTGTCGCAATAGGAGTAACAATTCCCACAACACAACCGGTATACAATGGCCCGCAGGCCCGTGAATGCGTCGAAAATCTTATCCAAAGGTTACGACCCGGTGCTTTCGTCGGGTCTTGCCGTCTCCCCTCGGTGATTCCCTTCGGCGATCACCTGCCTCCCATCGGTTTGCCCTGCGAAAATTCCCTCGTGGCAAGGCCCGCTGATATTCAATTTCTTGCTTTATCTGGTCAATTGCCGTTTTCTGCAATGGAAGCCGCTCCGGGTCGACGGCGACGTGACGTCAACTATGCATCTGCACCTCGTGCTGCTCGAGGATCCGCCGCGCGGCGGGATAGCTTTGCCCCGGGGACGACGCCGTGAGGGACTGGCCTTGCGGCCCTGTGCTGGCCTGCCCCTCTGCCCTAGGCGGCTCCAGTTCGGGAAAGAGTTGCAGGATCTCGTCACGCTGCGCCCGCTCCATCCCGCCAAGGGTCACGGGACCGGGACGGAAGCTTTCGGTCCAGGCGCCGTTCGACAGCAGGATCTCATGGCGTTCGAAAAGCAGGTGGATATAACCAACCTCCGATGGCGCTTCGCGCGTGAAGCCGTCGCGGAACAGGTAGTTCTGCGCGGCGACAAGCACCTCTTCCTCGTGAAGGCCTTCGGCCACGCCCGGGCTTCGGATCAGAATGCGATGATTGGGGCTAATCAGCAGGTCGCGTTCCGGCAGACCATGCCCCAAGGCCCCGGCCGCGATACGCACCGGGCAAAGCTGCGGCTGGAGCTGAAGATCCTGTGCAGCAAGGTCGCGCCGGCCGGTCCACAGGATCTTCTGCAAGCCGCTGTCGCGGGTAATCACGCGGTCCCCCGGGCGCAAATCCTCGACCGGGACTTCGCCAAGGGGTGTGGCGATCAGGGTGCCCGGTGTGAAACAGGGCGCGGTCTTGTGGGCGTCACGGAAGGCGGTGTGGTTCGATCCGGCCGAGCCCTGGCGCCACTGTAGTGCGTCATGCCCATGGTCGGGGACGACATGTTGTTCGGCAACGCTGCCGAGTTCTCTCTCATAATGAACACCATCCAACATGGCGCATCCTTTCCAATACCCCGGCCACCAGGCGATAGTCGCCCTGCCCATGAGGCCGAAGCGACAGGACAGAAATCCGGACACACCGGCCCGTCTGGTTTGGCAGCTTTCAGGGTTGCCAGCGTCACCGATCCATGACCGATCGCCCTTCTGGGCCGTGGCGCAAAGAGCCCTGGCCCAGACCGGGCCGGAGGGGACTCTTCAAGGGGCATTTTAGACCTGAGGGACTGCGGGTTGAAGTGACCAAGTCGCCGATCGATTGTGTATTCCTGCACAGTTCGCCGCTAGGGCGTGCAAAACCAGTCCAATTAACCTTATTTCCAAACCAATTAACCAAGAAATTACAAATCAATCTGAAGTTGACTTATCAGGAAACCCCTTGAACGGCTTTTGCATCAACCCCCGGGAGATTAATATTTCCCTAAACTATATATTAACCATTTTTTTCATTATCGAAGTTAGCGCTAAACTCGCATTAATGTAAGGTGCGCACGGCCCCGCTTCGGGACCGCGCGCTTATTTCCAGACTCAGCGGTCCAGTTTCACCCGTCTCAACCTCAAGGCATTGCTGATCACCGATACCGAAGACAGGCTCATGGCCAGGGCTGCAACCATCGGGGACAGTAGCACGCCGAAGACCGGGTAAAGGATCCCTGCGGCCAGCGGCACGCCCGCGCTGTTGTAGATGAAGGCGAAGAACAGGTTCTGCCGGATGTTCTTCATGGTCGCCCCGGCAAGACGGCGCGCCCGCAGGATGCCCCCCAGGTCGCCCTTCACCAGGGTGATGCCAGCGCTTTCCACCGCAACATCGGCGCCGGTGCCCATGGCGATGCCCACATCTGCGGCGGCCAGTGCCGGGGCATCGTTGACCCCGTCCCCGGCCATGGCCACGGACAGGCCCTGTGCGTGGAGATCGGCGACGAGGGCCTGCTTGTCCTCAGGACTGACGCTTGCGTGGACCTCCTTGATCCCCAGCTCACGACCGACGGCTTTCGCGGTAGCCTCCGCATCGCCAGTGGCCATGATGATCCGCAACCCGGCGTCGCGCAGTCCGGCAATGGCATCCGGCGTGGTGTCCTTCACCGGGTCGGCGACGGCGATGATCCCCGCCAGTTTCCCGTCGCGGGACAGGAACATGGCCGTCTTGCCCTCGGCCTGAAGCGGGGTCAGCCGCGCGTCCTCTGCCGCGACGCCAAGCTCCTGCATCAGGGCCAGGTTGCCAAGCGCGACCCGCGCACCATCGATTTGGCCCAGCACGCCCTTGCCGGTCCGTGCGTCGAAATCCGCCGCCTCTTTCCGGCGTGTTTCGCGCTCCCTGGCGCCGGCTAGCACGGCCTCTGCCAGCGGGTGTTCGGAGCCGCGTTCAAGCGCCGCCGCCCAGCCCAGCAGATCGCTTTCGCTCACGCCCTCCTCTGGCAGGACATCGGTCAGCACGGGCTTGCCCTCGGTCAGGGTACCGGTCTTGTCGACCACCAGCACATCCACCTTGGCGAACCGCTCCAGCGCCTCTGCATCGCGGATCAGCACCCCCGCATGGGCCCCGCGCCCAGTTGCCACCATGACGGACATCGGCGTGGCCAACCCAAGCGCGCAGGGGCAGGCAATGATCAGCACCGAGACGGCGGCAACGAAGGCATAGGACAGCGCCGGCGCCGGCCCGAAAATCACCCAGGCCAGGAAAGCCAGGATCGCGACGCCGACCACCGTGGGCACGAAGTAGCCCGCGACCCGATCGGCCAGCGCCTGGATCGGAGCCCGCGACCTTTGGGCAGAGGACACCATGCCGATGATCCGCGACAGGGTCGTCTCTGACCCCACGGCCCGGGCTTCCATCACGAAAGTGCCGCTCTTGTTGAGCGTGCCGCCCGTGACCGTATCCCCCTGCACCTTCTCCACCGGCACGGCTTCGCCGGTGATCATGCTTTCATCCAGGGTCGAGCGCCCCTCTGTCACCGCGCCATCCACCGGCACGGCCTCTCCGGGACGGACGCGCAGCAGGTCGCCTGCTTTTACTTCGTCCAGCGGTACGTCCTCTTCCTGGGAGCCGTTGATCCGCCGCGCCGTCTTCGGGGCAAGGTCCATCAGCGCGCGGATCGCATCGCCGGTCTTTTCCCGCGCGGTCAGTTCCATCAGCTGCCCGGCCAGTATCAGCGCAAGGATCACAGCGGAGGCCTCGAAATAGATCGGCGGCATGCCGTGCCCATCGCTCATGGCCGGCGGGAAGAGGCCGGGCGCCAGCAGTGACACGATGGAAAACAGGTAGGCCGCCCCGGTCCCGATCGCGATCAGGGTCCACATGTTCGGAGACCGATTGACGATGGAGGACCAGCCGCGGCGGAAGAAGGTCCGGCAGAGCCACAGGACCGGCGTGGCAAGGGCAAATTGCAACCAGCGGAACAGCGTGTGGCCCAGCCAGTCCTCAACCGGAATGCCGACATGATTGCCCATTTCCAGCAGGAAGACCGCCCCGGCCAACGGGCCGACGAGCTTCATCCGGCGGGTGAAATCGACCAGTTCCGGGTTAGGGCCGGCATCGGCCGTGGGCATCATCGGTTCAAGGGCCATGCCGCAGATCGGGCAATCGCCGGGATGGTCCTGCACGATCTCCGGGTCCATTGGGCAGGTGTAAAGCGCGCCCTCCGGCGCGGGCTCCGGCTCTGGCAGATCGCCCAGATAGCGTTCCGGGTCGTCTTCGAACTTCGTCTTGCAGCCCACGGAGCAGAAGTAGAAGCGCCCCACCTCATGCTTGAGGTAATGGGGCGCATCGGCGCGCTCGACCTCCATGCCGCAGACCGGGTCCTTTGCCAGGCGATAGGCCTCCGGATCGGCGGCGAACTTGGTTTTGCAGCCCTCGGCACAGAAGTGATAGGTCTTGCCGTCCAGCGTCAGCTCCGGCTTTCCGGCGTCCGGGGCGACCTCCATACCGCAGACCGGGTCGCGAAACTTGGTCACTTTTGTCTCCACGGTCATCACTGGTCCTTCTTGTCAGAATCGTCTCGCGGCAACAGATAGGGCTTCCAGCTACTGGAAGGTCAAGGCATCTTCCCCTAGCTCAAAGATGAGCATTTCGTGCGAAAGGAGACCGCGATGCAGATCCGTGACGTCGCGCAGGCCAGTGGCCTGACCGCCAAGACCATCCGTTAATACGAGGATATCGGCCTGATCCATCCCGCCCGCGACACCAATGGCTACCGCAGCTTCACCCCCCGCGACCTGGAGGCGCTGAGCTTTATCGCCCGGGCCCGTGCGCTTGGTTTTTCCATCGCCGATTGCGCCACCCTGCTGCAATTGAAGCATGACCCGGCCCGCGCCAGTGCGGATGTGCAAAGCCTCGCGCAGCGCGCGCTGTCGCGCATCGATGCCCGGCTTGACGAACTGCTTGCCATGAAGGCGCATCTGACCGGGCTTGTGGGGCAATGCCACGGTGATGCCGGGCCGGAATGCGCGATCCTGGACGGGCTGAGCGAGGGCCTGCCGGAGACCCCGCGCGAGAAGCGGTCAAGCGCGGGCTAAGGCGCAGGATCTTCCGCAGGGCGCGCGCCGGACGGGTCGTGAAACTGGACTTTCGGGGTAAAATCTGGGAAGCTAAGGGCATCGAATGCCACGGACTTTCCGCTTCAGGGATCCTGCCATGCATGACGTGACCATCCTGCCAAAGACCAGCACCCGGCCCGGCACGCAGCGGCCGAAGCTCTACAAGGTCATCTTGCTGAACGATGACTTCACCCCACGGGTTTTCGTCGTGAAGGTGCTGTCCGGCATCTTTCGGATGACCGAGTCCGAAGCCTATGGCGTCATGCTGACGGCCCATCAGCGCGGCGCCTGCGTGGTCGCGGTCTACACGCGCGAAGTGGCCGAAACCAAGGTGCGCAATGCCAATGATGCAGGGCGCGCCGAAGGTTACCCACTGGCCTTCACCACCGAACGCGAGGACTAGCGCGCCACGGCAGGCGCAAAAGGTTCAAATCCGACGCGGTTGAGCCGAATTCCTTCACCTTCTCCTAAGAATTGCATCGTTAGGTAAGCCGGGGTTCGCAAAGGGTCCGGGCGCGCCGCCATGGGGCTTCCACCCTTTCGCGGACTGCTCTGCGCCCACCTGGTCCGCGCGCTCTGCGGCGCCGGACCGATTGGCGGCAACGGGAGATGCGGATGTTCAAGACCCTGCGCGGCAAGATCGCCCTGATGGCCATGGCAGTGGCCTTTGCGGCATCGGTGTGCACCGGGATCCTTGCCCTGGGGCAGCTCAGGGCGCTTGAACGCCTGCATGCGAGAAGCCTGCTGGACGCCTCTGCCAAGCTCTACGCCCAGGACATCGCCGCGACCCTGGACGTCATCCGGTCAGAGGCCGCGGCCTTCGCCCAGATGCCGCCGGTTTCCAGCATGATCCAGATCGCAGAGGCGCGCGACCTGCCCCCCCGGAAGCGCGCCCTGCCCGACAGCTACGGCGCCTGGCCTGATCGCATGGCACGGATCTTTGCCGCCCGGATGCAGGCCCAACCCCATTACACCCAGATGCGCCTGATCTCTGCCTTCGACACCTGGCGGGAGCTCGTGCGCGTGGACAATGGCCCTGACGGCCTGCGTCAGGTGCCCGCCGGCGCGCTTCAGCAGAAGGGGCAAGAACCCTACCTGGCCGCGCTCCAGCAAGAAACGCCACGGCCCTATTTCTCGGACGTTACGTATAATCGTGAACATGGAAAGGACGTGGGGCCAGCGACCATCCGCTATGTGCTGCCTGTCACCGATTCCACCGGCGCCCTGTTCGGGGCGCTGGTGATCAATGCGGATTTCGAAAAGCTGCTGGCCAGTGCGACGCCGGAACTGAGCCAGGCGCACAGGGTCACCGTGATGACCGACAACCTGGATTACCTGACCTGGTCGCACGAAGACGGCGGGACGCCGTCTCGGCTGATGTTCCACCAAGATCCGGACTGGGTCGCGCCGCCCAATGCCGACCTGGTGATCGATGGCCCCGCGCTGGCGGATATCGTGCTGACGCCGAAAGAGGCGATTCGCGCGCTGCCCATCGTCACCCCGGGTGCGGAGCATCCCTTCGGCCTTTACATCGGCACCGCCATCGCCCGGGACGCGCTCTTTGCCGCCTCTCGCGCGGCGCTGCGGACGTATTCGGCCTATCTGCTGACGCTCACGGTCGCGCTGTCCCTGCTTGCGCTTGCGCTGGGCTACCGGATGACCCGCCCGATCCGCACCCTGGCGATGGCCATGCGCGATGCCGAAGAAGGCACTGAAGTGGAGCTGAGCGATGTGCCCGTCACCCGCGACGAGGTCGGAGAGCTGGCAAGCGCCTTCCGCCGCATGAGCAACGTCCTGATCCGCGAAAGCAGTCGGTCACGGGCCATTTTCTCAGGCGCGGCCGATGCCATCGTGATGATCGATGACACCGGCAAGATCGAAGATGCCAATCCCGCGTTCCTGACCCTGTTCGGCTTTGAGGGCGAAAACCTGAATGGCCTGCCCATCGAAACCATCATGCCTGCGGATGTCGCCCCCCATCACATGGCCTACCTGACCGCCGCGGACCTTGGCAAAGGACCGCGGATCATGACCGCCAACCGCGAGATCTTTGGCCGCAGGCAGGATGGCACCGAGGTCCCGCTGGAAATTGCCGTCAGCCAGGAGCGCTTCAGCGGCAAGACGCACTTCATCGGCGTGATCCGCGACATCTCTGCCCGCAAGGAGGCCGAGGAACAGCAGGCCAGCCTGATAGAGGCCTTGGCCACCTCCAACGCAGAGCTGGATACCTTTGCCTACGTCGCCTCTCATGACCTCAAGGCCCCGCTGCGGGTCATCGACAATGCCTCGCGCTGGCTGGAAGAGGATCTGGAGCCCCACCTGACAGAGGATACACGCGAAAGCATGGAGCTGCTGCGCAGCCGGGTTCTGCGGATGGAAAGGCTGCTGGATGACCTCCTGGAATACTCCCGCATCGGCCGCACCCAGGTGGAAGGCGCCGCGATCACTGGCGAATCCCTGGCCACCAACCTGACCGCCCTGGTGGATCTGCGCGACGGGATGGAGCTGCACTTCACGCCGCAGTTCCTGGCCTTGCACATCCCCCGGATGCCTCTGCAGACAGTGCTGCTGAACCTGATCAGCAATTCCGCAAAGCACCATGACCGTGACACCGGCCTGATCCAGGTTTCCGTCGAAGAAACCGACGAGGCCCTAGTTTTCACCGTCGCCGATGACGGGCCCGGCATCCCGCCCGACTACCACGACAAGGTCTTCGAGATGTTCCAAACGCTGCGCCCCCGGGACCAGGTGGATGGCAGCGGCATGGGACTGGCGATGGTGCTCAAGCATGTCCAGACCGCGCAGGGCCGTATCGAGCTGCTCTCGGACGGAAGCCGCGGCACCACGTTCCGCATCACCTGGCCGAAGCAGCCAGGCAACCGCAAGGAGAAAGCTGCCTGATGCCCGATACAGTCACGAAGCCCGCCGGCCCCGAGGATCCCGCCCCCCGCTCCGGCGCGCTGTTGAACATCATCCTAGTCGAGGATGACGATGGCGATGCCAAGGCGATCCGCCGGGCCTTCGACAAGGCGCGCATTGCCAATCCCATCCTGCGCGTGACCGACGGGCTGGAAGCGCTGGCCCTGCTGCGCGGCCAGCAAGGCCAGCCCCCCAACAGCTACATCCTGCTTCTGGATCTGAACATGCCCCGCATGGGCGGGCTGGAGTTCCTGGCGGAACTGCGGGCCGATCCGGATCTGCACAACTCCATCGTCTTCATCACCACCACCTCGAACGATGACCGCGACAAAGCCGAGGCCTATGCCCACAACGTCGCCGGCTACATCCTGAAAAGCAAGGCGGGGACCGACTTCATGGCGCTGGTCGGCACGCTGGACCATTACTGGCGAATCGTTGAGATCCCGGTGATCGCCGACCGTCCCCAGCAGCCAAGCGGAGCCACGGTGTGAAGAAGCTCAATATTCTTATGGTTGATGACGACACCGCCGATCGCAAGATGCTGCGGCGGATGATCGTCAGGTCCGGCATGGCCGCAGCCATCCATGAAGTCGGGGACGCGCCAGAGGCGCTGGCCTTTCAGGGCGGACCGATAGACCTGGTGCTGCTCGATCAGCGTCTGCCCGGCGCCGAAGGCCTGTCGATCCTTGAAAGCCTGACCGGGAAATGGCCGCAGGCCGCGGTGATCCTGATGACCGGCCAGGGGGATGAATTCCTGGCCAAGACCGCGATCAAGCGCGGCGCGGTGGACTACATCTCAAAGCGGGACATGAACCAGAACGCCGTGGAACGCATGATGAAGGTCGGCGTGGAGACCGCGCATATGCGCTGGATGCTGGACCAGCAACGCCAGGAGTTGCTGATGTTTTCCAACATCCTGGTGCATGACTTCAAGGCGCCGATCAACGCGATCTCCTCGCTTTCCGATTTGCTGGCAGAGAGCATCCGCAAGGGTGAAACCGATACCGTACTGGAAGACCTTGCGTTCCTGCGCAAATCCACCCGCCAGATGGCAGAGCTGGTGGACAGCCTGGCCGATCATATCCGGTTCGACCGCGACCAGCAGATGCAGGAGGTCCCCGTGCGTGAGGTCATCGACCGAGCCCTGACCGCGCTGCGTCTTGCAATCTCAGAAAGCGGGGCCCGGGTTCATATCGATCTTCCGGAGGGGCCGGAAGTGCGCCTGATCTGCAGCGCGCCGCAGATCTCCCAGTTGCTGCAGAACCTCATCGCCAATGGAATCAAGTTTTGCCGGGATCGCCGGCCGGAACTGTCCATTTCCGTGCGCGCCCAGCCGCCCGCCAGCCTGCTGATCAGCGTGGCCGACAATGGGATCGGCGTGCCGGATCATTTCCATGAAAAGATGTTCGACCCCTTCCAGCGTCTCGGGAATGTCGGTGATATCCCCGGCTCCGGCCTGGGGCTTGCCACCTGCCGCAAGATCGCGGAGCGCCACGCGGGGCGGATCTGGAGCAATCGCCGCGAGGGGCCGGGTGCAGAGATCTGCCTGCTCCTGCCCGCCGATCCCTGCAATGCCGGCGCGCATGAGATGCAGAGCGCCGCGCCCCCCGAAAGGACCGGCACCGGTCGCCTTCCGAACTGAGGCGCGTCTGCACGGGCCTGACAGGACCGGCACGCGCCTGAACTTGGGCATTGGCCTGAGATCGGTTTGCAGCCCGGACGATCCTTTTCAGACTACCGAGCGGCGAGGCTATCCCCTTGCGATCTTCCGCTGAAGTGCGCGCCAAGCACATAAGACAGCCGTCATGAGACGCGACAGGCGGCTCACGGTGCCTTATCCTGCACGGCAATGACGACACCTTCCTTGCCCCTCCTCATCAAACCCCACCGAACCAGCGTTCTACCGCGGACCCTGCCCCCATGCGTCGCCGCAGCCTGATAGCCCAGTTGGCAGCCCTGGGGCTGACCGGGCTGCCGGCGCGGGCCCGGACGGACAGCCCTGCCTGGTCGGCCTGGCGCGACAGGTTCCTGGCCGGTGACGGCCGGGTGATCGATACGGGCCAGGGCGGCATGTCCCATTCCGAAGGCCAGGCCTACGGCTTGCTTCTGGCCCAGGCCCATGGCGACCGGGACAGTTTCGAGCAAATCGAAAGCTGGACGCGCAGTCACCTCGCCACCCGCCAGGATGCGCTCATGGCCTGGAGCTGGCGCGATGGGGCCGTCACGGACTGGCGCAATGCTACGGATGGCGACCTGTTGCGGGCCTGGGCGCTGATGCGGGCGCATCTTTTCTCCGGCTGGGCAGGACATGAGCGCGTGGCCCTTGAAATCACCCGGGCCATCGCGGCGATTTGCCTGGCTCCCGATCCCCGCGCGCCGGAGGAGCTGCTGCTCAAACCCGCCGACCTGCAGATGGGTGACCCCGATCAGCCAGGCGCGGTGCTGGTCAACCCGTCTTACTACCACTCCCGCGCGCTGCGCGAACTGGGCGCGGCCTTCGACGATCCACGCCTGATCCGCACGGCCGATCATGGCGAAACGTTGATCCGCGCGCCGCTAGCCCTGCGCGACTGGGTCCTCGTTCGCAAGGACGGGCTCCATCCGCCGAAGGGCCTTGCCGATCGGTTCTCCTACGATGCGATCCGGATCCCGCTTTACCTGTGCTGGTCGAACCGGTCCCGTCACCCCGCCGTGGCCGCCGCCCGATCCCGGCTGGACGCCGCCACCCTGCCCGGCCATCTTGCCATCAGCACGGATCCCGAAGGGCACCCATTGGCGCAAAGCAACCTTCCCGGCTTTCACGCTGTGCGTGCGCTCACCTTGGGCCAGCCCGTCACGGTCAGCGGCGCAGACATCAGGGCGCAGGGCTATTATCCAGCGACGCTTCAACTACTTGCAACCGTCGCCGCCCGCGAGAGCGCAGACTGACCCCAAAGCGGGCGTGACCCTGCCCTTGCGGTAAACTGACCTTTCGTTTGGACAGAAAAACCGTCATGGTTGCTGGACGGCACAGGCAGAAAGCCTGCTCAGCTGCGCATCGAAAGTCCTTGCATGAAACCTCTCCGCCTGCTCCTCAGTGCCATCGTCATCCTTGCGGCCCTCTGGCTTATCGTCGGGGAACAGATGGCCGGCGCCAGTGCCGATGCGGTGCTCAACGCGCCGGTCGTGACCGTGCGTGCCGACACCGCCGGCGACCTGCGCCTGCCGCCCCGCGTCTACGGCACCCGCGTGGAAAAGGGCGAGGCCCTGGCCTCTGTCACCGACGTTCTGGTGGATACGATCCGCCTGAATGACCTGCGGATGGAGGCCCGTTTCGCTACCGCTGAAACCATCCGGCTCCAGACGGATCTGCAGGCGACCATCGACATGCGGGACGCCCTGCTGGAGCGCAGCCGGATCTTCCGGGACCAGCGGCTGGAAGAGATCCGCACCCGGCTGGATCACGCCCGCATCCGGCTCGCGATCCTTGAGGGCGGCGATTTTCCCGACGACCTGGACCAACGCCTGATCGACGGCCTGGACAGGCTTTCAAACCGCCTGCCCGGTGAGCCGCGCCTCGACGCCCTTGTGCTGGATTACGCCCGCGAACGCGTCGAGGTGCTTGAAATCGCCCTGGCCGCGGCCCAGCAGGGTGTCTTCCTGGGCGATGGGTACAACGACAGCCCAAATGCCGAACAACGCGCGACAGAGCTCGACAGCGTGATCGACGGGCTGCAGTCCCAGCTGGAAGAGGCCCGGAGCCGCGAAACCGCCATTGCCGGCCGTCTCAATCGCGAACGACTGCGGGTGAACGGCCTGACCGGCGGGGAGATCGCCTCCCCCGTCAACGGTCTTTTCTGGGAGGTTCTGGAGGCCGATGGCGTCAATATCCAGCGCGGCGATCCGATCCTGCGGCTGATCGATTGCGATGCCACGATTGTCACGCTTTCCGTCACCGAACGGATCTACAACGGGCTGCGCATCGGCCAGCCCGCCGATTTTCGCCTTGAAGGCAGCGGAGAGGTCTATTCCGCCACCATCGCCCGGATGGCAGGCATCGGCGCGGCTACGATCTATGAAAACCTGGCCGTGGCTCCTTCGATGAAGCACCTTGAACGCTTCGACGTGACCCTGCTGGTACCGGGCCTGACCGCGGATCCTGAACTGGGCTGCGCCATCGGGCGCACCGGGCGCGCCTTCTTCGACCGCCGGCCTCTCGACTGGCTGCGCGGCTGGTTCAGCTGACATGCTGCCCTTTCCCCGCCTGGGCGAACTGGGCTCCAGCACGGTGCAGCTGCTGCTGATTGCCGGGGTGGCCATCCTGCTGCCCATGGTCATCGACAGCCGCAACAACCGCCACCGCGCGGTGCTGTTCGCGATCGCCTTCGTGCTGGCACTGCGCTACGCGTGGTGGCGCGGCACCGAAACCCTGGCGCCCATGGGGCTGACCATCGATTGCGTCGCCAGCTGGACGCTTTACGGGCTGGAAATGGCCGCGCTGATCGGCTCTCTTTCGGCCTTCGTGATCATGTCCCGGCTCACCATGCGGTCCGACGAAGCGGATGAGCACGCCGACTGGTGGGGAGAGGCCGCGCCAAGGGTCGCCATCCTGATTGCCACCTACAACGAAGACCGCGACGTGCTGGAACGCACCATCGTCGGCGCAAAGTCCCTGGGCCACCCGAACAAGGAGGTCGTCATCTGCGATGACAGCCGCCGCGACTGGCTGCGCGATTTCTGCGAACAGCAGAACGTGCGCTACATGCGCCGCCCGACCAACGAAGGGCAGAAGGCCGGCAACATCAACCACGCGCTCGACCGTCTGGCCGAGGACCCGGTGCCGCCGGATTTCGTGGCCGTGCTGGATGCGGATTTCGTGCCGCACCGCGGCTTCCTCTCACGCACGCTGGCGCTGTTTCACGACCCGCAGGTCGGGCTGGTCCAGACGCCCCAGCACTTCTTCAACCCCGATCCGATCCAGCACAATTTCGGGCTGTCCTCCTCCTACCCCGATGAGCAGCGCTTCTTCTTCGATCACATGCAGCCCTCGCGCGATGGCTGGGGGATCGCCTTTTGCTGCGGCACCTCTTCGGTCTGCCGCTGGAGCGCCCTGCGCGACATCGGGGGCTTCAACACCGAAAGCGTGACCGAGGATTTCATGCTGACGCTGGCGCTTCAGAACGGCGGCTGGCGCACGGTCTACCTGGCCGAACCGCTGACCGAAGGCCTGGCGCCCGAAGGCCTGAAGGAATATGTCACGCAGCGCGCGCGCTGGTGCCTGGGACTGATGCAGATCGCGCGCTCATCGCTGGGTCCGCTGGCGCGCAACAACCTGCGCCTGCGCGACCGCTGGTCGGTGATGGATTCCATCTTCTACTGGACTACGACCTTTCCGTTCCGCATCGCGGCGGTGCTCTTTCCCCTGCTCTACTGGTATTTCAACATCACGGTCGTGGATGCGCGCCTGCCCGACGTGGTACGGTACTTCGGCAGCTACTACCTGTGGATCCTGGTGGTCCTGAACCTGCTCAGCCGGGGCATGGTGGTGCCCATCCTGAATGACGTCAGCCAGCTTATCGGCGCCGTGCCAATCTCTCGTGCGGCGTTCACCGGGCTCTTCAAACCCCATGGCCATCCGTTCTCTGTCACGGCCAAGGGCGGCGACAGGTCGGCGGTCGTGGTGCAATGGCGGCTGATGGCGCCCTTCCTGGTGGCCTTCACCCTGACGCTTGTCGGGCTTTTGCTGGGGATCTTCTCTGACAGTTTCGCCTTTTACGACGCGGGCGACGGCAAATGGGTCATCCTGTTCTGGTCGATCTACAACCTGGTCGTGCTGGCCGTGACCGCGCTGGCCTGTATCGAACTGCCGCGCCATGAAACCCACGTGGCCGACCAGCCCGAGCGCGTGGCCTTCCTGACCGACGAGGCAGAGTTCTTTCCCTGGATCACCTCGCTGACCATGGACACGGTGCGCCTGCGGGGCGTCAATTTCCCCGCCCAGCTGGAGGGGCAGCTGGTGATCGCCGATATCCCCGGCCCGATCCAGGCCTATGTCATCCGCCCAACGGCGGATGGCGCGCGCCTGCAACTGGTGCCCACCGACGCCCAGAGAGAGGCGCTCTTCGTGCGCTTCTATGCCGAAGGGGATGAACCGGGCGTGGGGTCTGTGCGTGCCACGGCACTGGTCAAGGACCTGTTGCGCAGGATTTCCCCCCGGGTGGAGCGCTGACACCCTGGCAGGACCGGTACGACACCGGCCCTGCGATCAAGGCTGGTTCAGCGCCACCTCTGGCCCGGCATGATCATGGCCTGCAACTTCACCAGCGCGACAGAGAAGACCCCGGCCTCTTCCGTTGAATGGGATTCAGGCGGATAGACATCCACCCCTTCCGAGATCTTCTGGGCCGTCTCGGCCATGCGGGAGATCGGGCGCAGGACCGCGCGGACGTAGACCATCGTGGTCGCCGCCAGCAGGATCGCCGCCACGACCAGGGCGCTGATCACCGTGCCCTGCAGGTGTTGCATGCCGGGGCGGTAGATATCGGCCCGAATGCGGCCCGCCATGCGCCAGCCGAAGCTGGGCAGATCGCCGTAGCTGACAGAGGGCACCAGAGCGGCAAAGTAATCATGCCCATCGGGCCAGGTTTCCCTCCCCGAGGCGCTGGCCCCGGTCCGCGCGGCCCCCAGGATTTCCAGCTCTTCGCGGCCCGGGTTGCTGCCTTCCGGCCCCATCACGACCCGGCCGTTCGGATTGATCAGGTAAAGATCAAGCCGCAGCATGCGCCCCGTCTCACGCAGTTCCTTTTCCACCCAGGCGCTATCGATATAGGTGCCGACAACGCCCTTTACCTCGCCCGCGGCATCGGTGACCGGACTGGCAAGATCGACGAAACGCAGCGGCTCTTCCGCTTCGGGTTGCCGCAGGTCGGCCAGCTGGTCCGCCTCATGCAGGTCGCCGGCGAAACTACCCTTCAGGCCATTACGGAACCAGGGACGCTGCGCAACGCTGTCGCCCACAAGAATGTCGTCTGTCGCCGCGCGCACCTGCCCCTGCACATCCGCGTAACCGACCCAGGAAACCTGGCTGCCGTCGCCACGCATTCCCCTCAGCAGTTCTTCCACCTGCTCCGGGCTGGCCGCGCCGATCCGCTCTGCGAGGTAGGTCACGTCGTGCCATTCTTCCTGCAGCATCCGCCCGAAGAGCTCGCTCGCGGCCTGGGTCCGGCTGCGCACGGCTGCATCCAGGGTGGAATCCACCAACCCGACAGACCGCGCAGAGACCACCACCGCCGAAGCGATGCCGATCAACAGAAGTGTGCCGAAGGTAAAGAGATAGGCAGAGCCCGCAAGCGTCATCTGCTTGCCGTCCCGGCTGCGCCTTTGCACCTCTTCTGCTGGATCGGCTGGAGCTCTGGGCATGGGGGTATTCCTCAAAACATATAGACGGAAACGCCCGGGGCCCGGGCTTTCCACGTTGAACTTGTAACAGGCACGCAGGCGGACGTGGCCGCGATCCAGCCGCCCTGTCTGCCAAAGGGTCACGGGCCAATTTTTGGGCCTGGCTTGCAGGACCGCTTGGGGCACAGGATGCCAGCACTCGGACCTGAAAGGAAAGGACAGATGGCAACAGATCCCAGCAATCGCGGCTTTCCACGGGAACGTGATGTCACCACGATCGCAGGCTCGATCAGCAAGGGACAACACGGCCCCGGCTGTCACGCCCCATACCTATGTCCCTCGCGCCATCCCCTGCCCTATGGCAATCGGCGGACAGGAAACCTATCTAGCCTTTCAACCGGTGGCGACGCGCACCGCCCCACCGCCAGAACCCTTCGATTGCCGCCCTTGCCTGGCGCAGCCCCCTGCCCGGATCGGAAGAAAAGACCATGACCACGCCCCTACGTATCGATATCGTCTCCGACGTGATGTGCCCCTGGTGCCTCATCGGCTACCGCCAGCTGTCCCAGGCCCTTGAGGCCACCGGGACCGAGCATGAAATCCACTGGCATCCCTTCGAGCTGAACCCCGAAATGCCCCCCGAAGGGCAGAACACGCGCGAGCACCTGGCAGAGAAATACGGCAGCACGCCGGAGCAATCCGAACAGGCGCGCCAGCATATCTCTGCCCTGGGCAATGAGCTGGGCTTCGCGTTCCGCTGGAGCGACTCGTCGCACATGCACAACACCTTCAACGCCCATCAGCTGCTGCACTGGGCCGACCAGCAGGGGCGCAAGCATGACCTGAAACAGGCGCTCTTTGCCGCCCATTTCACGGACCAACGCAACCTCTCCGACGATGCCGTCCTGGCTGATATCGCGGCCGAGGTCGGCCTGGACCGCGATGAAGCCCTTGCCGTGCTCAAGGACCAGCGCTTTGCCAATGAGGTCCGAAGCGAGGAACACTTCTGGCAACAACAGGGTATTTCCGGCGTGCCCGCGATTGTCTTTGATCGCAAGCACCTGGTGACCGGCGCGCAGGGCGTTGAGAATTACACCAGCATCCTGTCCCAGCTGGCCGCCCAGGCCAGCTGAACCGACACCGATATCAATGGAAAAGAGGGCGCGACGGGGCAAGCGAAAGCCGCCCGTCGCGCCCTTTTCGTTTCGCCACCCGCTCAAGAGGGATACCTGTGTGATCCTCAGATCACCGGCTCCTTCGCCAGACCGACGCCCAGGATCGGCCCCGTGGGCAGGTTCGTGGGCGACCCACCTGCCGGTTCCGCCGTAATCTCGTACAGCTGGCGGCTGTTCGGTGCCGGCAGGCCTTCTATCGTCAGCGTCCGCGACCTGCCCCCGGTCAGCAGACCCAGCGACACCGGCGGCCCATCCTCATCCGGCTTGGTCCAGACCTGCATGACCTGGTCCGCAGGCACATCGGGGCGCTCCAGCAGGGTCACGCGGGTTGTATTGTCGACCCCGCTTTCGATCAGCGCCACGGGCTCTCCGCCCGCATCCAGCAGGACCGCCACGACCAGCGGATCGCGTTCGGACATCAGCGTGGTGCCAAGAACGACCGCCATCAGCAGCGTGGCCGCGATCGCCCCCAGGGCGGTGGAGCGCCAGGGGATGCGTCGCGCGCGCGCTTCAGCAAGCGGGATCACGGTCCCCCCTGCCTCACTTGCCTCAAGCCGCGCATCGATACGCTCCCAGAACCCCTCCGGCAGGGGCAGAACCTCTGCGGTATCATCAAGCGGCGCAAAGGTCTGGCGCGCCTGCTCCAGGCGCTTGGCGACCTCGGGATCGCTGTCCGCCAGGGCCTCCACACGCGCGATATCCGCGTCAGAGGCGAGGCCCAGCACGACTTCGTCGATCAGCGTATCAAGCGAACGGTCCGTCAAGACAGACACTCCCTGAGCTTGAGAAGCCCGCGCCGCACGCGCGCCTTGATCGTGCCCAGCGGCGCATCGAGCCGCCCGGCAATCTCGCCATGGCTATGGCCCAACACGTAAGAGGACAGGATCGCCTGCCGCGTAGCCCCGTCAAGCCGTTCAAGGCATTGGCGCAAACCGGTCGTGGTTTCCAACCCGTCGAAGGCAGCTGTCAGCACGGCCTCCTGCGATGTCGCCTCAATCTGGTCGGCCTCGGTTGCGACTTCCCGGTCTTCCTGGCGCAGCATGGTCAGGCATCGGTTGCGCAGGATCGTGTAAAGCCAGCCCTTCGCACTGCCCCGGGACGCGTCGAACTGATGCGCGCGCCGCCAGACAAGGACAAGCGCATCCTGCACCGCATCCTCGGCCAGGTCGCTTCTGCGCAGCATCCGCCGGGCAACCCCCAGCATCCGCCCGCCTTCTGCCTTCATCAGGGTCTTCAGGGCCTGTTTCTCGCCTGCGGCGCAGGCGCTGATCAGGGCGGCATGGTCCGTCACGATCGTGGATACTCCCCCAGTACTGGCCCCGGTAAAATCAGCCATTTCGGAATGGCTAATCTGCGCCGCTGCAACTGTCAAACGACCACAAGCCGGGGCCGACCGACGCGGGGAACACCCCGCGTCAGCCGATGTCAGGTTCAGGTTCACATGCCTGCGGTCATGAAGGTGATGTCGCGCATCACGGCGTCACCGCCGTCCTGGATATCCCAGCTTTCAGTGACCTCGCCCGTCTCCAGCGACACATTGTGCAGCTGGCCTTCGGCAACCAGCCAGGCGGTGTTGGTGCCCTCTGCATCCGTGGAAATGTCGAAGGCATAGGTGTCCGCCCCCTCGATGCCCAGCTTGCCGATGGCCGCCAGCGTCCCGTCATTGGGAGAGGTCTGCTGGATCAGCGCCACGATAGTGCTGTCGATGTCGAACATCGCGGTGCTCTCGGGCTTGCCGTAGCTGTTGATATAGGCGGCAGCGGCAACGGCGGGGGCCTCGCCGGCGTGCATGTCCTGCTCTTCGAAGGCCAGCGACCCGTCAACCGTCACGGCACCGCTTTCGATATCCACGCGGTGATTGGTCGTGCCGGACATGAAGCGCAGCTTGTCCGCCATCGGGTTGAAATCAACGATCACCGGCGTGCCCTCCGAGATCGGCAGCTCCTTGTCCATGGTAGAGATCACCGTGGCCGCGCCGGTCTTGGGGTCGATCTCCACGATCTCGAAGGCCTCCGTCACGCCAATCAGCTGCCCGTTGGAGGGGCGCAGGTCGATGCCCAGCAGACGGTTGACGCCGGTGACCTCCATGGACTCCCCGACCGTCGCGGTGCCGGCATCGATCATGTGCAACATCTTGTCGCCACTCAGGCCGATGGCCTTGAGCGCGCCGTGGTGATCGGCCTGTGCGCCGGTTGCGCTGAGGGCCAGCAGGGCGAGGGTCGCGGTGGCAGTCATCTTCAGCATGGTCGTTCTCCAGTTTGGTGGCGGGCTGCGGGGTGTCCGCAGCCTCGATACCTCCCTGACTCGCGGGGGCGCGGCTTTGGATGCAGGAGACCGAAAAAAATTAAGGGCCGGGATCTGGCCCCCGGATCAGGGGCTGCAAAGAAAAAGGGGCACCTGCGGTAACCGCAAGTGCCCCCCCTTCCAAGATCCGGAATCAGGCGCTCAGTTCGGCCTGCACCAGGTTGACCCAGTAGGCCACGCCGATCGGCGTCAGCGCGTCGTTGAAATCGTACTTCGGCGTATGCACGAAGGCGGCCTCCGGCCCGTCGCCATTGCCGATCATCACGTAGGCGCCCGGCACCTTTTCCAGCATGAAGGAGAAATCCTCGGACCCGCCGGCCAGCGGGGCCTCGGGGTTCACATCCCCCGCGCCCACGGTAGCAGAGGCCGCCGCAACAGCCCGCTGCACTTCCTCGGCCGTGTTGATCAGCGGCGGGTAGCGCCGGGTATAGATCAACCGGGCGGTGACATCCTGCGGGGCGGCACAGCTCTCGGCGAATGTGCCGATGGCCGTTTCCAGCAGGTCGCGGATCTCTGGCCGGTAGGAGCGCGCCGTGCCGCGCACCACCACGCGCGACGGGATGATGTTGGGGCTGTTGTAATCACCCGCATCGATATGCCCCACGGAAATCACCGCGGAATCCGTCGACGGCACCTTTCGAGAGATGATCTGCGACAGGCTGGCGATGAACTGACCGGCGGCAACGGTGGGATCCGTGGCGGTATGCGGCATGGCGCCGTGACCGCCCGTCCCCTCGAAGATCACTTCCCAGGTGTCGCCCGCGGACATAAAGGCGCCGGCGCGCGTCTTGACGCTGCCAAGCGGCTCTTTCGGGCCGTTGTGCACCCCGTAGACCGCGTCACATGGGAACATGTCGAACAGACCGTCCTCTATCATCACGCGAGCGCCACCCAGGCCCTCTTCTGCCGGCTGGAAGATGAAGTGGACGGTGCCGGCGAAATCGGGATCGGCGGCAAGCTTCTCTGCCGCGCCCAGAAGCATGGTGGTGTGGCCGTCATGGCCGCAGGCATGCATCTTGCCCGGCACTTCAGAAGCATAGGGCAGCCCGGTCTGCTCCTCGATGAACAAAGCATCCATATCGGCGCGCAGCGCGATGACCCGCTGGCCCGGGCGCTTGCCCTTCAGGGTGCCGACAACGCCGGTGCCGCCCAGCCCGCGATGGATCTCGATCCCCAGCTCGGTCAGCCGGCTGGCCACGATGTCAGAGGTCCGGTGTTCCTCAAAGGCGGTTTCGGGATGGCGGTGGATGTCCTGGCGTAGCTCCGTCAGGCGGGCGATGAAATCGGTATCGGCGCGCAGCGTTTCAGGCGTGATCGGGGGCATGGGAATTGCTTTCGGTAGTCTTTGCCACTGGCCCTGCCAGCCCGCGCGCGCAGTGCGCCAGGCCGTGCAGGAAGATGGCGATGATGAAGATCGGCACGGTCACGGCGACGAAGATCGTCGGCATGTCGAAGGTCTCGGCCGTGGTGTAGAGGTTGCGTGCCAGGAAGGATCGGGCCGGGTTCAGGCCGGGCCCGTAGAAGCAGTAGAACAGGATCGGCCCCAGGAAGGCGACCACCGCCGCGCCGCGCAGCAGCGCGCCCACGGCCAGGACCGGGCGCGGCAGCGTCGCGGGCAGCCGGACCAGGCGCGGATCGAACCCGGCCCGGAAAGAGATCGACGCGCCCAGCAGGCCGACCCAGACCATCGCGTAGCGCGCGGCCTCTTCCGTCCAGGCGGGCGGCGCGGCAAAGCCGTAGCGCGCGACAACCTGCAACGCGATGAACGCGACCATCAGCACCAGGCCGACAAGGGCGATCAGACGCAGCACGCGATCGACACCGGCGCTGAGCCGGTCGAGGAAGGTTGCAATGAAAGTCATGTCAGGCTCCGCGGGAAAGATGGGAAACGGGGGCAGGACCAGCCCCTGCCCCCGCGATGGCGCGGGATCAGTCGATGAATTGGGAGATGTAATCGACGTCTTCCTGCGGCACGATCTGGTTCCAGACCGAGCGCGAGGCATCGACGAACTTGTCGCGCTCGCCTTCTTCCAGCGGCGTGATCTCGATGCCGCCGTCCTGGATGACCTGCTCGAAGTAGGGCTCCTGTTCCAACGCCCATTCGCGGTTCACGGCGATGCCCTCGGCAATCGCCTCATCGACCCAAGCCTGCTCTTCCTCGGTCAGGAAGCTGTACCAGTCGTCAGACAGCATGATCACCTTGGGCACCGGGCCCGCCTTCAGCGGCGTGAAGTAGTCCAGCAGCTCGACCTGGCCGGCGGCCACGACGGTCGAAGGCGGATTGAAGTGCCCCACCGCAACGCCGGTCTGCAGCGCGTTCGGGGTCTCGGCCCAGCTGACGACCGTGGGCTTGGCGCCCCATGCGGACATGTAGGTCACCTGGTCGCCATTCTGGGCGCGCAGACGCATGTCGTCCAGATCCGCCATCTTCGTTACCGGCTTTTCGGTGTTGAACAGGCCAAGGGAGCCGCCGCGCATGGCGAAACCGGCCACCTTGATCCCGAGGCGGGAGGCCTCTTCGTTGATCCGGTCCAGCGCATCGCTCTCTTCGACCATGACGTCAAAGGAGGCCTCATCCGAGGTCAGGAACGGCAGGAACAGCGTGGAGGCCCACTTGGAGGCCTTCATCAGCGAACCGCCGTTGCCGATGTTGACCGCGATCAGGCCCTGGCTGGTCTGGTCGAAGCGGTCGCTTTCCTTGCCCATTGTGTTGGACGGATGGACAGTGACGCCGACACCATGCTCGGCCATGCTTTCGGCGAAGGCATTGATGAAGACATATTCCGCGTCGTTCTGCAGATCCTCGGTCCCGGCGAAGGCGATGACCACGTCATCCATGGCCATGGCGGCGGTGCCGGTCAGCGCAGCAAGGCTGACGGAGGCGGCAAGAAGGGTCTTTTTCATTGGTTTTCTCCTGTTGGTAGGTCAGTTCATGAGGCCGAGGTACCTCGGCAAGGTCAGGGAGATCGCGGGGACGTAGATCAGCACGCCCAGCAGGATCAGCTCGACAATCAGGAAGGGCAGCGTCGCGCGCACCAGGCGCCAGTAGCCAATGTCGACCACGGTCGACAGGATCAGCAGCACGCCCCCAAGCGGCGGGGTCAGCAGGCCGACGGTCAGGTTGAAGCCGACCAGGATGCCCATGTGTACCGGGTCGACACCCAGGGCGATCGCGGGCGGGATCAGCAGCGGGCCCAGCAGGGCCACGGCGGCCTTCACGTCCATGATCATGCCGGCGACCAGGAAGATGATGTTCAGCACGATCATGTAGCCGGTGGCGCTCAGCCCGATGTCTCCGATCAGCTCGGCCAGCTTGCGCGGCAGCTGCTCGACCGATGTGAGGTAGCCGAAGGTCGCGACAGCCACGAGGATGATGAAGACGGCGCCAGACAGCAGCACGGTGCGGTTCAGCGCCTCGCAGACGTCGCGCCGGGTCAGCTTGCCATAGAACATCCCCACGGCCAGCGCCGCGATGGAGGCCACGCCCGCCGCTTCCGCCGGGGTCATGAAGCCGAAAAGGATGCCCGAGAGGATGATCACCGGCAGCGACAGCGCCGGCAGCGCCTGAAAGAGAGAGGGCCAGAAGGCCGGAATCTCGGATCCCTTGCCACCGGGATGGCCGTGGCGATGCGCCATGATCGCGTTGACCACCATCAGCACGGCGGCCAGCATCAGCCCCGGCACCACGCCGGCGGCGAACAGCGCCACGACGGAGGTGTTCAGCAGCGCCCCGTAGAAGATCAGGATGATCGAGGGCGGGATGATCGGCCCGATGATCGACGAGGCTGCGGTGATCGCCGTCGCGTAATCGCGCGAATAGCCCTGCCGCTCCATCTCAGGGACCAGCGTGTTGCCAAGCGCGGCGGCATCGGCGGTGGCCGATCCGGAGATACCGGCGAAGAAGACAGAGGTCAGGATGTTCACATGCGCCATGCCGCCCTTGAAGCGGCCCAGCATGGACAGCGAAAAGCGGATCAGCGCCTGGGTCACACCGCCCCGGTTCATCAGCTCGCCGGTCAGGATGAACAGCGGCATGGCCAGGAAGGCAAAGACATCCAGCTGGCTCATGGCGCGCTGCGGCAGGGCCGCAAGGAAGCGCGCCTGGTCCTGGGTGAAGAACCCGACGATGGTGGCACCGCCGACGAAATAGGCGATAGCCGAGCCCGAAAGCAGCGTCGCGAAGAGGAAGAGGAACGGTAAGATCGGCATCAATATCTCCTTTCAGCGGAGACAACTGAACCCGAACCTCATAGGCAACACGATAAATATTGTCCAACCCATACATTCCACGTATAGGTTGCGCTGGTTTGTAACGTGAAATTGCCGTTGCGACAGCCTGTGCAAGCGCGGCCCGGCGCGATCCGCTGACCGGGCGGCCGCGGCGCCTGCGACGGCATGATGAAAAAATGAGCGCTGAAAAGCCTTGGGGATGGACAGATGAACGGCATCAACCTGCACCGGCTCCAGGTTTTCCGGACGGTTTTCGAAAACGACAGCGTCAGTGCCGCAGCCCGCGCCATGCGCCTGTCCCAGCCCACCATCAGCCGCCACCTGCAGATCTTCGAGGATGAGCTGGGCCTGACCCTGTTCCGCAACATCTCCGGTCGGCTCGAACCCACCTGGGAGGCACAGCGCCTTTACGCGGAAAGCGGCGGGCTGTTCGAGCGGCTGGGACAGGTCGAACGCTCGGTGGACTCGATCCGGCGCGGCAAGCAGGAGGCGCTGCGCATCATGGCCACGGCGGCGCTGGCCAATTCCGTGCTGCCCGACGCCATCGGCAGGCTGCACGGCCAGTTCCCCGACCTTGAGGTCGTGCTGGATGGCGGGCGGCAGGGCAACCAGCTGCCGGCCCTGCAGGAAGGATCCGTAGATCTGGGCGTCGGTGGCGCCTGGGGCAACAGGCCGGAGCTGCGGCAATGGATCATCGGGATGATGCCGCTGGTGGCCGTGGTGCCACCCGATCACCCCCGCGCGGAGGAAGAGGTCTTTGACCTCGCCTGGTTGCAGGGCTGCGACTACGTCAACCACAACATCCACGCACCGCTTGGCGCGCTGGTGGAAGCCGCGCTGACCCGGCGCGGGATCGAACCCCGCCGCCGCCTGACCGCGCTCAGTATTCCCTTCGCGGTGGGCCTGGCCCGGGGCGCGGGCCTGTGCACCGTGGTCGATCAGCTTTCGGTCAGCGCGCTGCGGGGCTCCGGCATGCGGATGCTGCCCCTGGCCGATCCGCTTGAGCTTGAGCTGGCGGTGGTCCAGCTGGCCAACCGGCCAGAGCGCAGTCCGGTCACCGCCTTCGTCTCTGCCATGCGCAGCGCCTATAGCCGCGTCCTGGCAGAGCCCCTTAACTGAAGCGGCCGCCCACGCACACAGAAAAAGGCCCGGCCCCTCAACGGGGACCGGGCCTTCTTTCCCGTCACATCAGGCCGGGTGTCAGCCTGCGCGGGCCGCCGCGCGGGCCTCTTCCCGGACCTTACGGGATCCGAACAGCCGCATGACCCCGACGAAGAACAGCGGCACGAAGAGCACGCCCAGCACCGTGGCAGAGATCGTGCCGGCCAGCACCCCTGCCCCGATGGCATTGCGCCCGCCTGCCCCCGCGCCGGTCGACAGGACCAGCGGCAGCACGCCAAGCGAAAACGCCATGGAGGTCATGATGATCGGCCGGAACCGCAGGCGCGCGGCCTCGATCGTGGCAGTCAGAAGGTCTTCGCCATCCTGAAGCCGCTCGCGGGCGAATTCCACGATCAGGATCGCGTTCTTGCCCGTCAGACCGATGACCGTCAGCAGGCCCACCTGGAAGAAGACGCCGTTTTCATAGCCGCCCATCCAGGCCCCGATCAGCGCGCCAAGCACACCGATCGGCATGGCCAGCATCACCGCGAAGGGGATCGTCCAGCTTTCGTACAGCGCTGCCAGCGACAGGAAGATCGCCGCCAGGGACAGCCCGTAAAGCAGGCCGGCTGCATTGCCGGACTCGCGCTCTTCCAGCGACAGACCGGTCCACTCCAGCGCGAAGCCGGGCGGAAGCTGGTCGACCAGGCGCTCCATTTCGGCCATCGCCTCGCCCGAACTGACGCCCGGCGCCGGAGAGCCCTGGATCTGCATCGCGGGCACACCGTTGTAGCGGTAGATCCCCTGCGCGCCCATTTCCCAATTGCCCGTCGCAAAGTTGGACAGCGGCACCAGCCCGCCGGAGGCATTGCGCACCCGCCAAAGCTCGGTATCCGTCGGGGTGGCACGGGAATCCCGGTTGCCCTGCACGTAGACGCGCTTGATCCGGCCGCCATCGATGAAATCGTTGACGTAGGTCCCGGCCCAGGCCGTCGACAGCAGGCTGCTGACATCGGTCGCGGTGACCCCCATCGCCCCGGCCTTGCGCCAGTCGATGTCCAGGTTGTACTGCGCCGCATCCTCAAGCCCGTTGGGCCGGGCAGAGCCGATCAGCGGGCTTTGCGCCGCCATGCCCAGCAGCTGGTTGCGGGCCTGCATCAGCTCTTCATGGGTCTGGCTGCCCCGCGCGGTCAGGTAGCTGTCAAAGCCGGAGACGTTGCCCAGCTCCGTCACCGCAGGCGGCACCACGGGGAAGACCATGGCATCGCGGATCTGCATCATCGCGCCAAAGGCCCGCCCGTTGATCGCCTGCACGCTTTGCGAGGGATCGGTCCGCTCGGACCAGTCCTTGAGCCGCACGAAGGCCAGCGCCATGTTCTGCCCCTGCCCGGCAAAGCCGAAACCGACGACGCCAAAGATGGCATCCACGTTCTCGGCTTCCGCGTTCAGGAAGTAATCCTCGACCTGGCTCAGAACGGCCTCTGTCCGCTCCATGGTGGCACCCGTGGGGGTCTGGATCATCACGAACATGATGCCCTGATCCTCTTCCGGCAGGAAGCCGGTGGGCGTGCGCATGAAGAGAGAGACCATGGCCGCGACCAGCATCAGGTAGATGACGCCAAGGCGGACGGGACGCCGCACGATGAAGCGCACCGCCCCGGCATAGCGCCCGGTCAGACCGTCGAAGCCACGGTTGAACAGGCCGAAGGGCCCGCGCTTGGTCCCGTGGCCGGTGTTCTTCAGCATCGTGGCGCAAAGCGCCGGCGTCAGGGTCAGCGCGACCACCACGGACAGCGCCATGGCCGACACGATGGTGACGGAGAACTGCTGGTAGATTACCCCTGTGGAGCCACCGAAGAAGGCCATCGGCACGAAGACCGCCGAGAGCACCATGGCGATGCCGATCAACGCGCCGGTGATCTGGCCCATGGACTTGCGCGTGGCCTCGACAGGCGACAGGCCCTCTTCCTCCATCACGCGTTCGACGTTCTCGACCACCACGATGGCGTCATCCACCAGCAGGCCGATGGCCAGCACCATGGCCAGCATGGTCAGCGTGTTGATGGTGAACCCAAGCGCTGCCATGATCCCGAAGGTGCCCAGCAGCACCACCGGCACGGCCAGGGTCGGGATCAGCGTGGCGCGGAAGTTCTGCAGGAACAGGAACATCACCAGGAAGACCAGCCCGATAGCCTCGATCAGCGTGTGCATCACGGATTCGATGGAGATTTCCACGAAGGGCGTGGTGTCATAGGGCACCACGTATTCGACGCCTTCCGGGAAGAAGGCCGCGAATTCCTCCATCCGGTGGCGCACCGCCTCGGAGGTCGACAGCGCGTTGGCGCCCGGCGACAGGCTGATCGCCATACCGGTTGCCGGCTGGCCGTTGTAGCGCGAGGTGAATTCGTAGCTTTGCGCCCCGATCTCCACGTCCGCCACGTCGTCCAGCAGCACGAGGCCGCCGTTGGTATTGGCCCGCAGCACGATCTGACGGAAGTCCTCGGGCGTCTGCAGCAGCGATTGCGCGGTGATCGTGGCGTTCAGCATCTGCCGTTCCGCCGTGGGACGGCTGCCGAAGGCCCCGGCAGAGATCTGGGCGTTTTGCGCCCGCACCGCGGCCACGACATCCGCCGGCGTGATTTCATAGGAGGACAGCCGCGACGGATCCAGCCAGATGCGCATCGCGTAGGGCGACCCGAAGACCTGGACAGAGCCGACACCGGTCACCCGGCTCATCTCGTCCACGATATTTGTCTGCAAGTAGTCGCTCAGGTCGGTCTCGTTCATGCTCCCGTCAGAGGAGATGAGCGAGATCACCATCAGGAACCCGGCCGAGGATTTCTGCACCTGGATCCCCTGCCTCTGCACGCTTTCGGGCAGCAGCGGGGTGGCCTGGCTCAGCTTGTTCTGCACCTGCACCTGGGCGATGTCGGGATCTGTCCCGGTCTCGAAGGTCAGCGTGATGGAGGCCGCGCCGGCAGCAGAGGAGTTGGACGACATGTAGCGCAACCCGTCCAGCCCGGTCATCTGCTGTTCGATGACCTGGGTGACGGTATTGGCCACGGTCTGGGCCGAGGCGCCGGGATAGACCGCACGCACGGCGATGGTTGGCGGCGCGATCTGGGGATACTGCGCCACCGGCAGGGTGAGGATGGATAGAAGTCCCACACCCATGATGAGGATGGAGATCACCCAGGCGAAGATCGGGCGATCAATGAAGAAACGGGCCATGTCTGCGAAGGCTCCTTGGGTCAGTCCTGCGCCGCGGCCGGGGCCGCAGAGGGATCGGTCTGGGTTTCGGCAGGCGCCGCGCGCTCTTCAGCGTTCACGGTCGCGCCGGGCGCAACCTTCTGCAGCCCTTCGACGATGATGCGGTCCCCGGGCGCCAGCCCGTCAGAGACGACCCACATGTTGCCCTTGTCCTGAAGCACGGTCAGCGCGCGGGGTTCCACCACGCCTTCGGCATTCACGATCATTGCCGTGGGGTTGCCGTCGCGGTCCCGCGACACGCCTTCCTGGGGCGCAAGGTAGACACCCTCTACCGTGTTGGTCGGCATCTCCACCTGGACATACATGCCGGGCAGCAGGAATTCGTCCGGGTTGGCGAATTCCATCCGCAGCTGGATCACCCCGGTCTGTTCATCGACATGGGGTTCGGCCGCGGTCAGCTGACCGGTGTGCTCATAGGTGCTGCCATCGGCCAAGGTCAGTTCGACCTCGGCACTGTCGGCCCGCGGCTCGGTGGCACCCGATCCGCGACGCCAGGCCAGCAGGTCCGCCGCCGATTGCGTCACATCCACGTGGACCGGGTCCAACAGACGGATGGTGGCCAGCGGCGTGGTCTGGCTGGCGGTGACCAGGGCACCCTGGCTGACCTCGGACAGGCCGATCTGGCCGGAAAGCTCGGCGCGGATCTCGGTCCGTTCCAGCTGGATCTGGGCAGAGCGCAGCTGCGCATCCGCCACTTCCACGGCGGCCTGGGCCACGTCGCGCGACGACAGCGCATCATCCAGCGCCTGCTCACTTGAAACGCCGCGTTCGCTCAGCTTCTGCATCCGCGTATATTCGCGCTGCGCCGCGCCCAGCTGCGCCTTGGCCTGGGACAGGCTGGCGCTGGCCTGTGCCACGCTGGCCTCGTAGGTCATCGGGTCGATCTGGTACAGCAAGTCCCCCGCCTCGACCGCGGTCCCTTCGCTGAACAGGCGCTTGGTGATGACACCATTGACCTGCGGACGCACCTCACTCTGGGCAGAGGCCCGGACCCGGCCCGGCAGGGTCGAGGTCAGCGTCAGGGTTTGCGGCTGCATGGTCACCACCGTCACCGTGGGCGGCGGCATCCCTTCCTGCGCGCGCGCCGGCGTGGAAAACGCCGCCAGGGCGATCAACAGGCTCGTGGCGGACACGATCAGGGAGCTGACACCATGCCCTTTGTATGTCTGGGCCATTTTCGGCTCCTTGCTATGCGACGGGGACAATCGGCTTGCAGCCAGGCCCCAACTGAAAATATGAAGACTGCGCAGTCTCATAATTTGAGGCGCAGAGGATGTGCAAGCCCATACTGCGGCGCGGCGTAAATGTGTGGTGACTCAGTGACCGAAAATCAGCGAAGCGATCAAGACGGGGGCGAACCGCGCTCCGGCTGCTGCGAAGGCCGTGGCAAGCCGGGCCGCCCAGTGGTCTATTCGGCCGATGAACGGCGCCGGATCATCCTGGACGTGCTGGACAAGCGTTTCGGATCGGGCGGCGTGCAGATGCTGACCATCAGCGCCATTGCCCGGGAATCCGGCATGTCACGCCGCACCCTGTATGAGCTGTTCGAGGACCGCGACGGCCTTCTGATGGCCTATATGGAGCGGCTGGTAGACCAGTGCCTGCAACCGCTCGCACCCGAGCAACACGCCCTGCCCCTTGAGGACCGTCTCAGGCTTCTGCTGGCCCGCCGCCGCAAGCCGAACTGGGACATGCCGCTTGCGATCCTGCGCCATGCGGTGGTGTCCGGCCCCGACTCCCCAGAATTCGGGCGCCGCTGTCTTGAGATCGGTCCGCGTCGCTGGGAATCCCTGATCTGCATGGAGCTTGACCGCTCTGTCAGCCGCGAAGAGCTGCCAGCCGATTTCGACAGCCGTGCAGCAGCGGAACTGCTGCGCGACATGATCCAGATCCCCGTGCTGGACCCGATGCTGGATGACACCTTCCGCCCCGATGAGGCGACGATCAACGCGCGGATGAACCTGGGGTTGAAGGTCTTCCTGTCCGGGATCGGTCTGCAACCCGGCAAGAACGCCCCGGAAAGCTGATCTGCAAGGGGCGCGCGGCCCGCGAAACGGGAACGCCCGCGCGACCCCGCCCTTATCGTTTCAGAAGTGGCGCGATCTGCTCTGCGATCCGGGCCGATCCCTTCGGCGACGGATGAGTCTTGTCAGAGGCGAAAAGCGTCAGGTCGTCAGGCCGGAAGCGTTCGTCCATGTCCACCAGCGTCACGCCCGCATCCGCTGCCGCCATCCGGCCCAACCGGGTTTCCAGCACCTGGTAGGGCGCTTCGCAGCTGGTGCCCGCATAGGCCGGCGCGGTGTAGTAATCCGCCCAGATCACCTGTGCCCCGCGTTGCCGCAAATCGCCCACAAGCGCCGGGATCGCGCCGCCGGTCCCGTCTTCGGTGATCAGCTGGTCCAGCACATCGCCGCAATCGGAACACTCGCAGCGCCCGGCAAGGTCATTGGCGCCCCCGTTCAGTACGATCCAGGGCGCCGTGACCCCGCTCAGCTGGCTGGGGATGTTCAGCGGGCCCGCCCCGCTCATGACCCGCGCCAGGGGCAGCGACACATCCCCGACCGGCTCGCGCAGCTCGGCCTCAAGCCGGTCCGCGACGGACCCACCGGCAGAGCGGTTCCAGGCCATGACGGAATCACCCGCCACCACGATACGGGCATCTTCGGGCACGCCGCGACCGCAGGCGGCCAGTAACAGGAGAGGGAACAGGATCAGGCGTTTCATGGCGGGAAAGATGGTCCTCGCCGTGACGCCGGCAAGGCACGCGCGCTGCCAATCGCGTGAGCTGCGCCCCTGGCCGGGCGCGCTTGGCTGCCGCCGAAATGCCCGCGTCCCGAGGGGATATCGACACAGCTTCGCGGCCCAAGACCCCCATTCCGGCCGAACCGGCCCTGATTTCGCCCGTCAACGCGCTATCTGCCCAAAGGCAGCATTCGGCTGCCCCCAACAACAGCCCCGGCCCTGCGCCTAAACCCGGACGGACCTGAACAGACTATGACCTCGGACGCATTCTTCGGCCTCAACCCCTACCATATCGCCCTGGCCGTGATCGGCGTGATCGTCATATCGGCGCGCTGGCTGCCCCGCCTCGTGTCGCGGGATGAACCGGCCTCAGCCCCGCTGATGATCATCTTCGGTGCCGCCGCCGCGCTGCTCGTGCCCGGAATGCCGGCGATCCCGGACCCGCGCACCGCAACCGGCGCATGGGAGGTCGTCAGCGAACTGGCCGTGATCGTGGCGCTTTTCGGCACCGGCATGCGCATCGACAGCCTGCGGCCCTGGCGCAAATGGGGCCCGACGGCGCGCCTGCTGGCGGTGGCCATGCCGCTGACCATCGCCTCGGTCGCCCTGCTGGGCTTCCACCTGGGCGGGCTGACCGCCGCCGGGGCGATCCTGCTGGGCGCGGTCGTGGCGCCGACCGACCCGGTGCTGGCCGCCGATGTCCAGGTCGGCCCCCCGCAGGAGGGGCAGGAACACCCTGTCCGCTTCACCCTGACGACAGAGGCCGGGCTGAACGACGGGCTGGCCTTTCCCTTTGTCTACATGGGTCTGATCGTGGCGGCAGAGGGGCTGAACCCCGGCGCCTGGGCGCTGGAGTGGCTGGCCCTTGACGTGGTTTACCGCATTGCCGTGGGCGCCCTTGCCGGCTGGGCCGGTGGCCGCGCGCTGGCGCTGGTGCTTTTCGCGGTCCCCAAGGGCGCGCCGCTTGCCAACACCGGATCCGGCGTGGTGGCCCTGGCCGGTGTCCTGCTTTGCTACGGTTCGACCGAGCTTATCGAAGGCTACGGCTTCATCGCCGTCGCCGTCATGGGCATGACCCTGCGCCGGATGGAGGAAGACCACCAGTTCCACCGCCAATTGCATGATTTCACCGAATCCATCGAACATGCGCTGACGGCCGTTCTGCTGATCGGCCTTGGCGCCATCCTGCCGCTGGTCTTTGCCCAGCTGACCTGGACCCATGTCGCGATCGCGCTGGTGCTGATCCTGGTCATCCGGCCCCTGTCGGGCTGGATCAGCCTGATCGGCACCCGGATGCCGCACCGCGACCGCGCCGTCATTTCCGTCTACGGCGTACGCGGCATCGGCTCGATCTACTACCTCTGCTACGCGATGACCCACATGCAGTTCGTGGACGAAGCCCAGCTCTGGGCGCTTGTCGGGCTCATCATCCTGCTCTCCACCATCCTGCACGGCTTCAGCGTCAGCTGGGCGATGCGGCGGATCGAGGACCAGGCGCCCGCCCCTTCAGACTGAAAAACCGTGACAGCGCTCAGCTGCCACGGTTTCCGGGCTCAGGGCCCTTGTTCGTCGTCCTGCGCAACGGCAGGCGATGACCGCGTGTCGCCTTACTGCAGTTCCACCGTGACCTGCTTGATCCTACCGGTGAAGGCAAAGGGCGCCTCTTCGCGGTAGGCCGGCGTCACTGTCGAGCCCAGGTCCATGCCGATGTCCAGCGTCTCTGTTGCCGAGTAGCGCGAGGGCACGACCTTCTCGATATCGCCGCTGGCGACCTCGGTCCCATCAACAAGCAGCTTGGCCGTGCCGCCCGTGACCTCTTTCCCGGCCTCGAAGGGAAGCTGCTCATAGATCATCGTCACGCTATGCGCGCCCGGCTCCAGCGGGGTTTCACCGGCAACCCGGTACACCTCCTTGGCGAAGAAGTTGAACTCATAGACCGGCACGCCGTCCTCAAGATACAGCGTGTAGCCGGCCGATGAGCCGCCGTTGGCGATCATCACGCCGCTTGCGCCCTCTTCCGGCACCTCGATTTCTGCCGTGATGGTGTGAGAGCGCTGGTAGGCCGGCGCGGCACTGCCTTCGGGAACCCGGGTCGTGCCCGGCGCATAGTTGAACACGTCCCGCCCACGGGTGACCGAGGGGCGCTCCGGGTTCAGGGCCCGATCAGAGAAGCGATCGTCCAGCGGGTAGACCTGGAACTTCTCGGCCTCTTCATCGAACATCGCCTGCAGCTCTGCCAGCTTCTCGGGGTTCTCGGCTGCAAGGTCATGGGCCTGCGCGAAGTCCTCCTCGATGTTGTAGAGCTCCCAGGTGTTATTGTCGAAACCGACCGAGCCGGTCAGCTCCCAGGGGGCGCCGTGGAAGGACGCGGCGACCCAGCCGTCATGGTAAAGCGCGCGGTGCCCGCCGGTCTCGAAGTACTGGGTGTCCCGCGTTCCGGGCGCTTCGGCATCGTCAAAGCTGTATTCCATGCTGACGCCCGCCATCGGGATCTGCTCGGCCCCATTCACCACCTCCGGTTCCGGAATGCCGGCGGCCTCCAGGATGGTCGGGGCGATATCCACGGCATGGTGGAACTGTGTCCGGATGCCGCCGGTATCGCTGATCTGTGCCGGCCAGCTGATGACCATGCCGTTCCGGGTGCCCCCGAAATGCGACGGCACGCGCTTCATCCACTGGAACGGAGAGGACCCCGCCCAGGCCCAGCCGACAGGATAATGGTTCTCATGCAGCGGGCCGCCGATCTCGTCCATCACGGGCAGCTGGTCTTCGACCGTGTCGGGCACGCCGTTCTG
The DNA here is from genome assembly GCF_011806405.1 of Pseudooceanicola sp. HF7. Lineage (GTDB taxonomy): Bacteria > Pseudomonadota > Alphaproteobacteria > Rhodobacterales > Rhodobacteraceae > Pseudooceanicola. Next base: position 45,490 of record NZ_JAATOW010000021.1, on the reverse strand, counting down.
GGTCATCATGTTGTTCAGCGTGCCGGTGATGCTGCCCTCCGCGCTGGGTCCGTTGTCGCCCGCGATCAGGATGACCAGCGTGTTTTCGGCGCCGGGCATGCTGCGCACCTTCTCGATCAGGCGGCCGATTTCATGATCGGTCTGCGCCAGGAAGCCGGCAAAAACCTCCTGGTGCTTGCTGAAGAGCTTTTGCGCATCCGCATCCAGCGAATCCCAGGCCCGGATCTCTTCCGGTCGCGGCGTCAGGTCAGTCTCCTCAGGCACAACGCCGATATCCTTCTGCCGGGCCAGGGTCTGTTCGCGGACCGCGTCCCAGCCCTGGTCGAACTCTCCGGCGAACTTGTCGATCCATTCCTGGCTGACATGCAGCGGCGCATGGACCGCGCCCGGCGCAAAATACATGAAATAGGGCTTTTCCGGCGCAATGGACTGCTGCAGGTTCAGCCATTCGATCGCATCGTCCACCAGGTCGACGTTCAGGTTGTACCCCTCTTCCGGGGTCAGCTCCGGCTCGACCGGGATCGTGTTGCGGAACAGCTGCGGATCCCATTGGCTGGTCTCACCGCCCTGGAAGCCGTACCAGTACTCAAAGCCCAGCCCGGTCGGCCAGTGATCGAATGGCCCCATGGGAGAGGTCTCCCAATCCGGCGTGTTGTGCCACTTGCCGAAAGCCGAGGTCGAATAGCCGTGATCCTTCAGGATCTCCGCGATGGTCGCGGTGGAGCGCGGCCAGATGCTGTCATAGCCCGGATAGCCAGTGGAGAGTTCGGTGATCGTGCCAAAGCCGCTCTGGTGGTGGTTGCGCCCGGTGAGCAGGGCCGCGCGGGTCGGCGAACAGATGGCGGTGGTGTGGAACCGGGTGAAGCGCAGCCCCTCTTCGGCAAGGGCATCCATGGCCGGGGTCGGAACCGGCCCGCCAAAGGTGCCGGGCTGGCCGAACCCAAGGTCGTCGATCAGCACGACCAGGACGTTGGGCGCCCCTTCGGGCGGTGTCACCGGCTGCGGGTAATCCTGGGTCGATCCCTCGAATGTTTCGGTGATGACCCCTTCGAAAGGTGCAGGCGGCAGCGGCAGGACGGATCCGTCGCGCGGCGCATCCTGTGCGCTTGCCGAGGCCGCCGCCGTGATCAGAAGAAGGAGGCTACCTCCTTGAATTGCATGCCTGAATTGGAATGGATGGGCCATGGGCGTACCTCTGCAATCACTGAATCGGGTGGTGAAAAAAGGTTAACACACAATTAGGACTTGTATAGGTGAGTCCTTTTTCAAGCACCACCTGCAAACATGCGAACATGTTCGGCTCCCGCGAATGCAAACCCGCGCCCGTCCGACCAAGCCTGGGCCAATCGGGGCGCGCCGCGGCGGCAGCGCAGATTCGGAGACCGCGGGAAAACGCGTGAAGGGCCCGCCCTGACGGCGTGCGATCATTCGGAAAAAAACTGAAGATGAAGATGGTACCCAAGGTCGGACTCGAACCGACAAGACCGTTAAGTCGGGGGATTTTGAATCCCCTGCGTCTACCATTCCGCCACTTGGGCCCGGCGCAGCGCGCTGTGCCGCTCCGATTTAACGAGGCCGCGCGCGAAGGTCCAGAGGAATGCGTGCGCGAAATGCCGCTCCGAAGGGCGATAATCGCGGATATGCGCCCTGCCCCGTCCTGCTCGCGCCCGAGCGCCCGTGAAACCGCCGCCTCGGCGGCAAACGCCCCTCGTGCTGCAAGGACCCGGCCCAATCGCTTGACCGCTGCACCGCCGCATGATTTCTGAGGTCCATTGCCAAGGCCCCCCGCGCGGGGCGCAACAGGACCCAAAGATTTTGCTCAAAAACCTTTACCACAAGACCGTTCGCATGGCCGACAGCCCCTATGCGCTCTGGGCCCTTGCTGTCGTCGCCTTCATCGAAAGCTCCTTCTTCCCGATCCCGCCGGATCTGCTGATGATCCCCATGATCATCGCCGCGCCCAGCCGCGCCTTCCTGATCGCGCTGGTCGCCATGGTCGCCTCCGTGCTGGGCGGGCTCTTCGGCTACGGCATCGGCATGTTCGCCTTCGAAGGCATCGGCCGCCCCATCCTGGAACATCTCGGCAAGGCCGACGGCATCGACGCCTTCAACCAGCGCTTCAACGATGCCGGTTTCTGGGCGGTGCTGATCGCGGGCATGACGCCCTTCCCCTACAAGGTTATCACCATCATGTCGGGCTGGACGGCGATGCCGCTGGGCACCTTCATCGTGACCTCCATCGTCGCGCGCGGCCTGCGGTTCTTCATCATCGCCGGTCTGCTGTGGAAGTTCGGCTCACCCATTCGTGACTTCATCGAGAAGCGGCTCGGGCTTGTCCTGACCCTCTTCTGCGTGGTTCTGATCGGAGGATTTTTCCTGGTGAAGTACCTCTGACATGAATTTCCGACCCTCTGTCCTGATAGCCTCCGGCGGGTCCGCCGCGCTTCTGCTGGGGGCGCTCGGCTTCCAGTTCATCGGCGGGCTGCACCCCTGCCACCTGTGCATCCTGCAACGCTGGCCGCACCTGGCCGCCGTGCTGATCGGGGTCGCGGCCCTGGCCACCGGTAAGCGGGTGCTGGCATTGCCGGGCGCACTGGCAGCGGCGATCACGGCCGGGATCGGGATCTATCACACGGGGGTGGAGCGCGGGATCTTCGAAGGCCCCACCACCTGCACCAGCTCCGATCCGGGCAGCATCTCCACCGGCGAACTTTTCGATCAGATCATGACCGCGCCCCTCATCCGCTGTGATGAGGTCGCCTGGTCCCTCGGCGGACTTTCCATGGCAAGCTGGAACGCCATCGCCTCGCTCGTGCTGGTCGGGGTCTGGCTTTACGCCTACACCCGCCGCGCCTGAGAGGCGCCGCCGCCCTCAGGCGGCCGCGTCGTGCTGGGGCAGCGGCAGACCGTTCATCAGGGACCGTGTCATCTCCAGCAGCCTCTCGCGCACCTCGGCATGGTCCTCGGGCTTCCAGCGCGCCACGAAATCCTCAAGCCGGTCCAGGTAGGCCTCTGTCATGACGGTGGTGGCCTCCTGCCCGGCGGCGGTCAGGCGCAACTGGCCGCCCTCCTGCACCGCGTAGCCACGGTTCACAAGCCAGGCCACCCCCGGTCCCATGCGGCCCGGCGTTGCCTGGAACTGCACCTCCAGCGCGGCGGGGTACAGCGTGCCGCCCTGCTGGTCCAGATGCGCCATCAGCCACAAGCCGTCCGGCGGCATGTCCATGTTCAGCCCCGCGGCAATGCGCGTCAGCGCTTCCCAGCGGTTCTCATCCCGGGTGATCCGGTCCAGGATCATGGTCAGCTCTTCCAGGTTGGAGGCATCGCGCGGGCTCATCCAGCCCGTATCCACCGCGCCGGCCCGCGTCTTCAGCGGCACCGCCTTCATCATCCAGCACAGCGCGAAGGCCAGCAGAGCGGCCAGCGCGGCGATGACGAAGACCGGCGACAGCGCAGCGGTGAAGGCCGCGAAATAGGCCTCTCTCACGGGCGGATCCAGCGCCGCCACGGCCTCTGCGCTGGTGGCCTGCACCACGTCCAGGTGATCGGGCAGCGTGACCTCAAGCCGCGCCAGCAGGCCAGAGGTGAAGATCGCGCCAAAGATCGCCACCCCCACCGAAGACCCGATGGAGCGGAACAGCGTCGCGCCCGATGTCGCCACGCCCAGAAGCTCGTAATCCACGGCGTTCTGCACCGCCAGGATCAGCACCTGCATGACCATGCCCAGCCCCAGGCCAAGCACCATCAGGTAGGCAGAGACGCGCACTCCCGCGGTCTCCGTCCCGATGGTGGACAGCAAGAGCAGGCCGAGGGCCATGATCGCCGTGCCCGCCACGGGAAAGAACTTGTACCGCCCGGTGGCGCTGATGATCTGACCGCTGACGATAGAGGTTAGCAACATGCCCCCCATCATCGGCGCCATGGCCAGGCCCGCGTCTGACGGGCTTTCGCCCCGGATCACCTGCAGATAGGTCGGCATGTAGGTGATCGCCCCGAACATGGCGATCCCGACGATGAAGCTGACCGCAGTGGACACGGCGAAATTGCGGTTCTTGAACAGGCTCAGCGGCAAAAGCGGCTCTGCCACGCGGGCCTCCGTCCACAGGAAACCCGCCGTGCAAAGCACCGCCGCCAGCATCATGGCGATGCCCAGCGGGCTGCCCCAGGGCACCTCGTGCCCGCCCAGGCTGGCCAGCAGCACGACAGAGGACAGCGCCACCGCCAGCAGCGCCGATCCGCGCCAGTCGATCCTTGCGCCGCCTGTTGCGGGGGGCGCCTTGAAGACCAGCCCGATCACCACGAAGGCCAGCAAACCCAGCGGAATGTTGACGTAGAAGATCCACCGCCAGGAGGCATGTTCCACGATGAAGCCGCCCAGTAGCGGCCCGATCAGGGTGGAGCCGCCGAAGACCGCGCCGAAGATCCCCTGGTACTTGCCCCGGTCGCGCGGGCTGACGATATCGCCGATGGCCGCCTGACTGACCACCATCAGCCCGCCCCCGCCCAGCCCCTGGATGGCGCGGAAGGCGATCAGCTCTCCCATGGTCTGGGCCATCCCGCAGAGCGCCGATCCCAGCAGGAACAGCCCGATGGCCGCCTGCATCACCAGCTTGCGCCCGTAAAGATCGCCCAGCTTGCCATAAAGCGGGGTCGAGATGGTCGTGGCCAGCATGTAGCCCGTGACGATCCAGCTCAGGTGGGTCATGCCGCCCAGCTCGCCCACGATGGTGGGCAGCGCCGTCGCCACGATGGTCTGATCAAGCGATGCCATGAGCATCACGAGCATCAGCGCGCCGAAAATGGTGAAGATCTCCGTCCGGGTCGGGATCGGTCTCGGGTCCGTCATACAGCGCGTCCTTCAGGCAGGAGATGACCTAAGGATAGCTGCATCCCGCGATGTTCAAAGGACTTTTTGCACGCAAACCACGCGGATGCGCGCCGCCGCCCATCGGCCCGGCCCCGGCAACGGGCGCGCGCCCTACTGCGCGCCCGTGGGCCCCTCGACCAGCCGATCCACGATGACCCGCGCCAGCGCCAGGTCCGCAAGGGCGGCGCGCACGCTGGCGCGGAATTCCTCTGGCCCGACTTCGAAGGCCTCGACCTCCAGGAACTTGCGCCGATCCTCGATCAGAAGCTGGAATTGCTGCCCCTCGAAGCGCGCCGAAAGCGCCTTGGGCTCAAGCCCGCGGACCATGGCGACCTCCAATAGGGCATCCAGGAACAGGCCGCTGATCACCTCGCCCGCGTCCTGCGGCTGGGTGGACCAGACCTGGTATTCGCCCGCGCCCGGGCCCGTGCCCATGTCGACCGGGTGCAGCCCGTCGGGGCGCAGGCGCTTGTGGGTCTTCCACTTTGCCCGCGGCTCGATCCGGATCACCGGGACGCGGCGTGGCACCGCCATCTCAAGCAGCAGACCGGCGAAGACCACCACCGTGCGCGTCCTGCGCTTGCCGCCTTGGTGGTAGCTTTCCACCCGGGTCAGGCGCAGCTCCGCCATGCGGTAATCCACCCCGCGCCACGCGCCGGAGAACCCATCCTGAACGCTTGACCCGCTCGATCTGCCGACCATGCGCGCCGCCGACAGCCCCGACAGATTGACGAAACCCGCGGACGGGTCGGACTCATAACGCGCAATCCCGGCAAAGCGCGCCAGCACCGGCGCCACCTCGGCCTTGACGGCAGCGTTGAAACGGCGGCGCTTGGCCTCCCACAGCGCGCGGCCAATCATCGCGATGAAGACCCCGGCGAACAGGCCGATGAAGCGCGACATCACCGTGTCGCCCAGCGGATCGAACAGGAAGAAGCCCACCGCGATCGCGGCCCCCACCCCGGCCAGCGACCAGCCCAGACGGGACGCGCGGCGCGCCACGCGCTCGGCCTCTTCCCGGCTGGCGGCATAGACCGGCCAGACCTCCTCTGCGAAAACCCGGGCAAAGCCCGCCTCATGCGGGGCGTCTTCTGTATATTCCATGGCAGCCTCCTGCGCAGAGACATACCCGTAACACCCCGTTACGCAAGGGAAAAGGCCGCCCCGAAGGGCGGCCCTGATCTCTGATTGCCGTCTGCTGACGACCCGCAGGTCGGCTGAAAGCCAAGGCCAAAAGGCCCCCGGCAAATCACCGCCGGTGCTCAGCCTTTCGTGCGCACGGGATCATGCCCGTAGGTATTGCGCTCACGGATCGTGCCGTCTTCCGCTTGCAGGTAGGCCTCGCCCTTCGTGCCGCGTGCCAGCTCCTTGGCACGTTCCCAGGCCTCTTCCTGGGTATCGAAACGCTCGGTCGCCTCTTCGTTCCCTTCGCGGCGCACTTGCCATCCGCCGTCGGGGTGAGATGCCGCCCAATAGTCTTCGGGATTTGCCATGAGAATTTCTCCTTGGTCATAGCAGTTTCTGGAAAACCAGGGACCTCCTTGCGGAAATCCCTGCATGGTTAGGCACGAAATTGATCTCACACGTCGAGGCCTGTTCCCCTGGATCACGCAACTCGCAAGAGCCGAGTTCACTTGTTCCCGAAACGTGCCATCGTCCTTCGGAAAAAGCCGGGGCGCGGACCTGTGTGTGCCGCGCCCCGACCTTTAAACTCTTAACTGCAGCCCGAGGTTCCCCCGCAGGTGTTGCACTTCATGCAGGTGCCGTTGCGCACAAGGGTGTAATTGCCGCATTCGCCGCAGGCCTCGCCCTCATAGCCCTGCATCTTGGCCTTGGCCCGCGCATCCATCGAAACGGAGCCAGAGCTGATCGCCGTCGTGGTCGCCGCTGCCGCCGCCGCGCCGGAGGCCACCGCGACAGAGGGCGCCGCCATGGTCGCCGCATCGCCCAGCCCGCCGTTCAGCACCAGCAGTTCCTGCGGAAGCCGCTTGCGCAGGTAGCCCGTGGAAGAGATCTGCTTGAGCACTTCCAGCGACTTGGTCGCCGCGCCCTCGGACAGTTCGCGGATGTTGGACACCCCCTCCTGCTCGCCCCGGCCGATATCGTCGAAGGTCGCGCCCTGCGGCTTCACATGGGCCAGGTCCGTGCGGTCCAGGTAGGACACGGCCAGCTCGCGGAAGATGTAATCCAGGATCGAGGTCGCGTTCTTGATGCTGTCGTTGCCCTGCACCATGCCCGCCGGTTCGAACTTGGTGAAGGTGAAGGCATCCACGAATTCCTCCAGCGGCACGCCGTATTGCAGGCCGACCGACACCGCGATGGCGAAGTTGTTCATCATCGCCCGGAAGCCGGCGCCTTCCTTGTGCATGTCGATGAAGATTTCGCCCAGCTTGCCGCCTTCGTATTCGCCGGTGCGCAGGTAAACCTTGTGCCCGCCCACGATGGCCTTCTGGGTGTAGCCCTTGCGGCGTTCCGGCATCTTCTCGCGGCCACGGGCCACTTCCTTGATGACCAGTTTCTCCACGAATTTCTCGGCCAGGACGGCGGCCTTTTCCTGGGCGTTGCCGCTCTCCAGGATCTCGGCGGCCTCGTCGTCATCCTCCACCAGGGCGCTGGCCAGCGGCTGGCTCAGCTTGGAGCCGTCGCGGTACAGCGCATTGGCCTTGATGCCCAGGGACCAGGACAGCTCATAGGCCGCCTTGCAATCCTCGATCGTGGCGTCATTGGGCATGTTGATCGTCTTGGAGATCGCGCCGGAGATGAAGCTTTGCGCCGCCGCCATCATGGTGATGTGGCTGTTGACCGACAGGTAGCGCTTGCCCTTCTTGCCGCAGGCATTGGCGCAGTCGAAGACGCTCAGGTGCTCGTCCTTGAGGAAGGGCGCGCCTTCCAGCGTCATGGTCCCGCAGACGTGGTCGTTGGCTGCCTCGATTTCCGCCCGGGTAAAGCCCAGGTGGCGCAGCAGGTCAAAGGCCGGATCGTTGATCTTCTCCGCCGGGATGCCCAGCGTTTCGCGGCAGAACTCTTCGCCCAGGGTCCACTGGTTGAAGACGAAGCGGATGTCGAAGGCGCTACCAAGGGCGGCATCGACCTTTTCCAGCTCACGCGGGCCGAAGCCGTGCCCGATCAGGGAGGTGTGGTTGATCGCCGGGCAATTGCCAAGGGATCCGTGGCCCACCGCATAGGCGATCATTTCCTCGATCTGGGCAGAGCCATAGCCCAGCTTTTCCAGCGCGGCCGGGACCGAGCGGTTGATGATCTTGAAGTAGCCGCCGCCCGCAAGCTTCTTGAACTTCACCAGGGCGAAATCGGGCTCGATCCCGGTGGTGTCGCAATCCATGACCAGGCCGATGGTGCCCGTGGGGGCGATCACGCTGGTCTGGGCGTTGCGGTAGCCGTTGCGCTCGCCCAGCCGGACGGCCTCGTCCCAGGCGGACATGGCCAGTTGCGGCAGGCGCTCGTCCGGGCAGTTCACCAGGTCCAGCGGCACCGGCTTCACGTCCAGCCCCTCGTAGCCCTCCGTCGCGCCATAGGCGGCGTTGCGGTGGTTGCGCATGACGCGCAGCATGTGATCGGCATTGCGTTCATAGCCCGCGAAGGCACCCAACTCTCCGGCGATTTCGGCGCTGGTGGCATAGGCCACGCCGGTCATGATCGCGGTCAGCGACCCGCAAAGCGCGCGCCCCTCGTCGCTGTCATAGCTATAGCCCATGTTCATCAGCAGCCCGCCGATGTTGGCATAACCCAGGCCCAGGGTACGGAAATCATAGGACAGCTGGGCGATTTCCTTGCTCGGGAACTGCGCCATGGTCACGCTGATTTCCAGCGTCAGTGTCCAGAGCCGCGTGGCATGCATGTAATCGTCGACCTGGAAGCTGCCATCCTCAAGGAAGGTCAGCAGGTTCATCGACGCCAGGTTGCAGGCGGTGTCATCCAGGAACATGTATTCCGAACAGGGGTTGGAGCCCCGGATCGCGCCGTCTTCCGGGCAGGTGTGCCAGGCGTTGACGGTATCGTGGTACTGGATGCCCGGATCGGCACAGGCCCAGGCCGCATGGCCGATGTCTTCCCAGAGGTCGCGCGCCTTGATGGTCTTTGCCACCTTGCCGTCGGTGCGCCGGATCAGCTCCCAGTCGGCATCTTCCTTGACCGCCTTCAGAAAGGCATCCGTCACCCGGACGGAGTTGTTGGAGTTCTGGCCCGACACGCTGGCATAGGCTTCGCTGTCCCAATCCGTGTCATAGGTGGGGAACTCGATGCTGGAATAGCCCTGCTTGGCGTAATCCAACACCCGCTTGATGTAGGTCTCCGGGATCGCGGTCTTCTTGCTGTCGCGGATCGCGGCCTTCAGCGCGGGGTTCTTGGCCGGGTCCACCGCGTCCTCGGACACGCCGTCCCATTGACGGATCGCGCCGAAGATCGCGTTCAGCTTCTGCTCGTGCATCTTGGACCCGGCGACGATGGAGGCAACCTTCTGCTCCTCCTTCACCTTCCAGTTGATGTATTCCTGGATGTCCGGGTGATCGGCATCCACGATCACCATCTTCGCTGCTCGACGGGTCGTGCCGCCCGACTTGATTGCGCCTGCGGCCCGGTCCCCGATCTTCAGGAAACCCATGAGGCCGCTGGATTTGCCCCCGCCCGACAGCCGCTCGCCCTCTGCCCGCAGGGAGCTGAAGTTGGTGCCGGTTCCGGAGCCGTACTTGAACAGCCGCGCTTCACGCACCCAAAGGTCCATGATGCCGCCATCGCTGACCAGGTCGTCCTTGACGGACTGGATGAAGCAGGCGTGCGGCTGGGGATGTTCATAGGCGCTCTTGGACTTGGTGAGCTTACCGGTCTTGTAATCCACGTAATAATGGCCCTGCCCCGGACCGTCGATGCCATAGGCCCAGTGCAGCCCGGTGTTGAACCACTGCGGGGAATTGGGCGCGGCCCTCTGGGTGGCCAGCATAAAGCGCATCTCGTCGAAATAGGCGCGCGCGTCAGCCTCGGTGCTGAAGTAGCCGCCCTTCCAGCCCCAGTAGGTCCAGGCGCCGGCCAGCCGGTCGAAGACCTGCTTGGAAGAGGTCTCTCCGCCCATCTCCGCGCCCTCGGCCGGGACGGAGCGCCACAGGAACTCCGGCACGTCCTTCTCGCGGACCTTCTTGACCTTGCTGGGCACGCCAGCCTTGCGGAAGTACTTCTGCGCGATGACGTCGCTGGCAACCTGGGACCAGGTGACCGGCACTTCAAGTTCATCCAGCCGGAAGACGATCGTGCCGTCGGGATTGCGGATCTCGGACACCGTGGTGCGGAATTCCAGCCCCTCGTAGGCGTCTTTTCCTGCTTGGGTGAACTTGCGCTCGATCTTCATGCCTGGGCCTCATCGTCAGATTGTGCGGTTTGAACGTCCCGGCCGTGCGGCGGCCGGTCTGCTGAAAGCTTGGCGATGGAAGCGCTGTGGAAGACAAAAGAAGACCGCCCCGCAACGCGGGTGAGGAAGGCCCTTCGCCGGGCGTCCTGTCCTGCTCTGTCTACTTAGCTTGGGCCCACTACATCTAGTGGATACTCCCCTCGCCGGGTCAATCTGCGGTATTGTACGCGTATCGGTCAATTCCATTTGTCATGTTTTTTTGGATTATTTTTGTTGACCGTTGTTATCCCCAGGGCCGCGATTCTCAGGCCAAAACCATCCCCTGCCGCCGGGTCGGAAAAAGCCCTTTTGTTACAGACCATTTGCCGGCGTGGCTCAGGATATGCGTGAACTTCTCCACAGCGTGCTGAGGATAAGCTTTTGTTAATAAATTAGGTTCAACCACCAGATATCGCGAGGGGTTCTGGCTCGTCCCTACCAGATCTGGGGGCAACCGGCAGAGAATCGCCCCCGAATTGGTCACGCCTTTCCTGCGAATCCCGCGCGGCGATGCGGCCCTCAGGCCATGCGGCGCAGCGTGCCGTCGCGCAGCAGCCATTGATGGACCAGCGCCATCAGCACATGCCCCGTCACCAGCACCAGCAGCGTCCAGGCCAGAAACCCATGCACTGCATCGGCCGGCGCGGTCATCCATGGCACGGCAGTCTCCCGCCCCGCAAAAACCTCTGTGCCAAAGGCGCGCAACGGGCGCGTCCCGCCCAGGGCGCGCAGCAGCGCGAGCGACGGCACCACCAGCAGCAGAAGATAGAGCACCCCCTGCCCGGCCTTGGCCAGTTTGCCCAGCCATCCGTCCCCATGCGGGGGCCGCCGCCCCGCGTTCAGCCCCGCCCAGACAAGCCTCAGCAGGATGAGGGCCAGCAGCATCAGACCGACGCTGGCATGCGTACCCACGAAAAAGGCCGCCAAGGGCTGGCGCCCCAGCACCAGCTTCACCGCCATGCCCAGCCATTGCCAGGCCAGCAAGGCGGCCATGGCCCAATGCAGCACGCGGGTGACCGGGCCATAGCTGTCGGGGCGGTCCATCAGACCGCTGCGGGGGGAAGGGCTTGTCATGTCAGTCTCCGTCAGGAACGCTCTGGAAAAGGGCGCCTTGGTAGACCGAAGCCATGCCTGGGCGGGCGGCGCGATCTTGCCTGCCCGGCGGCGCTTGGCAAGACGGACCCGGTCACGCCTGGGTGAGCACCCCCGGCAAAGGCCCCCTGAAACCCGCGCACCCCTTTGAAACGGAAAAGGCCCGGCGCGGGGTTTCCCCTACGCCGGGCCTTTGCTCTCAACCTTCCGCCTGCGGAGGGTTGGAAAATGGTCGGGGCGGAGAGATTCGAACTCCCGACCCTCTGTTCCCAAAACAGATGCGCTACCAGGCTGCGCTACGCCCCGGACCGTGCGCTTCTTTAGCGAAGCCCGTGGCAATTGAAAAGACGTTTCCGTCGCCTTTCAGTGGCTTTCGCTTATTGCAGGACGGGCGCGGGTGCGGACCCTGCGTCAGCCTCTCCTGCTGCATCTGTCGCCGGCTCCGGCAACGGGCCGTCGCCCTCGGCGGGCGCGACCGGATCGCTGTCGGCACAGGGCCAGGCGGCCAGCGCGGGATCGATCCGGGGATGGCGCAGCACCGCGCCGGGGGCGATGCCCATGCGCGCGGCCAGCCCGCCGTTGATCTCAAGCACGTATTGCACGTTGTCCCCGCCGGGCAGCGACGTGGTGTCCTGCGGCTTGCCGGTGCGGATCGCCTGCACCCGCCCATCGGGATTGAGGTAGAGGATATCCAGCGGGATCAGCGTGTTCTTCATCCAGAAACTGCGCGGACCCGGCGCTTCGAAGACAAAGAACATGCCCGCGCCGCTCGACATCTGCTCCCGGAACATCAGCCCACGGGCGCGCTCTTCGGGCGTCACGGCCAGTTCCACGCGAAAGCGCGCCACGCCATTGTCTGACCGGATCTCAACCCGGTCCGGGCGGCAGGCCTCTTCTGCGAAAATCGGCGCCGCGGCCAGGCTGGCCAGCGCAAGAGCGGTGAAACGGATGGCCCGGGTGATCGGCAGTCTCATGGAGCGTCCTCTTCTGCGCCGGGCATCGGTTACTTGATCGCGGCTTCCCAGGCGCTCACCTCGGATGCCATGCGGCCCCGCTTGCCGTCAACGATGCGCAGGGCGACGGCCTCTCCGGGCCCTAGATCCGCCAGGCCAGAGGCCCGCAATACCTCGATATGTATAAAGACGTCCTCGGCGCGTCCAAAGACATTTGCGAATCCGAAGCCCTTGATCTTGTCGAACCATTTCACCCGTGCCGGTTCCAGCGGCAGATCGCGGATCTGCTCGGCGGTGAATTCCTCGAAATCGGCAAGCGGGATCGTCCCGCCCTCCGGCCGCTCGATCTGAAGAACCTCGATCGCCTGTTCGCCGCGGTCCGTGCTCTGGACCACCAGGGACACGCGCGCGCCCTCCGCGACCGAGTTCTGGCCGAAATTGCGCAGCACATTGGCGTGCAGCAAGATGTCCTTGCCGCCGCCCTCTGCCAGTACAAACCCGAAACCCCGCACGGGATCGAACCATTTCACCCGGCCTTCGACGGTCCGGCTGATGTTTTCTCGCTGGTTCACTTGATACCCCACCGTCTTTGCCCGCCCCCGCCCTGTCCCGACCGGCAGCGGCAACACATTACTCATACGTATAAATTTGCCCAGGAAAGATCGTGATCCGACGCCACTAGGCAGGCCGCGCCGAATCGCAGGCAGACATATCCGCGAAATTAAGGGTTCAAACGGTTAACAACCCATGAATCAGTTCCACTTTCGCGCGACCAGCGGAACCGATCATGCAACCTGAAGGCGCCATCAGCCCAAAATTCTATCTCAACAGGGGTAATCCTATAGCCGCCCCAGAACGGCGGGCGTGGCGGATTGGGCCCCTTCTTGGCAGAGACCTTGGCAACTTCGGCCATCAGCGTGGCCCGGCTGTCCAGCGGCTGGGACTGCTTGGAGGCCCAGGCCCCCAGGCGCGACTTCACCGAGCGCGACTTGTAATAGGCATCCGCTTCCGGCCCGTCGAAACGGGTGATCTCTCCGCGCACGCGCAGCTGGCGGCGCAGGGTCTTCCAATGCATCACGAAGGCCGCCTTGCCGGCGCTGTCCAGCTCCTTGCCCTTCACGCTTTCATAGTTCGTATAAAAGACGAAACCGTCGTTCAGGATATCCTTCAGCAGAACCATGCGGACATTGGGCAGGCCGGTGGGATCCACAGTGGCCAGGGCAATGGCGTTCGGGTCGTTGATCTCGATGGCTTCGGCATCGGCCAACCAGTTGCGGGCAATCTGGAAGGGGTCCTCGCCGGCGAAGATTCCGGTGCGATCGGGCCCGTTGGGATCAGACATGGGCATGTTCTCCTGATGATGATCCGCAATACCGCGAGCGATGTCTCAAGGGCAAGGCCCGCCCCGGCCCGGCGTCTGAATTCGCGCCAGCTGTTGACGCAAAGCCCCCCGGCCGCAGCCCCTGCCCCCTTGACGCCCGCACATTCCTGCAAGCCCCGTTTCGCAAAAACGCCCGGGCCCCGCGCGCCCCAGGGCACCGCGGCATCGTGATCACAGCCTCAAACCGCGTCCCAAGCGACCCCCGCCCACGGGCCCGGCAGACTTGAAGCGCTCCCCCCTATCGCCTAAAGGAGTCTGACCGGATCAGACCGGGCAGAAAAGCAGAAGGCGGAGAGCGCGAATGGCGAACACTCTGATGGCGGGCAAGCGGGGCCTCATCATGGGGCTGGCGAATGACAAATCCATCGCCTGGGGCATCGCCCAGGCGCTTGCGGATGCAGGAGCAGAGCTGGCCTTCACCTATATGGGTGAACAATTCAAGAAACGCGTCGTGCCGCTGGCCGACAAGCTTGGCGTGACCAGGCTGTATGACTGCGACGTGGGCAACGAAGCCTCCATCGACGCAGCCTTCGACGCGTTGAAGGCCGAATGGGGCGAGATCGATTTCATCGTCCATGCCATCGGCTTCTCCGACAAGGGCGAGCTGCGCGGGCGTTACATCGACACCAGCCGCGCCAACTTCTCCATGACCATGGACATCTCCGTCTACAGCTTCACCGCCGTGGCGCAGCGTGCCGAAAAGCTGATGCCCAACGGGGGCTCCATGCTGACGCTCACCTATTACGGCGCCGAACAGGTCATGCCCCATTACAACGTCATGGGTGTTGCCAAGGCCGCGCTTGAAGCCTCGGTGAAATACCTGGCCGAGGACCTGGGCAAGGACGGCATCCGCGTCAACGCGATCTCTGCCGGCCCGATCAAGACCCTGGCCGCCTCCGGCATCGGCGATTTCCGCTACATCCTGAAATGGAATGAGCTGAACTCCCCCCTGCGCCGCAACGTGACGATCGAGGACGTGGGCAAATCCGCCCTCTACCTTCTGTCGGACCTCGGCTCCGGCGTGACGGGTGAGAACCTGCATGTGGATTCGGGCTACCACATCGTCGGCATGAAAGCCGTCGACGCGCCCGACATCGACAAGAGCTGACCTTGCTCGCCGTCCTGCTCCCCGTTTTCGCGGTCCACCTGCTGGCCGCGATGAGCCCCGGACCCGCCGTGCTGATGACCATGCGCGTCTCCATGACGCGCGGGGTCCATGCCGGCGTGATGTTCTCTTTCGGGCTCGCCATCGGGGCGCTGGTCTGGGCCTGTGCCGCGCTTTTCGGCTTGGCCGCCCTGTTCGAGGTCGCGCCGCGCCTGCTGATCGCGATGAAGCTGATCGGCGCGCTCTACCTTGTCTGGATCGCCATCAAGATGTGGCGCGGTGCCGCCACGCCGCTGGTGATCGAGGGCGCAGAGCCGCTGCGCCGCTCTCCCCTGCGGCTGACGCTGCTGGGGATCACCACGCAGCTGGCCAACCCCAAGCCGGCCATCTTCTTCGGCGCGGTCTTCATCACCCTGGTGCCGCCCCATGCCGATCCCGCGACCTTCGCGGCGGTGCTGGCCGTGGTCTTCTTCAATGAAGCCGCCTGGAACATCCTGCTGGCGCGCCTCTTCTCGCTTTCGCGGGCCAGGGCCTGCTATACCCGCCTCAAGGCACCCATCGACCGCGTCCTCGGGGCCGGGCTTGCCGCCCTGGGCCTCAAGATCGCCACGACCTGAAGGATCAGAGTCATGACTGAATTCCTGCCCCATGAAAAAGGCTTCCACGTTTCCTGGGACCAGCTGCACCGCGATTCCCGTGCGCTGGCCTGGCGCCTGGACAACCACGGTCCCATGGACGGCGGCGCCTGGAAGGCCGTCGTGGCCATCACCCGCGGCGGCATGGCCCCGGCGATGATCGTCGCGCGTGAGCTGGACATTCGCACCGTGGATACGATTTCCGTGAAATCCTACCATTCCGGCGGCGGCAAGGCCGATCAGCGCCGCGAGGCAGAGGTGCTGAAATCCCCCGATGCAGAGATGATGGGTGACGGCACCGGCATCCTGATCATCGATGACCTGGTGGACACCGGCAAGACGCTGGAACTGGTGCATTCGCTCTATCCCAAGGCGCATGTCGCCACGGTCTACGCCAAACCCCAGGGCCGCCCGCAGGTCCAGACCTTCATCACGGAGGTCTCCCAGGATACATGGATCTTCTTCCCCTGGGACATGGCGCTGCAATACGTCGAACCCTATCGCGGCAAGGACTGATCCCAGACCCGCATCGCGACCCAAACGAAAACGGGCGGCCCCAGCAGGCCGCCCGTTTGCTTTTTATCCCTCAGACCTCAGAGCGCCTTGTAAGCCGCCGCCAGGTCTTCTTTCCAATCGGATGACTTGCGCCCGATCAGCCCCTCCAGCTCTGCACTGCTGCCGTTGAGGTCGCCGTTGGCGGCATGGGCGGAACTGTCGGCCAGCATATGCGCCACAACCTCCGGCAGGCCGCTTTTCAGGTAAACGTCCTTCAGCGCGGCCTCGGGCATATCGGCATAGCCAACCTCCTTGCCGGCAAGACGCCCCGCCTCGGCGGCGAATTCTTCCATGTCGTAGCTTTGCGATCCGGCCAGCTCATAGGTCCCTTCCGGGCTGTCGGAGGTCAGGACCACGGCGGCGGCCTCGGCGTAATCGGCCCGGGCGGCGCTGGCATAGCGGCCCTTGCCGCTTGCCCCGATAAAGGCCCCGGCCTCAAGCGATTGCGCCAGGCCCATCAGCATGTTCTCCGTGTACCAACCGTTGCGCAGGAAGGCGAAAGGCAGGCCAGAGGCGCGGATCGCCTCTTCGGTCGCCTTGTGATCGACGGCCAGCCAGAGCCCGCTTTCCTCGGCCCGCAGGATGGACGTGTAAGCGATCAGGCTCACGCCCTCTGCCTTGGCGGCCTCGATCACGCTGGCATGCTGAGCCTGGCGGTCATTGCCCACTTCGCTGCCCGAAATCAGCAGCACCCGGTCGATGCCCTTCATCGCGGCGGCCAGGGCCGGCGCATCGCCATAGGCGCCCATGCGGACCTCGACGCCCTGCTCTTTCAGCGGCGCGGCCGCCTCTTCGCGGCGCACCAGCGCCACCACCTGCTCCGGCGCGACGCGCTTGAGCAGCTCACTGACCACGAGGGAGCCCAGCTGGCCCGATGCACCGGTGACGAGGATCTTTCCGTCCATGTTCTGTCCTTTCAGGGAATCGACCAGCCTTCCGGATGGTCTCAAATTGCGATATGGTCTCATATCTAGACCTATTGGCCGCGCCCGTGAAGGAGGCAGTAATTCATGACCAGGGAACATCCGGGTAACCCCGTCGTCCTGACCCCCGCTGCCCGGGAAGTGCTGCGCGGCTTTTCCCGCAACTCCGCCGCCGGTTTCGCCCCCGGGGCGGATGCAAACCTGGGCGCCTGCCCGGTGCGCGACGTGCTGGCCCGCGTCGGGGACAAGTGGAGCCTGCTGATCCTTGTCGCCCTGTCAGAGCAGCCCCGCCGCTTCAGCGCCCTGCAACGCGAGGTCGGGGATATCTCGAAGCGGATGCTGACCCAATCCCTACGCATGCTGGAACGCGACGGGCTGGTCTCGCGCCAGGTCTTCCCGACCAAGCCGCCCTCGGTCGAATATGCGCTGACCTCACTGGGTGAGGCCGCGCTGGTCCCGGTGGCCGGGCTGCTGCACTGGGCCTCCGGCGCTCATGAACAGATCCGCGCCGCCCGCGCCGCCTACGACGCGCTTGAGGGCTAAGGATGGCGCGCCGCTTAACCGGGCCATGATTGCGCCCCCCGCGCCCTGCGGCACGCGAAACCGGCGTCCCAAGCGCCGTCCTACCCCACGGCCGCTTCCCCTTCTCCGGGCGCTTTGCTAGCGTCCGGCCAACCCCGTGAAAGCCTTACCAGGGCCTCACCGGACCGCGCGCTGCGCACCGACGTGATACCGACGTCATACCGACACGATACAGACGCGCCACCGACCCGCTTTTTCGCCCTTTCGGAGACCCCTGAATGACCGCCTTTTCCACCCGCACCTCCGCCACCTTCCTGCCCCCCGTGATGGAGGCGCGGCGCTGGATCGCGGGGGTGGATTTTCCCCCGGACCGGCCCCTGATCAATGTCTCCCAGGCGGCCCCAGTGGCCCCGCCGCCCGCGCCGCTGGTCGCCGCCATGAAAGAGGCGCTGGACCAGACCGAGACGCATCTTTACGGCCCCGTCCTGGGCCTGCCCGCGCTACGCGCCCGGATCGCGGCAGACTGGTCCGCGGCCTATGGCGGCACCCTGCGCGCGGCCCAGGTGGCGATCACCGCGGGCTGCAACCAGGCCTTCTGCGCCACCATGATGGCGCTGACCCGTGAAGGGGATGAAGTTCTTATTCCAACCCCCTGGTACTTCAACCATAAAATGTGGCTCGACATGTCCGGCGTCCGGGCCGTTCCGCTGCCCTGCGAAAGCGATTTCCTGCCCGATCCCGACCGCGCCGCCGCCCTGATCACGGAGCGCACCCGCGCCATCGTGCTGGTCACGCCCAACAATCCCACGGGCCGCGAATACCCGCCGGAGCTGATCGCGGCCTTCCGCGACCTCTGCCGGACGCGCGGCCTCCGGCTGGTGCTGGATGAGACCTATCGCGATTTCCATGCCTCGACTGAGGCCCCCCACGCGCTGTTCCAGGACCCCGACTGGGACGATACCCTGGTGCAACTTTATTCCTTTTCAAAGGCTTATCGCCTGACCGGTCACCGCACCGGCGCCATCGTCACCTCCGAAGCCCTGCTTGCAGAAATCGAGAAGTTCCAGGATACCGTGGCCATTTGCGCCCCCCAGCTGGGCCAGCACGGCGCGCTCTGGGGGATGGAGAACCTCTCGCAATGGCTGGCCGGCGAACGGGCAGAGATCCTCTCGCGCCGCGCCGCCATGGAAGCCGGGAAAGAGCGCCTGGCTGACGCCGGCTGGACCCTGCATTCCGTCGGGGCCTATTTCGCCTATCTCTCTCATTCCACTGGGAAATCCTCCGCCGATCTGGCGCCGGAACTGGTGCGCACCCATGGCATCCTGATGCTGCCGGGCACCATGTTCATGCCGGCCGATGACCCCGCCGGACAGGCCCAGATGCGCGTCGCCTTCGCCAACCTCGACAGCGCCGGGATCGCCAGCTTCCTCGACCGCCTCACCGCGAACTGATGATGGGTCCGCTTGCCCCTTGTCGGGCAAGCCTTTAACAAGACCAGCAATGAAGAAACGGCGCCCCAGAGGCGCTTGCTATCGGCAGAGGGAGCCCCATGGCGAACAAGAAATCCAAGGTGCTGATGTGGGGCCTTCTGGGCCTGCTGGTCGTCGGCCTCGGCGGCTTCGGCGCCACCTCCTTTTCCGGCTCCGTCCAGGAAGTCGGCCATGTAGAGGACAAGCCCATCCGCCTGACCGCCTATGCCAACGGCGTTCAGAACCAAATGTCTCAAATGTCTCAACAATTCGGCCAGACCATCGGCTTCCAGCAGGCAGAGATGTTCGGCATTCCCAACGCCGTGCTCTCGGGCCTGGTGACCGATCGGGCACTGGATGTCGAAGCCGAAACGCTGGGCCTTTCGGTGGGCGATGACACCGTGGGCCGCTCGATCATGCAGATCCCGGCCTTCCAGGGGCCGAACGGCGATTTCTCCCGAGACAGCTACGAGTTCGCGCTGCAGAACGCCGGCCTGACCGATTCCGAGTTCGAGGCCGATCTGCGCGATGAAAGCGCGCGCTCCCTGCTGCAAACCGCCGTGATCTCCGCCACGCGGATGCCGCCGGCCTACCTGGATACGCTGGTTTCCTATTCCGCCGAAACGCGCCAGATCACCTATGCCCGCGTCTCCTACGCGCAGCTTCAGGACGAGGTCGCCGAACCCGACGATGCCGCGCTGGAAGAATTTTACAACGCGAATATAGATACTTACACGGCGCCAGAGAAGAAGCGGATCACCTATGCGCTGCTCTCGCCGGACATGGTGATCGACCAAGTCGAGATCAGCGATGAGGCGATCCGCGATCAGTACGAGGCGCGCATCGACGAATTCGAACAGCCCGAACGCCGCCTTGTCGAACGCCTTGTTTACCCCAGCGAAGAGGCCGCGCAGACCGCGATGGACCGCCTGACCGCCGGTGAAGTCGACTTTGACACGCTGGTCACGGATCGCGGGCTGAAGCTCTCGGATGTGGACCTGGGCGATGTGGCGGTCGAGGATCTCGGCTCTGCCGGAGAGGCCGTCTTTGACGCCGCCTCCGGGGATGTCGTCGGCCCGCTCGCCAGCGATTTCGGCCCGGCCCTGTTCCGCGTGAACGGGGTTCTTGGTGAAACATCAACCGATTACGAGGAAGCCGCCGCCCTGATCCGCGATGAGCTGGCCGCCGATGCCGCGCGCCGCCTGGTCACGCAATCCACCGAACCGGCGGATGACCTGCTGGCAGGCGGGGCCACCCTGGAAGAGCTTGCCGAAGAAGAAGGCATGGCGCTGGAAACCATCGACTGGGCACCGGGCATGAGTGACGGCATCGCCGCCTACGCCGATTTCGCCGAAGCCGCAGAGGCCCTCACGGAAGAGGACTATCCCGCGATCCTGTCGCTGGACGATGGCGGCATCTTCGCCATGCGCCTGGACGAAGTCGTGCCCGCCGCTCCGATCCCCTTCGATGAGGCCCGCAGCCAGGTTGCCAAGGACTGGATCGCCGATGCCCGCCGCAAGGCCTTCCGCGACCGTGCCGAAGAGCTGATGGCAGAGATGGACGCCGGTGCAAGCTTCACCGACCTCGGCCTGACGCCGATGACCGATGAAAGCGTCACGCGCAACGGCCAGGTTCTTTCCACGCCCGAAGGCTTCAACGATCTCGTCTTCGCCATGGAAGAGGGCAGCCGCCGTGTGACCGAAGGCTTCGATGCCGCGCTGATCGTGCAGCTTGATACCGTCACTCCCCCGGCAGAGGATGATCCCAACCTGGAGTCCATGCGCTCGGCACTTGGGCAGCAGATCTCCAGCTCGCTGGCCAATGACCTCTACCAGATCTACGCCCAGGACATCCGCAACGGCGTGTCGGTCTACATCAACCAGGAAGCGCTGAACGCGGTGAACGCTCAGTTCCCCTAAGCCCCTGAAGGTGCATCGAAACCTGGAAGGTCCGGGCTCAGATCGCCGCCAGAGCCTGCTTAAACAACATGGGCCGCGCAATTGCGCGGCCCACTCCTTTGGATCTGTTCTTTTACGGGCCGGGGCGCTCAGTCCTGCGCCGCCTGCCCTTCGGTCAGCACCGCAGAGACCGGCGCAAGCGCCACGCCATCGGCCCGGTCCGTCAGACCCCAGACCAGCAGGGCCGACAGGGTCTCCGGCCGCAGGTGGCCCAGCATGACCACGCCGTTCCCGGGCCGCGCCAGGTTGGCGCCAAAGTCCAGGAAACGGCGCATCAGCGCGCGATCCTCGCCTGCGCCGTCGAATTCACGGAATAGCGTTGCCGCCGGCACGCCTTCGCGTTCGGCGATCTTGCGGGCCACGTCCTCGCCCTCCGGATAAAGCACCAGGCCGTAGCCCTGTTCGGACAGGCGGGCGGCCAGCGCGGTTGCCCCGTCTGCGCCCTGTTGCAGGGCGCCCGGCGCGGCTTCCAGCAGGCCCACGCTCTCGGGCAGCGCGGCAAACCAGTCCTGCCCCGCGTCGCCCCGTGCCAGCACTTCCAGACCCGCCTCGCGGTAGCGCGCCATGGCCTCTGCCGCGCCCTCCTGGGCGGGGTCGATGGCGATGCTCAGCGGATGGGGGAACTCCCGCAGGCGGTTCAGCAGCGCCGGCGTAGCATCCCCCTCGTCGATCAGCACCACCGCCATGCGGGGCCGGCCATCCGCGCCCTCGAAGGGCATGGCGTTGCTCTCGATCGCGGGCAGAGCCGGCGCATCCGGCGTGGGCTGTGCGTCGGGCTCGGGTTGGGCACCGGCCTCGGGATCAGGTTGCGGCTCCGGGCGGATCAGGCCGTTTTCTGCCGGCTCAGGCTCCGGGAAGGGCTGCGCAGGCGGGGGTTTATCCGGGGTTTCAACGGCTTCAGGCTGCGGATCAGCTTCGGGCCCTTCTCCGGCTTCGGGTGCAGGTTGACCCTCTGGCGCCGCCGTGGCGGCAGGCTCTTCAGCTTCCTCGGTCACCTCGACCGGGGCCGCGTCGCTCTGCGGTGCCTCTTCAGCCGCATCCGCTCCCGGCGCGGTCTCTTCCACGCTCTGCGCTGCGCTTTCCGGTTCCCCGATTTCCTGTTCCGCGCCGGGCTCTGCCGCCTCGGCAGGCACATCCACTGCCGTTTCCTCCACGGCATCGGACCGGCCGATCTGCGGATAGGGCAGCAGCCCTAGCGCCACGACCAGCAGCCCGATGGCCACCACCACGCCCCAAATCAAACCTGTAATTGTTCCGCGCAGCACGGAATGCTCCTTCCTGCGGGGTTGGCCCCGCTTCGCACGCCATCACCGCGTGACACGAGCGCTCCGGAGCGCGGTAAACGCGACGGAGGCCCTTGACGCTGCGACGCTGGCGCGGGATTGATGTTCGCGGCCTTTCCGGCCGGTTTTGCCCAGCTATTGGGTCCGGGCCGGACTATACCACCATATCCGGCCTCGGAAAGAGGAAGAGGAAAACCCGATGTCCGATGCCATCAAACCGCTCATCGCAGCTGCAGCCAGCCGCCCGCTTACCCGGGAAGAGGCAGAAACAGCCTTCACCATCCTCTTTGAGGGCGAGGCGACACCAAGCCAGATCGGCGGCCTGCTGATGACCCTGCGCACGCGGGGCGAGACGGTGGATGAATACGCCGCCGCCGCCGCCGTCATGCGGGCCAAGTGCAAATCCGTCACCGCCCCCGCAGGCGCCATCGACATCGTCGGCACCGGGGGCGACGGCAAGGGCACGCTGAACATCTCCACCGCTGCGGCCTTCGTCGTGGCCGGGGCCGGCGTGACCGTGGCCAAGCACGGCACCCGCAACCTGTCGTCCAAATCCGGCTCTGCCGATGCGCTGTCCGAGATGGGCGTGAACGTCATGGTCGGCGCCGAGATCGTCGAGAAATGCCTTGAGGCCGCCGGCATCGCTTTCATGATGGCACCCATGCATCACCCGGCCATGGCCCATGTCGGCCCGACGCGGGTGGAACTGGGCACACGCACGATCTTCAACATCCTGGGACCGCTGACGAATCCCGCGGGCGTCACGCGCCAGCTGACCGGGGCCTTCAACCGCGATGTCATCCGCCCCATGGCCGAAACCCTGGGCAAGCTCGGCTCCGAAAAGGCCTGGCTGGTGCATGGGGCCGACGGCACGGATGAGCTGACCATCACCGGCGTCAGCTGGGTCTCTGCCCTGGAGGAAGACGGCTCCATCCGCGATTTCGAGCTTCATCCCGAAGAAGCCGGCCTGCCGATCCATCCCTTTGCCGATATCGTCGGCGGCACCCCGTCCGAAAACGCCCAGGCCTTCCGCGCGCTGCTGAACGGTCAGCCCTCTGCCTACCGCGATGCGGTTCTGCTGAACGCCGCCGCCGCACTGGTGGTCGCGGGGCGCACGCAGGACCTGAAAGAGGCCTGCGGAATCGCCGCCGAAAGCATCGACAGCGGCGCGGCCCTGGGCCGGATTCAGACCCTGGCCAAGATCACCACCGCATGAGCCTGCCCGACAGCTGGGCCCACCTGCCCTTTTTCACCACCGATTACCCCCGGATCGCCGCAGCCATCGCGGCGGACCCGCGCCAGATCCTGCCGCCGCAAGAGCAGCGCTTTGCCGCGCTCGCGCTCTGCCCCCCGCAGGACACGCGCGTCGTCATCCTGGGCCAGGATCCCTACCCGACGCCCGGCCATGCGCATGGGCTGGCCTTTTCGGCAGAGCCAGAGGTCAGGCCGCTGCCGCGCTCGCTCGGCAATATCTACAAGGAAATGCAGGAAGACATTGGCGCCTGCCCGCCCAATGCCGAGCTGCGCTTCTGGGCCCGCCAGGGGGTGCTGCTGCTCAACACCGCGCTCTCGGTCCCGGCGGGTGAGGCCAACGGCCACGCCAAGCTGGGCTGGACAGAGCTGACCCGCCAGGTGCTCAGCACGCTGTCGGACCGGCCAAGGGCCTTCCTGCTGTGGGGGAAACCCGCGCAGGGGTATGCGCGTTACATCACCGGGACGGATCACCTGATCCTCGCCAGCCCTCATCCTTCTCCGCTGTCCGCGCGGCGTGGATTTTTTGGCAGCCGCCCATTTTCATCGGTAAACAACTGGCTTACTGACAGGGGCGAGCCGCCGATCAACTGGACCAATCCGGGAGCCGCGACATGACAGAAAACGTCCTCGACCGCATCAAGGCCTACAAGCTGGAAGAGGTCGCCGCCGCCAAGGCAGAGCGCTCTCAGGCCGATATCGAAGATGCCGCGCGCAATGCCCCGGCTATTCGCCCCTTTGCCGAAGCGCTGAACACCAAGGCCCGCGAAGGCTTTGGCCTGATTGCCGAAATCAAGAAGGCATCGCCCTCCAAGGGGTTGATCCGCGAAGATTTCGATCCCGCCGCCCATGCCGCTGCCTATGAAGCCGGGGGCGCTGCCTGCCTCTCCGTGCTGACGGACGGCCCCTCTTTTCAGGGCGCGCCCGAATTCCTGGTGCAGGCGCGCGAAGCCTGTGAGCTGCCGGTACTGCGCAAGGATTTCATCTATGACACCTATCAGGTCGCCCAGGCCCGCAGCTGGGGCGCCGATTGCATCCTGCTGATCATGGCCTCCCTTGAGGACGGCCAGGCGGCAGAGCTGGAGGCCGCCGCCTTTGAATGGGGCATGGATGTGCTTATCGAGATCCACGACAAGGAAGAGCTTGAGCGCGCCACGCTGCTGAAAAGCCCCCTGATGGGCATCAACAACCGCAACCTCAAGACCTTCGAGACGACGCTGGAAACCTCGCGCAAGCTGGCCCGTATCGTGCCCGAAGATCGCACCATCGTGTCGGAAAGCGGGCTGAACACGCCCGATGACCTGACGGAGCTGGCCCAATACGGCGCGCGCTGCTTCCTGATCGGCGAAAGCCTGATGCGGCAGCCCGACGTGGAAAGCGCAACGCGCGAGATCCTGAGCCAGGCCAAGGTGCCCGGCATGTCCGGCATGCTCTGAAAGGGTCGCGTCATGGCGCTCACGCATTTCGATGGCAAGGGCGACGCCCATATGGTCGATGTCTCGGAAAAGGCCGCGACCGCGCGGCTGGCCGTGGCAGAGGGCTGGGTGAAGATGCAGCCCGAAACCCTGGCGATGATCACTGGCGGGAATGCCAAGAAGGGCGATGTGGCCGCCGTGGCTCGTCTGGCCGGGATCATGGGCGCCAAGCGCACCTCTGACCTGATCCCGCTCTGCCATCCCCTGCCCATCACCAAGGCCGCGGTAGAGATCAACCCCGATCCCGACCTGCCCGGCCTGCGGATCGAGGCAACGGTCAAGACCTCCGGCCAGACCGGGGTGGAGATGGAAGCGCTGACAGCCGTCTCGACCGCTGCCCTGACGATCTACGACATGGTCAAGGCCGCGGATCGCGGTATGGAAATCGGCGGCATCCGCTTGCTGTTGAAGGAAGGCGGCAAATCCGGCCGCTTCCAGGCCGAATGATCACCGTCACGCAGGCCCTTGAGGCGCTCTTTGCCCTCGTGCGCCCGCTGCCCACGGAAACCGTGGACCTGCGCCAGGCTGCGGGCCGCGTCCTTGCCAGCCCTGCCGTGGCGCGCCGCGACCAGCCCCCTTTTGCCGGCTCCGCCATGGATGGCTATGCCCTGCGCAATGCAGAGGCCACGCCGGGCGCCCGCTTCCGCGTGGTGGGCGAATCCGCTGCCGGTCACCGTTTTGACGGCACCCCGGGGCCAGGCGAATGTATCCGCATCTTCACCGGCGCCCCGGTGCCCGAAGGCTGCGATCGCGTCATCATCCAGGAGGATGTCACGCGCGACGGCGACACGATCACCCTGGGCGACACCCTGGACAAGGGCATGCACATCCGCCCGGCGGGCGCCGATTTCCGCATCGGTGATCAGCTGCAGGCCCCCCGCGTGATCTCACCCTCTGATGTGGCGCTGCTGGCGGCGATGAACGTGCCCCGGGTGCCCGTCACCCGCGCGCCGGTCGTGGCGCTGATCTCCACCGGGGATGAGCTTGTCCTGCCGGGCGAAGACCCCGGCCCCGACCAGATCATCTCTTCCAATACCTTCGGGCTTGAGGCCCTGTTCCGGGCCCTTGGCGCACGCACCCGGCTGCTGCCCATCGCGCGGGACACCCGCGAAAGCCTTTTCAGCTGTTTCGAGCTTGCGCGCGGGGCGGACCTGATCGTGACCATCGGCGGGGCCTCCGTTGGCGATCATGACCTCGTGGGGCGCGTGGCGCAGGAGCTTGGCCTGGACCAGAGCTTCTACAAGGTGGCCATGCGGCCCGGAAAACCACTGATGGCCGGGCGGCTTGGCGATGCCATGATGATCGGCCTGCCCGGTAACCCGGTCTCTGCCATGGTCTGCGGCCATGTCTTCGTGGCCCCGGTGCTGCGCGCCATGCTGGGCCTTCCCGCCCAGCCCGCGCCGCGCCAAAGCGCCCCGCTGACCGAAGCCCTGCCCGCCAATGGCCCGCGCGAACACTACCTGCGCGCCGTGCTGACCCCGGGCGGCATCGCGGCCGCGCCGCGCCAGGACAGCTCGCTCCTGACGGTGCTGGCAGAGGCCAATACCCTGTTGATCCGACCCGCCAATGCCCCGGCCGCCGCCCCGGGTGAGCGGGTCGACTACCTTGTCCTTTGACATCATTCCGCCGGCCAAGTGCTTCATATTCCAAGCGGATTGACACAAAACGGGAACACCTGTAGAACAAACCCAAACAAGGGGCGAAAAGCCCACTGATTGAGGAGCCACAGGCATGTTGACCCGGAAACAGCTCGATCTGCTGGAATTCATCCACAAGCGGGTGCAGCGGGACGGCGTGCCGCCCTCCTTCGATGAAATGAAGGAAGCGCTGGACCTGCGGTCCAAGTCCGGGATCCACCGTCTGATCACGGCGCTTGAGGAACGCGGCTTCATCCGCCGCCTCGCCCACCGGGCCCGCGCGATAGAGATCGTCAAACTGCCCGACAGCATTGCCAAGGCGCCCTCCAACTTCACGCCCCGCGTGATCGAAGGCGGGGCTGCCAAGCCCGCGCCGAAACCCGCCACCCCGCCGATGCCCGATGGCGTTCATGCCATCGAACTGCCCGTCATGGGCCGCATCGCCGCCGGCGTCCCGATCGAGGCTATCTCGGAACCCTCCCACAACATCGCCGTGCCCGGTGCCATGCTGCGCTCCGGCGCGCATCACTATGCGCTTGAGGTGAACGGGGATTCCATGATCGACGCCGGGATCAACGACGGCGACGTGGTGATCATCCGCGAGACCGCCACCGCCGATGACGGCGATATCGTGGTGGCACTGGTGGATGGCAAGGAAGCCACCCTGAAGAAGCTCTACCGCAAGAAGGGCGAAGTGGTCCTGGTGGCAGAGAACCCCGCCTATGAACCCCGCAACCTGTCGCCTGACCGGGTGCGCGTGCAGGGCCGGCTTGTCGGGCTGATCCGCTCCTACTGAAGGGCGGCCAGCGGGATGGCTTTCGTCTTTGGCAGGATCTCCCGCAGCTGATCCTGCAGCGCCGGGATCTGTCCCGGTGCGGACCAGTATCGCCTGCCCGTCACCTGCCGCGCGGTGACCTCCCACCAGCCCTCCGCAGTCGCATAAAGCGCCACGGCTCCGCTTTGCCGCAGGCTGTCCAGATCGTAGATCCGGCAGCCTGTCGTGCCCGGGGCCAGCTCTGCGGCGGTGTTCAGCACCAGCACGCCCCCCGCGGGGCATGGCCCAGCCGCTGCGGCTGCGCGCTTGCCGGTCACATGACGGACGGGGCCGTCGGGCCAGCGCCCTGCCGCCACCTCCTGGCTGGCCCGGTCACCGTCGTTTTCCAACCAGACCGTCGCCACGAACCCCTGCGCGCGCTCTCGGCTCAGGGCGCGGCCGTCCGGCGTCATCACGCCGACCAGCCCGCCGCTTTCCGCGATCAGCACCCCTGGCCGCGTGGTCTGGGACCAGAGCCAGAAGGCGGCCAGGATCGGCAGCACCCCCAGCCAGCGCCACCGCCCGACCCAGAGCACGATGACAAGCGCGCCAAGGGCCAGCATCGGCAGCACCTCCGGCGCGGGGGCGCGGACCGTGCCGCGTGCACCCTCCAGCGCGGACACACGGGCCGCCACCCAAAGGATCCAGTCCAGCCCCAGCCCCATGACCCAGAGCGGCAGCGCCTGCAGCCCGAAGGGCATGGCGATCACCGCCACCAGCGCCGCAGGGATCACCAGCGTGCCCATGACCGGGACGGAAAGCAGATTGGCCAACAGCCCGTAATGGGCGATCTGGTTGAAATGCGCCGCCGCCACCGGGGCCGTGGCCGCCCCCGCCACGGCAGAGGACAGCACCAGCGTCAGCACCTTGCCCTTCCAGCCCGCAACCCGCCAGTCGCGCTCCCGCATCCCGGCAAAGACCGCCACCAGCGCCAGCGTCGCGGCAAAGGACATCTGGAAGCCGGGGGACAACAGCGCCTCTGGCCGCAGGATCAGGACGATCAACGCAGCCAGCGCCACCGCCCGCAGGGAAATCGCCTTGCGCAGGACCATCACGGCGATCAGCGCCACCGCGGCCATGACATAGGCCCGCTCCGTCGCGATGGAGCCGCCCGCCATCAGCAGGTATCCCGTCGCCACCACCAGCGCCGCCCCCGCCGCCATCGGCTTGATCGGCCAGTAGAGCGTGGCGCGCTGCGACAGGGCCAGCCCCTTGCGCACGGCGACAAAGACGAAGCCCGCCAGCAGCCCCATGTGCAGCCCGGAGATCGCCAGCAGATGCGCCAGGTTTGACACCCGCAGCGTCGCAAGCGTCTCCTGCCCCATGCCGGAGCGGTCCCCCGCCGTCACCGCTGCCGCAAAGGCCCCGGTTTCCCCCGGCAGCCCCTGCTGAAAGGCGCGACTGAGCGCCATGCGCCAGCGAAAGATCACGCCCTCGCGGGGGTTTGGCGGCTCCAGCAGCATTAGCGGCACACGAGTGTAGCCGACCGCGCCAAGGCGCAGGAACCAGGAATGACGCTGGAAATCAAAGCCGCCGGGCTCCACCGGCCCGCCGGGGGGCGAAAGGTGGGCAGTGGTCATGACGCGGGCGCCGGGGCGCGGCTCTGTCCCCTCAGGCCCGTGCAGGGAAATCCGCACCCTTTCCGGTACGCGATCGGGGGGCACGCGGTCCAGCCGCACGCGATCCAGCGTCAGCCGCACCGCGTCAGAGGCCGACCTGTCGATGCCCACGATCCGCCCCTCCACGGGGCCATAATAGCGCCAGCCCAGCACCGGGGCCGCGACCGACTGCGCCCGCCATCCGGCCAGCACAAGCCCGCCGCAGATCAACGCCAGTCCCAGCAGCAGCGGCTGCACCACCGGCCCCGCGCGCCAGGAGGCAAGGGCCGCAACCAACCCGAACAGGAAACACCCCGCCAGCCAGCCCAGCCCCGGCTCTGCCCGCAGCGCGAAAAACAGGCCAATGCCAATCCCAAGGCACACCGGCACCCAATGAAACAGGTTGCCCCGCTGGGCCAGCAAGGCCCCCGCAAGGTAAGCTCCGGTCCGCTGCACTTGTCTCGCCTCCGGCCCGCCGATAGACAATGCCGGAAACGCTATCCGGCGCATGGTTAATCAATCGTTAGGACCCGAACCCTTGTCAGAACAGGTCGTCACCCGCTTCGCCCCGTCCCCCACCGGCTACCTGCATATCGGCGGGGCCCGCACGGCACTTTTCAACTGGCTCTTCGCGCGCGGTCGCGGCGGCAAGTTCCTGCTGCGGATCGAGGATACGGATATCGCCCGCTCCACGCCGGAAGCCACCCAGGCAATCATCGACGGCATGGCCTGGCTGGGCCTGGACCACGACGAAGAGATCGTCTCCCAAGCGGGTCGCGCGGATCGGCACCGTGCCGTGGCGCTTGAGCTGCTGGAAAAGGGCGCGGCCTACAAGTGTTTCTCCACCCAGGAAGAAATCGAGGCTTTCCGCGAAGCAGCCCGCGAAGAGAAACGCTCGACCCTCTTCGTCAGCCCCTGGCGCGACGCGGATCCCGCGACCCATCCCGATGCGCCCTATGTCATCCGCCTGAAGACCCCGCTTGAGGGCACCACCGTGATCCAGGACCAGGTCCAGGGCGATGTGAAGATCCGCAACGACCAGCTGGACGACATGATCCTGCTGCGCTCGGACGGCACGCC
This sequence comes from Pseudooceanicola sp. HF7, assembly GCF_011806405.1. Lineage (GTDB taxonomy): Bacteria > Pseudomonadota > Alphaproteobacteria > Rhodobacterales > Rhodobacteraceae > Pseudooceanicola. The sequence continues at coordinate 15,497 of NZ_JAATOW010000021.1, read as the reverse complement.
GGTCTACATGCTGGCGGTGGTTGTCGATGACCACGACATGGGCGTGACCCATGTGATCCGGGGCGACGATCACCTCAACAACGCCGCGCGCCAGATGGGGATCTACACAGCCATGGGATGGGACCTGCCCGTCTATGCCCATATCCCCCTGATCCACGGGCCCGACGGCAAGAAGCTGTCCAAGCGCCACGGCGCTCTCGGGGTCGAGGAATACCGCGACATGGGCTACCCGGCTGCGGGCATGCGCAACTACCTGGCGCGGCTGGGCTGGTCGCATGGCGATGACGAATTCTTCACCGATGCCCAGGCGATGGAGTGGTTCGGCTTCGACGGCATGGGTAAGAGCCCCGCGCGCTTCGACTTCAAGAAACTGGCCAATATCTGCGGCCGGCACATCGCCGCCACAGAGGATGCTGCACTGCTGCAAGAGCTGCTGGCCTTCCTTGCCGTGACCGGGGCAGACCCGCTGCCGGATGCAAAAAAATCTTTGCTCGAAGACGCCATGCCGTTTTTGAAGGAACGCGCGAAGACCTTCCCGGAACTCCTTGATAAGGCAGCATTTGCCCTCGCCGATCGCCCCATCGAACCCGAGGAGAAAGCCGCCAAGACCCTCGATCCAGTATCCATTGGTATACTGGGTGAATTGACGCCGCATCTGCAAAATGCTAGCTGGACCCGTCTGGAACTGGAGGGTGCACTCAACGCTTTCGCCGAGGCGCGGGAGATGAAATTCGGCCAGTTGGCCGGACCTCTCCGCGCAGCACTGGCGGGACGCAGTGCGACGCCTTCCGTATTCGACATGATGCTTGTCCTTGGCCGTGACGAATCCGTCGCCCGGATCGAGGACGCGGCCAAAAGAGCGGCTTAACGTTTCGTTGAGACCGCGCATGAGATGAACGGCGCCGGAAAAGCCGGTGCGGGAAACGAGGAAGGGAACTCACTGAATGTCTGATTCGAACAAGACGGCAAAGTTGACGGTCGGGGATCAAAGCTGGGACTTTCCCATTCTCTCGCCGACGGCCGGCCCGGATGTGATCGACATCCGCAAGCTCTACGGCACCACGGGCATGTTCACCTATGACCCCAGCTTCACGTCGACCGCGGCCTGTGACAGCGCCATCACCTATATCGACGGGGAAGAAGGCGTGCTTCTGCACCGCGGCTACCCGATCGACCAGCTGGCGGCCAAGTCGCACTTCCTCGAAGTCTGCTACCTGCTGCTCTACGGTGCCCTGCCCGATGCTGCCCAGCTGGAAGACTTCGAAACCCGCGTGACGCGTCACACCATGGTGCACGAACAGATGCACCGCTTCTTCACCGGCTACCGCCGCGATGCGCACCCGATGGCCATCATGGTCGGTACCGTTGGCGCCATGTCCGCCTTCTACCATGACAGCACCGACATCTCCGATCCCTGGCAGCGCGAGGTCGCCTCGATCCGCCTGATCGCCAAGATGCCGACCATCGCCGCCATGGCCTACAAGTACACGATCGGCCAGCCCTTCGTGTATCCGCGCAACGACCTGGACTATGCCTCCAACTTCCTGCGCATGTGCTTCGCGGTTCCGGCCGAAGAATACGAAGTGAACCCGATCCTGGCCCGCGCCATGGACCGGATCTTCACCCTGCACGCCGATCACGAACAGAACGCCTCCACCTCCACGGTGCGCCTGGCCTCCTCTTCCGGGGCCAACCCCTTCGCCTGCATCGCGGCCGGCATCGCCTGCCTCTGGGGCCCGGCCCACGGCGGCGCCAACCAGGCCTGCCTGGAAATGCTGCGTGAAATCGGCTCGGTCGACAAGATCCCCGAATACATCGCCCGCGCCAAGGACAAGAACGATCCCTTCCGCCTGATGGGCTTCGGCCACCGGGTCTACAAGAACTTCGACCCCCGCGCGAAGGTCATGAAGGAATCCGCAGACGAGGTGCTGGAACTTCTCGGGATCGAGGACAACCCGACGCTGCAGGTCGCCAAGGAGCTGGAAAAGCAGGCCCTTGCGGATCCCTACTTCGCCGACAAGAAGCTGTTCCCGAACGTCGACTTCTACTCCGGCATCATCCTCGAGGCGATGGGCTTCCCGACCTCCATGTTCACCCCGATCTTCGCGCTGTCGCGCACCATCGGCTGGGTCTCCCAGTGGAAGGAAATGATCGAGGAGCCGGGCATGCGTATCGGCCGTCCGCGCCAGCTCTACATCGGCGAGACCGAGCGCGACTACACCGACGTCGAGAAGCGCTGATCTTCCGCGCAAACGACCAGTCCGGGCGGCGAAGGATCGCCCCCGGAAACGGGTGTCGAAAAGCACAAGGGTCGCCTGGCGATCCGACCGAAAAAGGCGGGGCTCGATGCCCCGCCTTTTTCGTTTTCCCTCTACGTTGCAGCGCGCCCCGCGCGCGGCCTGCCCCGCTGGATGTCGGGCCTCAGCGGCCCTCGAAATGGGCCGGTCGTTTCTCCAGGAAGGCCATGACGCCCTCCTTGAAATCACGCGACACGCCGCAGGCCCCCTGGGATTTGCCTTCCAGGGCCAGCTGCTCTTCCATGTCGTTGTTCCAGGTCGCGCGCACGATCTTCTTGATCTCGCCGTAGGCCAGGCTGGGCCCGGTCGCCAGGTGGGCCGCGCGCGCCTTCCAGTGGGTTTCAAAGCTCTCGTCGGGCACCGCTTCCCAGATCATCCCCCAGTCCGAGGCCTGCTGCGCCGTCACCGGCTCTGCAAAGAGCGCGGCCCCCATGGTCTTTGCCATGCCCATGGAGCGCGGCAGGAAATAGGTCCCCCCCGCATCCGGCACCAGGCCAATCCGGGTGAAGGCCTGCAGGAAATAGGCGCTTTGCGTCGCGATCACCACGTCCGCGCAGAGCGCCAGGTTCGCCCCCGCGCCCGCCGCCGCGCCATTCACCGCGCTGATCACCGGCACCGGGCAGTCCACGATGGCGCGCAGCATCGGCAGGTATTCGTCCCGCAGGGTGCGCTCCATGTCCGGGGTTGCCACGTTGGCGCGGTCCGACAGGTCCTGCCCGGAACAGAAGGCCTTGCCCTCTGCCGTCAGCACCAGCACCCGCGCCTCCTGGCTCAGGCTGCGCACCGCATCGGTGATCTCCGCCCGCATCAGGCTGTTGAGCGCATGCATCACCTCCGGCCGGTTCAGCTTCAGAACCGCAACACCGTCGCTCAATTCGAATGTGATCGTCTGATAGGTCAAGGGGTCACTCCTCCCGTCTTGTTCGCGGGAATGGAACCCTGTGACCACGGCCCCGTCAAATTGAACGAGGCGTCACTGCCGCAAAATCTCTTCCAGGCGCTTTTCCTCGGCCTCCGACAGGCTGTCTGCTTCGTCCGCGCGACCGCGGCGGCGGATGAAGACCACGCCCAGGCCAAGCCCGATGATCAGCATCGCCGGCCCCGCGCCCCAAAGCAGCCAGTTCGCCCCGGTGCGGCGCGGCTCCAGCAGCACGTATTCGCCGTAGCGGTCGGTGACGTAATCCACGACCTCCGCATCGCTGTCCCCCGCCACCAGGCGTTCACGCACCAGCAGGCGCAGGTCTCGGGCCAGGTCGGCGTTGGAATCGTCGATGTTCTCATTGCGGCAGACCAGGCAACGCAGTCCCTGGCTGATATCGCGGGCGCGCGCTTCCAGGGCCGGATCTGGCAGGATTTCGTCCGGCTGCACCGCCATGGCGGGCATGGCCAGCGCCAGCATCATTGCAGCCGTCCCAAGGCCGCGCCGCAGCGCGCGGGCTCCGCGCATCATCCGCATCATGGCCACCCTCATTCCGCTGCAACTCCCTTGGGCGCCTTTGCCGCGCCGGCGGCAACGCGGAACCGCCGGTCAGACAGGCTGAGCGCGCCGCCAAGCGCCATCAGGATGGCCCCGCCCCAGATCCAGTTGGCCAGCGGCTTGTAATAGCTGCGCATCGCCCAGCCGCCCCCCGCCTGCGGATCGCCAAGGGCGATGTAGATGTCGCGCAGGAAGCCGTTGTTGATCGCGGCTTCCGTCGTGGGCATGCCGGCCACCGGGTAGACGCGCTTTTCAGGATGCATCATGCCGATCTCGCGGCCGTTCCGGGCCAGGCGCACATCCCCCATGGTCGAGATGTAATTTGGCCCCTCGACCTCGCGGACGTTTTCCAGCGTGATCTCGTAGCCGGCTAGCTCGACGCTGTCGCCCGGCTGGACCACGCGGATATCCTCCTGCTGCCAGGCCAGCATCGCGGCGACACCGGCCATCGTCACGCCCAGGCCGCCATGGGCCACGGCACGGCCCCAGTCAGCGCGCGGCAGGCGCGTCAGACGGCGCAGACCGCCGCTGCCAGTGCGGTTCCACAGGTCCGTCGCGGCCCCGGCCACCAGCCAGGCGCCAAGGCCCATGCCGATCGGCCCCAGGCCCGAGCGCCCCGTCTGCATCGCCCAGAGCAGCACCATCACCGCCAGGGCGAAAATCGCCGCCGGGATCAGCTTTTTCATCGCCCGGCCCAGCTTGGCCCGCTTCCAGGGCAGCATCGCCCCGATCGGCATCGCCAGACCCAGGACGACCATGAAGGGCGTGAAGGCCATGTTGAAGAAGGGCGCACCCACCGACAGCTTGCGATCAAAGGCCATCTCGGCCACCAGCGGCCAGATCGTCCCGACAAAGACCACAAAGGCCGAGACCGCCAGCAGCAGGTTGTTCAGCACCAGTCCCGTTTCCCGGCTGACCAGCCCGAACACCCCCTTGGAGGCCATGCTTTCTGCCCGCCAGGAAAACAGCACCAGAGCGCCGCCCATGAAGAAAGCGGTGATCGCCAGCAGGAAGACCCCGCGTTCGGGATCATTGGCAAAGGCATGGACGGAGGTGATGACGCCGGACCGGGTGATGAAGGCCCCGATCAGCGAGAAACCGAAGGCAATGATCGCCAGCAGGATGGTCCAGCTTTTCAGGCTCTCGCGTTTTTCCACCACGATGGCGGAATGCAGCAGCGCCGCCGCGATCAGCCAGGGCATGAAGCTGGCGTTTTCGACCGGGTCCCAGAACCAGAAACCGCCCCAGCCCAGCTCGTAGTAGGCCCACCAGGAGCCAAGCGCGATGCCCACGGTCAGGAACAGCCAGGCGGCCAGCGTCCAGGGGCGCACCCAGCGGCCCCAGGCGGCATCGACCCGCCCCTCGATCAGGGCGGCCACGGCAAAGGAGAAGCTCATCGAAAGGCCAACGTAGCCCAGGTAAAGGAAGGGCGGATGGAAGGCCAGGCCCGGGTCCTGCAGCAGCGGGTTCAGGTCCTGCCCGTCAAAGGGCGGCACCGCCAGGCGCAGGAACGGGTTGGAGGTGAACAGCGAAAACGCCAGGAAGGCCAGGCCGATCGCCCCCTGCACCCCCAGCACGCGGGCGCGCAGGCTGGGCGGCAGGTTGCCGCCAAAGACCGCCGCCGCCGCGCCGAACAGCGCCACGATCGCGATCCACAGCAGCATGGAGCCTTCGTGATTCCCCCAGACGCCGGTGATCTTGTAAAGCAGCGGCTTGGCCGAATGGCTGTTGGCCCAGACCAGCTCCAGCGAGAAGTCAGAGGTGATGAAGCCATGCATCAGGCAGCCGAAGGACAGCGCCACCAGCAGGAATTGCGCCAGGGCCGCCGGCTCCGCGGCGGCCATCCAGCCGGGCCAGTGTTTCCAGGCCCCGACCAGCGGCACAACCGTCTGGAAAAGAGCCACGGCAAAGGCGAGCGTCAGGGCGAAGTGACCAAGTTCTGCTATCATGCCCCGCTTATAGGACGGGCGGCGGCTGCGGGCCAATTCAAATAAGCGTTTGGGCGCGACAGAATTGTCGCGCCCCCCGTCTTCTTCCAGTCGTCTTCCTGTCCGCCCTATTGGCGGGAAAGCCAGTCTTCCAGCGCAGGGTTGGGATCACCTGGACGGTCCGAACGCGCCGTGTTCTCAGGGGCTTGCCCCGTGTTCGCGGCCCCTTGCCTGCCGGACATGAGCCGCCGGTCGCGCGCCATGGGCTCCAGCGTGTGCAGGCCTTCGCTCACCTGCGGCACCCGCGCCATGACCTGCGCCAGGTCGCGGCGAAACTGCTGGCCCTTTACCTGGTGACGCGCCCCGAAATAAAAGCTGACCACGGCCCCCAGAAGCCACCACAGCGCCTCCGGCACCAGCGCCAGCCCCTGCATGCGCGCGGCGAACCAGACCGGGTCCACCATGGCGGCCACGATCAGACCCATCGCGCCAAAGGCCATTGCCGGACGTGGCAGGCGATTCACCCCATCGATCACCCGGTCAAAGCCCGAGCGCTCGCTGCGGAACTCCGCGCCGAACTGGGTCAGCGCATTGGCCAGCGCCTCGTGATCGCGCTGCGCCCCGGCCTCCGCATTGGGGCGAAAAACCTCTGCCGTGTCGCGCAAGACGTTGCGACCGTTGCCGAAAATCATGCCTAGCCCCATGTCGATCAGCCCCATGCCGCGGTCCTTTCGCGAAATTCTTCCTGGCTCATGTGATAGCGCGGCGTGATGAATTCCTCTGCCCGGCGGATCCAGCCGCCCTTGGTGCCGGCGCGGGTGCGGGCGTACTTGCGGCTGGCGGGGCGGCCATCGGCCAGGCGGAAGTAATAGTTGCGCCGCGCGATCCCGTAGGCATCCGCGATATGCTCGGGTGCCTCGAAACAGGCAGCGCGGGCGGCATGGACCGTCTGCGGGCCGATCACCCCGTCCACGCTCAGCGACTGGCCCATGTCGCGCAGGAGTCCCTGCAGGATCTTCACCGCATTGCTGCCCGCGTTCACATACATATCGAAGACAGAGGCCTGCAGCACATCCGGCAGGTCGCAGATCCGGGGCCGCTCGTAATAGTCGCGCAGGAAGATCTCGATCGCCTGGTCGCGGCTCAACGCGCGCACATCCCGCTCCGTCACCGCGCCATCGCCATCCAGGTCCATGCCCAGGGCGCGCAGGGTGTGGATCGTCACGCCATGATTGGTGGCCCCGCCCGGATCGTCGGGGTCATTCACATAGCCACCCTCGCGGGCGACGATCTGTTCTGCGATGGTGCGAACGGCGATACCCATGCGGCTTCTCCTGCTGATATGCAGGACAAACCATGGCACAGGTCGGTTAATCGGTGCCTTAAACGGCGTACGCAGCCCCGCCGGGGCCGCGTTGCGCGTCAGCTTTCGGCCGGGGCCTCATAGACGCCCTGTTCCTTCAGCGCGTCGATGACTTCCTTGGGCATGTAGCTTTCGTCGTGCTTGGCCAGAATCTCCGTCGCAACAAAGATCCCATCCACGTAGCTGCCGGTCCCGATCATGCCCTGACCTTCCGCGAAGAGATCCGGCAGGATGCCGCGGTAGGTCACGGGCACCGTCGCGCCCCCATCGGTGACAGAGAAATGCACCACCTCGCCCGAATCCCGGACCAGGGAGCCCTCTTCCACCAGACCGCCCAGGCGGAAGACCTCACCGGGCTGGGGCAGTTCGGCCATGATCTGGCTGGGGGAGCGGAAGAAGTTGATCCCGTCGCGCATCGCGTAGCCCACAAGCCCCGTGGCCAGCGCCAGGGCGATGAAGGCCAGCACGATGATCTGGATACGGCGTTTCTTCTTCAGGCCCTTCATGTCCTCACCTCACGGGAACAGCGGCACACCCATAAGACCATCGGTCTCGGGCAGGCCCAGCATCAGGTTGGCGTTCTGCACGGCCTGGCCAGAGGACCCCTTGCACAGGTTGTCCAACGCCGTGACGACGATGGCACGGCCCGGGATCCGGTCCGCGACCACGCCGATATGCACGAAGTTGGAGCCCCGCACATGGTGGGTCGAGGGCGTCTCGCCCATCGGCAGCACCTCGATGAAGGGCTCATCCGCATAGGCCTTTTCCAGAGTGGAAAGAATGGCTTGCGCGTCACCCTTCACGTAAGATGTGCAGAGGATCCCGCGGTTGGCCGGCAGCAGATGCGGCGTGAACTGCACCTGGACGGGCCGCCCGGCGAGCGCAGAGAACTCCTGTTCGAACTCGCCCTGGTGACGGTGGGTGCCACCGACCGCATAGGCGTTGTAGCCCTCCGAAAGCTCGGCATGCAGCAGGTTTTCCTTCAGGCTGCGCCCGGCGCCGGAAACGGCGCATTTCATGTCCAGGATGATCTCGTCCAGGTCGATCACGCCGGCTTCGATCAGCGGACGGATGGTGAACTGGCCGGTGGCCGCGTTGCAGCCCGTCCCTGCCACCAACCGCGCGCCGGCGATCTCGTCGCGGTAGAACTCGGTCAGGCCATAGACGGCCTCTTTCTGCATCTCCGCGGCGGCATGGGCGTTGCCGTACCATTTTTCGTATTCTGCGGGGTCGCGCAGCCGGAAATCGGCCGACAGGTCGACGATCTTCAGGCTCTTGGGCAGCTCGCGGATCACTTCCTGGCTGGTCTTGTGGGGCAGCGCGCAGAAGGCCAGGTCGATCTTGTCAAAGTCGATCTGGTCCACGGTCACCAGGTCCGGCAGACCCAGGTGGCGCAGGTGCGGATAGACCTGGGCCATGCTCTGCCCGGCCTTGGAATTGGCGGCAAGGGCGGCGACCTCCATCCCCGGATGGGTGGCGATCAGGCGGATCAGCTCCGCCCCGGTGTAGCCGGAAGCCCCGATGATTGCGATTTGTTTTGCCATGTCAGCCCTTTCAGCGCGGCCCTCGGCCCCGCTCTATATATAGTCGGTCCTTGCAGGAATTTGCGAGAGATCAAATGCCGCGGTGATTTCACATCTACGCGGCGTGAAAATCGATCTTTCGTCGCAGGAATTGGGTGGCGTGGTTGGACACGCGCAGCGGATCGCCGGTGGTCAGGAACATCGGCACCTCGCCCGGGCCCCGCATCGCCGGATGGCGCTCCAGGTAATCCCCAAGAGAGGCCGCGACCAGCTTGGCCTGGCTGTAGACGGTCACATCGCTGCCAAGCGCCGCCTGGAAGATCTCTTCCAGCAGCGGGTAATGGGTGCAACCAAGGATGGCGGCCTGGGGCTTGGGCATCTTGCGCTTCAGCGCCTCCACGTGGGAGCGCACCAGCGCCTCGGCCAGGATCATGTCGCCCTCTTCGATGGCATCCACGACACCGCCGCAGGCCTGCGCCTCCACGTCCACGCCGATGGCGCGGAAGGCCAGTTCCCGCTGGAACGCACGAGAGGCCACCGTGGCCGGGGTGGCAAAGAGCGCCACATGTTCGACCGCGACGTTGCGGGGGGGCGAATTGTCGCCCCACTGGCGCTCTGTCAGCGCCTCGATCAAGGGCACGAAGACGCCCAGCACCCGCTTGTCGGAGGGCAGCCAGTTTTCCTGCATCCGGCGCAGCGCGGCGGCGCTGGCGGTGTTGCAGGCCAGGATCACCAGGTCGCAGCCGGCATCGAACAGCCGCTGCACGCCGGCCCTGGTCAGCTCGTAGATGTCATCGGCATCGCGCACGCCATAGGGCGCATTGGCATTGTCGCCCAGGTACACGAAGGGCACCTGCGGCAAATGCCGGGCACATGCGTCCAGCACGGTCAGACCGCCCAGACCCGAATCGAAAATGCCAACTGCCATGGATCAGTTCCGGTGCTTGTCTTCGAACGCGAAGCCGTAATCACGGGATTTCAGAGGCTTCGGCGACAGCTCATACGTTGCTTTGCGCAGGAAATCCATCATTGCTTTGTTCGCCCCCGCCCTTGCGGCAAGCGCCTGCAAAGCTATGGGCTGTCCGCCCGCCTCCACGCCCGCAATCGCAGCAGGGACAAGGCCCGATGCGCGCCAGCCCTATAGGCGAACCCCGACATGTGATGAAGGCCGCCCGATCCCGGCGGCCTTCATGGTGGACGCAGCGGTGCTCCGCCTATTCGGCAGCTTTCGGCACCCGGTCCTCTGGCAGGCCGTCCAGCTCTGCCAGCAGGGCCTCGCGGCGCTTGGCGGCCTCGGCCTCGTTGGCGATCTTGACCGGGCCAAAGCCGCGGATCTCCAGCGGCAGGGCGGCCAGGGCCAGCGCGACCGCGCGGCGGTCTTCCGGGAAACCCTCCAGCAGGCGCTCCATGTCGCCCTCGTACTGGGTGATCAGCGCCCGCTCCATGCGCCGCTCTGCTGCGCGCCCGAAGGGGTCCAGCCGCGTGCCGCGCAGGATCTTGCCATGAGACAGCAGGCCAAGCGGCAGCAGGAACCAGGGCCCGAAGCGGCGCTTGGGCGGACGCCCCTCCTTGCCCTCTGTCCCCAACGTGGGCGGCGCCAAGTGGTAGGAGATGCGGAAATCGCCCGCAAAGGTCTCTTTCGCCTTCCGGCGCGTGCTCTTCAGCAGGCGCGCGACCTCGTATTCATCCTTGTAGGCCAGCAGCTTGTGATAGCTCTTGGCGACGGCCTCGCGCAGGGCGGGATCCTCGAAGCGCTCCACGGCCTTGCGGTAGCGTTTGGCCAGCCGCCGTCCCTGGTAGGCGCGCAGGTGATCGGCGCGGAAGTCGATTTTTTCCGCCAACGTCTTCTCTGCCGGGGCACGCACCGGGTCCAGCAGCGCCTCTGCCTGATCGGGATGCAGCGCCGTCCAGCGCCCGATCTCGAAGGCGCGCAGGTTGGCCTCCACCGCCTGCCCGTTCAGGCCCACGGCCTCCTTGATGGCAGAGCGGCTGATCGGCACCAGCCCCAGCTGCCAGGCAGCGCCCAGCAGCAGCATGTTGGAAAAGATGCTGTCGCCCATGGTCACCCGCGCCAGCGCGCTGGCATCGAACAGGCGCAGCCCCCGGCCCAGCCGGGCCTCAAGCTGCAGCACCAGCCGGTCGGCGGGCAGGGAGAACTCCGTATCACGAGTGAAATCGCCGGTGATGATCTCATGGCTGTTGACCACGGCCCCCGCCCGCCCCGGACGGGTCAGGCCCAGGGTCTTGCCCCCCGCCGTCACAACAAGGTCCCCGCCGATCACCGCGTCGGCCTCGCCATTGGCGACACGGATCGCAGTGATGTCGCCCGGGGTCTCGGCCAGCCGCAGGTGGATATGCACCGCGCCGCCCTTCTGGGCCAGCCCCGCCATCTCCATCATGCCAGCACCCTTGCCGTCGATCTGGGCCGCCTGCGCCAGCACCGCGCCGATGGTGACAACCCCCGTGCCCCCGACGCCGGTGATGATCATGTTATGCGTGCCCTCGATCGGCGCGATCGCGGGCTCCGGCATGTCCGGCAGGTCGATCGCCTTCGTCTCGGGCCGTTCCTTGCGGATCTCGGCCCCTTCCAGGGTCACGAAACTGGGGCAGAACCCCTTCAGGCAGGAGAAATCCTTGTTGCAGGAGCTCTGGTCGATCGCGCGCTTGCGCCCCAGCTCTGTCTCTTGCGGCACGATGGAGACGCAGTTGGACTGCACACCGCAATCGCCGCAGCCCTCGCAGACATCGGTATTGATGAAGACGCGCTTGTCGGGATCCGGGAAGGTGCCGCGCTTGCGCCGGCGGCGCTTTTCCGCCGCGCAGGTCTGCACGTAGATGATGGCACTGACGCCCTCGATCTCGGTGCAGGCCTTCTGCACCTCGTCCAGCTCGGCGCGTTCGTGGATCTCCACCTCCTTGGGGAAGAGCGACAGGTCCAGCTCTTCCTTTTCGTCATGGACGGCATAGACCCGGCTCACGCCCATCGCCAGCAGCTCCCGGGCGATCTGGTAGGCGTCCAGCCCGCCCTCGTTCCCCTGCCCGCCCGTCATGGCGACCGCATCGTTGAACAACACCTTGTAGGTCATGTTCACGCCAGACATCACCGCCGCCCGGATCGCCTGCACGCCCGAGTGGTTGTAAGTCCCGTCACCGATGTTCTGGAAGACATGGGGCGTCTTGGAAAACGGCGCCTCGCCGAACCAGTTCGCGCCCTCTGCCCCCATGTGGGTAAAGCCCAGCGTCTCGCGGTCCATCCATTGCGCCATGTAATGACAGCCGATGCCCGCATAGGCGCGGCTGCCCTCCGGCACCTTGGTCGAGGAATTATGCGGACAGCCCGAACAGAAGTAAGGCAGCCGGGCGGCGATATCGGTGACGGTATCGTTGCGCCGCACGTCCTCCAGCGCGGCCAGCCCGGCCTCAAGCGCGGCACTGCTGCATCCCTCTTCCGTCAGGATCTGGCCCAGCCCCTCGGCGATCATCACCGGATCCAGCTGCATCTTGGCCGGGAACAGGACCTTGCCGTCCTTTTCCGCGCCATGCACGCGCGGCGCATCGGCGCGCCCGTAGAGCGTTTCCTTGATCTGGCTTTCCAGGATCTTGCGCTTTTCCTCGACCACCACGATCAGGTCCAGCCCCGCGGCCCATTCGCTGAAGCTCTGCCGATCCAGCGGCCAGACCTGCGCGATCTTGTAGGTCGTGATGCCCAGGCGCTCCGCGTCGCCCTCCGCCAGCCCCAGCAGGCTGAGCGCATGTTGCAAGTCCAGCCAGTTCTTGCCGGCCGCCACGAAGCCGATCCGCGCACCGGGCGCGCCCCAGCCACGCTGGTCGATCCGGTTGGCCCGAGCATAGGCCTCCGCCGCGTGACGCTTGAAATCCAGCATCCGGGCTTCCTGCTCCACCGGGCTGTCGACCAGCCGGATGTTCAGCCCCCCCTCTGGCAGATCCATCTGCGGCGTCACCAGCTTGACCCGATCCGGGTTGCCGTCGACCACCGCCGTGGCCTCTACCGTGTCCTTCATCAGCTTCAGCGCCGTCCAGACCCCGGCAAAGCGGCTCAGCCCGTAACCGTAATGGCCCAGGTCCAGGATCTCCTGCACCCCGGCGGGGCTGAGAACCGGCATCATCGCATCCATGGCCGCCCATTCAGAGGCATGCAGCACGGTAGAGCTTTCGCCCGTGTGGTCATCGCCCATGGCGACAAGCACGCCGCCATTGGGATCGGTCCCGGCCATGTTGGCGTGGCGGAAGGCATCGCCCGAGCGGTCCACCCCCGGCCCCTTGCCGTACCAAAGCCCGAAGACCCCGTCGAAACGGCCCTCACCCCGAAGGCCCGCCTGCTGGCTGCCCCAAAGTGCCGTCGCCGCGAGGTCCTCGTTCAAGCCTTCCTTGAAAAGAACATCCGCCTCCTTGAGCAACGGGCCGGCCCGTCGCATCTGCATGTCCACCGCCCCCAGGGGCGATCCGCGGTATCCTGTGACATATCCTGCCGTATTGAGCCCGGCGCGGGTATCGCGCGCCTTCTGCGCCAGCATCAGCCTTACCAGCGCCTGCGTGCCGTTCAGCAGCACGCTCCCGCGGGTAAGGTCGAATCTGTCATTCAGGCTGATCCGAGGTTGGGTCACCTAAGTTGCCTCCTCTGTGCCTTGAGATGGAGCAAGCCTAGGCCAGGCACCGAAGGGTTTGAAGGGAAATTGAAAAATTAACCTGTCCTTCCGGAATGAGCGCCTTTATGACAAGCGCCAACCGCACGCGGCACGAAATCATTGCGCCGACCATGAAAAGCACATCAGAATAAGTCGAGATGGACTGGGACAAACTCAGAATATTCCACGCTGTGGCAGATGCCGGAAGCCTGACCCATGCGGGAGATGCACTGCATCTTTCGCAATCGGCAGTCTCACGCCAGATTCGCGGCCTTGAGGAATCGCTCAACACCACCCTCTTCCACCGCCATGCCCGTGGCCTGATCCTGACGGAACAGGGCGAACTGCTGTTCGACGCCACCCGCGCCATGGCCAAGCGGCTGGATACCGCCACCGCGCGCATCCGCGATTCCGAAGAGGAAGTCTTTGGAGAGCTGCGCGTGACCACGGCTGTCGGCTTCGGCACGCTCTGGCTGGCCCCGCGCCTGGTCAAGCTTTACGAGAAATACCCCGATCTCAAGATCGACCTGATGCTGGAAGAGCGCGTGCTTGACCTGCCCATGCGCGAAGCCGACGTGGCCGTGCGCATGAAGGAACCCTCCCAGGCCGACCTGATCCGCAAGAAGTTGATGTCGATCCGGATGCGCTGCTATGCCTCCAAGGCCTACCTTGAAAAGCGCGGTCACCCGGAAACGCTGGAAGAGCTGAGCAACCACCGCATCATCTGCCAGGCGCCCTCCGCGCCGCAGGTCTCCGGCGGGGCGTCGCTCATTCACAAGCTGCTGGCCCATGACGTGGGCTCCACCCTGACGGTGAACAACTACTTCGGCGTGCTGCAGGCGGTGATTCACGACCTCGGCATCGGTGTCCTGCCCGATTACCTGATCGAGGAGTTCCCGACGCTCGAACGGGTCTTCCCGGATATCGAAAGTTCTGAGGTCCCCGTCTTCCTGGCCTTCCCCGAGGAACTGCGCCACTCCAAGCGAGTCGCGGCCTTCCGGGACTTCGTCCAGGAAGAGATCATGGCCCACAGACGCTCCATCCGGGAGCTGCGGGACCGCGAAGACGACGCCTGATCCGGGGTGTGGCAGAACGGTTTCTGACCATCCGGTAAAACTTTTATCGAAAATCTGCGATCAACCCACTGATTTCAGTGGGTTTTTCCATGTCCAAAATAGCAATGCAAACACTGCATAACAGGCTTGCAGGTTTTTTCGGACATAAAGCTTGATCGTTCACACTCCGGCGCATATTTCAGCTTTCGACGGTGATGTTGCTTAGCAGCGCATCATCTTCATACCTCCCTGTTGGACTTGGCCGGACCTTGTGTCCGGCCTTTTTTTTATTCCCCCCGAATCGTGATTTAAAGTACGCTCCGAAGGCGCCTGGCCTGCGGGCCATAGCCGTATTGGCATCGCGCCGGTCCGTGCGAGTCAGAATCGCGGAACTGAACTTCGCTGTTCAGTAAGTGTCATGAAAGTTTCAAGCTTTCTGTCACAAAAACTTCGTGCGCACCTGCACAATCCATTCCCCATTTGGGGAAGTACCGTGCGACCCCGAACGCTCCTAAATCGCTGTCATCGCTGACGGGCACAACGCTCTCGGCCACAGAATAGTACTAAGGAGCTTAGCCATGACCGGTTTCGCAAAATTCGCATCCGCCGCTGTTTTCGCAGCAATCGCCCCCCTCGCCGCCACTGCAGACGCCTACCGCAACGACGCAGGTCCCCTCGTCACCGCGCAGTCGCATGAGCAAGCCGCGACCGTGGTCCTGGAATCCAACAACACCGCGCTGCAAGTTGCCTACCGCAACGATGCAGGCCCGCTCGTCTCCAGCGAAGGCAAGGCCGACCTGCAGGGCAACGCCCCGGTCGTGACCCGGAACAACCAGCCGGTCACCGGCTCCAACTCTTCCGGCGCGATCATCCTGAACCGCTAAGAGTCGATCCATAGGGAAGCCTCCCTTCCCCGTGATCCCGAAAGGGGGTGCAGAGATTTCTGCACCCCCTTTTTCCGTTTTTATTCATTGGCTTAACTCTGTGCCCGCCCAGTGCATTCCACCCCAGATGATCAAGGGGCCGGGCAGATTCTTTATGTGCGTTGATGCACACAAATGAAAGCAATCCGGCCCTTTCGTGCGACAGGGAACAAGCCTATCTCTCTCTCATCGCCAACGGACACAACGTCCACTGGCCCTCAGAAAACCAAACACAAGGAGCTTAGCCATGACTGGTTTCGCCAAACTCATCTCCGCCGCTGCCAT
>NZ_JAATOW010000020.1 GCF_011806405.1 Pseudooceanicola sp. HF7 | reverse complement strand
GACCGCTTCTGCCGCCTCGCCGGACAGGGCCGCCGGCGTGAAGCCCGCCACCAGCGGCGCAGGCTGGCCGCCGGCCTGCGGGTCCGCGCCGTCCTGCTGCGGGATCCCGGCCACCAGGGCGCGCGCCCCACCGGTCAGGCTGCGGCCCGGGCCGGACAGGACATCGCCCAGGATCCCGCCCATCGGCGCAAGGCTGCCCCGCAGGCCGCCAGCGCTTCCCTGCGGCCCGGCCTCGGCCCGCGCCGCGCCACCGGCCAACACCAACCACGCCACCGCCAGCAGCTGCCAATATCCCTTCGGGACCATCCCGCCTTCCTTCTGAAGCCTCGCTTGCCCGGACCATGGCAGCCACCCCTTGAGATTCCCTTTCCCCCGCCCCGAAAACCTTCCATGACATCGGGCCCCACAGGCTGACGCTTTCCGGTTAACACCCCGCTTCCCCATCGCGCGCTGCGCACCGACGTGATACCGACGTCATACCGACGCGAAACAGACGCCTGACAGACGGGCCACCGACGACGACGGCCATGACGGGACGGCGGGCGGGGCGAAGCTCCCGGCACGGGAGCCAGCACCGCACCCGGCCCCCCTTTTTTTCTTTTCTTCCCCCCTGATTCCGTGTAAGCGCCGGGCTTCACGCGGGCATACAGCCTTGGAGGATGCCCGCCCCATTCTAGGAGAATAGAAAATGGCTGGAGAAATTCCTGATCTCGTAGCCCAGGAACGTGCGGGGACGGGCAAGGGCGCCGCTCGCGCAGCACGTCGTGCTGGCATGGTTCCGGGTGTTGTCTACGGTGGCGATGCAGAGCCCCTGGCAATCCAGATCCCCTTCAACGCCCTGTTGAAGAAACTGAAGGCAGGCCGCTTCCTGGCGACCCTGTTCAACCTGAAAGTCGAAGGCCAGGAAGACGTCCGCGTCATCTGCCGCGGCGTTCAGCGTGACGTCGTGAAAGACCTTCCGACCCACGTCGACTTCATGCGCCTGCGCCGCACCACCCGCGTGAACCTCCACATCCCCGTGGAATTCCAGAACGCGGACACTGCCCCCGGCATCAAGCGCGGCGGCGTGCTGACCGTCGTGCGTGCAGACGTGGAACTGTCGGTCATCGCCGGCGACATCCCCGAGCACATCTACGTCGACCTGGCCGACAAGCAGATCGGTGACACCATCACCATCAGCCAAGTCGACCTGCCGGAAGGCGTCAAGCCGACCATCGACCGTGACTTCGTGATCGCGAACATCACTGCCCCCTCCGGCCTGGCAGCTCAGGAAGCTGAAGATGCCGCCGCCGATGAGGAAGAAGCAGAAGCCTGATATTCCGCAAGGGGTTACAGCAAGGGCCGGTGCAGCGATGCACCGGCCCTTTTGCTTTGTCCGGGGGCGCCTGGGCCCGGCGGCAGAACGCGCCTCAGCGCATCCGGCGAAAGGCCACCACGGCCCCGCGCGACGGGCCGGGATCATAGATCAGCCCGCTGGCGCGCAGCCCGTCGAAGACCCGCGCGATGCCCGCATCGCCGTAGCGCTTGGGATGCAGCTCCATCACCACCTGGCGGACATGGGCGGGCCAGGGCTGGTCCAGCAGCTCCGCCTCGGCGCCCTCGATATCCATGATCACCGCCTCAGGCGTAAGCTCCGCGAAGAGCTCCGGCAGGGAGATCCGCGGCACCGCCTCGCCCTCCTCTCCCGGCTCGGCCAGCGAACTGCCCCAGAAGCCCGCGCCGCGCCGAAAGGCAACCGAGGGGCCATCGCCCTGCGCCACCGCCCCGTGGCGCAGGTCCACCCCCGCCAGACCATTGCGCGCCAGGTTGGCGCGGATGACGGGCAGCATGGGGGCCAGGGCCTCGATGCTGGTGACATTCTGCGGGCCGGTGATCCGGGCGCAAAGCGCGGTGACATAGCCCAGCCCCGCGCCCAGCTCCAGCACGCGCATGCCCGGCTTCACCCGCATCAGCACCGCCCGCGCCTCGGCCCGTTCATACTGCCCACTCGCCAGTTTCTCGCTCACCGACCGCCCGGCAATGCCCTCGGGCAGCTCAAGCTCAAGCCCCTCGATCTGATATCGTGCCACGCGCCACCTCCTGTCGGCTTCCTTGTGGCAGATCCAGCGGCATCGGAACAGCCCGGCCCGGCCGCCCATTGCTGGACCCCGCCCGCCGGTCAAGATATCCTCTCCCGGCAATCGGGAGTGTGACATGCAGCTTTTCGTGGGTCTCGGGAATCCGGGCGGCAAATACGCGGGCAACCGGCATAATATCGGCTTCATGGCGCTGGACCGGATCGCCTCTGACCACGGGTTCTCTCCCTGGCGGGCGAAGTTCCAGGGCGAGGTCAGCGAAGGGCGGCTTGGCTCTGAAAAGGTGCTGCTGCTCAAGCCCACCACCTTCATGAACCTTTCCGGCCAGTCGGTGGGAGAGGCCATGCGCTTCTGGAAGCTCACGCCGGCCGATATCACCGTCTTCCACGATGAGCTGGACCTGGCCCCGGGCAAGTGCCGGGTCAAGACCGGCGGCGGGCACGCGGGCCACAACGGGCTGCGCTCCATGCACCAGCACATCGGGCCGGAGTACCAGCGCGTGCGCCTGGGCATCGGCCACCCGGGGCACAAGGACCGGGTCGCGGGCTACGTGCTGGCGGATTTCGCCAAGGCGGACCAGGACTGGCTGGATGACCTGCTGCGCGGGATCTCCGACGGCGCGGCAGAGCTTGCCGGGGGCGATGCGGGCAAGTTCCAGAACGCCGTGGCCCTGCGGGTGAACCCGCCGCGCAGCTCGACCGGAACGGCGGGGGGCAAAGCCGCGCCCAAGTCCCCCGGCGGCACGGAAAAACCCGGGTTCCGCCCCGGTTTCCGCACCCCGCCCGGCACCCCCGGCAAATCCGGTTTCAAGCCCGGCCCCCGCCCGGCAAAACCCGGCCCGGCAAAACCCGGCCCCGGCAAGGGCGCGGCGCCCAGGCCCACGGCCCCCGCGACCGAAGCGCCCTCCAACACCGAGCAGGCCGAAGACACCCGCAGCCCGCTTGAAAAGCTCCGGGATCGCTTCCGTTGACCCTGGCCGCCCTGCGGGACCACTTCCTGTCCCAGGCCCAATCCTGCGAGCACCTCGGCTCTCCCTTCATGGCCCGCCTGCTGCCGCTCATCGCAGAGCGCCTGGCCCCCGGCAGCGCCGTCGCCGCCCGGCTGATGGCGTGGCCACCAGAGAAGATGCGCGCCGATGCCTTGGCCCTGCGGCTGGCCGGCGGGCTTCATGCGCTGGTGCTGACCGGGGCGGATCCCCACCTGGGCGCGGCCTACCCGCCGGGGCAGCCCGATGACGACCAGCTCTGGGAGGCCGTTCAAAACGCCTTCCGCCAGCATGAATCCCACCTGCTGCACTGGCTCGACAGCGCGCCGCAAACGAATGAACCCCGCCGCGCCACGGCGCTGATACTGGCCGCCGGCCTGGCGGCCCAGCAGTACCCCGGCCTGCCCCTGCGGGTGAGCGAGCTTGGCGCCTCTGCCGGGCTCAACCTGCAATTCGATCGCTTCGGGCTGACCGCCGGGGGCCAGCGCCTGGGCGCCGCCCACCCCGCGGTCACCCTGCACCCCGATTGGCAGGGGCCGCGCCCCCAGCCCATGCCCTTCACCGTGGCAGAGCGCCGGGGCGTCGACCTCAATCCGCTGAATCCCGACAGCACGCAGGACATGCTGCGCCTGCGCAGCTATATCTGGCCCGACCAGCCCGACCGGATGGAGCGCCTGGACGCCATCCTGTCGGTGGCCGAACCGCTGGTGGATGCAGGCGATGCCGCCGCCTGGCTGGCCGATCGCCTGGCCGCGCCCCGGCCCGGGCGGATCGAGTTCGTCTATCACACGGTCGCCTGGCAGTATTTCCCGCCCGCCACCGATGCCGCCTGCCGCGCCACACTGGCCATGGCCGCAGAGCGCGCCACCCAGGACAGCCCGCTTGCCTGGCTCTCGGTCGAGGCGGATGAGACCGGACAGCCCGGCGCGGCGGTCTGCCTGCGCCTCTGGCCCGGCGGATTCGACATCCCTTTGGGGCGGATGGATTTCCACGGGCGCTGGTTCCGGGCGGCCGAAGACGCGCCCTTCACACGCTGATTTTCCGCTAATTTCGCATCTCTCCCCTGGTCTGCGCGCTGTCGATGGTTTTTGCCCATCGTTTTAACCGGTTCCCCGGTCCGGCTGTGCTAGGCTGGCGTGCAATTCCCGCACGACCACCAGCAAACCGAAGGAGACGAGCATGAAGACCCTGAAGTCCCTGTTGCCCCTTGCCATGGCCGCTTTCCTGCTACCCATGGCCGCCCAGGCCGTCGGCTCTGACGACGACACACCGCCTGAACCCACCGAATCCACCACCGAATGCGCCGATGGCATGGTCTGGGATGCCGATGCCCAAAGCTGCGTCACGGCCACCAAGGACTCTCTGCTGGATACCGATCGCCTCAAGGCCGCGCATGAGCTGGCCTATCACGGCCGGGCGGGCTCCGCTTTGATGGTTCTGGCGGCGCTCGACTCGCCCCGGACCAGCCAGGCCCAGACACTCTATGGATTTTCGCAGCGCAAGCTTGGTAACATGGCCCAGGCGATGGTGCATTACCAGGCCGCGCTGGCGACCGATCCGGACAACATCCTGGCGCGTTCCTACATGGGCCAGGGGCTGATCCAGAGCGGTGACCTGACCGGCGCCCTGCGCCAGCTGCGAGAGATCGAGGCGCGCGGCGGCACCGGAACCTGGGCCCATGCCGCCCTTGACGGGGCGTTGCGCGGTCTGCCGACCGATTACTGAAGCAGGCCACCGGACGGGCCCCCGCCCCGGAGCCGTGAGAGGAGCCATGTTGAACAAGGAACCATCCGTCAATGTCCTGGGAGCAGAGCTTGCGCCCTGCTCCAGCGATCCGCTCACCGGGTTCTTCCGCGACGGGGCCTGCAATACCTGCCAGGCCGATACCGGCAGCCACACGGTCTGCGCCGTGATGACCGATGAGTTCCTGGCCTATTCCAAGTACGTGGGCAATGACCTCTCCACCCCGCGACCGGAATTCGGCTTTGCCGGGCTGAAGACCGGGGACCGCTGGTGCCTTTGCGCCGCGCGGTTCCTGCAGGCCCATGACGAAGGCTGCGCGCCGCTGGTCAACCTGCGCGCCACCCATCGCCGCGCGCTAGAGGTCGTCTCTCTCGAGGTGCTGAAACTTTATGCCGAGGACCCGGAAGAGAGCTAGGGCCCTAGCCTGAGGCCCCAGACCGGGGCCATAAACGTAAAACGGGGGGCCGAAGCCCCCCGTCATCCACTTGCCTGCTCCCCGACCTCAGGGCGCGGCTGAAGCGGTCAATCCTCTGCCGCGCGACCCTCTGTGTCGCCCATGTCGAAGCCCAGGTACTTGGCCACCGTGTAGATGTCCTTGTCGCCCCGGCCGCACATGTTCATCACGATGATATGGTCCTTGGGCAGCTCCGGCGCGATCTTCATGACGTGGGCCAGCGCATGACAGGGCTCCAGCGCGGGGATGATCCCCTCGGTCCGGCAGGAGAACTTGAAGGCCTCAAGCGCTTCCTTGTCGGTGATGGAGACATACTCCGCCCGCCCGATGTCATGCAGCCAGGCGTGTTCCGGTCCGATCCCGGGGTAATCGAGCCCGGCAGAGATCGAATAGCCCTCAAGGATCTGGCCATCCTCGTCCTGCAGCAGGTAGGTGCGGTTGCCATGCAGCACGCCGGGGCGGCCGCCGGTCAGGCTGGCGCAATGCTCCATCTTCTCCGTGACACCCTTGCCGCCGGCTTCCACGCCGATGATGCCCACCTCCTTGTCGTCCAGGAAGGGGTAGAACAGGCCCATCGCGTTGGAGCCCCCGCCGATCGCGGCGATCACCGTGTCCGGCAGGCGGCCTTCGCCCTCCTGCTCGGGCAGCTGCCAGCGGACTTCCTTGCCGATCACGGACTGGAAATCACGCACCATGGCCGGATAGGGGTGCGGGCCGGCGACGGTGCCGATGCAGTAGAAGGTGTCGCGCACATTGGTGACCCAGTCGCGCAGGGCGTCGTTCATGGCGTCCTTCAGCGTGCCGCGGCCAGAGGTGACCGGGATCACCTCGGCGCCCAGCAGGCGCATCCGGAAGACGTTGGGCGCCTGGCGCTGCACGTCATGGGCGCCCATGTAGACCACGCATTGCAGGCCGAACTTGGCACAGACCGTGGCGGTGGCCACCCCGTGCTGGCCCGCGCCGGTCTCCGCGATGATCCGCGTCTTGCCCATGCGCCGCGCCAGGATGATCTGGCCCAGCACGTTGTTGATCTTGTGCGCGCCGGTGTGGTTCAGCTCATCCCGTTTGAGGTAGATCTTGGCGCCGCCAAGCTCTTCGGTCATGCGGCTCGCGTAATAGAGCGGGCTGGGACGGCCGACGTAGTGTTTCCACAGGTCGTCCATCTCTTCCCAGAAGCTGTCGTCCGTCTTGGCCTTCTCGTACTCCGCTTCGAGTTCGAGGATCAGCGGCATCAGCGTTTCGGACACGAAGCGCCCGCCGAACTGGCCAAAGCGGCCCTTCTCGTCGGGTCCGCTCATGAAGCTGTTGAAAAGGTCGTTCATTGCAGGGCTCCCCCGTTTGTTGGCTCCGGTTTAGCCTGCGTCACGAGGGGCGGCAAGGGCGCGCTCCGCCTCCCGCGCCCGCCAAAGCTGCACCGCCTCCTGCGGCGTCGGAATGTCATCGCAGGGAAAGTGGTGAAAGGAGAACACCACCGCCACCCGGGCAGAGCGCCGCATGGCCCGCCCATGGGCGCCAGAGGTGGCATAGCGCTTCATCGCGGCCGGGCTTTCCCAGACGGACAGGGAAAAGAACCCCTCCTCTTCCGGGAAGACCTGGGCGGACAGCACGCCCGGCGCGCGCTTGGCCTGCACCAGCGATCCCATGGTCAGAAGGAAGAACTCCGGCCAGCGCAGGGCCGATTTGACCCGAAGGCCGCCGATGACTGCCAGTGGCATTTCCCGTTCTCCCGATGTGTCATTCAGGAAGGGATACGCGCGGGCCTGGGGGCCGGATCAATCGGCCTCAGGCCAGGGCGGCCTTGGTAAAGGCGCGGATCAGGGCGGGATC
This sequence comes from Pseudooceanicola sp. HF7, assembly GCF_011806405.1. Classification (GTDB taxonomy): domain Bacteria; phylum Pseudomonadota; class Alphaproteobacteria; order Rhodobacterales; family Rhodobacteraceae; genus Pseudooceanicola. Next base: position 76,880 of record NZ_JAATOW010000020.1, on the reverse strand, counting down.
CTTGACGCCGGGGGCGGATTCGACCCCGCTTGAAACGTCGACCTGGTTGGCCCCGGTCAGACGGATCGCCTCTGCCACGTTGTCCGGCGTCAGCCCGCCGGCCAGCATCCAGGGGCACTTCCAGCTGCGCCCGGCAATCAGGCGCCAGTCAAAGGACAGTCCGTTGCCGCCGGGCAGCGCGGCGCCCTTGGGGGCTTTCGCATCGACCAGCAGCTGGTCCGCCACGGTTTCGTAAAGCGCGATCTGGGCCAGATCCTCTTCGCCGGCGACGCCAAGCGCCTTCATCACCGGCAGGCCCGTGCGCGCGCGCACCTCTGCCACGCGCTCGGGGCTTTCCTTGCCGTGCAGCTGGATCATGTCGAGCGGGACGGCGCTGTTCACGGCCTCCAGCAGCGCATCATCGGGGTTCACCATCAGGGCCACCTTGGCAAAGCCGATGGGGGCCTCCACCGCCAGGGCGCGCGCCGCCTCGACAGAGATGTTGCGGGGGCTCTTGGCGAAGAAGACGAAACCGCCATAGCTGGCGCCCGCCTCTGCGGCGGCCTCTACATCTTCGGGGCGGCCAAGGCCGCAGATCTTGACGCGATGGCCCTGCGGGCCGCGTCCGGGCTGGATCAGAACTGGCATGATGGCTCTCTAGGCCCGCATCGCGGGCCTGTCCAGAGGGGCAGAGATGGCGTCCCGGCGGGCCCCGATGGGCAGGATGGTGCGGACGGCGAGTAAAGCGACGGCCCGAAGATCATTCGGGCCGATGGCAGACAGGATATGCAAAAGGGGTGGGCAGGCCAGTGGCGCGGCTCAGTCGAGCAGCGCCAGCACGTCATCCTTGCCCTTGGTCTTCTCGCCCTTCAGCTTGGTCACTTCGCGCTTCAGCTGATGCGCCTCGCGGTCCTTCCTGCGGGCCTCGACGCGGTGCTTGTGCTCGCGCCGCCATTCCCAGACGAAGCCGATCAGCAGCCCCACCAGGATCCCGGCCAGGATGACCAGGAACAGCGGCAGCGTGACAGACGTGTTGAACTTGAGGATCTCCTCAAGCCCTTCCGGCAGCAGCTTCACGGTGACAGAGCCCCGGTTGGCCAGGGCAAGAGAGATGAGGACGATGGCGATCAGTGCCTCGATCCCGTAGCGCAGGTATTTCATTCGGCAGCCCCGTTCAGGCGATCACGCAGCAGCTTGCCCGTCTTGAAGAAAGGCACGTGCTTTTCTTCCACTTCCACGGCGTCGCCGGTGCGGGGGTTGCGCCCCGTGCGGGCTTCGCGCTTCTTGACGGAGAAGGCGCCGAAGCCGCGCAGCTCTACGCGGTTCCCGCGGGCCATGGCTTCAGTGATCTCTTCAAATATCGTGTTCACGATCCGCTCCACGTCACGCTGGTACAAATGCGGATTCTCGTCCGCGATTTTCTGGATCAATTCCGAGCGGATCATCTGGTTGTCTCTCCCCGAGCCTTGGTTTGTGCATCACCAATAGACGGAACTATATGAGTTTTTTCCGCATACGGAAACAACCCCTCTCTGCCTGCCACGCAAGATTCCTTCGATTTTCCGCATGCAGGCCACTATTCGCACCGACCCGAACAGCCGATTTCGGCCAACCGGCAGCCAAATCCCCCAAAGGGCCAGCCCAGAGGGCGGGCTTCTGATTGATTCGTCGGCAGCAGCGGATTGCGACCAATGGACAGGGTGACAGCCGGCCTGGCGCAGCTCCCTTCGCGCGTGGCGCATCCGGGCCCGTATCGGGGCCAAACGCAAAACGGCCCCGGATCTCTCCGGGGCCGTTCCGATCTTGCAGTCCCCTGGCGGGGCTCAGGCTCAGTTGTCGCCTTTCAGCGCTGCGCCAAGGATATCGCCAAGCGATGCGCCGGAGTCGGAGGAACCGTATTGTTCGACGGCCTCTTTCTCTTCTGCGATCTCGCGGGCCTTGATGGACAGGCCCAGGCGACGGGACTTGCTGTCCACGTTGGTGACGCGCACGTCGACCTTGTCACCGACATTGAAGCGCTCGGGGCGCTGCTCTGCACGGTCACGCGACAGGTCGGAGCGGCGGATGAAGGACTTCATGCCTTCGAATTCCACTTCGATCCCACCGTCTTCGATCGCGGTCACGTTCACGGTGATGATTGCGCCGCGCTTCACGCCGCCAACCGCTTCCGCGAACTTGTCGCCGCCGACGTTCTTGATGGAGAGCGAGATGCGCTCCTTCTCGATGTCGACTTCAGAGACCATCGCCTGCACGACGTCGCCCTTGCGGTAGTTCTGGATCGCGTCTTCGCCGCGCTCGTCCCAGGACAGATCCGAAAGGTGAACCATGCCGTCGATGTCGCCGGGCAGGCCAACGAACAGGCCGAACTCGGTGATGTTCTTGACTTCGCCTTCCACGACGGTGCCCTCGGGGTGGGTCTCGGAGAAGACTTCCCAGGGGTTGCGCATGGTCTGCTTGAGGCCAAGGGAGACGCGGCGCTTGGCCGGGTCGATTTCCAGCACCATGACTTCAACCTCTTGCGAGGTGGAGACGATCTTGCCGGGGTGCACGTTCTTCTTGGTCCAGGACATCTCGGAGACGTGGACCAGGCCTTCGACACCGGGTTCCAGTTCCACGAATGCACCGTAGTCGGTGATGTTCGTGACGCGGCCGGCGTGAACGGAGGACAGCGGGTACTTGGCGGCAACCAGATCCCACGGGTCTTCCTGGAGCTGCTTCATGCCCAGGGAGATACGGTGGGTTTCCTTGTTGATCTTGATGACCTGGACCTTCACGGTCTCGCCGATCGACAGGATCTCGGAGGGGTGGTTGACGCGGCGCCATGCCATGTCGGTGACGTGCAGCAGGCCGTCCACACCGCCCAGGTCGACGAAGGCGCCGTACTCGGTGATGTTCTTGACCACGCCGTCGACCGCTTGGCCTTCGGTGAGGTTGGAGATGACCTCGGCGCGCTGTTCGGCGCGGGATTCTTCCAGGATCGCACGACGGGACACAACGATGTTGCCGCGGCGACGGTCCATTTTCAGGATCTGGAAGGGCTGCTTCAGACCCATCAGCGGGCCGGCGTCACGCACGGGGCGAACGTCAACTTGCGAACCGGGCAGGAAGGCCACGGCACCGCCCAGGTCGACCGTGAAGCCACCCTTGACGCGGCCGAAGATCGCACCTTCGACGCGGGCGTCGTCGGCGTAGGCTTTTTCCAGACGGTCCCAGGCTTCTTCGCGGCGCGCCATCTCGCGGGAGATGACAGCTTCGCCACGGGCGTTCTCTGCGGAACGCAGGAAGACTTCGACTTCGTCGCCGACGGTGATGTCGGGCGCTTCGCCGGGGTTCGCGAATTCTTTAAGATCAACGCGGCCTTCCATCTTGTAGCCGACGTCGATGATGGCCTGGCCCGCTTCAACAGCGATCACCTTGCCTTTGACAACCGAACCTTCGTTCGGCGTGTCCATTTCGAAGCTTTCGTTCAGGAGGGCTTCGAATTCCTCCATCGATGTGTTCTGAGCCATGTGGTCTCTGGTTTCCTTTAACACGCTATACTGGCCGAGCGGTTGTCTCCGCCGGTCTTGGGGTTGGTCTCTCGAGCAGCCGCAAAACAAAGAGGGCCGGATTGGTCCGACCCCTGCTCGTATCCTTGATCGCGGCATTTGCGCCTTGTCGACGCGCGCTAACTACGCCCCGTGCCCCTGCAAATCAAGGGTAAAGTGGCCCTGAAGCCCGCATCAGAAGGCGGTTTTGCCCCTCAGGCGGGGCCTGCGCGGGCCGATTCCCGCCCGATCCCGGGGGCTTGGCGGCGATTCCCGCCTGCCCTTGCGGAAAGCAATCCATGGCGCCCGGCGGGGGAATCATGACCCCACAGCGGCGCCGGATCGCTGATCCCGATCAGGCCGATAAGGGCCCCTGCCCGCCCGAAAGCACGGCAGAAGGCCCTCTGCGCCCTTGGCCATCGCCGGCTGCGGGCCCTGTCAGCCCGCAGCCATCGGGTCGCCGGGCGACCCGTCAATCAAACCCGACGCCGGATCAGTCGATCCGCGTGATGATCTCGTCCGGTGCGCGGCGCACCTTCTTCATGTCGACCAGCCAGTCGTTGCCCGCATCGCGCGTGCCCAGCGGCAGGATCACGACAGAGCGCAGGCCCTTCTCGCGCAGGCCCAGGATCTGGTCGACCTCATCGGCATCGAAGCCCTCCATCGGGGTGCTGTCGACTTCAAGCTCGGCCGCGGCGGCCAGCGCGAACCCAAGGCCGATATAGGCCTGGCGCGCGGCATGTTCGAAGTTGTCGCGCTCTTCGCGCGGCAGGTAGGCGTTCTTCAAGCGGGTGTAATAGTTGGTCATCCCCTCGGATTCGCCGCGCTCGGCCTCGGTGGCTTCCAGCACGCCGTCTAGGCGGTCCTCGGTGTAATTGTCCCAGGCCGCGAAGACCAGCACGTGGGACCCTTCGGTCAGCTGCGTCTGACCAAGGGCGGCAACCTGCAGCTTCTCGCGGATCTCGGGATTGGTCACGACCAGCAGTTCAAAGGGCTGCGTCCCGCTGGAGGTCGGCGCCATGCGCACGGCTTCCACGATCTTTTCAACCTTGTCTTCGGGCGCCGGGCGGGCGGGGTCCATCTTCTTGGTGGCGTAACGCCAGTTCAGCTTGTCCAGGAACATCGAATGATACCTTGTTGCGAGTGTCTGACCCGCATCTAGGCAAGAGACCTGGCAAGTACAAATCACGCGCGCCCCGGGCCCGCGTGACTTTTTGGCATTAGCAACAATAGATTAGCACCAATTGCGCGTTTCTGCAGGGGCGCGTGCGCGCTCAGGCGCCGATCAGACCTCGTCCTGCCGTGCCGTCACGATGGCAATCGCAGCGGCCACGGCGGCCTTAATGTCCATGTCCGTGGTGTCGATCAGCTGAGCGTCCTCTGCCGGTTTCAGCGGCGCGGTCGCACGGGCGGAATCCCGGGCATCGCGTTCGCGCAGATCGGCCAGCACGCTTTCCAGAGTGACCTCGGGGTCATAGGCCGTCAGCTCTGCATGGCGGCGCTCGGCGCGCACCGCGTCGCTGGCGGTGACGAACAGCTTCACCTCTGCCTCGGGGCAGATCACCGTGCCGATGTCGCGCCCGTCCAGCACCGCGCCACCGGCCCGGCGGGCAAAGGCGCGCTGGAAATCGACCAGCGCCCGGCGCACCTCTGGCAGGGCGGCGACCTGGCTGGCGGCCCGCGCCACATCGGCAGAGCGCAGCCCCTCGCGTTTCAGGTCATCCGGCACCAGCGCCCGGGCGGCCTCCAGCGGATCCAGCCCGTCCAGCATCCGCGCGCCGGTGGCCCGGTACAGCAGGCCCGTGTCCAGGTGGGCATAGCCGAAATGCGCGGCCACGGCCTTGCTGATGGTGCCCTTGCCCGCGGCTGCGGGCCCGTCGATGGCAATGGTAAACGCCATGGGAAGCTCCTTTGGGCGGCCCGTCAGAAGGGTCAGGCCAGTTTGAAAAGCCCGCGCGTCAGGCGGCCGGATGCCGGCCGGCCGGGGATCGAACGGGCGCCCAGTCTGCCATGCCCCGCCGGGATGTCCAGACCCTCAGAGCGTCTCGAAGCTGGCCCCCAGCGCCGTCATCAGGTCAGTGAAGATCGGGAAGGAGGTGGCGATCGGCGCGGCGTCATCCACGATGACGGGCTCCTGCGCGCTCATCGACAGCACCAGGAAGGACATGGCGATGCGGTGATCCAGGTGGCTTTCCACCGTCGCGCCGCCGGCCACGCTGCCCGGGCCCGCGCCCTCGACCGTCCACCAGTCTTCACCGGCCTCGACGGCAACGCCGTTGGCCAGCAGACCCGTGGCCATGGCCTCGATCCGGTCGCTTTCCTTGACCCGTAATTCCTTGACGCCCAGCATCTCCGTGCGCCCGGTGGCATTGGCGGCCACGACGGAAAGAACCGGGTATTCGTCGATCATGGAGGCCGCGCGCTCTGCCGGCACGGTGATCCCCTTCATGTCGGGCGAATATTTCGCGCGCAGGTCGGCGACGGGTTCGCCCCCCTCTTCGCGCATGTTCTCGAATGTCAGATCCGCGCCCATTTCCTGCAAGGTATAGAACAGGCCCGCGCGGGTCGGGTTCAGCCCGATGTTGGGCACCAGCACATCCGATCCGGGCACCAGAAGGGCGGCACAGACCGGAAAGGCCGCGCTGGAGGGATCGCGCGGCACCGTGATGGTCTGCGGTGTCAGCTCCGGCTGGCCGGTCAGGGTGATGACCCGGCCTTCTTCCGTCACCTCGGTGCTGATCTCTGCGCCAAAGCCCGCCAGCATCCGCTCCGTGTGGTCGCGGGTGGCTTCCTTCTCGATCACGACGGTCTGGCCCGGGGCGTTCAGCCCTGCCAGCAGCACCGCGCTTTTCACCTGGGCTGAGGGTACGGGCACCACGTAGCGCACCGGCACCGCGTCGCGCGCGCCCACGATGGTCATCGGCAGCCGCCCGCCAGAGCGCCCCACCGCCTGGGTGCCGAACAACGCCAGCGGATCGGTGACCCGCGCCATCGGCCGCTTGTTGAGAGAGGCGTCACCGGTGAAGGTCACGCTGATCGGGCAGGTCGCCATGGCGCCCATGATCAGCCGCACCCCGGTGCCGGAATTGCCGCAATCGATCACCTGGTCGGGCTCCGCGAAACCACCCGTCCCCACGCCATGCACGGACCAGGAGCCATCCTCGTGCCGGGTGACCTCTGCCCCGAAGGCGCGCATGGCCTTGGCGGTGTCCAGCACGTCCTCGCCTTCCAGCAGGCCGGTGATCTTCGTCTCGCCCACGGCCATGGCGCCAAGGATCAGCGCGCGGTGGCTGATCGACTTGTCCCCGGGCACATGGGCTTCGCCGGTCAGCGGCCCCGCTGCCCGCGCGCTCATCTCCTGCGGCGTTCCCCCATGCGACATGATGCTGCTCTCCCTCGCGATTGCGCGGGCCTGATAGCGCAGGCCGGGTGCCGCGTCACGCAGAAACGGCTTATACGGTCTCCCCCGCGCTCATGCGTGTCAGGAAATCCCCTGCCTCCTGCAGGATCCGGGCGCGCTTGTCCGCCGCCATCCGGTCCCAGGTGGCGTAGATCTGCCCCATCCGGGGATTGGCCGCGAAGCGGTCGCGGTGGCGGTCAAGGAAGGCCCAGTACAGCAAGTTGAACGGGCAGGCCCCCTCCCCCAGCTTGGTGGTGGCAGAGTAATGACAGCCCTCGCAGTAATCGCTCATCTTCGCGATGTAATTGGCGGATGAGACATAGGGCTTCGACGCGATCACCCCGCCATCGGCGAACTGGCTCATTCCGATCGTGTTGGGCGCCTCCACCCATTCGACCGCATCCAGGTAGACCGAGAGATACCATTCATGCACCTCGCCCGGATTGATGCCGGCCAGCAGGGCGAAATTGCCCGTCACCATCAGGCGCTGGATGTGATGGGCATAGGCCAGGTCGCGGGTCTGGCCGACCGCTTCTGACAGGCAGGCCATATGGGTCTTCGCGCCCCAGTACAGCGGGGGCAGCGCGCGATGGTGGTTCAGCGCGTTGCGGCGGGGATAATCGGGACCTTCCAGGAAGTAGATGCCACGCATGTATTCCCGCCAGCCGATCACCTGGCGGATGAACCCCTCGGCAGAGTTCAGCGGCACATCCCCCGCGGCATGGGCCTCTGCCACGGCATCGCAGACCTCGCGCGGGGAAAGCAGGCCAATGTTCATCGCCGGGCTCAGCAGGGCGTGGTTCAGATGCGGCTCACCGGCCAGCATGGCATCCTGGTAGGGGCCGAAATCGGGCAGCAGGCGGGTGACGAAATGGGTCAGCGCGCGGCGGGCCTGTTCCTGGGTGACCGGCAGGTCAAAGGGGCGCAGAGTCCCGAAATTGTCGCCAAAGCGCGCCTCCACCAGGCTCAGCACCTCTTCGGTGATGGCATCCGGCGTGAACTGCATCGGGCGGGCGCGCAGCAGGTCGCGCGTCGCCGGCTTGCGGTTCTGGTCGTCGAAGTTCCACTTGCCCCCTGCCGGAGCCTCCCCCTCCATCAGGTAGCCCGTGCGGCGCCGCATCTGGCGATAGAAATACTCCATCCGCAGGGATTTGCGCCCCTCTGCCCAGGCCTCGAACTCCGCATGAGAGGCAAGGAAGCGGTCGTCCTGCTGCATGTGCAGGGTCAGGGGCAGATCCTGAAGGGCCTCGATCAGGCGCCATTCACCGGGTTCTGTGGCGATGACCTCCTGCGCGCCGGTGTCCTCGGCCCGCGCCAGCAGCTCCGCCGGGATGGAGCCCGCGTTCTCTGCCTCTTCCAGCCGGCGGTACAGCACCTGCCAGCCCGCCGCGCGCAGGGTTTCGGCGAAATGGCGCATGGCCGACAGGATCAGCGCGATCTTGCGGGGGTGATGGGGGACATAGGTGGCCTCGCTCATGACCTCTGCCATGACCACCACGTCGCGCGCGGGATCGGCGGCGCGCAGAGCCGACAGATCCATGCTCAGCTGGTCGCCCAGCACAAGCACCAGACGCGGGGCACTCACCACGGAACCGGCGTGCCGCGCCAGTCATGGAAACTGCCGCTGTCCTCGGGGCCAAGGCCCGCGATGACCTCCAGCAGGTGATCGGCGGCGGTATCGGGGCTGTGCTTGTCGCGCCCCGTGAACCCTTCGGTAAAAGGGGTCTCTACCGTGCCGGGATGCAGCGCCAGGCACAGGGCCTGCGGATGGGTGCGGGCCAGTTCGATCGCGCCGCAGCGCACCACCTGGTTCAGCCCCGCCTTGGCCGCGCGGTAGGACATCCAGCCGCCCAGGCCATTGTCCCCGATGCTGCCCACCCGCGCCGAAAGCGCGGCGAAGACGGCGCGCCGGTCGCGCGGCAGCAGCGCCATGGCATGTTTCAGCACCAGCGCCGGGCCGATGCAATTGGTGGCATATTGATCCGCCATCGCCGCCGCCGTCAGCCGGGAAAAGGCCTTTTCCGGCCCCTGCCCCGCGCCCTCCAGCTTGCCGGTGGCGCAGATCACCAGGTCAAGGCCCGGCTCCAGGCGGCCCAGGGCCTCCCGGATGGAGTCTTCCTGCGTCACGTCCAGCCCGTCCGCGCTGCGTGACAGGGCGGTGACCTGCGTGCCCCGGGCGGTCAGCCGGCGCGCCAGCGCGGCGCCGATGCCTCCGGATGCTCCGATGATGAGTGCGCGTTCCATGGCTTCCCCTTTCTGCAAGGGGATACGCAGCCGGGCGCCCTTCGGTTCACCCGATCCCCAACAGCGCCAGCCCGCCCTTCAGCAGCAGGATGACCGACAGCAGGGCCAGCATGACCTGGATCACCTGCATGTAGATCCGTTCCGGCAGGCGCTTGGTCAGCCAGCGGCCGATGAAGGTGCCCCCGATCCCGGTGACGGATAGGGCGGCGGTCAGCCCCCAGTTCAGCCCGTCCATCTGGCCGATCACCGCATAGGCGGGCAGCTTGGCCAGGTTGCCCACGGCAAAGGCCACGGCGATGGTGCCCGCGAAGGTCATCTTGGACAGCTGCTGGGGCAGCAGGTAGGCCTGCGCTGGCGGGGCGCCCGAATGGGTGATGAAACTGGCGATGCCCGTGATCGTGCCCCAGATCACCCCCGGCAGCACCCGCGCCTCGGTCGGCGGGCCGCCGCGCCCGCGCCGCAGCCATGTGCGCAGGATGTACCAGATCCCGATCAGCCCGGTGAAGATCAGCAGCAGGCTTTCCGGCGTCCAGGGCGTGATCACCGTGGCGATCACCACCCCCAGCAGCATGGAGGGCACAAGGATCGCCACGTTTCGGACAGAGAAATCCCTGCGATAAAGCCAGACGCCGATCGCGTCGGTGACGATATAGACCGGCAGCAAGGTGGCCGCGGCGGTGATCGGGTTCATGAAGAGCGACAGCATCGGCACGGCAATCGCCGCCGCCGTGCTCAGCCCGCCCTTAGAGATGCCAACGGTCAGGGCCGCGATCAGCAGCAGGATAGTCTGTTCCATGAAAGTCCGTTCCGGATGTGCCGGACAGACCCTGTCTGTTTTCCGCCCGAGGTCAAGCTCTGTGCCCCTGCAAAGCCCCCTCGCAAACGGCCTCGGCCCCCATCGAGGGGGCGCTCGCCCGTCGTCGGCCTGCGCCTCCCGTCCAGGCTGGGCCGGACCGACCAATGGGCAGAACCCGTTACGGGGCGCGATGTGGGACGGGGGGCGGGGCGATGCTCTGCAGGGGCGAGCGCCGCTCCCCGGAAACGACCCCTGCAAAAAAGCACATAACAAATCCCTGCCCCACCGTGCGCTGCGCACCGACGTGATACCGACGCAATACCGACACGATACAGACCTGCCACAGACGTCGAAAAAGCCCCGAAAACGCCTGTGCATCCATGCAGAGTCCGCCCCGCCAGACCCGCCGAAAACCCGGCCCCGCCCGCCACCTTCGCAGCTGCAGCGTAATCTCCCCCTTCCCAACGCGGTTCACCTCCGGTAAAGACGCCCCCATGATGACCCAGGCCCATATCCCCTCCGTTCGGCGCGCCCCGCGTGCCCACGGCCTGCTGCTTCTCCTAATCCGCCTCTGAGCGGTGCCGCACCGGCGCGACTCGCTCAGGGGAACAGCCTCTCGCGCCAAGGCATCTGGAGAATAGAAAGAGACATCACATGACCACTGCACCCAAAGCCGTATCCGACGACCACGTCGTCATCTTCGACACCACGCTCCGCGACGGCGAACAATCGCCCGGCGCCACCATGTCCCACGAAGAGAAGCTCGAGATCGCCGCGCTGCTCGACGAAATGGGCGTGGACGTGATCGAAGCCGGTTTCCCCATCGCCTCCGAAGGGGATTTCAACGCCGTCAGCGAGATCGCGAAAAATTCCAAGAATTCCGTGATCTGCGGCCTGTCCCGCGCCAATTTCAAGGACATCGACCGCTGCTGGGAGGCCGTGAAACACGCCGCCCGCCCGCGGATCCACACCTTCATCGGCACCTCGCCGCTGCACCGCGCCATCCCCAACCTCGACCAGGACCAGATGGCCGAGCGCATCCATGAAACCGTGACCCACGCCCGCAATCTCTGCGACAACGTGCAATGGTCCCCCATGGACGCCACCCGGACGGAGCACGATTACCTCTGCCGCGTGGTCGAGATCGCGATCAAGGCCGGCGCCACCACGATCAACATCCCCGATACCGTCGGCTATACCGCGCCGCGCGAATCCGCGGACCTCATCCGGATGCTGATCGAAAAGGTCCCCGGTGCGGACCAGGTGATCTTTGCCACCCACTGCCACAACGACCTTGGCATGGCGACGGCCAACTCCCTTGCCGCCGTCGAAGCCGGCGCGCGTCAAATCGAATGCACGATCAACGGCCTGGGCGAACGCGCCGGCAATACCGCGCTGGAAGAAGTGGTCATGGCCCTCAAGGTCCGCCACGACATCATGCCCTGGACCACCGGCATCGACACCCGCAAGATCATGAACATCTCGCGCCGCGTCGCCTCTGTCTCCGGCTTCCCGGTGCAGTTCAACAAGGCCATCGTCGGCAAGAACGCCTTCGCGCATGAAAGCGGCATCCACCAGGACGGCATGCTCAAGAACGCCGAAACCTTCGAGATCATGCGCCCCGAGGACGTCGGCCTTGCCGCCACCAACCTCGTCATGGGCAAGCACTCGGGCCGCGCCGCGCTCAAGGACAAGCTGCGCCAGCTTGGCGTGGAAATGGCCGACAACCAGCTTCAGGACGTCTTCGTGCGCTTCAAGGCGCTGGCCGACCGCAAGAAGGAAGTCTACGACGACGACATCCTTGCGCTTGTCCAGGTCTCTGACGATGCCACCCCGGATCACCTGATCCTCACGGATCTCACCGTGATCTGCGGCACCGGCGGCCAATCGGCGGACATGACCATGACCGTGGATGGCGTCGCCAAGACGGCCCAGACCAGCGGCGACGGCCCCGTGGACGCGGCCTTCAACGCGGTGAAGGAGATCTTCCCGCATGAGGCCAAGCTTGAGCTCTACCAGGTGCACGCGGTCACCAAGGGCACCGATGCCCAGGCCACCGTTTCCGTCCGCCTGAACGAGGACGGGCGTATCGTCACCGGCTCTTCCGCCGATACCGATACCGTCGTCGCCTCCGTGAAGGCCTATATCCACGCGCTCAACCGGCTTCTCGTGCGCCGTGGCAAGGTCGCCGCCGGCGGTGACGAGCGTGAGATCAGCTACAAGGATGCCGGCTGACCCCTCGGTCCCGACACCAGAAATACCAAGGCCCCGGAGCGATCCGGGGCCTTTTTTCATGCCCCCCGGCTGTGCTGGTGACCGCCCTGCTGCCCCTCATCGCGGATGAAGAGCTCGCCGCGCCGAAGGTGCCGGAGCATGGCGGCACCCTAGGCAGGGTGACCCGCACGGACCCGTTCAGCGCGCTGGTCCGAAGCGTCTGTCCGGCCCAGGTCGGCGGAACGCTGCCGATAATTGACCAAATGGTCAGGTTAATCCGGTGCCTGCTTGAGGCCCGGTCAATGCCGAGTCAAACGGACCGGACCAAAGATTGAAGAAAAGGCGCAACCAGATGCTTTCAAAAACACTTGCAACCGCATGCCTGATCCTCTTGCCCGCCCTGCCTCAGCATGCCCTTGCCAAGGGCGGGCTGCTCAGCGGCGCCGTGGGCTCTGCCATTCGCCACAGCGGCGGCGGCGACAGCGGCGTTAAGGCAGAGGAAGGCATGATCTCCGCCGCCGATCCCGAGGGCATGGTCGCCGTCATGCAGGATCTTGGCTACCGCGCCACGCTTGACGTCGATTCCGGCGGTGACCCGATGATCAGCTCCTCCACGGGCGGGGTGAAGTTCGATATCCTCTTTTACGGCTGCGTGGACAACACCGGCTGCGATTCCATCCTCTACCTGTCCGGCTTCGACCTGACAGAGGGCATGAAGGCAGAGGAGGTCAACGATTGGAACCGTCGTGCCGTGACGGCCATGGCCTATCTGGATGACGAAAACGACCCCTACCTGCAAAGCTACGTGCTGACGCGCTCGGGCATCCCCGAAGAGGTCTTCTCCTACACGCTCAAGGAATGGGACCAGGCGATCGGCGAATTCCGCGACGAGATCGACTTTTGATCCACGCCATGCGCCGGACGGGGTTTCCCGGCTCCGGCGCATGGGCCGCCACGGAAGCGGCGCGCCCACGACCCTGAGGCGCGCGATTCCAGGATGGCGCCCCTGACAAGGGGCTGACCGCTCAATGTGCTGTCTTGCCCTTGCCGAACAGCCCCGAAAGGCTGCTCCAGATCGCCACGATCACTGCGCCAAGCCCCAGCCCCAGCACGCCGTCACAGAAGGCGGTGACGCTCCACTCCACGGCGCTATGCGCCCGGCCGACCCATTCGGCCACGGCCACGGCGATCCGGTGGATCACCTCTTCGGGGGCGTGCCAGCCCAGCTCTCCCAGCCCGTGCACGATGATGGAGCCGCCGACCCAGAGCATCGCCGCCGTGCCCACGATCACCAGCAGTTTCAGGAAATGCGGCATCCCGTTGACGATCCCGCGCCCCAGCGTCCGGGTCAGGCCCAGCCGCCCGTGCTCCGCCATGGCCAGGCCCAGGTCATCGGCCTTCACGATCACCGCCACGGCGCCGTAGACGACGGTGGTGATGATCAGCCCGGCCACCGCCAGCGCCCCCGCCTCCAGCCAAAGGGCCTGTCCCTGCGGCAGGGCCGACAGGGTGATGGTCATGATCTCTGCCGACAGGATGAAATCGGTCTTGATCGCGCCCGCGACCTTCTTTTCCTCAAGATGCGGATCGGCTTTCTTGCGCTCCACCGCCTCTGCCACGTCGTGGTGGGAGGGGCTGATCACATGCCAGACCTTCTCTGCCCCCTCGAAGGCCAGGTAGGCCCCGCCGATCATCAACAGCGGCGCGATGGCCTGGGGCAGGAAATAACTGAGCAGCAGCAGCGCCGGCAGCAGCAGCACCTTGTTGCGGATGGAGCCGCGCGCAATCTTCCAGACGATCGGCAATTCGCGGGCCGCCGAAAAGCCCTGGACGTATTTCGGCGTCACGGCGGCATCGTCGATCACCGCCCCCGCTGCCTTGCTTGACGCCTTGACCGCCTGGCCGAAAACATCGTCGACAGAGGCCGCCGCCACCTTCGCAATGGCCGCAACATCGTCCAGAAGTGCCAGCAAGCCGCTCATGTTTCGCCCCTTTTAGGTTTCAGCCGACAATAGCGCGCCCCGTCCCCACGGCAAGTGCTCGCCCCCGCGAGAGCGCCTCAGCCCAGCTCTTCCAGGCGGCCCTGCAGGGCCAGCATCCCGAAGGCCGCCATGGAGGTTCCGTCCATGATCTCGCCGCGCGTCACCATGGCGCGGATCTCGGCCATGGAAAAGGCGGCCACCTCCATGTCGCTCTCCGTCACCTCGCGGGCCGTCTCTCCGGGCACCAGCCCAGTGGCAAGGAACAGGTGGCAGCTTTGCGTGGACAGGCCCGGTGCCTGGTACATGCGCCCCATCAGCTCCATCCTTCCGGCGCTGAAGCCGGTTTCCTCGCGCAGCTCGCCGCGCGCGATTTCCTCGGGGGCGGCATCGGGGCGGTCGGGCCAGGCGCCCTGCGGGATCTCCCAGGTGCGGGTGGTGACGGCATAGCGGTACTGGCTGACCATGTGGATCCTCAGATCCGCACCTACCGGGATCACGGCGACGAAATCGGGCTTTTCCACCACGCCGAAGATCGACTGGTGGCCATTGGGAAAGACCACGTCATCCTCGCGCACCGTCATCCAGTTGTTCCGATAGGCGATGCGGCTCGCCTGCTGTTTGATCTCTCCGCGCATGGCGGCTGCTCCTTCTGGTGCCCCGACCTGCCTGCCGGCTGGGCTTTCGGCGCCACAAAGCCCGGATATGGGAGCACAAACAAGCCCTTGCACCGCCTGACACAGAGCAAAGGCTTGCCGATGGCCCCGGCGCGGCTACACTGCCTGCCAGCGGGGCGCTTGGATGCCCCGAAAGGCAGAGACGCAACCGCGAAGGAGGCTCCCATGCCCGCCATAGACATCCAGGTCCTCGAGGGGGTCTTCAGCCCAGGGGAAAAGGCGCGGATCATCTCCGGCGTCACCTCGGCCTTCGCAGAAGTGGCGGGGCATACGCTGGGCGCCGCGGACGCACGCGCCATGCGGGCCCGCAGATGATGCCCCCGCCCCGGCCCGCGCCGACACCCGTTTCCGACACCCAGGAGATGATCTCCCGGATGCGGCCCTGGCTGGATCCGGAGGAACATGTCTTTGCCTCTTTCGCCGGCCCACCACCGGCAGGGCTGGACTACCGCGCGCTGGCCACCTTCCGCGAGGAAGAGGGGCTGTCGATGATCCTGCCCGAAGGCGCGGCCCCCGGCCTGCCCATGCGGCGGATCATCCTGCGGGTCCATTCCTCGCTCAAGGGGGTGGGGCTGACGGCGGCGGTCGCCTCTGCGCTGGCAGAGGCCGGGATCGCCTGCAACGTGGTGGCGGCCTTCCACCACGATCATGTCTTCATTCCCGCCGAACAGGCCGATGAGGCGCTGACCATCCTGCTGGACCTGCAGGCCGCCGCCTCCGGAGAGTAGAGGGGCGCTCAGATCGTCTGCTCAGATGGGTCGGGCTGGCACGCCGATGACCTTGGCCCCCGCCGGCACATCCCGCGTGACAACGGCGCCCGCGCCCACGATGGCCCCGTCCCCGATGGTCACGCCAGAGGTGATCTTCGCCCCGCCCCCGATCCAGACATCCTCTCCAAGGGTCACCGGGTAGGCGATCTCCTGGCCTTCAGAGCGCAGCCGGGGATCGTGGTGGTGCTCCGGGCAGTAGATCCCCACCTGCGGGCCCAGCAGGCTGCGCGCCCCGATGCGGACCGGCGCGCTGTCCAGGATCACGCAGCCGGAGTTGATATAGACCTCCTCCCCCAGGAAAAGGTTGAACCCATAGGCGCAGTGGAACGGTGCCTCCACGAAGGCGCCGCGCCCCATCTGGCCCATGATCGCCTCAAGCTCCGGGGCGACCCCGTTGCGCGCCTCGGGCGGCAGCATGTTGTGGCGCCAGACCGCGTGGCGGCAGACATCCCGGAAGCCGTCGATTTCGCGGTCGAAGGTGTTGTACCACTTGCCCGCCTGCATCTTCTCGAACTCGGTCATCTGCCTGCTCCCCGCTTCGGCTCCCGGTCTTTTCGGTTCCAGATCTGTCGGCGCAACGCCCTTGGCCCCCATCGAGGGGGCCGCGGCCGTGGGGGGCCAAGCCCCCCGGCCCGGTGTCAGCGGGCGAACAGACCCTTCAGCCGTGTCGCCTCGTCCTCGGTGCCGAAGGGCGCATTGACGATGAACATGCCGCTGCCCAGCATCCCGTGCCCGGCGCGCACCGGCGGGAAGCGCAGCTCGCTGCGCAGGGTCTTGGGCAGCTCCAGCCCCTCCAGCGCGGCCAGCATCCCCTCGTGGCGGCGATCCTTCAGCAGCGGATACCACAGGGCGATGACGCCCACGTTCCACTTGCGGTGCAGGGTCTTCACGAAGCCCGGCAGGCGGTCGTAATCCTCTTTCACCTCCCAGGACGGGTCGATCAGGATCATCCCGCGCCGCGGCTCCGGCGGGCAGAGCGATTGCGCCATCTCGAAGCCGTCCTGGCCATGGATCTGCGCCCGCACGCCCATGGCCCCGCGCAGCGCCCGGCGCTCCTGGGGGTGCAGCTCTGCCAGGTGAATCGGATCGCCCTCGCGCAGCAGTTCCGCCGCAAGAAGGGGAGACCCCGGATAGGCCGTCTGCCCATGTCTTGCGCGCACCCGGTCCAAAGCCTTGGCGTAGGGGTGATCGGGCGGGAAATCCCCCCCGTGCGCGCCGATGCCGGCAGCCGCCTCTCCGGTCTTCAGCGCCTCTGCGCTGGACAGGTCATACAGCCCCCGCCCTGCGTGAGTTTCCAGATATGTCAAGGGCTTGGGCTTTTCGGCCATGCGCTCCAGCATGACGGCCAAAAGCGCATGCTTGTGCAGGTCGGCCGGGTTCCCGGCATGGTATATGTGCTGGTAAGATAACATGCCTTACGCGATACGCCCTGCTTGCCCGGCCATCAATCCCCCATGAAAATTACGGTTTCACGGCGAAAAGACGCTGAATCGCCGGGCCGCTCCCCTTTCCACGGGATATCGCACTGCCTATAAGGACGAACGGTCCGCACCGCCAGAGTCGTGGGCTTGTTGGGGAACGCAATCGGGACAGCATCAAGAATGGCTCTTTTCAGCAGAATGCCTGGGCTCTTTTCATCGGACATGGCCATTGACCTCGGGACGGCGAATACGCTCGTCTACGTCAAGGGGCGCGGCATCGTCCTGTCCGAACCCTCCGTGGTGGCCTACCACGTGAAGGACGGCATCAAGAAGGTGCTCGCCGTGGGCGAGGACGCCAAGCTGATGCTGGGTCGGACCCCCGGCAGCATCGAGGCGATCCGCCCGATGCGCGAAGGCGTCATCGCCGATTTCGACGTGGCCGAAGAGATGATCAAGTACTTCATCCGCAAGGTGCACAAGCGCTCGACCTTCTCCAAGCCCAAGATCATCGTCTGCGTGCCCCATGGCGCCACCCCCGTTGAGAAACGCGCGATCCGTCAATCCGTGCTTTCCGCCGGCGCCCGCCGCGCGGGCCTGATCGCGGAACCCATCGCGGCGGCCATCGGGGCCGGCATGCCCATCACCGATCCCACCGGCAACATGGTCGTGGACATCGGCGGCGGCACCACCGAGGTCGCCGTGCTCTCGCTGGGTGACATCGTCTATGCCCGCTCCGTCCGCGTCGGTGGCGACCGCATGGACGAGGCGATCATCTCCTACCTGCGCCGCCAGCAGAACCTGCTGATCGGGGAATCCACCGCAGAGCGCATCAAGACCTCCATCGGCACCGCCCGCATGCCCGACGACGGGCGCGGCGCGGCCATGCAGGTGCGCGGCCGCGACCTGCTGAACGGCGTACCCAAGGAGATCGAGGTGACCCAGGCCCAGGTGGCCGAGGCGCTGTCCGAACCCGTCCAGCAGATCTGCGAAGCGGTGATGACCGCGCTGGAAGCCACGCCCCCGGACCTGGCCGCCGATATCGTCGACCGCGGCGTCATGCTGACCGGCGGCGGCGCGCTGCTGGGCGACCTGGACCTGGCGCTGCGCGAACAGACCGGCCTGGCTGTCTCCATCGCTGACGAAAGCTTGAACTGCGTCGCCCTTGGCACAGGCAAGGCGCTGGAATACGAGAAACAGCTGCGCCACGCGATTGACTACGACAGCTGAGCCTTTCACTCTCTATTAACCACGTTTGCCGCATCCTGCCGTGAGCGTGGCCCCCACGTTCATCGGCATGGAGTCCCATGGCCAAGGATCGTCAACAGGACGAGGATTACGTCACCCCGCTGAGACGGTTGTTTACCGTCATCACGGTGCTTGTCCTTGTGGCGATCTTCCTTGTCTGGCGGATCGACAGCCCCCGCGTGGAACGCTTTCGCGCCCATGTGATCGATCGGGTCCTGCCCTCCATGGACTGGGCCATGGCCCCGGTGACCGGCGCGGTGAAGCTGCTGCGCGATTTCCAGAGCTACCAGCGGATCCACGACCAGAACCAGGAGCTGCGGCGCGAGCTGCAGCAGATGAAGGCCTGGAAGGAAGCCGCGCTGCAGCTTGAACAGGAAAACGCCCGCCTGCTCGACCTCAACAACGTGCGGCTGGATCCCCGGCTGACCTATATCACCGGCGTGGTGATGGCGGATTCGGGCTCTCCCTACCGGCAGTCGGTGCTGCTGAACATCGGCGCCCGGGACGGCATCGTGGATGGCTGGGCGGCGATGGACGGGATCGGGCTGGTGGGCCGGATCTCCGGCGTGGGGCAACAGGTCTCGCGCGTGATCCTGCTGACCGATACTTCCTCGCGCGTGCCGGTGACGATCCAGCCCTCCGGCCAGAACGCCATCATCATGGGCAACAACACCGCCGCGCCCCCCATCGACTTCATCGAGAACGCAGAGCTCATCCGCCCCGGCGACCGGGTCGTCAGCTCCGGCGATGGCGATGTCTTCCCCTCCGGCCTGCTGGTGGGCCACGTGGCCCAGGATGCCGGCGGGCGGCTGCGGGTGCGCCTGGCGGCGGATTACGAGCGGCTCGAATTCCTGCGCGTGCTGCGCAACATGGGCACCGAAAGCCTGCGCGACCCCGGCGGGCTGATCGCCCCGCCCACGCCGCCCCTGCAGGGGCCGGGGCTGATCGCGCAGGACCCGGTGATCCTGCCGGAAGAGGCCCAGGATGGCTGAGGCGATCCGCTCCTCCCTGCCGCGGGTGCTGAGCCTGCGCCTGGCCTTCGTGCTGATCTACCTGGGCCTGATGATGTTCTCCCTGCTGCCGCTGGAAACCCTGCCGCGCCTGCTGGCCGGGCCGGACCTGATGCTGGCGCTGACCCTGGTCTGGGCGATCCGCCGCCCGGAACTGGTGCCGGGCTGGATGCTGGCCGCGCTCTTCTTGCTGGCGGACCTGCTGCTGATGCGCCCGCCCGGCCTGATGGCGGCCATCGCGCTGCTGGGCGTGCAGCGGCTGAAGCGCTATTCGCGGCTGATGCGGGACCGCACCTTCGTCGCGGAATGGCTGGCCGCCGGGATCACCTGCGCCGCCATCCTGATCGGCTACCGCCTGGCGCTGATCACCTTCTTCCTGGACCGCCCGCAGATCGCCGTGACCCTGTCGCAGCTGATCGCCACCGTGGCGGTCTATCCCTTCGTCTCCGTCTTCTCCAACCTCTTCTTCGGCCTGCGCCGCGCGGCGGTGGGCGAAGTAGACAACCTGGGCCACCGCATATGAGACGCACGCCCAAGGATACCCAGACCTCTGCCCGCAAGATCACCCGGCGCTCGCTCGTGCTGGGCGGCGCCCAGCTGGGCTTCATGGGGCTGCTGGCCTGGCGGATGCGCTTCCTGCAGGTCGACCAGGCCGACCAGTTCCGCATGCTGGCCGAAGAGAACCGCATCAACATGCGCCTGATCCCCCCCGCGCGGGGCGAGATCTACGATCGCAACGGCATCGCCATCGCGCGCAACGAACCCGCCTACCGCATCACCATGGTCGAGGAAGACGCCGGCGATGTCGACGAGGTCATCGCGCGCCTGTCCCGCATCGTGCTGCTGGATCCCGGTGACATCGAACGCGCCAAGACGGAAATGAAGCGCTCCGCGCCCTTCCTGCCGATCACCCTGGCCGATCGCGTCAGCTGGACGGATGTGTCGCGCATCGCGGTCAACACCCCCGCCCTGCCCGGCATCACGCCAGAGGTCGGTCTGTCGCGCGCCTATCCGCTAGACCAGGATTTTGCCCATGTGGTCGGCTATGTCGGCCCGGTCTCCGATTACGACCTGTCCAAGATCGAAGACCCCGACCCGGTGCTGATGATACCGCGCTTCCAGATCGGCAAGGTCGGCCTGGAAGCCAAGATGGAAGACGACCTGCGCGGCACCGCCGGCGCCAAGCGGGTGGAGGTCAACGCCGTGGGCCGCGTGATGCGCGAGCTCGACCGCCAGGAAGGGCACCAGGGCGCCAGCATCCAGCTGACCACCGATTACCTGCTGCAGAACTACGTCCAGGCCCGGCTGGGCGGGGAAAGCGCGGCGGCGGTGGTCATCGATTGCACCAATGGCGACATCCTGGCCATCGGCTCTGCCCCCAGCTTCGATCCCAACCTCTTCGTGCGCGGCATCTCCGTCTCCGATTACCGGGCCCTGACGGAGAACAAGTATCGCCCACTGGCCAACAAGACCGTGCAGGGCACCTATCCGCCCGGCTCCACCTTCAAGATGGTCGTGGCTCTGGCCGGGCTAGAGGCCGGGGTGATCTCCGGCCGGGACACCTATTACTGCAACGGGCACCTCAAGGTTTCCAACCGGCGGTTCCACTGCTGGCGCAGGGGCGGGCACGGGCACCTGAACGTGATCGGCGCGCTGCGCGAAAGCTGCGATGTCTTTTTCTACGAACTGGCGCTGGAAGTCGGGATCGAGCGGATCACCGAAATGGCCAACCGGCTGGGGCTGGGCGTGCAGCATGACCTGCCGATGTCCGCCGTGGCCTCCGGGCTGATGCCCTCCAAGCAGTGGAAGCGCGACGTGCGCGGCCAGGAATGGGTGATCGGGGATACGGTCAACGCCTCCATCGGGCAGGGCTTCGTGCTGGCCTCTCCGATGCAGCTGGCGGTGATGACGGCGCGCATCGCCTCCGGCAACAATGTCACCCCGCGGCTGATCAAGACCATAGACGGGGTCGAACAGCCCAGCGGCGCGGGCGAAAGCCTGGGCATTTCCGCCGCCAGCCTGAAACTGGCCCGCGACGGCATGTTCGAGGTCTCGAACTCCCGGCAGGGCACTGGCTACGGCGCCCGCGTCATCGCAGAGAACATGCGCATGGCCGGCAAGTCCGGGACCTCCCAGGTGCGCAACATCTCCGTGGCGGAACGCGCGGCGGGGGTGACCTCCAACGCGGACCTGCCCTGGGAACGGCGCGACCATGCGCTCTGGGTGGATTTCGCGCCCTTCGACAATCCCAAGGTGGCCGTGGCCGTGGTGGTGGAACATGGCGGCGGCGGCTCTTCCGTGGCCGCGCCGATCGCCCGCGACATCACGCTTCAGGCCCTCTACGGAGAGGACCCCCCGCTGGAGGCCTACCCGGCCAAGGACCGCGACCGCATCGCCGAACAGCAGCGCCGGTTGCGCGCGCTCCGCCCCCGGGTGGAAAAGGAAAAGATGAGCCGCGCATGAGCTACCTCGAGTATTCCGTCAAGACCGTCCCCTCGGGGCTGCGCAAGGTGCTCTATTTCAACTGGCCCCTGGCCCTGCTGATCGCAGCCGTGGCCAGCGCCGGTTTCCTGATGCTCTATTCCGTGGCCGGCGGGAACCTGTCCACCTGGGCGGAACCGCAGATGAAACGCTTCGGCATCGGCATGGTGGTGATGTTCGTCGTGGCCATGGTGCCGATCTGGTTCTGGCGCAACATGTCCGCGCTGGCCTATGCCCTGTCGCTGATGCTGCTGGTCTTCGTGGAGTTCTTCGGCACCGTCGGCATGGGCGCTCAGCGCTGGATCGACATCGGGCCGGTCCGCCTGCAACCCTCAGAGCTGATGAAGATCGCGCTGGTGATGTTCCTGGCCGCCTATTACGACTGGCTGCCGCTGCGCAAGGTGTCCCACCCGGTCTGGGTCTTCATCCCGGTGCTGATCATCGTGCTGCCCACCATGCTGGTGCTGAAACAGCCCGACCTTGGCACGGCGATCCTGCTGCTGACGGGGGGCGGGGCGGTGATGTTCCTGGCCGGCGTCCACTGGGCCTATTTCGCCGCTGTCATCAGCGGCGCGGTGGGGTTGGTCTGGGCGGTCTTTCAGAGCCGCGGCACCGACTGGCAGCTGATCAAGGACTACCAGTTCCGCCGCATCGACACCTTCCTGGATCCCTCCAAGGATCCGCTGGGGGCGGGCTATCACATCACCCAGTCCAAGATCGCGCTCGGCTCCGGTGGCTGGGCCGGGCGGGGCTACATGCAGGGCACCCAGTCGCGGCTGAACTTCCTGCCGGAAAAGCACACGGACTTCATCTTCACCACCCTGGCAGAGGAATTCGGCTTCATCGGCGGGGCCTCCCTGCTGATCCTCTACGCGCTGATCATCGTCTTCTGCGTCTCCTCCGCGATGACCAACCAGAACCGCTATGCCGCGCTGCTGACGCTGGGGATCGCCACGACCTTCTTCCTGTTCTTCGCCGTAAACATGTCCATGGTCATGGGGCTGGCCCCCGTGGTCGGCGTGCCGCTGCCGCTGGTCAGCTACGGCGGCTCTGCCATGCTGGTGCTGCTGCTGGCCTTCGGCCTGGTGCAAAGCGCCCACGTCCACAAGGCCCGCTGAACAGGAAACGGCCACGGCCCCCATCGAGGGCCCCGCGCCCGTCGTCGGCCTGCGCCTCCCGGACCAGTGGAGAGGGCAGATCCTTCATCTGGCCGGAAATACTTCCGCCGGAGGCATCCCCGCCATCGGTTTGCGCCCCGTCCACCCACTGGCTACCTTCGGCCCAAACCCGCAAGGAGCCCCCCATGATCAACGTCCTTTATGCCGCCACCTCTCCCACCTGGGAGGAATACGAAGCCCCCCTGCGCCGCGCCTTCGACGCCGCCGGGCTGGCGGTCGACCTGCGCCGGGACTTCGCCCCTGAAAAGGTCGACTACATCGTCTATGCGCCGGCCTCCGAGCTGACCGATTTCACCCCCTACGTGAACACCAAGGCCGTGTTGAACCTCTGGGCCGGGGTGGAGAAGATCGTGGGCAACACCACGCTGACCCAGCCGCTCTGCCGCATGGTTGATCACGGGCTGACCCGGGGTATGGTGGAATGGGTCACCGGCCACGCGCTGCGCCACCACCTGGATATCGACCACTTCCTGGATCACCAGGACGGCTCCTGGGCGCGCTACGTGCCCCCGCTGGCACAGGAACGCCCCGTGACCGTGCTGGGGCTGGGAGAGCTCGGCGCGGCCTGCGCCCAGTCCCTGGCGCAGCTTGGCTTCCCCGTCACCGGCTGGTCGCGCAGCCCGCGTGCGGTTGAGGGGATCACCTGCCTGCACGGGCCGGAGGGGCTGGACCAGGCCCTGTCCACCGCACAGATCCTGGTGCTTCTGCTGCCGCTGACCCCGGAAACGGAGAACCTGCTGGATGCGCACCGCCTTGCGCAATTGCCGCGTGGAGCGGTGATCCTGAACCCCGGACGCGGCCCGCTGATCGTGGATCAGGACCTTCTGGCGGCGCTCGACAGCGGGCAGATCCACCGCGCCACGCTGGATGTCTTCCGGGAAGAGCCCCTGCCCCCCGCGCATCCCTTCTGGGCGCATCCCCGCGTCACCGTCTGCCCGCATATCGCTGCCGAAACCCGCGCCACCACCGCGGCCGAGGTCGTGGCAGAGAACATCCGCCGCAGCGAAGCCGGCGAAGAGCGCCTGTTCCAGGTCGACCGCAGCCGCGGCTACTGACCTGTTACGGGGGCCCCTGAGGGCCCCAGAAACCGGCAGGCCCCCGCTGCGGGGCCTGTCCTGCGATCTTCCGTTAAGGTTCCCTTGGCCCCCTCAGGCCACCCATTCCGCCCCGTCCCGGCCGTCGAACATCGCCACGTCGCCGCCCCGGACAGCAGATGTCTGACCGCCTGAGAAGCTCATCACCAGTTGCTGCAGCTCTGCCGTGCTTTGCTGTACGATATGCATCGCCGCCGTCGTCTGTTCAGCCATGGCCGCGTTGGTCTGGGTCACGTTGCCAAGGTCGTTGGTGGCCGAATTGATCTCGGAGATGGAGACCGATTGCTCCTTGGCAGAGGTCGTGATCTCGGACACCAGGGTCATCACGTCGTTCACGCTGGTCACGATGGCGGTCAGCACCTCGTTGACCTGGGCGTTCTTGTTGACGCCGTTGGTGATGATCTCCCTGTTGCGCTCGATCAGCTCGTTGATCTCCGTCGCGGCATTCACCGACCGGCCCGCCAGCGCGCGCACTTCAGAGGCGACCACGGCAAAGCCCTTGCCCTGCTCGCCCGCCCGCGCGGCCTCCACCCCGGCATTCAGCGCCAGCAGGTTGGTCTGGAAGGCGATGTCGTCGATCACGCTGACCTTCTGCCCCATCTCGGCCGAGGCTTCCTGGATCTGCTCCAGCGCCTCCATCGCCGATTGCACCGCGTCCGAGGAATCCTGCGCGCTCTGGCTGGCTTCCGACACCGTCTCATCGACGCGGGTGGCGCGCTCGGCGGTCTCTCGCACCTTGTTCGTCAGGATGCGCAGCGCGGCCGATGTCTGTTCAAGCGTGGCAGCCTGGCTTTCCGTGCGGGTCGTCAGGCTGGTGGCACTTTGAGAGATCTCCGCGGTAAGAGAGCTTAGCCGCTCCACCGTGCGCCCGACCACGCCCATGGCCTCTGACAGGTTGTGGACGGCGCCGTTGTAATGTTCGCGCAGGTTGTTGAAGCCTTCCGAGAAATCGCTGTCTTCCGGGGCCGGGATGACGTAGCCGAAATCCCGGTTGGACAGGTCCGACAGGCCGTTGGCGATATAGTCGAGCGCGATTTCACGGTCCCGCGCCTGGGCGCTGAAGTAGCTGTCGATGACCATCTCCGCATCCAGCGTGAAGGCCCGGTTCACGATTCCGATGCGACGGGACAGGGACTTGCGGCTGCCCAGGGCGCCGGCGTTGCGAACCAGCATGTCCACCACGTTTGAGGTCACCCGACTATAGGCACTGAGGAAGAAGGAGAACGGCAGCTGGATCTTGTAATGGACCTCTCCGATCATTCTGGCGCTGTCGATGTAGGATTGAGAGAATTCGCCCGACAGCAGCAGGTGCCAATGCTGCTTCTGGCGCTCGCGCGCATGGCTGATCATCTCTTCGGTTCGGAAGAAATCGCTCAGCACCGGCTCTGCCCTTACGAAATCGTAGAATCGGTCCAGCACTGGGTCGATCTTGCTTTCGACAAGGGGGCGGATCTCCATCATGATCTGGCGGTCGGTCTCTGACAATGCAAAGAACCGAAGCCGTTCGTCAAAACTGAGTGCCATTGCGCCTTCCCAAGGTAGCCGTTGAAACTGCCTAGCAGCCCCGGCCTTAACAGTAGGTTTCGACCCGCTGCGACACCTTGGATTGAAGCGACTTTCCCTCTTGCCGGCCGGGCCCTCCCTGAGTCGCCCCCGCATCCTGCCCCACGCCGCCCTAACCATCCGGTAACCCAGCGTGCGGAGCGCACCGACGTAATACCGACGTGATACCGACGCAAAACAGACGCGGTACCGACGGGGTTTTCAGCCCCTCTCGCCCCCCGCCCTCCGGACATGAAAAAGGCGGGCCAAGGCCCGCCTTCTGATCCCTGTAACGCCGTTAGGTGGCGTTCACTGCTTGCCGTAGATCGCCGCGATCTTGGCCACGGCCTCTTCGGGCGGCAGCTCTTCGCTTTCGCCGGTCCGGCGGCTGGTCAGCTCCACCACGCCGTTCTTCAGGCCGCGCGGACCCACGGTGATCCGCCAGGGCAGGCCGATCAGGTCCATGGTCGCGAACTTGCCGCCGGCGCGTTCGTTGCGGTCATCGTAAAGCGGGTCCAGGCCCAGCTTGACGAAGCTCGCGTAGAGCGCCTCACAGGCCGCGTCGGCCTCTTCGTCGCCGGACTTCAGGTTGACGATCCCGACGTCGAAGGGGGTCACGCCCTCGGGCCAGATGATGCCCTTATCATCATGATTTGCTTCGATAATCGCGCCCATCAGGCGGCTGACGCCGATCCCGTGGGACCCCATGTGGACCGGCACCTGCTTGCCATCCGGACCCTGGACCACGGCGCCCATCGGCTCGGAGTACTTGGTGCCGAAATAGAAGATCTGGCCGACTTCGATGCCACGGGCCACGCGGCGGCGGTCCTCCGGCACATCGGCCCAGACGGCTTCGTCGTGGGTCTCATCGGTGCGCGCGTAGCGGCTGGTGAATTCTTCCATCACCGCCTGGCACTGCTCGACGGAATCATAGTCGATCTCGCGCTCGCCGAAGGTCAGATCGGTGATTTCGCTGTCATAGAAGACCTCGGATTCGCCGGTTTCGGCCAGCACCAGGAATTCATGGGTGTCATCGCCACCGATCGGCCCGGAATCGGCCCGCATCGGGATCGCCTGAAGCCCCATCCGCTCATAGGAACGCAGGTAGCTGACCAGGTGACGGTTATAGGCGTGCAGCGCATCTTCCTTCGTCAAATCAAAGGTATAGCCGTCCTTCATCAGGAACTCGCGGCCCCGCATCACGCCGAAACGCGGGCGAATCTCATCCCGGAACTTCCACTGGATATGGTACAGCGTCAGCGGCAGATCCTTGTAGGAGCGCACGTAGCTGCGGAAGATATCGGTGATCATTTCCTCGTTCGTGGGACCGTAAAGCATGTCACGGTCCTGGCGGTCGCGGATGCGCAGCATCTCCGGGCCGTAGGCGTCGTAGCGCCCGCTTTCCTTCCACAGGTCGGCGCTTTGCAGCGTCGGCATGAGCATCGGGATATGCCCGGCGCGCACCTGTTCTTCGTGAACGATATTCTCGATCTTTTTCAGGATCTTGTAGCCCAGAGGCAGCCAGGAATAGATCCCGGCGCTGGACTGTTTGATCATGCCCGCGCGCAGCATCAGCCGGTGGCTGGCGATCTGCGCCTCGGCGGGGGTTTCCTTGAGGACGGGCAGGAAGTAGCGGGACAAGCGCATGTGGCTGAGGGCCTCTCGGTTCTGGTCAGCGCTTGGTTTATTGGACTGCACCCCCGCGAGCAATGGGTATTGCGGGCACCAAGCCGTCATGAGGGTTGAATTCTGCGCCCCGCAAGGTGAGATAGGGGAAAAGAGGAGTGCAATCCTTGGCCCTGCCCGTACGCCAGCAACTGAAATACTGGGGCATCGCGGCAGCGGTGTTCATCTTTGCGCTCTGGTGGCTGGGGGATGTGATCATGCCCTTCCTGCTGGGCGCGGCCATCGCCTATTTCCTGGACCCCGTCGCGGACCGTATCGAAGCCTGGGGCGCCTCGCGCGCGCTGGCGACCACGATCATCACCCTGGTGGCCTTGCTGGTCTTCGTGGTGCTGATGCTGCTGGTGCTGCCCACGCTGATCAACCAGACCATGCAGCTGTTCAACACAGCGCCGGAGCTTCTGGACAAGCTCCAGGCCTTCATCACCCAGCATTTCCCAGAGCTGACACGGGAAGATTCCGTGCTGCGCACGACCCTTGGCTCGATCGGAGACACCCTGCAATCCAAGGGCGGGGCCTTGCTGGATACCGCCATGAATTCAGTGGGTTCGCTGATCAACATCGTCGTGCTCTTCGTGATCGTGCCGGTGGTGGCCTTCTACCTGCTCTATGATTGGGACCGGATGGTCGCCCGCGTGGACGAGCTTTTGCCGCGCGAACATGCCCCCACGATCCGCCAGCTTGCGCGGGATATCGACGACACGCTGGCCGGCTTCATCCGGGGCATGGGCTCCGTCTGCCTGATCCTGGGCAGCTTCTACGGCGTGGCGCTGATGATCGTCGGGCTGCAGTTCGGCCTGGTGATCGGTGCCTTCGCCGGGCTTGTCACCTTCATCCCCTACGTCGGCTCGCTTGTCGGCGGGACCATGGCCATCGGGCTGGCGCTGTTCCAGTTCTGGGGCGACTGGGTGATGATCGGCGCGGTCGCCGGGATCTTCGTGGTCGGCCAGATGGTCGAGGGCAACTTCCTGACCCCCCGCCTGGTCGGTTCTTCGGTGGGGCTGCACCCGGTCTGGCTGATCTTCGCGCTCTCTGCCTTCGGCTCGCTCTTCGGCTTCGTCGGGATGCTGGCCGCCGTGCCGCTTGCCGCCGCACTGGGGGTGATTGCGCGTTACCTCATCGCGCAATACAAGCGCAGCACCCTCTACACGGGATCCGAGGGGGCCCCCTGCCCCGACAGCGAAGAGAGCGCCAAACCCGAGGCGCAACAAGCCGCGGATTGAGCCATGCCGAAGTCACAGCCCATCCTGCCCCTGCTGTCTCCGACCGAGGCGATGGGCAAAGAGGATTTCATCCTTGGCCCCGGCAACGAGGTCGCCTTTGCCATGCTCGACAACTGGCCCGCAGGCTGGAGCGCCAACAAGGTTGCGCTCTGGGGGCCTGAAGGGTCGGGCAAGACCCATCTGACCCGGATCTGGGCGCGCAAGGCCGATGCCTCGCTTCTGGACGCACGGGAGCTGACGCGCGCCGATATCCCCGACATCTCCCGCGGCCCCGTCGCGGTTGAGAACGTGCCGGAAATCGCCGGGGACTGGGTGGCCGAAGAGGCGCTGTTCCACCTGCACAACCTTGTCCTGGCCGAGGGGAACTGGCTGCTGGTCACGGGACGGGAGGCCCCGGCCGCCTGGGGGCTGACCCTGCCGGACCTGGACAGCCGGATGCAGGCCGCCCCCGCGGTCAGCCTGGCCGCCCCGGACGATGCCCTGCTCTTCGCGCTGTTCATCAAGTTCTTCACCGATCGCCAGATCATGCCCAGCCCGGACGTGATCCCCTACCTGCTGCCCCGGATCGAGCGGTCCTTTCGCATGGTCCGCCACGTGGCCGAAGCCTTGGACGCCCAGTCCCTGGCCGACCAGCGCCCGGTGACACGGGCCATGGCGACACGGGTCCTCAAACGGCTGGCCGGAGACGACAATGCCCCCTAGGCCAAGGTCCTGCCCGATCCGGTCCCTCTTGCGCCAGCAGCGGCGGAAAGCGCGATGACAGAAGCAGACTTCTTGAATACCCCCACCCCTCAGCCCGTTGAGATCCCCGCAGAGGAACGCGACGGCCCTAAGCGGTTCTTCAACCGCGAACTCAGCTGGCTGGGCTTCAACTGGCGGGTCCTGGAAGAGGCGGAGAACCCCGCCGTGCCCCTGCTGGAGCGGCTGCGCTTCCTTTCGATCTCTGCCGCCAACCTCGATGAATTCTACACTGTCCGCGTGGCCGGCCTGCGGGAGCTGGCCAAGGCTGGCAGCACCAACCCCTCCGATGACGGGCTGACGCCGGCAGAGCAGCTGGTGAAGATCAACGAGAACGCGCGCAACCTGATGCAGCACCAGCAGAAGGTCCTGGGGGATCTGCGCCGCCTTATGGACGAGGCCGGGATCTCCATCCTGTCGCGCGAGGACCTGCGCGAAGACGACCTGCCCTTCCTGGGGGATGTCTTCCTGAACCGGGTCTTCCCGGTGCTCTCGCCGCTGGCCATCGACCCGGCGCACCCCTTCCCCTTCATCCCCAACCTCGGCTTTTCGCTGGCCCTGCAACTGGAACGCAAACGCGACCGCCGCGCGTTGCAGGCCCTGCTGCCGATCCCGCACCAGATCGACCGTTTCGTCGCCCTGCCCGCAGAGGCCGGGCGCCAGCGTTTCCTGCCCCTGGAAGAGCTGGTCATGGTCCACCTGGAACGGCTGTTCCCCGGCTACCGCGCCACCGGATCCTGCACCTTCCGCGTGCTGCGCGACAGCGACCTGGAGGTCGAGGAAGAGGCCGAAGACCTGGTGCGCGAATTCGAGACCGCCCTGAAACGCCGCCGCCGCGGCGAGGTCGTGCGGCTGAAGATCTCTTCCGGGGCGCCGGCGCCGCTGCAACGTGTCATCAAGCGGGAACTGCGGGTGATCGACGAAGAGGTGATCGAGGTCGACGGGCTGATCGGTATCTCTGCCCTGTCCGAACTGGTGCTGGACAACCGCCCGGACCTGCTGTGGCCCCGCTTCACGCCCCGGGTGCCCGAGCGCGTGCAGGATCACGACGGCGACATGTTTGCCTCCATCCGGCAGAAGGACATGCTGCTGCACCACCCTTACGAGACCTTCGACATGGTGGTGCGCTTCCTGCAGCAGGCCGCGCGGGATCCCGACGTGGTGGCGATCAAGCAGACGCTCTACCGCACCTCCAAGAACTCTCCCATCGTCGAAGCGCTCTGCGAGGCTGCCGAGGAGGGCAAGTCCGTCACCGCGCTGGTGGAGCTGAAGGCGCGTTTCGACGAGGCCGCGAACATCCAGCAGTCCCGGCGGCTGGAACGCTCCGGCGCACATGTGGTCTACGGCTTCGTCGACTGGAAGACCCATGCCAAGATCAGCTCGGTCGTGCGGCGCGAAAAGGGCGAGCTGGTGACCTATTCCCACTTCGGGACCGGCAATTACCACCCGATCACCGCGCGGATCTACACCGACCTCAGCTTCTTCACCTGCGACGTGGGGCTGGGCCGGGATGCGGCAAGGGTCTTCAACTACTTGTCCGGCTACGCCCAGCCCGAGATGCTTGAGAACCTCTCCATCTCTCCGTTGATGATGAAGCGGGACATGATCGATATGATCGACCAGGAGATCGCCCATGCCAAGGCCGGGCGCCCCGCGGCGATCTGGGCCAAGATGAACTCCCTCATCGAAAGCGACATGATCGACGCGCTCTACCGTGCTGGCCAGGCCGGGGTGCAGGTGGACCTGGTGATCCGGGGCATCTGCGGCTTGCGACCCGGCATCGCGGGGCTTTCGCCCAACATCCGGGTGAAAAGCATCATCGGGCGCTTCCTGGAGCATTCGCGCATCGTTTGCTTCGGCAACGGGCACGGGCTGCCCTCGGCCGGGGCGCGGGTGTTCTTCTCTTCCGCCGACTGGATGGGGCGCAACCTGAACCGCCGGGTGGAGACCCTGATCGAATGCAAGACCCAGACGGTGAAGGACCAGATCGTGCACCAGATCATGGCCGCCAACCTGCATGACGAGGCACAGAGCTGGGTCATGCAGCCCGACGGAAGCTTCCGCCGCAACGAGGTGCCTGCCGATGGAAAGGGCTTCAACTGCCACCGGTTCTTCATGGAGAACCCCTCTCTCTCGGGGCGGGGAAGCGCGGGTGCCGCAGATGTGCCACATCTCACCCGAGAGATGCAGGCCGGTTGACCCGGCCCGCTTCGCGGCGCAATAAACGAACAGCAAGTCAGGGACCGCCGACATGGACGGGGAAGACCCACAGTTTCCAGCCGATTGGGGGCCCTTTGGCCGGCCTCTCTTCGATGATCCCGAAGCCCGCGCCCTTAGCCGGGTTGGCGTTGTGGACGTCGGGTCCAACTCCGTCCGGCTCGTGGTCTTCGATGGCGCGGCCCGTAGCCCCGCCTATTTCTACAATGAAAAGATCATGTGCGGCCTGGGCGCCGGCCTGTCAGAGACCGGCCGCCTGAACCCCGAAGGGCGCAAGCGCGCCCTGGCCGCGATCCACCGCTTCCAGCTTCTTGCCCAGGGCATGGATGCCACGCCGCTCTCTGCCGTCGCCACCGCCGCCGTGCGCGAAGCCGAAGACGGGCAGGATTTCGTGGACGAGGTCGCGCGCACGACCGGCCTGAAGGTCTACGTGATCGATGGCCGGGAAGAGGCCCGCCTGTCCGCCCAGGGCGTTCTGCTGGGCTGGCCCGGCGCCTATGGGTTGATCTGCGATATCGGCGGCTCTTCCATGGAGCTGGCGCGGATCCACGACGGAGAGGTCCTGGAACGCGAGACCTCTCAGCTTGGGCCGCTGAAGCTGCAGGACATCAAGGGCTCCAAGAAGGCGCGGCGCAGCTACATCAAGGAAGAGGTCGCCAAGCTGGCAGAGACGATCGAGGTTGATCGCAACCGGCTGTTCCTTGTCGGCGGCTCCTGGCGGGCCATCGCCCGGATCGACATGGACCGGCAGAACTATCCGCTGCACGTGCTGCACGAATACCGCATGACCGCGAAATCGGTCCGCGCCACGGTGGATTACATCGCCTCAGAGAACCCCGATGCCCTGCGCAAGCGCTGTTCGCTGTCCTCGACCCGGATGAACCTGGTGCCGCTTGCCTCTGAGGTGCTGCTTGAGGTGGTACGCCAGTTCAAGCCCCATGACATCGCCATCTCCTCCTACGGGATCCGCGAGGGGCTGCTGTACGAGCAGATGCCGCAGAAGCTGCGCGACCGCGATCCCCTGATCGAGGCCTGCCGCTTCGCAGAGAAGAAGGATGCCCGCCTGCCGGGCTTTGGCCGGGCGCTCTACCGGTTCATCGAACCGATCTTCCGGTCGGCCAAGCCGGAGCGCAAGCGCCTGGCACTGGCCGCTTGCCTGCTGCATGACGTGACCTGGCGTGCCCACCCCGATTACCGGGCCGAGGTCTGCTTTGACAATGCCACCCGCGCCAACCTGGGCGGCCTGAAGCATGCCGAACGGATCTACCTGGGTCTGGCCCTGCTGCATCGCTACAAGAACAACCGCAACGGCACGCCCTTCGAGCGGCTCTACAACCTGCTGCCAGAGGAAGAACTGCTTCAGGCAGAGATCCTGGGCAAGGCCATGCGCTTTGGTGCGATGCTATGGCCTGAGCGCGATACGGAGATCGGCCAGATGCGCTGGTATCCGAAGAAGAAGGTGCTTGAGCTGGAGCTGACCGATTCGGCCTGGCCGCTTTTCGGAGAGGTCGCCGAGGCGCGCTTCCGCTCCCTAGCCAATTCGCTGAACGCGGAGGTTTCGCTGAAAAGCGCCAGCCGGCGACGCTGATCAGAGGTCGACGGAGCCGTCCGGGTTCTCACCGGGTTCGGGCGGCACATAGACCGGGGCATCGTCCTTGCGCCGGATCAGGATATCCCCGTTGGGCAGGATCTGCGGCGCCTCGTAATCAGAGAAGTCCTTGATATCGCCCAGAAGCTCCTGCCAGGCAGGGCCAAGCCGGGCGATGAAGTCGCGCAGCGCCGGTGCGGCCTCTTCCGCCTTGTCGCCAAGCCCGTCGAACGTCCTGTCCATCCCCTCTGACAACCCATCAAGGAAAAGCCGCAGACCATCGCGCATCTTGTCGTCGTTATCCTGCGCCTCCGCCTGGGGAGCGGCCTCTTCCTGAAGAGGGGCGGCCTGCCCGTCCTCCTGGGCCAGCGCGGGCGTGGCGGCGGCGAGCGCAAGGGGAAGCGAGAGGGTCAGGATGAGCTGTTTCATGACCAAGATATAGGGCGGGTCGCGGATTCCTCAAAGCCCCAAGCGATGCGGGGCGCCAGGGGGCGTCCGGCTCAGGCGTGGATCCGCTGGATTTCGTCCCAGGCGCGGTTGATATCCACCATCCGCCGCTCCGCCATCTTCACCGCTTCCTCGGGCACCCCGCGGGCGACCATCTGGTCCGGGTGGCTTTCACGCACCGCCTGCGACCAGGCCGCGCGGATTTCCTTCATCGACGCATCGGGAGAGATGCCCAGAACCGTGTAGGGATCGCGCTTGGCATCCGGCACGAAGCGGGCGCGCAGCACCTCGAACTTGTGCTGCGGCAGGCCGAAGATCTCTGCCACGCGGGACAGGAAGGCATCTTCCGCGTCGTGGTAATCGCCATCCGCCACGGCGATGTGGAACAACCCCTCCATCAGGTCGCACAGGACCGGGCTGTCATCCTTGAACATGCGGGCGATGCGCTCCGCGTAATCCTCGAAGCCCGCGACGTCCTGGCGCGCCAGGTTGAAGACACGGGCCGCGCCTTCCTCGTCCTCGGGCGGGATCTGAAAGACCTCGCGAAAGGCCGTGACCTCGTTGCGCGTGACCAGGCCATCGGCCTTGGCCATCTTTGCACCAAGGGCAATGACGGCAATGGTGAAGGCGACGGAGCGTTCGCGCGGCCCCCGCAGATGGTCGAAGACCACGGAGAGGGAGTCACCCTTTGACAGGGCGCGAAGGGCTTCGATTATGCGGGACCAGATCGACATGAGGACTACCCTATCCCGGTGACGCGGCATTGTCAGCGCGACATCACAGCAACTTCTGCATCAGCACCAGATCCAGCCAGCGGTCGAACTTGCGCCCGACCTGCGGCATGCGCCCGGTCTCTTCATAACCGATGGCGGCGTGGAAACCGATACCGGTGGCGTTCTCTGCGGAGACGCCGGCAACCATCACATGGGCCCCGGCCTCTCTGGCGTGCCCCTCGATCGCCTGCATCAGGGCCCGGCCCGCCCCCTGCCCCTGGGACTCAGGCGCAAGGATGATCGTGTGCTCCATCGCGTGCACGTAGCCGTCTCCGCCCCGGAACTGGTCATAGGAAGCGAATCCCAGGACCTGCCCCACCCTCTCTGCCACGAAGGTTTCGCGCCCCTGGCTGCGACGGGTTTCGATATAGAGCGGCAGCGTCTCTTCGGTCTTTTCCTCGGAGGCGAAGGTCACCGTGGTCTCACGGTAAAAGGGTCGCCAGATCGCAAGGATACGGGGGTAATCACGGGGTTCAGCGGGGCGGATCGTCAGGGCCGGGGGTGTCAGGGGGCGCTCCTGTCAGAAAGGGGTTCGGCGCCATAATTCAATCCCGCGCGGGAATGGCAAGAGCGCCCGTGACGCGGCGCTGCAGGGCGTGGCCGATGCCGCTCTTTTGCATACCGTGGGGTCAAGGGGTCCCCTCCGGGGTCACGAACGAAAGACAGGCAGGTGTCATCTGGGCAATATTGCGGCACAATGGGCCAAACTGGGAGGAACCATGACAACAACCGAGAGCCCGCCTGGCCAGAAAGCCCTGAACATCCGGAACCAGAACATCTCTCGCATCCTGGAGGCCGCGACGGAAATCTTCGCGCGCAAGGGCTATGACGGAACGCGCATGGCGGCAATCGCGGAACTGGCAGACCTGCCGAAGGCCAATGTCTATTACTACTTCGGCACCAAGGAAGACATCTATCAGGCCGTCCTGCAAAGGATGGTCGGCATCTGGGAAGAGGCAATCAGCGTCCTTGACCCGAACAAGGACCCCTTCACCTGCCTGGAGGAATACGTCCGGGTGAAGTTGAACCAGTCCCGCGATTACCCGGCAGAGGCCCGGGTCATGCTGACGGAGATGATCGCCGGCGGGCAGCATCTGACGCCAGAGATGAACGCTTTCCTCAGAGAGGTGGCCATGCGCCAGATCAGGGTGGTCGAAGCCTGGATCGATCAAGGGCGCATCCGACCGGTCCACCCCAGGCATTTCCTGATCGCCCTGTGGTCAGCGACGCAGTTTTACGCTGAATGTGACACCCTTGCGGCGACAGTGCTTGAGGTCGACAAGCTGAGGCAGTCGGATTTCGACACGGCAGGCGATACGCTGGCGGCGACCCTTCTAAGAGGGCTCAGACCGGACAGTGCCTGAAAGGACCCCGATGACCGACCCGCACACCCTGATCAAGACCCTCGGCATGACTCCGCACCCCGAAGGCGGATGGCACCTGGATACCTGGCAACCGGAATGGACCGGCGGCACGCGGCCCGGCATCTCTGCGATCTACTACCTGCTGGAAGAGGGCCAGAGCTCACACTGGCACCGGATCGACTGCGACGAGACCTGGTATTTCCACGCCGGCGCGCCCCTGCTGTGCCAGACCGCCGCAAGCGAGGGCGACACGCCCCGGGATCATTGGCTGGGGCTGGACGTGGTCGCGGGCCAAAGGCCCAGCCACTACATCCCGCGCGGGGTCTGGCAGGCCTCCTTCGCCGTGAAGGGCTGGACGCTGGTGAGCTGCGTCGTCTCGCCCGCCTTCACCTTCGACGGCTGGGAAATGGCCCCCGAGGGCTGGGCCCCCGGGCGCTGAACCAATCTGCCCGGCCGCCCGCTGGGCAGCCGGGGGCGGGCATCAGCTGCGCGCCGCCCTGATCAGCGTCAGGATATCCTGAGCCGCCGTCGGGATGTTGGTGCCGGGTCCGAAGATGGCCTTCACACCCGCCTTCTTGAGGAACTCGTAATCCTGCTGCGGGATCACGCCGCCGCAGATGACCAGGATATCCTCTGCATCCTGCGCCTTCAGCGCCGCGATCAACTGCGGGGCCAGCGTCTTGTGCCCCGCCGCCTGGGAGCTGATCCCGATCACGTGCACATCGTTGTCGATGGCGTCCTGCGCGGCTTCCTCCGGTGTCTGGAACAGCGGCCCAACGTCCACGTCGAACCCGATATCGGCAAAGGCCGTGGCGATCACCTTGGCCCCCCGATCGTGGCCGTCCTGGCCCATCTTGACCACCAGCATCCGGGGCCGCCGCCCCTCTTCCTCGGCGAATTGCTCTACCGATTTCTGGATGGCGGCGAAATCCGCGTCGCCCTCGTAAGCCGCCCCGTAGACCCCGGCCAGGGTCTTTACCTCGGCCTGGTGCCGTCCGAATTCCTTCTCCATCGCCATGCTGATCTCTCCAACGGAGGCCCGGGCGCGCGCGGCTTCCACCGCCGCCTCAAGCAGGTTTCCACCTTCCTTCGCACGTCGTGTCAGCTCTTCGAGCGCCGCCGTGCAGGCGGCGTCATCGCGGGTGGCACGGATCTTCTCCAGCCGCGCGACCTGGCTTTCGCGCACCTTGACGTTGTCGACATCCAGGATGTCGATCGGGTCTTCCTTGTCCTTGCGGTACTTGTTGACGCCCACGATCACGTCTTCGCCCCGGTCGATCAGCGCCTGGCGCTTTGCCGCGGATTCCTCGATCCGCAGCTTCGGCATGCCAGAGGCCACGGCCTTGGTCATGCCGCCCATCTCCTCGACCTCTTCCATGAGGGCCCAGGCCTTTTCCACCAGCTCGTTGGTCAGGCTTTCGATGTAGTAGGAGCCCGCCAGCGGATCGACCACCTTGGTCACGCCGGTCTCTTCCTGCAGCACCAGCTGGGTGTTGCGCGCGATGCGTGCAGAGAAATCCGTGGGCAGCGCAATGGCTTCGTCCAGGGCGTTTGTGTGCAGGGACTGCGTGCCACCCAGAACGGCGCTCATCGCCTCGTAGGCGGTGCGGATGACGTTGTTGTAGGGGTCCTGTTCCTGCAAGCTCACGCCGGAGGTCTGGCAGTGAGTCCGCAGCATCTTGGAACGTTCGGACTGCGCGCCCTGCTCCGTCATGATGCGGTGCCACAGGGTGCGCGCGGCGCGCAGCTTGGCAATCTCCATGAAGAAGTTCATGCCGATGGCGAAGAAGAAGCTCAGCCGCCCGGCGAACTTGTCCACGTCCATCCCGGCCTCGATCGCCGCCTTCACGTATTCGCGCCCGTCCGCCAGCGTATAGGCCAGCTCCTGCACCAGGTTCGCGCCGGCTTCCTGCATGTGATAGCCGGAGATGGAGATGGAGTTGAACCGCGGCATCTCGTTGCTGGTGTATTCGATGATGTCCGAGATGATCCGCATCGAGGGTTCGGGCGGATAGATGTAGGTGTTGCGGACCATGAACTCCTTCAGGATGTCATTCTGGATGGTCCCGGACAGATCCGCCCGGCTGACGCCCTGTTCCTCACCCGCCACGATGAAGCTGGCCAGGATCGGGATCACCGCCCCGTTCATGGTCATGGAGACCGAGACCTTCTCAAGCGGGATGCCGTCGAAGAGGATCTTCATGTCCTCGACACTGTCGATGGCCACGCCCGCCTTGCCCACGTCGCCCACCACGCGCGGGTGATCGCTGTCATAGCCCCGGTGCGTCGCCAGGTCGAAGGCCACGGAAACCCCCTGCTGACCGGCGGCCAAGTTGCGGCGGTAAAAGGCGTTGGATTCCTCGGCGGTGGAAAAGCCCGCGTATTGCCGGATCGTCCAGGGGCGACCGGCGTACATCGTGGCCTTCACGCCCCGGGTGAAGGGACCGAAGCCGGGCAGGTTGCCCATCTGCGGCAACCCTTCGGTATCCTCGGCCGTGTAGATCGGCTTGACCGGGATCTCTTCAAGCGTGTTCCATGTCAGATCCTCCAGGGGCTTGCCCCGCAGTTCCTTCTTCGCCAGCTCTTCCCAGTCCTTGAGCGTCTTCATCGCGTTCCTCCCGGCCCTCAGGCGCTCATTCGAATTCCATGATCACTTCGTCCACGGCAAGGCTGTCGCCGGGACCTGCATTCACCTTGGAGACCACCGCGCGCTTTTCGGCGCGCAGGATGTTTTCCATCTTCATCGCCTCGATGGTGCAAAGCGGCTGGCCTTCCTGCACTTCCTGGCCCTCTTCCACGTCGATCTTCACGACCAGGCCGGGCATCGGGCAGAGCAGCAGCTTGGAGGTATCCGGCGCGACCTTCTCAAGCATGTGCTTGCCCAGTTCGGCCTGCCGGGGATTGCGCACCCAGACCTCCAGGTCCGCACCGCGCGCGCGGATGCGGAAACCTCCGGTGATCTTGCCGACCTTCAGCACCAGCGGCGTGCCATCCACGGTCATCCGCGCCAGCGTGTCCCCGGGCGTCCAGTCGCCCTGGACCTTCATGGTGGTGCCATCGCCAAAGTCGATCTCTGCCCCGCCCTGGTAGGCAGAGACGGTCACGTCGAAACGTTCCCCCTGCAGGGAGACGACCCATTCGTCGCCCACCTTGCGTTCGTGGTTGTCCATCCGTCCGGAGATCCGCGTCCGCCGGATTTCCGCCACGCGGTGCATGGCGGCGGCGCTGGCGGCGATCCGGCGCAGCATGACGCCGTCCAGCTCCACCCCGGAGAAACCATCGGGCCATTCCTCGGCAATGAAGGCCGTCGTCATCTCGCCGGACACGAACTTCGGATGATCCATCACCGCAGAGAGGAACGGCAGGTTGTGCCCGATCCCCTCGACCTCGAAACTGTCGAGCGCCTCGCGCATGGCCTGCACGGCCTCGCCCCGCGTCGGGGCCCATGTGCAGAGCTTGGCGATCATCGGGTCGTAGTACATGGAGATTTCGCCGCCCTCGAAGACGCCGGTATCATTGCGCACGATGTGGCTGGCCTGAGAAACCTCCGACGGCGGGCGGTAGCGCACCAGCCGGCCGATGGAGGGCAGGAAGTTGCGATAGGGATCTTCGGCGTAGAGCCGGTTCTCGATCGCCCAGCCCGTCAGCTTGACGTCGTCCTGGGTCATGGTCAGCGGCTCGCCATTGGCGACCTTGATCATCTGCTCGACCAGGTCGACGCCGGTGATCAGCTCTGTCACAGGGTGTTCCACCTGCAGGCGCGTGTTCATCTCGAGGAAGTAGAAGTTCTTTTCACCGTCGACGATGAATTCCACGGTCCCGGCACTGGCATAGCCCACGGCCTTGGCCAGGGCGACGGCCTGTTCGCCCATCGCGCGGCGGGTGTCCTCGTCCAGGAAGGGGCTGGGGGCCTCTTCCACGACCTTCTGGTTGCGGCGCTGGATCGAGCATTCCCGTTCGCCCAGGTAGATGCCGTTGCCATGGCTGTCGCAAAGCACCTGGATCTCAATGTGGCGGGGCTGGGTGACGAATTTCTCGATGAAGATACGGTCATCGCCGAAACTGCTGGCCGCCTCGTTCTTGGAAGACTGGAAGCCCTCGCGCGCCTCCTCGTCGTTCCAGGCGATGCGCATGCCCTTGCCACCGCCGCCGGCGCTGGCCTTGATCATCACCGGGTAGCCGATCTCTCCGCTGATCTTCACGGCCTCGTCTGCATCCTCGATCAGGCCCATGTAGCCGGGCACGGTGCTGACGTTGGCCTCCTGCGCGATCTTCTTGGAGGTGATCTTGTCCCCCATCGCCTCGATTGCCTTGACCGGCGGGCCGATGAAGGCGACGCCCTCTGCTTCCAGCGCCTTGGCGAACTTCGGGTTCTCCGACAGGAAGCCGTAGCCGGGGTGCACGGCCTCTGCCCCGCTTTCCCGCACAGCAGCCATCACCTTGTCGATCACGATGTAGGACTGGTTCGCCGCCGGCGGCCCGATGTGGATCGCCTCGTCCGCCATTTCCACGTGCAGCGCGTTGCGGTCCGCATCGGAATAGATGGCAACGGTGGCGATACCCATCTTGCGCGCGCTCTTGATGACACGGCAGGCGATTTCGCCCCGGTTCGCGATCAGGATCTTCTTGAACATGCTGTCCCTTCCCCAGAGGAATTCCGGTCCACCCGGAGGGCAGACAAAACAAAACCCCCGCCGCGCGACAGCGCGGCGAGGGTTGCATCCCGACCACCCCCACGACGGAGGGCGGTGCGATTATTCAGTTGAAACCGGGCCTTAGTTGCAGGCGCTCGGGTTGGTCTGGCAATAGGCAACGTTCGCCGCGGCACCGACGAGAGCGCCGGAGCCCATGCTGCCGCCAGTCGCGGCGGATGCGCCGGCGCCGACAGCGCCGCCCACGATGGCCTGTTCGCCAACGGTTTGGCCGCAAGCTGCAAGGCCCGTGCAGAACAGGGCTGCGATGATCCAGTTTTTCTTGTGCATGACTTCACACCTTCATGTTGATCGCTTCTGAG
The DNA here is from genome assembly GCF_011806405.1 of Pseudooceanicola sp. HF7. Taxonomy (GTDB): domain Bacteria; phylum Pseudomonadota; class Alphaproteobacteria; order Rhodobacterales; family Rhodobacteraceae; genus Pseudooceanicola. The sequence continues at coordinate 36,276 of NZ_JAATOW010000020.1, read as the reverse complement.
AGAAGCAACGCACGGAACATGCGCTGGTTCCACGAATAGGCGAGAGAAGGCTTTATAGAAAGTCCGCGCACGCGAGTCCCGGCAGGCTTCCGCCGCCTCCCCGAAGGGAGTCGGCGGAAAACCCGCGAAAGATTCGGTGCTCGAAAAAAATTTGGGCGGTCGGAATTTGGGGACGCCGAGCCGCCCAGAAGGGGAAGGGTAACAGTAGTGACGCGCCCAAGGCCCGGTTCCCCGAACATCCGACGCGACAGGGCCGTAACTGCACCCGCAACCCCGAGTGCAAAAGCACAACTTCGCTCCGGCCGAAACTTGGGCCGAATACTGCTCAAGATTGCGGGAGCTCGGCATGTTCATGCCCAGTCGTCCTCCTCGAAGGCGCCCGGAAAGGATGCGCGCGCCGCATTTTCGTCAATGACCAGAAGGGCTTCGTAGCTTTCCGGATCAAAGGGTTCTTCGGCCGGAAGGACCTCGCGGCCGAAAAGCCAGCTCAGCCGGCCCGCGTCTAGGTTGCCCCGCTCAAAAGGTTCATCCCCGAATTGCTGCCACAGTGCCGCCATGAAGGCCTCGTCTGCACGGCGATCGGGCGCACGGCGGTCACGGTACCTTTCACGACGGGTGATAGGCGAGGCACCCTTGGGGTTCGCCCTACGCACGGTGAATTGGAAATCCGTTCCAGAAAGCCGCCCCGGGAAACCGCGATGCTTCAGCATGGCGCACCTCCGGAACAGATCTTTGTGCTGGCCGGACCCTGGTTAGTGCGGGCCGGGAAGGGCGAGACAGGACGGTCTTTGGGTGGCGTCCCGCAAAAGCTGATTGCACGCACAACAGCGTCAATCACGGCGGGAGATTCGGCATTCGTCGGAAAAGCCAGTGACATTCGGGAAACGATCCCCTCGGTGCGCACCCCGTTCGGGGGCGAAGTTTCGAAGGCCGCGCGCTCGCGCGGCGTGACGGTGACGGGGCGACGATCAGACATCTGCGCGCCTCCCGGCATGGGCAAGCCACCTGGCCCGGCGCTCTGGATCATCCAGCAGCGCCTGCGCCCGCCTGCGGTCATGCGCCGTCACGCGCCCATGGGCAAGCCGTCCGCCCGCGATGATTTCCAGTTCGGGGCCATCCCGCCGCACCTGTACCGCCGGACTCAGCCCGCGCGTGTCCTGCAACAGCCGCCAGAGATCCTGCCGGACCTGGTGCGCCAAGGCCGTGCGAGAGACCCGATCGGGCGCGGCCAGCCGCACCTTTGCCTCAAGGTCGAAGCGCACGGGAAGGGCACGGGTCACGGTGACCGCGCCGCCCTCTTCCAGTCTGTGCCATCTGTTGCGTGCCATCGGGATCTTCCGGGATCAGAGCGGGATGTTGTCGTGTTTCTTCCAGGGGTTCTCGAGCTTCTTGTTGCGGAGGCTCGCAAAGGCCCGGGCCACCCGGCGTCGGGTGGATCGGGGCTGGATCACCTCGTCGATGAAGCCGCGCTCGGCCGCGATGAAGGGGTTGGCAAAGCGGGTCTCGTAATCCTGGGCATGGGCCGCGATCTTCTCCGGGTCGCCAAGATCGGTACGGTGGATGATCTCTGACGCGCCCTTGGCCCCCATGACGGCGATTTCCGCCGTGGGCCAGGCATAGTTGAAATCCCCCCGCAGGTGCTTGGAGGCCATCACGTCATAGGCCCCACCGTAGGCCTTGCGGGTGATGACGGTCACCTTAGGCACCGTGGCCTCGCCATAGGCGAACAGCAGCTTGGCGCCGTGCTTGATGACACCGCCGTATTCCTGGCCCGTCCCCGGCAGGAAGCCCGGCACATCGACGAAGGTCAGGATCGGGATCTCGAAGCAATCGCAGAAACGCACGAAGCGCGCCGCCTTGCGCGAGCTGTCGATATCAAGGCAGCCTGCCAGCACCATCGGCTGGTTCGCAACAACGCCCACGGTCTGCCCTTCCAGGCGGATGAAGCCGGTGATGATATTCTTGGCGAAGTCTTCCTGGATCTCGTAGAAATCCGCCTCATCCCCGACCTTCTGGATCAGTTCCTTCATGTCATAGGGCATGTTGGGGTTGTCCGGGATCAGCGTATCTAGGCTGGTCTCGATCCGGTTCACGTCATCGAAGAAGGGGCGCACCGGGGGCTTTTCGCGGTTGTTTAGGGGCAGGAAGTCGACCAGGCGGCGGACCTCGGCCATGGCTTCCACGTCATTTTCGAAGGCACCATCGGCCACGCTGGATTTCTTGGTGTGGGTAGAGGCCCCGCCCAGCTCTTCCGCCGTCACCACTTCGTTGGTCACGGTCTTCACCACGTCGGGGCCGGTGACGAACATGTAGGAGCTGTCCTTCACCATGAAAATGAAGTCGGTCATAGCAGGCGAATAGACCGCACCGCCCGCGCAGGGCCCCATGATGACGGAAATCTGCGGCACCACGCCAGAGGCCATCACGTTGCGCTGGAAGACATCCGCGTAGCCGGCAAGGCTGGCGACGCCCTCCTGAATCCGGGCGCCACCGGAATCGTTCAGCCCGATGACCGGCGCGCCGTTCTGCACCGCCATATCCATGATCTTGCAGATCTTCTGCGCATGGGTTTCGGACAGAGAGCCCCCGAAAACGGTGAAGTCCTGCGAAAAGACATAGACCATGCGGCCGTTGATCGTGCCCCAGCCCGTGACGACTCCGTCGCCGTAGGGGCGCTGCTTTTCCATCCCGAAGTCCGTGCAGCGATGGGCGACGAACATGTCGAATTCCTCGAAGCTCTCGGGATCGAGAAGCAGTTCGATCCGCTCCCGCGCGGTCAGCTTGCCCTTGCCGTGCTGCGCGTCGATGCGCTTTTGCCCACCGCCCAGCCGCGCGGTCTCGCGCCGTTCCTTGAGCTCCTGAAGAATATCCTTCATGCCGGTCTCCTTCCCGCGAAACCATCGCGCCTGTCGAGGATCTTGCCCCGGGCCGGACCACCGGCAGGGGTATTCCGGGGGACCATAGGCGGGGAAGGGTCTGACACAAAGGGAAATCGGGCAAATTTGCAAACCATTGGCAGAGCCATTTCTGCAAATTGCAAAACTGCAAAGAGTATGCGCCGCACATGGACATGCACGCATCACGCGATTAGCAGTTTGCCATGGAAAATACTACGCGTCATGGCGGCGCTTCAGGCCGAACGCCTCCGCACCTGGTCACATTGGTCCTGCTTGCAGGGCTCTCCGCCATGGCGGTCAATGTCTTCCTGCCATCCCTGCCGGGGATCGCCGCGCATTTCGACACGGACTACCAGTTGGTCCAACTGTCCGTGGCGACCTACCTGGCGGCCAGCGGCGTACTACAGATCTTCATCGGCCCCCTCGCAGACCGTTTCGGGCGGCGGCCCATCCTGTTGATCAGCATCGCCATCTTCCTGGTTGCGACCCTTGGCTGCATCTTTGCGCCCAGCTTCAAGGCCTTCCTTTTCTTCCGCGTCATCCAGGCCAGCATCGCCACGGCCACCGCACTTTCACGCGCCGCTGTCCGCGACATGTTCGAAGGCGACAAGGCCGCGGCCACGATGGGATATGTGACCATGGGCATGTCCATGGTGCCGATGTTCGCACCGGCCATCGGCGGTGTGCTGGACGATATCTTCGGCTGGCAGGCCTCTTTCTGGCTGCTGCTGATCTTCGGGTGCGCCATCTTCGCCCTGACTTGGATCGACCTGGGCGAAACGGCGAAACCCAGCAGCCTGTCGATCCTGCGCCAATTCGCCGAATACCCCGAGCTGCTGACGTCTCCGCGGTTCTGGGGTTACTGCATGGCCGCGGCGCTGTCTTCCGGGGCCTATTTCGCCTACCTGGGCGGCGCGCCCTTCGTTGCCACCCAGGTCTACGGCCTGTCGCCTGCGCAATTCGGCCTGCTGAATGCGGCCGCCGGGCTGGGCTATTTCGTGGGCAACGGGATCACAGGGCGTTTCACCATGCAGATCGGCATGAACCGGATGATCATTCTGGGCAGCTGCATCATCACCGGCGGAATGGCGCTTTCCCTTACGCTTGCCTATGCGGGCGTCCCCGGCTACGCGGCCTTCTTCGGGCCGATCGTCTTTGTCGGGATCGGCAATGGCATGACCATCCCCGCCGCAAGTACCGGCATGCTCTCTGTCCGCCCCCATCTTGCCGGCACGGCCTCGGGGCTGGGCGGCGCCATGATGATCGGAGGCGGCGCATGCCTTTCCGCGCTTGCCGGGTCCATGCTGGCCCCCGGTACCGGGCATTTCCCGCTGACCTGGCTGATGTTCTTCTGCGGCGTCGGCGGCATCATCGCCATCACGGCCGTGAAGCGCCGGGAGCGGAAGTTGATGGGCAGCTGAGGCAGCTCACGGCGCGCCCCGCCCTGCCTTACCGCTTGTTAACCATGGTTTGCAAAGTTAGCCTTGCCGCAAGGCTAAGTTGCAAATCACTGACAGGTGGGGAATGGCTGCTCAGAAACTCTATGCCGGGGCGAAGCTTCGGGAAATTCGCCAGCGGCTGGGGCTGACACAAAAGGATTTCGCGGCCAAGCTCACGATTTCCCTGCCCTATCTCAACCAGATGGAGAACAACAACAGGCCCGTCTCCACCTCTGTTGTGCTGGCCATGGCGCAGGAATTCGGCGTCGATGTGACAGAGCTGTCCACCGGCGATCACGAGCGCCTTGTCAGCGACATGCGCGAGGCGATGGCCGATCCGGTTCTGGCAGACAGCAACCCGCCGCTGGCCGACCTGCGCCTGACGGCCTCCAACGCGCCGGCCCTGGCCCGCGCCTTCCTGCACCTGCACCGGGCCTACCGGCAGACCCATGAACGCCTTGCCTCCCTGGACGAAGCGCTTGGCCGGGAAGATGCCCGCGCGACCCCCTCCCCCTGGGACGAGGTGCGCGATTTCTTCCATTACTGCGACAACTACATCGATGCGGTGGACCGCGCGGCAGAGCATTTCGCAAGTCCGGTCCGCAATGAGAACAACATCCGCGTCCGCGCCGTTTCCGCCCTGGGCAGCCTTGGCGTGCGGGTCAGTTTCGATGATTGCGATCAACTGCGCCGGTACGATCCGGAGGCGAAGCACCTGACGCTTTCGCTGCGCGCGACGCCGGAAACCCAGACCTTCCAGCTGCTGTTGCAGGTGGCGCTTCTGCAGCAGGACAAGCTGCTGGACGCCACGCTGGATCTGGCGCGGTTCCAGTCCGACACCTCGCGCGACATCGCCAAGATCGGCCTGGCCAATTACTTCGCCGGCGCGGCGCTGATGCCCTACGGCAAGATCCTTGAGGCGGCGCAGGCAGAGCGCCATGACCTGGAGGTGCTGGCAATGCGCTTTGGCGCCTCCATCGAACAGGTGGCGCACCGTCTTTCCACCCTGCAGCGACCGGGCGCGAAGGGCGTGCCCTTCTTCTTCGTGCGGGTGGATCAGGCCGGCACGATCACGAAACGCCACTCTGCGACGCGGCTGCAATTCGCGCGCTTCGGCGGGGCCTGTCCGCTTTGGAACGTGCACCGCGCCTTCGAGACACCTGGCCAGTTCCTGCGCCAGCTTGCAGAGACACCCGACGGCGTGCGCTATGTCAGCCTGGCCCGCGACGTCAGCAAATCCGGCGGCCACTGGGGCGCGCCGGTGCGCCGCTACGCCATCGCGCTTGGCTGCGAGGTCGCCCATGCGGACAAGCTGGTCTATGCGGATGGCTTGGATATCGGCAATCCCAAGGCCTATGAGCCGATCGGGATCTCCTGTCGGATCTGTGAACGCGAGCGCTGTCACCAGCGCTCGGTTCCGCCCCTTGAGCGGCAGCTGACGATCGACGTCAACGCCCGCGGCACCCTGCCTTACGAGGTCGGCTGAGCTGCCTTGAGCGCGGCAAAGATCTGATCCTTGAGCGCGCCGCGCTGCTTGCGCAGCTCGATCATGGCCAGGTCCTCCACGGGGGCGATGTTGGTCTCGGCCCGGTGGATCTGACCGTTCACGTTCTGGTAGTCTTCCGCTAGGCGCGCGAAATGTGCATCGCTGACTTTCAGGGCGTGCAGCGCATCGGCGTATTCGGGGAATTCATCGTGAAGCTGGTGCGGCGTGTTAGACATCTGGGGTTCCCTTTCCTGTCTTCACGCCGACGCTAGCGCGGGCTTCGCGGGACCACCTTGACCCGGATCAAATGCAACGCAGGAACGCGCGGCTTCACTAAGTCCACCAAGGGCAGCCGGGCAGCCAGCAAGGCCAGCCCTCAGACCTTGGTCGCCACGGCCGGTGGCGTGATTTCCCGCCGCTTCAGCACCGCCTCACGCCAGGTGATGAAGGTCACCGCCGACAGGATCAGCGTGCCCCCAAGGATGACAAAAGGGTCGACCGCTTCGTTGAAGACCAGCGCGCCGACGAGCACGGACCAGACCAATTGCAGGAAGGTCACAGGCTGCGTGACGGTCATCGGCGCCGCCTTGAAGGCCAGCGTCATGCAGTAATGTGCACCGGTCGCCAGGATCGCCACGCCGAAGAGCACCGCAACCTGGGTCAGGTCCGGCGTGATCCAGACCGGGATCGCCATTGGCGCAAGCCCGATGGCCACAGTCACGGACAGCATGGCCACGATAAGCACGGGATCGGCCTCGTCCGAGAGTCGTTTCGAGATCATGTAGGAAGCCGCGAAAGTGGTCGCCGTGCCCAGCATGGCCAGGTGCCCCGGCCCGATTTCACGCAGGCCCGGCCGCAGGATGATCACGGCCCCGACCAGCCCAGCAACGACCGCCGCGATACGCCTTGCGTGAAGCCGCTCGCCCAGGAAGATCGCCGCGCCTAGGGTAATCAGGATGGGCGATAGGTAGTTCATCGCCGTCACATCAGCGAGCGGGATCCGCGGCATGGCGAAGAACCACAGGGCGACCCCTACCGAATGGATCGCGCCCCGCAGCGCGAACAGCTTCCACTGCGTCGGCGTGACATGCTGCCTTGAGAGCTTGCCGATCAGGGGCAGAAGAAGCGCCAGTCCAAGCGCATAGCGCAGGAAGGCGGCCTCACTGGCCGGAAGAGTGGTGCCAAGGCTCTTCACAAGCGCGGTCACCCCCACGAAGAGAAGCCCAGTGACCAGCATCCAGAAGACGCCGAGAAGCGGGCGAGATTTACGTGCTTGTGTCATGCAAACTGGCCTAAGCCGAATAGGCGCGCCTTTCAAGCCCCGCTCAGCCAGGCTCAATCAGAGTGCTCAGGCGTGAGGGCGATAGATCACATCAGCGATCGGATCGAGAGCGCCGTCGCCCGCCACGCCCGGTCAGAACCACTGCCCCGGCTCCATCAGGCCCAGGTCCAGAAGCGTTCTCTCTTTCCATTTGAACTTTTCGGAATTGAACCAGTAGTAGCTGCCGATCTGCTGCCGCGAGCCGGGGTTCTTCTTCAGCGCCTTGGCGGTGCGGAAGGAACAGATGCAGGCGGTCAGGTTATGGTGCCAGGGGCAGGAGTAGGTGTTCAGCTCCTGGTCATCAAAGGTGTAATCCTCACGCACGCGCAGGTCGGGCCGGGCGCGGAAGAAAGAGATCCTGTCGATCTTGCGCCGTTGCGCCGGGACGTGTTCCTCGAACCGCCAGCGCAGGCCGCCGAAGAAATCCAGCTGACGCTCCCGCGGGTGGCCGTTCTCATCCTTGCGGGCCAGCGCGTAATAGCCGGAGCGGTCCAGGTAGGCATCGTCGATGGAAACCGCATTGGGGAAGCGGGCCAGGTCATCGGCGTAGATATCGACGACGTAAGTCAGCATCGCATCGCGGCGCTCTTCGGTGTGGAAGGTCAGCAGCTCTCCCACCGTGCGGGTTTCACGGAAGGGATAGAAAAGGAACTCGGCGTTGTAGCAATAGTAAAGCCAGGTGCCCGCAGGCGCCGCGCGGTTCACCGCGTTCACCGCATTCGACAGGGCATTGTCCTGGGCCATCGTGTAGCGGATCCGTGTCACGACCGGTTCAAGATCCTCGGCCAGCTTGAAGGCATCCGGAGCAAACAGCAGCAACTGCACAAATCCTGCCTCGCGGTGATGGCGCAGGGTCGCGTCCAGCTCAACCTCGTCCTCGGCGAAGATCATGGCGATCGGCCCCTTGGCCAGGATCGGCCGGGACCGGGCGGTAAAGCTTTGCAGGCTATCGAAATACACAGGCGTCTCCGGCAAGGGTCGCGGCGCAGAAAACCCCCTGCGCCCCTGCATTGCAAGCCCCGGGCGTTCTGGTGTAGTCAACCGCCTTGACCCATCTTCCCCCGAAAAGGCACGCGATCATGGCCGGGACCAAGAAACTTTTCATCAAGACCTACGGCTGTCAGATGAACGTCTACGACAGCGAGCGCATGGCAGAGGCACTTGGCGGATCGGGCTACGAAGAGGTCACGACGCCGGAAGAGGCGGACATGATCCTGCTCAACACCTGCCACATCCGCGAAAAGGCTGCTGAAAAGGTCTATTCGGAACTCGGGCGCTTCCAGGGGCTGAAGGCAGAAAAACCCGACCTCAAGATCGGTGTCGCGGGCTGCGTGGCCCAGGCAGAGGGCCAGGAGATCATGCGCCGCCAGCCGATCGTGGATCTGGTCGTCGGCCCGCAAAGCTACCACCGCCTGCCGGAGATGGAGGCAAAGGCCGGTCACGGGGAAAAGGTGCTCGACACCGAGTTCCCCGAAGAGGACAAGTTCGAGAAGCTCAAGGCCCGGCCCAAGGCCCGGCGTGGCCCCACGGCCTTCCTGACCGTGCAGGAGGGCTGCGACAAGTTCTGCGCCTTCTGCGTGGTGCCCTATACCCGCGGCGCAGAGGTCTCTCGTCCCGCCGCCCGCATCCTGGGTGAGGCGCAGGACCTGGTCGAACGTGGCGTGCGCGAGATCACCCTTCTTGGTCAGAACGTCAACGCCTACCACGGCGCCGGCGCGGATGGGGACTGGTCGCTGGCCCGCTTGATCCGCGAGTTGGCAGAGATCGACGGACTGGAGCGCCTGCGCTTCACCACCTCGCACCCCAACGACATGGCCGACGACCTGATCGAGGCGCATGGCACCTGCGCCAAGCTGATGCCCTACCTGCACCTGCCCGTGCAATCCGGGTCCGACCGGGTGTTGAAGGCCATGAACCGCAAACACACGCGGGAGGACTACTTCCGCCTGATCGAGCGGATCCGCGCCGCGCGGCCGGATATCCATATCTCAGGTGACTTCATCGTGGGCTTTCCCGGGGAAACCGACGAGGACTTCGAGCAGACGATGGACCTTGTGCGGCGCGTCGAATACGGCACCGCCTTCTCCTTCAAGTACTCTGCCCGCCCCGGCACACCGGCGGCGGAAAAGGGTGACAAGATGGTGGATCCGCAGGTTGCCTCCGCCCGACTGACGGCCCTTCAGGACCTGCTGAACGCACAACAGCGCCGCCTGCAGGATGCCATGGTCGGTCGTGAGCTTGGCGTGCTGTTCGAAAAGCCCGGCCGCCGGCCCGGCCAGATGGTCGGCAAATCGGATTACCTGCACGCCGTGCATGTCACCGCCGAGGGCCTCGCCCCCGGCGATCTGCGGCGCGTTAAGATCACCGCCAGCCATCCCAATTCGCTGACGGGCGAGCTGGTCTAGGCGTCACTTGCGCGGTGTCTGGCGGATCAGCCGGCGGGTCTGCTCGGCAAGCTGCTCCGGTTGTCCCACAAGGCGTTCATCGCGGCACACGCGCTCTCCGATCTCGGTCGCGCGGTCATAGCTGAAGCCATTCGCCATGAGCGAATCGACAAAGGCCTGCTTGGGGTGATCCCAGATGACGGACTTGAACGGCCCCCGGAAGCAGCCAACCGTGATCGGCTCAGACGTTTGCGTGGCGTTTGCAGGCAGTGTGCCAAAGGGCGTGAGAATGCAGGCCGCGATTGCAGCCGAACCCAGGTAATTTTTCATTTCCAACCTCTTAGTGTCCGCAGGCTGGCCTTCTGGCCCAGCATGAGCGGAAATATCCAAAGCGGTGTCGCCCTTCCCCAGAGGGGGATCGGGACGGAGACGCAGGTCTTTACCCCCGCTTAATGGTCTGGGTTCAAAATCATCTCGCTGGGGGTCGGTTTCAACCACCTGAAAATGCATCGCCGCATTTTTCTGACCAATTGGTCAAATGACGCCGACAGCGCGGCCCCCAAACTGGCAAGAACTGGCCGTGCCAGCCCTGCCCGGGTGGATTTCCGGGGCCGATCGCATTCTTGACTTGCTCGTCGGCCCCTGCCCTGCCACGCTGATCTCAGGCCCGACCTGAATATCTGATGAAGGAGTCCTACTTGGCCACAAGCCTTCTGCCCCCGCAAACGGATGACACTCAACTTGCCGAAGCTGCCGTCGAATTCCCGGACAACTTCCTGCTCATTGAGTTGTGCGGCGAACATGACCGCAATCTTGCCCAGCTGGAAACAAAGCTTGGCACACAGATCCTGAGGCGCGGCAACTACCTTGTCGCCATCGGCTCGGCGGAGGCGGCGAAAGAGACGATCGATGTCCTGCGCGCGCTCTATGCCCGCCTAGAGGCCGGACGAGAGGTCACCAGCGCCGATATCGACCGCGAATTGCGCATGCACAGCGCCCCGGAGATGTTCGATCCCGTTGGCGATCCCGCCGATCAGCTTGAGATGTTCAAGGGCGGCGCGGTCGAGATCAAGACGCGCAAGAAGATGGTCGAGCCCCGGACAGAGGCGCAGAAGGCCTATGTCCAGAACCTCTTTGCGCATGAACTGGGTTTCGGCATCGGCCCGGCGGGCACCGGCAAGACTTACCTGGCCGTCGCCGTTGGCGTGTCGATGTTCATCGAAGGGCACGTAGACAAGATCATCCTGTCCCGCCCCGCCGTCGAAGCCGGCGAAAAGCTTGGCTACTTGCCTGGCGACATGAAGGACAAGGTCGATCCCTACATGCAGCCGCTCTACGATGCGCTGAACGACTTCCTGCCGGCCAAGCAACTGGCCAAGCTGCTGGAAGAAAAGCGGATTGAGATCGCGCCCTTGGCCTTCATGCGCGGCCGGACCCTGGCAAACGCCTTTGTCGTGCTGGATGAGGCGCAGAACGCCACCACCATGCAGATGAAGATGTTCCTGACCCGGTTGGGCGAAGGCTCCCGCATGGTGATCACCGGCGACCGCAGCCAGGTCGACCTGCCGCGCGGCGTGCAATCGGGCCTGCGGGACGCGGAAAGACTGCTGGGCAATATCGACGACATCACCTTCAACTACTTCACTGCCAAGGATGTCGTCCGCCACCCGCTGGTCGCCAAGATCATCGAAGCCTATGAGGCCGACGAGGCCTGAGCCGCCCAAAGGGACATGAGACAAAAGGCCGGCTTAGCCCCTGCGGCGACGCCGGCCTTTTGCGTTCCGGCCTGCTCCAGGGGACCGGCGGAATCCCTCCGCAGGCCTTGACGCAGGTGATGGTACGCGGCCTTCCCAGGTGTTATGGCAAGGCGCATGAGCCTGACCGATTGCCTGATCGAAGATCGCCGCTGGGAAGACTGTGACCTTGCCGCCCTTGCAGAGCGTGCCGGGCAGTTGACGCTTGCCCAGCTGGGGCTGGATCCGGAGGCCTTCGAAATCTGCGTCATGGGCTGTGACGATGCCCGCATTGCAGAGCTGAACACGGAGTTCCGCGGCAAGCCCACCCCTACCAACGTGCTGTCATGGCCAGCAGAGGAGCTGGGCGCCGAGGACGAGGGCGCGCGGCCCGAGCCCCCCTCGGAACCCGATTTCCCGGGCCCTGCTGAACTTGGGGACATCGCGATCTCCTGGGATACCTGCGCGCGGGAAGCCGAGGCCGGCGGGCTGCCGTTCGAAAATCATGTCATCCACCTGGTTGTTCACGGAATCCTTCATTTACTGGGCTATGACCACATCCGCGACGGCGATGCGGAGCTCATGGAAGGAACTGAGGTGGAAATACTTGGCAAAATGGGCATTCGTGACCCATATACTCTATCAACCGGCATTTGAGCCGGCGGCTTCATGGAAAGGTAAGATGGGCGACAGCATAGACGGGTCTTCTAAGGCAGCGCAGGGCGCGCTTTCAACGGACCCAGACCCCGCATCTAGGAGCGGGGCACCGATCGGCGCATCGGTTGTCAATTTCGACGGGAAGACAGATTCCGGTCAGGATGGCTCTGCGGGCATCACAACCAGCGATGCACCCCTGATGCAGACCAATGGCTCCTCTCAGAACGGCATTCATTTCGCCACGATGGCCGATGACTCGGTGGCCAACGACCCGGAAGAGCCGGAGGCGCAGCCGCGCCTTGGCCTGCTCAAACGGTGGCTTGGCTTCGGTTCGGGCTCTGGAGACGACGGCTATTCTGCCGGCGACAGCACCTCCCATACGGTCGAGGACCGCCGGCGGCATTCTCTGCTGAACCTGCGCGACATGCGGGTAGAGGACGTGGCCATCCCCAAGGCGGATATCGTCGCCGTCCCCTCTACCATCAACCAGCCGGATCTTGTTGCCGTCTTCCGGGAAAGCGGGATGACCCGCCTGCCGGTCTACCAGGGCACGCTGGACACGCCCACCGGCATGGTCCACCTGAAGGACTTCGCGCTGAAGCACGGCTGGAACGGGATGACCCGCTTCTCGCTCAAGGCGCTTCTGCGCCCGCTGCTCTTCGTGCCCCCCTCAATGCCGATCGGCGTGCTTCTGCAGAAGATGCAGAGCGAACGCCGCCACATGGCCCTGGTGATCGACGAATACGGCGGGGTCGACGGGCTGGTCACGATCGAGGACCTGATCGAACAGATCATCGGCGAGATCGAGGATGAGCACGACGTCGACGAAGACGCCATGTGGTCCCAGGAACCCTCCGGCAGCTGGCTGGCGCTTGCCAAGGCCCCGCTCGAGGAGTTCGAGCAGGAGACAGGCACATCGCTGACCGATGTCGACAGCGTCGATGAGGAAGAGATCGACACGCTTGGCGGGTTGGTCTTCATGCTCTCTGGCCGGGTTCCCACCCGTGGCGAAGTCGTGCAGCACCCCGACGGCCACGAGTTCGAGGTGATCGAGGCCGACCCACGCCGCATCAAGCGGCTGCGGGTGCGCCTGAACGCCCACCCGCCTGCCGACGCAGAAACCTGAAGTAGACCCGGCCCGATGACCCCACGCCTCAAAGCCTGGTGGCCCGTCGCGGCCGGGATTCTTGCCGCCGGAGGCCAAGAGCCGATCGGGCTTTGGCCTCTGCCGGTGGCCGGTTTCGCGCTGCTCTTCCTGGCCTTCCTGCGTGCGCCTACGCCCCGGGCCGCTGCCCTTCAGGGCTGGCGCTTTGGCGTCGGTTACTTCGGCGCGGCGCTGTCCTGGATCATGGAGCCCTTCCTGGTGGACCTGGCCCGCCATGGCTGGATGGCCCCCTTTGCCCTGCTCTTCATGGCGACGGGGCTGGCGCTTTTCTGGGGAGCGGCCTTGCTGGCCGCGAAATGGGCAGCCCCCGGGGGGCGGGCGGCGCCTTCCGCACTGGCCTTTGCCGGCGCCCTGACGCTGCTGGAAGCCCTGCGCGGCGTCCTTTTCACCGGCTTTCCCTGGGCGCTCATTGGCCACGGATTGATCGACAGCCCCGCCCTGCCCCTGGCCGCGCTTGGCGGGCCCCACGTCCTCAGCCTAACGCTGCTCTTGCCTGCCGCCGCCTTCGGCGCGGCCCTGGCGCACCGCACCCTTTGGCCGGCAGCAACCGGTCTGGCCGTTCTGGCGCTCATGGCCTTCATTGCGCCTCGCTTCGGTGCACCGTCTCTGCCCCCCGGCCCCGAAGCCCCCGTGGTGCGCCTGGTCCAGCCAAACGCCACCCAGAGAGAGAAATGGGACCCGGAGAAATCTCGGATCTTCTTCGACCGCCAACTGGAGTACTCCGGGGCGCTGCCGGCCCCCGACCTTGTGGTCTGGCCAGAGACCGCCGTGCCCTACCTGCTGGACAGCAACCCGACCCTGCCCGGCTACCTGTCCGGTGCAGCCAACGGGGTGCCCATGGCCGTGGGGGTGCAGCACAGCGACCCGCGCAACCGCTACTACAACTCGCTCGCGGTGATCGGCGCGGAAGGCACGGTGCTGGACGTCTACGACAAGCACCACCTGGTGCCCTTCGGGGAATACCTGCCGCTTTCCCAGCTCATGGATCGACTGGGGGTTGGACTGCTGGCCGCGCAATTCGGCACCGGCTACACACCCGGCGCCGGCCCCCGCGTGCTTGAGATCCCCGGCCTGGGCAAGGCCCTGCCACTGATCTGCTACGAAGCCGTTTTCCCGCGCGACATCCGCAATGCAGCAGAGCGCCCGGAGGTGCTGCTTCAGATCACAAACGACGGATGGTTCGGCAATTTCTCCGGTCCCTACCAGCACCTCGCGCAGGCAAGGCTGCGCGCCGCCGAACAGGGTCTGCCCATGATCCGGGTTGCCAATACCGGCGTCAGCGCCCTGATCGCGGCCGATGGGACCGTGCTGGACAACCTGCCGCTGAACACCGCCGGCTACCTGGACGTGACCCTGCCGCCACCCTCGCCAGCCACGCTCTATGCGCGCTTCGGGGACATCCCCGCGCTTTTGCTGGCATTTGCAGCACTTTTCCTGGCGGCTTGTGGCCGATTAACGCGCCGTACACTGCCGTCCCATAAAGCCATTGACCACACCGGCGGGCAGTCGTAACCAAGATCATCGCCGCCCCAACGGCTTCCTGACGGGGCAGGTTAGAAATTACCGGAGCACTTCACATGACAAGACAGAACTATATCTTCACCTCTGAATCCGTTTCAGAGGGGCACCCCGACAAGGTGTGCGACAGGATTTCAGACGCGGTTCTCGACGCGCTGATCGCCGAGGAACCGGAAGCGCGCGTCGCCTGCGAGACCTTTGCAACGACCAACCACGTCGTTATTGGCGGGGAAGTCGGCCTGGCCGATCAGGAGAAGCTCTCCAAGTACATGGAAAGCATCGAGCAGATCGCGCGCGATTGCATCAAGGACATCGGGTACGAGCAGGATAAGTTCCACTGGAACACCTGCAAGGTTACCAACCTCCTGCACGAACAATCCGCTCATATCGCCCAGGGTGTGAATGCTTCCAACGAGAAAGAGGAAGGCGCAGGCGACCAGGGCATCATGTTCGGCTATGCCACGGATGAGACAGAGCAGCTCATGCCAGCACCGATCCACTACGCCCACGCCGTGCTCAAGCGGCTGGCAGAGGTGCGCAAGTCCGGCCAGGAGCCGACGCTGCGCCCTGACGCGAAAAGCCAGCTGTCCCTGCGGTACGAGAACGGTCAGCCTGTCGAAGTCACCCAGCTTGTGCTCTCGACCCAACACCGGGACGAGGACCAGACCAGCGAAGACATCCGCGCCATCGTGGAGCCCTACATTCGTGAGGTGCTTCCGGAAGGCTGGCTGACGGACAAGACCGAATGGTGGGTGAACCCGACTGGCAAGTTCGTCATCGGCGGTCCTGACGGCGACGCGGGCCTGACCGGACGCAAGATCATCGTGGATACCTACGGCGGTGCCGCGCCCCATGGTGGCGGTGCATTCTCCGGCAAGGATCCGACGAAGGTCGACCGCTCCGCCGCCTACGCGGCGCGCTACCTGGCCAAGAACGTGGTCGCCTCCGGCCTGGCCAAGAAATGCACGATCCAGCTCTCCTACGCGATCGGCATCTCGCGGCCCCTGTCGATCTACGCCGATACCTACGGCACCGGCGAGGTGGACGAGAGCCTGATCGAGGAAGCCGTGGCCAAGGTCATGGATCTGACCCCGCGCGGTATCCGCGAGCACCTGCAGCTGAACCGTCCGATCTACCAGCGCACGGCAGCCTATGGGCACTTCGGGCGCGAACCTGACGCCGATGGCGGCTTCTCCTGGGAGCAGACCGACCTGGTCGAGGCGCTCAAGAAAGCCATCTGACCGCGTGACCGGTCCTGATCTGAAAAGGCCCCGCGGGAGCAATCCCGCGGGGCCTTTCCTTTTCTCACCCGCCCCCTGCCCTGCGCATGGCGACCTGCAAGGGCTCAGGGACGCATTGGCAGGTTGATCCGGACACGGACCCCGGATAAAGGGCGCCCATGACCAGAGATACACATCCTTCCGGCGCGCCCTGGCGCAACTTCTACGGCCGCTTCAAGGGCAAGGGCCTGCGCAAGTCGCAGGAGGCCTTCCTTGACGAAGACCTGGCAGCCCTGTCCCCCGGCGCCGTCGGCTGGGAAGAGAACCCCGACCGCGAGCCGCTGGACCTGAAGGCCCGCTTTGGCGATCGCCCGGTCTGGCTGGAAATCGGTTTCGGCGGGGGTGAGCACCTGGTTCACCAGGCCCGGTCCAACCCCGATGTGGCGATCATTGGCGCGGAACCCTACATCAACGGTGTGGCCATGCTTCTGGGCAAGATCCGCGATGCGGGCGTGTCCAACCTGGCGGTCCACCCCGGCGATGTACGTGATCTTTTCGACGTGCTGCCCGAGGCCTCTGTCGAGCGCGCCTTCCTGCTCTATCCGGATCCCTGGCCCAAGAAGCGCCACCACCGCCGCCGCTTTGTCACGCCGGAACACCTGGAACCTCTGGCCTGCGTTCTCAAGCCCGACGCGATCTTCCGCGTGGCCACCGACATTCCCGATTACGTGCGCCAGACCCTCCAACAGGTCCCGCAACACGGCTTCGAATGGCTGGCAGAGCACCCGGACGACTGGCGCAATTCCTGGCCTGACTGGATCTCTACCCGCTACGAACAGAAGGCGCTGCGCGAAGACCGCACACCGCATTACCTAACGTTCCGAAAGATCTGAGGGCGGTTTCGGTCAGCCAGTGAGCCGACCGAAACCCTGATGGAGCCCCTGCGTCAGAGGTTCTCTGGCTGGGGCATCCCAAGCACGTGGTAACCACCGTCGACCCGGATGATCTCTCCCGAGGTGCAGGCGCCTGCGTCGGACGCGAGGTAGACGGCCGTGCCGCCCACGGCCTCCAGCGTGGCATTGGAACGCAAGGGGGCGTTTTCCTCTGTCTGGCGGAAGGTCTTGCGCGCGCCGCCGATGGCAGCCCCCGCCAGCGTTTTCATCGGCCCCGGAGAGACCGCGTTGACGCGGATACCCTGCGGGCCAAGATCATTCGCAAGATAACGAACGGCGGATTCCAGCGCCGCCTTGGCCACGCCCATCACGTTGTAATAAGGGGTCACGCGGTTGGAGCCCTGGTAGGTCAGAGTCAGGATCGTCCCGCCCTCTGCCATCAGCGGCGTGGCGCGGCGCGCGACGTCGATCAGCGAGTAGCAGGAGATATCGAGCGAGTTCTTGAAGTTCTCGCGGCTGGTATTGATGAACCGCCCCGAAAGCTCGTCCTTGTTGGAATAGGCGATGGCATGGACGACGAAATCCAGGCTGTCCCACTTCTCTGCCAGCTGCGCAAAGGCCGCATCCATCGAGGCATCGTCGCTCACGTCGGCATCCAGAAGGATCTCTGAGCCCAGGCTTTCGGCCAGCGGCTTCACGCGCTTACCGAAGGCATCGCCCTGGTAGGTAAAGGCCAGCTCTGCACCGGCCTCATGCATCGCCTTGGCAATACCCCATGCGATGGAGCGCTCGTTCGCGACCCCCATCACCAGGCCACGTTTTCCCTGCAAAATCCCTGTCATGTATCTCTTACCCGTTGTAGCGCGACAGCAGCATCGACCCGTTCGTGCCGCCGAAACCGAAGGAATTGGTCATGACAGTGTCCAGACCGGCGTTCTCCACCAGCGCGGTTGCGATCTCTGCCGGGTCAAGCTCCGGGTCGAGGTCCTGAACATTGATCGAAGGCGCAATGAAATCGCCCTGGAGCATCAGAAGGCAGAAGATCGCCTCCAGCGCACCGGCCGCCCCCTGGGCGTGCCCCGTCATGGACTTGGTCGAGCTGATCGGCGGCGTCTGGCCTTCGCCGAAGACACGCCGCACAGCCTGCACCTCGCCCACGTCTCCGACGGGGGTGGAGGTACCATGGGCGTTGATGTAGCCGACCTTGCGCCCCTCTGGCAGCGTCTCCAGCGCCAGGCGCATGGCCCGTTCGCCGCCCTCACCAGAGGGCGCCACCATGTCATGCCCGTCAGAGGTGGCGGCATAGCCGGTCACTTCCGCGTAGATCTTGGCGCCGCGCGCCTTGGCGTGCTCCAGCTCTTCCAGAACCAGGATGCCGCCGCCGCCCGAGATGACAAAGCCGTCGCGGCCCGCGTCGAAGGCACGAGAGGCCTGCGCCGGGGTGTCGTTGTACTTAGAGCTCATCGCCCCCATCGCGTCGAACAGGCAGGACAGCGTCCAGTCCAGCTCTTCCCCGCCGCCGGCGAACATCACGTCCTGCTTGCCCAGCATGATCTGCTCTGCCGCATTGCCAATGCAGTGCAGGGACGTCGAGCAGGCCGAGGTGATTGAATAGTTGATGCCCTTGATCTTAAAGGCCGTCGCAAGGTTGGCCGAGATCGTGGAGGACATGCACTTGGGCACCGCGAAGGGCCCGATGCGCTTGGTCGCGCCGGTGCTCAGGACCGTCTGGTGCGCGGCCAGCATGGCCGAGGTCGACGGCCCGCCGGACCCGGCCACAAGGCCGGTGCGCGGGTTCACGATATCGTCTTCTTCAAGCCCGGCATCCGCGATCGCCTGGCTCATGGCGATATGGGCATAGGCAGCCCCCGGCCCCATGAAGCGCAGGGTCCGCTTGTCGACGAAATCGGCGACATTGATTTTCAGCGTTCCGGCCACGCGTGAGCGGAAGCCGTGTTCGGTCATCTCCGGGGAGTCGACGATCCCCGAGGTGCCCGCTTTCAAAGAGGTGACGACCTCTTCTGCATTGTTTCCGATCGAAGAGACGATCCCCAATCCGGTAACCACGACTCGGCGCATGGAAGCCTCCCTGACTTGGGCTCAGCCTTCAGACAGAGCCACTTTCATATCCTTGACCTGATAGATCACCTCGCCATCGGCCTCGACGCGGCCATCGGCCACGCCCATGGTCAGGCGACGGGTCTGCACGGCCTTCGTAAAATCGACGTAGTAGCGCAGCATCTTGCGGTCAGGGCGAACCATCCCGGTCAGCTTCACTTCGCCCACACCCAGAGCATACCCGCGCCCCTGCCAGCCACGCCAGCCAAGGTTGAAACCGGTCAGCTGCCAAAGGCCATCCAGGCCAAGGCAGCCCGGCATGATCGGGTTGCCGGGGAAGTGGCATTCGAAGAACCAAAGATCCGGGGTGATGTCGAACTCGGCCACGACGTGGCCCTTGCCGTGGGCACCGCCATCGCCGGAAACTTCTGTGATCCGGTCCATCATCAGCATTGGCGGCGCCGGAAGCTGCGCGTTGCCGGGGCCGAACAATTCGCCTCGGGCGCACTTCAACAGATCGTCACGATCAAAGCTGGTGGGGTAATCGGCCATCCGGGGCTCGCCCTTTCTGATACTTTCTACACGTCCCGCCCCCTCTATCATCGCGCCCGCTCGCCATGCAAGCACGGCGCGACGACACGCAAATAGGTGCGGAACCGGGACTTTTTTGGCCGGTGTTGCTTCCAGCCCTGCTTTTTCACTATATTGTCGGGTGAGCAACGGGATACAAGAACGCCATGAGTTCAAAGGCAACCGAACGCGGCACAAACTGGCTTTCCAAGGCCGGCTTGCGCCCAACACGGCAGCGCGTGGGGCTGGCAACGCTTCTCGTGGGGGACGGGCATGACCGCCACGTCACCGCGGAAAGCCTGTTTGCCTCGGCCAAGAAATCCGGCCAGCCCGTATCCCTGGCGACTGTCTACAACACCCTGCGCGCCTTCTGCGAAGCCGGCCTCATGCGGGAAATCACCGTGGACGGGTCGCGCAGCTATTTCGACACCAACATGCACGATCACCCCCATTTTTACTGGGAACACGACGGCGAACTAACCGACGCGCCCAGCGAAGAGCTGGAGATTGCAAGGCTGCCCCGCGCACCGCAGGGCGCCACGATCTCAAAAGTGGACGTTGTGATCCGCCTGCGCCGCGACATCTGATCCGCGCAAGGACGCCGGAAAGAAAAAGGGCGCCCCGAGAGGCGCCCTTTTCATCTGCGGTTGAAACGGAAGATCAGAGGATCTCGACCATCTCGATTGCGAAGACCAGGTCCTTGCCGGCCAGCGCGTGGTTGGCATCCAGCAGAACCGACTCATCAGAAATCTCTGCCACGGTGACCGGGATCACCTGACCCTGCGGAGAGCTCATCTGCAGTTGCAGGCCGACTTCCAGCGGGATCGTGTCCGGGATTGCATCGCGCGGCACGGTCTGCATCGCGTTGGGGTCGCGCTCGCCGTAGGCTTCGGTGCTGGGCACTTCGACGGTCTTCTTCTCACCGACTTCCATGCCGGGGATGGCACTGTCGAGGCCGGGGATGATCTGGCCGGAGCCAACGGTGAATTCCAGCGGGTCGCGGCCCGAGGAGCTGTCGAAGGTGGTCCCGTCGTGCAGGGTACCGGTATAGTGAATGCGGACGGTGTCGCCCGATTTGGCTGCGCTCATCGCGTGTCCAATCATGAAAGGGGGGTGAATTTCGGGGCTGGCGCGCGTTGCCCAGGTTCCCATCTCGATTGACGCCGACTCTAGCCCAGCCGTGTCCGAGGTGCAAACGGTCCGCAGAGCGCCTCTTTCACCCGGTCGGAAGCCGTGGCAGGGTCCACTTTCCCGTTGCCCGCGGAGGAAGGCCCAGATGCCCGTCACCACCTGCATATTCGACGCCTATGGCACGCTCTTCGATGTCGCGGCGGCGGCGCGTATTGCTGCAGGCGAACCGGGGAACGAAGCCCTGGCCGCCCATTGGCCCGCGCTGGCAGAGACATGGCGACGCAAGCAGCTGGAGTATTCCTGGCTGCGCGCGGTCCAGGGGGATCACTGCAGCTTCTGGAAGGTCACGGAAGACGGGCTGGACTGGGCGATGGAGGCCCAGGGCCTTGCCGGGTCCGGCCTGCGCCAGCGCCTGCTGGATCTATACTGGCAGCTGCCCGCCTACCCGGAGGTCCCCGCCCTGCTGAGAACCCTGCAGGATCGCGGCCTCAACACCGCGATCCTTTCCAACGGCTCCCCCGAAATGCTTACGGCGGCAGCGAAATCCGCGGGAATCGAAGCGCTTCTGGATGACCTTCTTTCTGTCGAAGAGGTGGGGATTTTCAAACCCGCAGCGCCGGTTTATGAGCTGGTCTGCCAGCGGTTCGGTGGCAGCCCCGCCCATGTGCTTTTCGTCAGTTCCAACGGGTGGGACGCCGCAGCAGCAAGCGCTTACGGATTTCACTCAGTCTGGGTCAACCGGTCCGGCCTGCCCATGGACCGCCTGACCGGACAGCCGCAAACCGTCCTCGACACACTTGAACCAATCGCCGACCTGGAGGTCTTCTGATGCCGCATTTCACCGCGCCGGACGGGGCTTCGATCTACTTCGAAGACAGCGGAGAGGGCCTGCCCCTGCTCTGCCTCTCTGGCCTGACCCGCAATGGGCGGGACTTCGATTTCCTGGCACCGCACCTTACCGGTGTGCGAATGATCCGCATGGATTACCGGGGGCGCGGGCTCTCTGCCTGGACAGGCGCGGACAGCTACACCCTGCCGACAGAGGCGGGCGATGCGCTGGCGCTGCTCGATCACCTCGGCCTTGAGGCCGCCGCAGTGCTGGGGACCTCGCGCGGGGGCCTGATCGGCATGTTCCTGGCCGCCACGGCGAAGGATCGCCTGCTGGGCCTGGCGCTGAACGACGTGGGGCCGGTCGTGGATCCCAAGGGGCTGGAGGTCATCGCGGGCTATATCGGGATCGACCCGCCCTACCGCGACCTGGAAGAGGCCGCCCTGGCCCGCATGGCCCACCCCGCCTTTCCCGGCGTGCCGAAAGACCGCTGGCTGAAGGATGCCGCCCATAGCTTTGCCGTCACGCCGGACGGGCTGAAAATCACCTACGATCCCGCGCTGCGGGACGCGGTCCTTGCCTCCATGGACCAGCCCACGCCGGACCTATGGCCCCTGTTCCAGGCGCTCGACGGCCTGCCCTTGGCCGCGATCCGCGCCGCCCATTCGGACATCCTTGCCCCCGACACCCTCGCCCGCATGAAAGAGATTTTTCCCAGTATGATTACCACGACCGTTCCCGACCGGGGGCATGTGCCCTTTCTTGACGAACCGCAGGCCCTGGCCGCCCTGCAGGACTGGCTGGAGCTGATGCAATGAACTTTGAGATGATCCTGGCCGCCGCCGAGCGCCTGAAGGGCCATGCGCGCCTGACACCGATGCTGTCCTCGCCCTTCCTTGACCGGCTGGCCGGGCGGCGCGTCCTGATCAAGGCGGAATGCCTGCAGCACACCGGCAGCTTCAAGTTCCGCGGTGCCTGGTCCGCGATTTCCGCGCTTAGCCCGGATGTCCGCAAATGCGGGGTCATCGCCTTTTCCTCTGGCAACCACGCCCAAGGGATCGCCCATGCCGCCAGCCTGCACAAGGCGCCTTCCGTGATCGTCATGCCCTCTGACGCGCCTCAGCTGAAGATCGAAAACACCCGCGCGCTCGGCGCCGAAGTCGTGCTGTATGACCGCGCCACCGAGGACCGGGACGAGATCGGTGAGCAGCTTTCGGTAGAGCGCGGGCTGACCCTGATCCGCCCCTTCGACGAACCCCAGGTCATTGCCGGCCAGGGCACCACCGGGCTTGAGATCGCCAGCCAGGCCGACGCGCTTGGCGTCTCGGATGCCGATCTGCTGGTGCCCTGTGGCGGCGGTGGGCTGACCTCTGGCATCGCGCTGGCCTGTGCCGAACGCGCGCCCGGCCTGCGGGTCCGCCCGGTGGAGCCAGAGGGCTTTGATGATGTGAAACGCTCGCTCGCCACCGGGCAGGTGCAACGCAACGCCCGTCTATCGGGCAACCTCTGCGATGCGATCATCACGCCGCAACCGGGCGAACTGACCTTCCCGATCATGAAAAGCCGCTGCGGACCGGGCCTGACCGTGACCGAGGACGAGGCGCTTTCCGCGGTCGCCCAGGCCTTCCTGCGCCTGAAGATCGTGGCGGAACCCGGCGGGGCCGTGGCCCTGGCCGCCGCGCTTTTCAAAGGGTCAGAACTGCAATCGGAAAACGCCATCGTCGTGGTGTCGGGCGGCAACGTTGATCCGCAGATGTTCACCCGCGCGCTCGCCACGCTCTGAGACCTCTCCCGCCTTGAAAGACAGCACCGTCGCCGGCCTCCGGCGGCGGTGTCTTCTTGTCTGCCCCTCCGAGCTCACTTTCATTTTGATTGACTTTGACAACCAGTTTTGACAGGTTTCCCGCGACGAACGGGAGAAAATCATGCGCTGTCAGGTTGCCATCATCGGTGGAGGCCCTTCGGGTCTTCTGCTTTCTCAACTGCTGCACAAGGCCGGGATCGACACCGTCGTCCTGGAACGGCGCAGCAAGGAATACGTCCTTTCCCGGATCCGGGCCGGCGTCCTGGAATGGGGCAGCGTCGAGCTGCTTCGTGAAGCCGGCGTGGGCGCCCGCATGGACGCCGAAGGCTTCCCCCATGACGGCACCTACCTCGCCTGCCGCAACCGGGGCTTCCGCATCGATTTCTCCAAGCTGACCGGCAAGAAGGTCATGGTCTACGGCCAGACCGAGGTGACGCAGGACCTCTACGCCGCGCGGGAAGCCGAAGACGGCCGCGTCATCACAGAGGTCGACGGGGTCACCATTCACGGTGCCGATAGCGACGCCCCCTACGTGACCTTCGTGAAGGACGGGCAGGAACAGCGGCTGGATTGCGATTACGTGGCCGGCTGCGACGGCTTCCACGGCGTGTCCCGCAAGACGATCCCGGACAACGTGCTCAAGGAATACGAACGGGTCTATCCCTTCGGCTGGCTGGGCGTCCTGTCCGAGACCCCGCCCGTGTCCCATGAACTAATCTATGCGCAGAACCGCCGGGGCTTCGCGCTGTGCTCCATGCGAAACGCCAACCTGTCGCGCTACTACGTCCAGTGCCCGCTGACCGACAAGGTGGATGACTGGACGGACCAGGCCTTCTGGGATGAGCTCAAGCGCCGCATCCCCGAAGAGGCCGCGGACAGCATCATCACCGGCCCGACCATCGAGAAAAGCATCGCGCCGCTGCGCAGCTTCGTGGCCGAGCCGATGCGTTGGGGCCGCCTGTTCCTGGTTGGCGACGCGGCCCATATCGTGCCCCCCACCGGCGCAAAGGGCTTGAACCTGGCCTTTTCGGATGTGCACTATCTCTACAACGGGCTTGTGCAGTTCTATCAGGGCGATGACGAAGGGGTGCAGAAATACTCCGAACGCGCCCTGGCCCGCGTCTGGAAATCGGAACGTTTCTCCTGGTCGATGACCACGCTGCTGCACAATTTCCCCGAGCACACCGGGTTCGAGATGCACATGCAGGAGGCCGAGCTCGATTACCTGGAACATTCCGTTGCAGCTCAGACCTCTCTGGCGGAGAATTATATCGGACTGCCCTACTGATGAAGATCGCGGAGCTCGACCATCTCAAGATCCACTACACGGACGAAGGCGATCCGAACGGCGCGCCCATCGTCTTTGCCAATTCCCTGGGGACCGATCTGCGGCTCTGGGATCAGCTGGTGCCGCTGCTGCCGGCAAGCCTGCGGATCATCCGCTATGACAAGCGGGGCCATGGGCTGACGCAGGCGACGCCCGCGCCCTATTCCATGGGCACGCTGGTGCGGGATGTGGAAACGCTGCTGGATCACCTGGGAGTCAAGGATGCGCTTTTCGTCGGGCTGTCCATCGGCGGGATGATCGGCCCGGGGCTGGCGGGGAAGCGGCTGGACCTTGTGCGGGCGCTGGTCATCTCCAACTCCGCGGCCAAGATCGGCACGGCGGACATGTGGAACGACCGAATCGCCGCCATCGCCAAGGAGGGGATCGAGAGCATCGCCGACACCACGATGGAGCGTTGGTTCGGCAAGGCCTTCCGCGCCACGCCCGCGCTGGAAGCCTGGCGCAACATGCTGATCCGTCAGAATCTTGCGGGCTATACGGGCTGCTGCGCGGCGATCGCGGGGACGGATTTCTACACGCCCACCAGCGGGCTGCGCCTGCCCGTTCTGGGCATCGCGGGCAGCGAAGACGGCTCTACCCCGCCGGATCTGGTGCGGGAAACCATCGACCTGGTGCCGGGATCCCGTTTCGAGCTGATCCGCGGCGCGGGCCACCTGCCCTGCGTCGAGAAACCCGAAGATTACGCCCGCATTCTCACGACCTTCATCAAGGAGACTGGCCATGTCTGACAGATACGACAAGGGCATGGAGGTCCGCCGCTCCGTGCTGGGGGATGCCCATGTGGACCGCGCCGAAGCCGCCAAGCAGCCCTTTGACGAGCCCTTCCAGACCCTGATCACGGAAGGCGCCTGGGGCACAGTCTGGGCCAGCGACGGCATCAGCCGGCGCGAACGCTCCATGCTGACCCTTGCCCTGCTCGCCGCTACCGGGAATTTCGAGGAAATTCCGATGCATATCCGAGCCACGGCCAACACGGGAGCGACGAAACAGGACGTGCAGGAGGCCTTCCAGCACGTCGCGATCTACGCAGGTGTGCCCAAGGCGAACCACGCCCTGAAGCTTGCCAAGGCGACCTATGCCGAAATGGAGGAGAACGAAGAATGACCGATCTTGGCCCGCTGATCCCGCGCAACCGGGATGCCCATCCGCCAGCTTACGACACCGGCTACAAGACCTCGGTCTCGCGTTCGCCCAGCTGGCCGCTGCTGTCGATGGAATCCACCCCCTCGGAGGAAACTGGCCCCCGGTTCGGCCATTCCCAGCTGGGCGAATACGACAACAACCTGATCGTCAACTGGACCCGCGGCAAGGAACTGGCCGTCGGCGAACGCATCCTGGTCCATGGCCGCGTGCTGGACGAGATGGGCCGCCCCGTGCCCCATACCCTGGTCGAGATCTGGCAGGCCAATGCCGGCGGGCGCTACCGGCACAAGAAGGACGTCTACTTTGCCCCGCTCGATCCCAACTTCGGCGGCTGCGGACGCACGATCACGGATGAGAACGGCTATTACGAGTTCCTGACCGTCCGTCCCGGGGCCTACCCCTGGATGAACCGGGGCAACGACTGGCGCCCCATGCACATCCACTTCTCGATCTTCGGCCACAGCTTCGGCCAGCGCCTGATCACGCAGATGTATTTCGAGGGCGATCCGCTGATCAAGCATTGCCCCATCATCGCCACGATCAAGGATCCCAAGCAGATCGAGGGCCTGGTGGCCGCCCTGGACTTCTCCCATTCGCGCCCGATGGATTTCCTGGCCTACAAGTTCGACATCGTGCTGCGCGGCCGTCGCCAGACGCGCTTTGAAAACAAGCTGGAGGGGATGTGAACCATGGTCCAGAAACTTGACACACTCGTTGAAACGGCCTCCCAGACGGCGGGCCCGTACGTCCATATCGGCTGCATGCCCACCTATGCGGGCAATGCCGGCGCCTATGACGTGGAGACCGGAGCCGAAGGCCCGGCGCTGGAGGGTGCGAAGGGCGAAGTGATTGAAATCACGGGCGAAGTCCTTGACGGTATGGGCTGGGCCCTGCGCGATGTCATGCTGGAATGCTGGCAGGCGGATGCCGCAGGGATCTACCCCCACGAGGAGGGTGCGGACCCCAAGGTCACTGGGTTCGCCCGGATCGGCGCGGATTTCGACACCGGCAAGTTCACCCTGAGGACCATCAAGCCGGGGGCCGTTGCGGCGCGCGGCGGTGGCAAGCAGGCGCCCCATATCTCTCTCTGGCTGACGGCGCGCGGCATCAACATCGGCCTGCAGACCCGCGTCTATTTCGAGGACGAGGATAACGCCGAGGATCCGCTGCTGAACCGGATCGAACAGGCCCCACGCCGCCAGACGCTGATCGCCAAGAAGACGGGCGACGGGACCTACACCTTCAACATCGTCCTCCAGGGTGAGGGTGAAACGGTCTTCCTGGACCTCTGATGGCCAGCTTCCTGCTGATCCACGGCTCCTGCCACGGGGCCTGGTGCTGGCAGGCGCTGATCCCTGAACTGGAGCGCCTGGGCCACGCGGCCCGGGCGCTTGACCTTCCCGGACGGCCCGGCGATCCTCGCCCCCGCGACCAGATGAGCCTGGCGCTGAACGCCGAAACCATCCAGCAGGCCCTGGCCCGAGCCGATACCCCCGTGCATCTGCTGGGCCATTCCGCCGGAGGGTTCCCGATCTCTGCCGCAGCCGAAGCCGTGCCGGAGAGGATCGCCCGACTTTATTACCTTTGTGCTTACGCCCCGCGCGACGGCCTTTCGATGATCGCGATGCGGCGCGAACAGGCCCGCCAGCCGCTGGCCGGGGCCGTGGTGAAGACCGATGACGGTCTGGCCTACAGCGCCCTGCCCGACCGCGCACGGGCGCATTTCTACCAGGATCTGCCCGACCCCATGGCGCAACAGGCGATCGCGCAGCTCTGTCCGGAGCCCATTGCCCCGCAGGCCACGCCCATTCGGCTGACGGAACGCTACCATTCCGTGCCGCGCTGCTATATCCGCTGCACCGAAGACCGCACGATCCCACCCGAATACCAGGCGGAGATGGCGCAGAGCTTTCCGCCGGAGGACAGATACGAGATGCCCACCAGCCATTCCCCCTTTCTTTCCGACCCGCGCGGCCTGGCCGCCCTGCTGTCCCGCGTCGCGGAGGGCAAGTGATGGCCGGATCCGTTCACGACAGCCAGATCTACAACAAGCTCTTCCCGGCCGGAGACGCCGCGCGACTGTTCACCGACAGTGCCGAGGTCCGCTCGATGCTGATCGTCGAGGGGGCGCTCGCTAAGGCGCAGGGCCAGCTTGGCCTCATCCCCGAGGAAAGTGCCCAGTTCATCCACCGCGCCTCTCTCGAGATCCCGCTGGATCCGGGCGGGCTGGCGGCCGGGGCGGCGCAGAACGGCGTGCCCGTGCCCGGCCTTGTCGCCGCCTTCCGCAAGGCGATGGAGGCCCCGGAGCACGCACAGTACCTGCATTGGGGCGCGACATCCCAGGACATCGCCGATACCGGCCAGATGCTGCGCCTGCGCCAGCTTCTGAGCCTCTGCGAAACCGGGCTGACCACCCTGCTGAAGGCACTTGCAGTCCAGGCCGAAACCCATGCGGAGCTGCCCATGGCCGGGCGCACCTATGGCCAGTTCGCCACGCCGGTCAGCTTCGGCTCTCACGTGGCGGCCTGGGGCTGGCCGCTGCTTGACCTGCTGGAAGAGCTGCCCGCGCTGCGCCAAAGCGCGCTCTGGGTGTCGCTGTCGGGCGCGGCGGGCACCGGGGCGGAGTTCGCCGGCAAGGGCGCGGAATTGCGCGCGGCACTGGCTGAGGGGCTGGGCCTGCGCGATCCGGGCCGGAGCTGGCATGCCGATCGCGGGCCGGTGCTGCGGATCGCCGGCTGGCTGACCCGTCTGGCACAGGTGCTGGGCAAGATGGGCGACGACCTGATCCTGATGGCCCAAAGCTCTGTCGGAGAGGTCCGGCTGGGCGCCTCGGGCGGCTCGTCCACCATGCCGCAGAAGCAGAACCCGGTGCAGCCCTCCGTCCTTGTGGCGCTGGCGCGCCAGGTCATCGGGCTGAACGCCACGCTTCAGGGCGCAGGCATGCCCCGGCAGGAACGTGACGGCGCCGCCTGGTTCACCGAATGGATGACCCTGCCGCAGCTGTGCCTGTCTGCCGCCGCCGCGCTTGAGACCGCGCAGGCCGCCGTTCCCGGCCTTTCCCCGCAGGCCGAGGCCATGGCCGCGGTCTTCAGCGATTCCCTTGGCCTGCTGCACGCAGAGGCCCTGTCCTTCCGCCTGGCACAGACGATGCCCCGGCCCGAGGCACAGGCCGCCGTCAAGACGGTCGCCCAGCAGGTCATCGTCACAGGCCGCCCGCTGAAGGAACTGGCGCAGGAGGCCTTCCCGGACGCGGACCTTGAAGGGCTGTTCGATCCGGCCCGGCAAATGGGCGACGCCCCGGCCACCGCCCGCGCCTTTGCGGCGAAAGTCGCCGCGCTTTGAGCGCCCGCCCCCGGCGCGATTGACAGGTCGCGCCGGAGGGTCCTAGCTGGCCCTGTATTCATCCGGGCCCCTTCATGTCGCCTTTTCACCTGCCCCGTCTGCTGATCCTCACCACGGTCCTGATCGAGGCCGTGGCGATCGGGATCATCTTCCCCATCATGCCGGATCTCATGAAGGAGGTGCTTGGTACCGGGCTGGCGGATGCCGCGCTTTGGGGCGGGGTGCTGATCTCTGCCTTCGCCCTGATGCAGTTCCTCTTCGGCCCCATCGTCGGCAACCTGTCCGACGCCCATGGACGCCGGCCTGTGCTGCTGATCTCCCTCGTGGTGATCGTGGGGGATTACGTGGTCATGGCGCTGGCAAGCTCCATCTGGGTGCTGCTGATCGGGCGCATCGTTGGCGGGATCGCGGCGGCGACCCTGGCAACGGCCAGCGCCTACATGGCCGATATCTCTTCGCAGGAGGAACGCTCGGCCAACTTCGGGCTGGTCTCCGCCGCCTTCGGGGCGGGCTTCGTGCTGGGGCCGATCATCGGCGGCTTCCTGGGCGAGCTGGGCACCCGCGCGCCCTTCTGGGTAGCCGCCGGCGTGGGCGCGGTGAACCTGGCGCTGGCGCTGGCATTTCTGCCGGAAAGCCTGGCCGCGCCCCTGCGCCGCCCCTTCCGGCTGGTCCGCGCCAATCCCTTCAGCGCCCTTGCCACCGCCTTCCGCCTGCCGGCGCTGCGCATGCTGCTGGTGGTCATGCTGATCTTCATGATGTCGATGACCGTCTATGCCGCGATCTGGTCCTATTTCGCCAAGGCCCGCTTTGGCTGGGACGCGGGGCTGATCGGCATTTCGCTGACCATCTACGGCAGCGCGCTGATGCTGGTGCAGGCGGTGCTGTTTCGCCCGATCTCTCGCCGGTTGGGGGATCGCGGGACGGTGCTGTTCGGGTTGGTGGGCAACGCGCTGTCCTTCCTTCTGCTGGCCTTCATCCGGAACGGCCCCGCCACCCTGGTCCTGACCCCCGTCACCGCATTGGGAGAGGTCGCCGGCCCCGCGCTGACCGGGATCGCCAGCAAGGCCACGCCGATGGATGCCCAAGGTGAGTTGCAGGGCGTCTTTGCCTCTCTCCAGGCGGTGTCGATGATCGTCTCGCCCCTGGCGCTTGGCGCAATCTTCCGCGCCTTCACCAATGACGGTACCCCCGTCTACTGGCCCGGCGCGCCCTTCATGGCCTCTGCCCTGATGCTGGTGCCCTGTGTGGCAATCTTTCTACTTTCGCGCCCGCCCTCCAGCGCCTAGTTTCTCATTGCGGAATTAATTTTCACGCTTGCGAGGATATTCGCGGGAAAACACCCTGCAGAGGGGATAAGGGAGAGCGAGATGCAGAAAATCAAAGCGGCCGTATGCAAGGAGTTCAACACGCCACTGGTTATCGAGGAGGTAATGCTGCGCGCGCCCGGCCTGGGAGAGGTCGAGGTGGAGATCGCGGCGGTGGCGATCTGCCATTCCGATATCTCCTTCTGGCAAGGCGGGTTTGGCGGCCAGCTTCCGGCGGTGTTTGGGCATGAGGGCGCGGGGCGGATCACCGCGGTGGGCGAGGGCGTCAAGGGGCTGAAGGTTGGGGATCCGGTCT
Source organism: Pseudooceanicola sp. HF7 (assembly GCF_011806405.1). Lineage (GTDB taxonomy): Bacteria > Pseudomonadota > Alphaproteobacteria > Rhodobacterales > Rhodobacteraceae > Pseudooceanicola. The sequence goes on along the minus strand of NZ_JAATOW010000020.1, from coordinate 5,718 downwards.
GTGTGACGCTAATCCGCGCCTGCGGCAGCTGCAACACCTGCGGATCCGGTCATCCGACGATCTGCGAAACGCCCTTTGACCCGGTCGGCCAAAGCCCGATTTCCACCCCCGACGGCACCCCCGTGATGCAGGCCATGGCCTCTGGCGCCTTCGCGGAGAAGGTCGTGGTGGACCAGAGCCAGGTGGTGGCCATTCCCGAAGAGATGCCGATGGATTCCGCCTCGCTGATTTCTTGCGGCGTGATCACCGGGGTCGGCGCGGCCGTGCTGGCCGCCGACATCCGGCCGGGGCAGGACGTGGTGGTGATCGGCGCCGGCGGCGTGGGGCTGAACGCCATCCAGGGGGCCCGAATCGCAGGCGCCCGGCGAATCATCGCGGTGGACATGGTGCCCGAAAAGCTAAAAGTTGCCCAAGAATTCGGCGCCACGAATGCCATCAGCGGCGAGGGGAAGCCCTGGTCGGAGGCAAAAAAGATCCTTGGCCGCGGGGCAGACGTGGTGCTGGTCACGGTTGGCGTCGGGCCCGTTTACGACAAGGCGCCGCGCTACCTAGGACGGGGCGGCAAGATCGTTGTCGTGGGGATGCCGCACCTTGATGTGACCTCGTCCTATTCGCCGATCCTGATGGCGGATGCCGGGCAGGAAATCATCGGCTCCAAGATGGGGGACATGGTGATCAAGCGCGACATTCCCTGGATCGTCGACCTGTACCAGCAGGGGCGGCTTAAGCTGGATGAGCTGATATCGGGCCGCTGGGAACTGGAGCAGATCAACGAGGCTGTGGCGGACACGCTGGGCGGTGCCGCCCGGCGCAATGTCATCATGCTGAAATGACGCGCACGAAGCTTGGTATCATCGTGACCGCCTCCGGCCGCCCCTAGCCGGGGCGGGCGCTACCGGAGCCTGGTGAAGCAGACGACCGCTTGCGGGATCAACGGCTGGGGAGAGGTCTCTGTCGGCCCCACAGCCACGCAGGCCGTGATCTGCGATGTCCTTGAACGGCACATGGAGGGCCATCGCCCCGAAGCGGTAGAGCTGACGTTTCCGCCGGCTTCCCGCAGCGCCCCGACCTGACGATGATGGGCGCTTTTTCGGGCCTTGAGATCGCCTGCAGGCACATCATGGGCAAGTCCCGCGAGCGGCCCCTCTGGGCGATGCTGGGCGGCAGGGTGAATGACCGAATCCATATCTACTCGTACCTTTACCCCCTGCAATCTCATGATATTTCCAGGTTCGGGGCCTCTCCTGAAAATGGCCGCCGAAAGCGCGCCGGACCTTGTGGCGCGGGGCTATAGGACGGTAAAGGGCGACCCCACCGGCCCCTCTACCACCCATGGCGCACGGATGCCGTCGCGCTTTGACCTGGAGCTTTTCGAACGGACATGCGCCGCCGTGCGAGAGGACGTGGGACAGCGCGCAGACCTGCTGTTGCCCCCATGGGCAGTTCACCGCCGGCGGTGCCCTGCGCCTGGCCCGGGTCATTGAACGCTTTGACCCGCTGTGGTTCTAGGCGCCCCGACGATCTGCCCTGCTGGCGGCCACCAGCAGGGGCTCCGCCATCCCTTTGGCCACAGCCGCGCGGCGGCCCACGCTCAGTGAATTCCGCGCCGCGCTGGAGGCCGTGGGCGCCATCCTGCCACCCACCTCTGGCCGTGCCGGCGGGCTCTGGGAGGTACGCTAGATCGCCGCTCTGGCAAAGGCTTTCGGCGTTCGGCGGCGCCCCATCTCTACACGGGTCCGGTGGAATGGGCGGCCAACCTGCACCTCTCTGCGACGCTGCCCAATCGGCCCTGTCAGCGACCGTCGAAAGCCCCTCTCGCCGCGACCTAATCGGCGCTGCGATTACCGTGGAAGAGGGCCACGTCAGACGGCCCGATACCCCCGGTCCAGGGCATGACGCGGACGAGGAAATTGCACGGCCACATGGCCGGATCGGCGAGCCACTCCACCTAGGGGTGCAGGAAAAATCTTGCCCATATGCAATGGGAAACCATTTCCAAGGGGGCGTACCTAGTAAATGTTAACTGTCCCGGTTACCAGTACATGCTATATCTGGAAAACGTATTGTGGGGTAAAGCGAATAGAAAAATGAAGGATATGAACGTGCCACCCGAAGAAATGGCCGAAAACGCGGAAAAAGCGGCGGCCTTTCTGAAAGCCATGGCGCATAGGGGTCGACTGATGATCCTTTGCCACCTGAGCACGGGTGAGAAATCTGTGGGGGAGCTCGAAAGCCTGCTCGGCACCCGCCAGGCCGCCGTAAGCCAGATGCTTGCACGGCTGCGCGAGGAAGAGTTCGTTTCGACACGTCGCGAAGGCAAGACCGTCTTCTATTCCCTGGCCGACAGCAACATCAAGGAGATCATCGGCTTGTTGTATCGCCTGTTCTGCGCCGACCAGGAAGAGACCGAAGCAGCCGCCACTGCTTCTGCCTGATCGACCCGGATCCCCGGCGCCTCGCACGCCGGACAGAGCGGATCCAATACGGCAGCCTACCAGCCACCGATACGCAAAAGGCCCGAGAAGAACTCTCGGGCCTTTGTGATTTCCATGTGATCTTTCAGGGACTTGCCGCCCCTGCGACCCGCCCTCAGGAGAGGGAGAGGTTGACCGCGCTTTCGCGGCCGTCACGGCCGGCTTCGATGTCGAAGCTGACTTTTGCACCATCCTGCAGACCGGTCAGGCCGGAGCGTTCGACTGCAGAGATGTGCACGAAGACATCCTTGCTGCCGCCGTCGGGCGCGATGAAGCCGTAGCCTTTGGTGGTGTTGAACCATTTAACGGTGCCAGTGGCCATTCCATAAACTCCTTTTTCATTTGCTGCCCGCGATATGCGGCAGCCCGGCTACGTCGTGTCGATCGATGACTGTAGCCTTGGTAGAAAACAGAATGGTCGATAGATAGCGCTTAGCAGGGTTACCTTAGCAGAAGGTCGCGTCACCTCAAATTATTTTTGCGAGGGGGCGCAGAGGGCCTGCACAAGCCTGCTCATCGGTGTTTTCGCCCTGCGGAATAGATCCTGGATCACCATGTTTTCAAGTAGTTACGCGGATAGCTGCGGAGTAGTGGCGGGCTGGCCGCGCCCGGCCCTTGGGGTCTGTTCATGCTGTCGATTGAGGGCCGCTGTCGCCGGGTCATTCGCGCCTGGCTCCGCTTTGAATCGGGGCTGGAATCGGTGGTCTGCGCGCCCCTGTTCGGAGGCGGTGCGGGTGCCCCCCTAGGCGTGGCTGGATCGCAGGGCCCGGCCCCTCTGCACCCTGCGGGAAAGGGTGCCTGCCCCGGTCCAGCGGAGGAGTCGCTGGTTAGCGTCACATTCGCAATTCAAAATGCATTTTTGGCGGATTTTCGCCCTGTCCAGAGAAAGGAACGGCCGGGAAATCCGCCCCTCATTCGCTGTCGGTGCAGCGTCTGCATTACATCGGCATCACGTCGGTATTACGTCGGTGCGCAGCGCCCGCTCCGTTCGCAGGGCCTTAACGCGACCAGGGGATCATCCCTGCACACCGCGTCAAGACAACAACCGGAGATTGCATGATGTCCTATCGCATGACCAAGACCGAGCGGATCGCCCGCCGCAACTTCGCCCGCGACTGGTACGTGCTGGACCAGATGAGCCTGCCGCCGGAAGAGCTGCGCGCGGTTCTGCCCCGCGAATGGCACCTGCTGGAATGGGACGTGGACGTCACGGAGAAGAAGGAGAAGGTGACGCTTTACCTCGACCAATCCGTGGCCCGGATGATGAAGGCCCAAGGCGCAGGCTACCAGGGCCTTGTGAACCGCATCCTGCGCTGCTGGGTCCAGGCCAAGATGGGCCAGCTTCTGGAGCTGGAGAGCCACCTGGAAGAGCGCCGAACAGAGGTGATCGAGGCCCATGGTGCGGCCCGTGGACAGCCCCGTCCCGGCTGGGACGAGGATGTGGCAGACTGGGCTGAGGATGAGACCGGGGTTCAGGAGGCCTGCAAGGCGGAGGTGCCCAAGGCCTCCTGATACCTCCCGAAGACGTTGCCTACGACCGGCGCCAACCGGCTGGGCTGCGCAGGCCCGCACAGGTGCCTGCCGCGCGCGTCCTAGCCGCTGATCGCATCCGGCCCGCCGGGCAGGCAATCGGGTTCGGGCTGCCATTTCTCCGGGATCAGGTGGATCATGAAGTTGCGATTGCAGCGGGCGTAGCGGCCGCGCTCTGCCGGGTTCAGGGCCGCCTTCCAATCCGGGTCCAGCCCCTGCTCCACCCCGTCGATCCGGTACTTGCCGTAGACCTCCCAGCACTCGGCGACGGCGGCGGCAGAGGCGCCGCGGGCCTCTGCCCCGGAACAGGTCGCATCCAGCCGGCGCAGGTAGTCGGTGTAGCTGTCATTGTCGATAAAGGTGCGGGCGCTGTAGGTCGGCATCCGCTCCGGCAGGCCGGCGCAGGCGGTGAGGGCCGTCAGCGCTAGCACCGCAAGCCCTGCTGCCCCGGCACGGCGGGATCTGCCAATGCGGGAGGGCTTGGGTAGCCCTAGGGAATGGGAGGGGCGATGACGGGCCAGGAGGGGCATGGCGGGCTCCGATGAGGGGTGTTTCCGGACGGCGCCGGGTGGCGCGTCGCTGACCCGGACCTAACCGGGACAGCCCAGGTGAATCAACCGCCAAGCGGGATCGCCCTGAAGGAGGGACCGCCAGCGCCAAAGAGTCGTGCGATTCAACGGCTGGTGACAGAGGCGTGCGGCCCATCGATAGCGCCCGCACTCCCCCGGGCCAGTGGCAGGTGATCCTGCCCCGCGCGTGACCGAGCCGAGGACCACGCCGGCCCTGCCGGGCCTCAAGACATATGAGAGGGCGCGGCTCTCGGTCAGTACCCGGCAAGGGGGTGAACGGCCTGCCTACCCTGCTGAAAAGGAACATGTTTCCGTGTTCTGCAGGCGATTCGCACAACCCTGACGGGAGGTGCGATCTGCCCGCGCATGATGCCCACGGCAAGAGCGCAGATTTTTTCATTCAGCTTTTCATATACTTGCTTTCAGCAGCCCGCAGGTGGCGGGAGGAGCGGACAAATCAACTCTCTCCCCGGGGGAGAGGACCGCCTATGATTTATGATGAATCAAGTTTCCGCCCCGCAATAGCCGGGGTTTCACGGGGGTGTGCCCCGCTTGCCGCAGGGATCATCACACGGACGGGGCGCCAGAACAGGAGGGCCGGGAATGACGGAAAAGACGCCAGCACCCCGCCCCGCCCCACGCCATTCGGTTGCGGCCTGCGCCGGAACCAGACGCCATCACCACGGGCCCACTGCGCCCCCTGCCCCGGCCTTCGACCGACGGACCGGCGCGCCCTCCGACCGGCCTTCCACAGGGGCATGGGTCGGGCTTCTGGCCGCCCTCCCGGTCGATCCCGCCCATGGGACCTTCACCGGGTCAGGACAGGGGGCGCAGCGCATCGCAGAAAGGCCGGCTGCCCCAATCCGGTCCCGGCGATCCGCCCAGCCCGCGGGGCCCGTGGTGAGCCTGTCAGACGCCATTCCGCCCTGGTGCGCGGCCCCGCCCTTTGTCGCTCCTCTAGAGCGCGGGCCCGCCACGGCGGCGGAGGCGGCAGAGCGCAGCCCGGGTCCGTGGCAGCCCCGGGCCAGCCGACCGCCGCCCCCACGAGACGACGTCCGGTCCTGACGTTCCCAGGGGCGCGCCTCGCCCGACCGACAGCATCCCCTGCGGTCACGGGCGCGCCCTGTCAGATCCCCGGACGGTCT
>NZ_JAATOW010000019.1 GCF_011806405.1 Pseudooceanicola sp. HF7 | reverse complement strand
TGCTGACCTTCCGCGCCCTTCTGGCCAAGGCCGAGACAACGGCAGAGCGCAAGACCATGCTCGCCTCCAAGGTCGAGGACATGATCAACACGGTCGTGCGTCAGATCGCCTTCTACGACTTCGAATGCAAACTGCACGAAGCCCGTCGCGGCGGGGAACTGACGCCCGAGGACATCAACGCGATCTGGATGTCTGTGCAGGCGGAAAGCCTGGGCCCGGCGTTCGACTTCATGGACGGCTACGAGACCTATTGGGCCTATGTCCCCCACTTCGTCCACTCGCCCTTCTACGTCTATGCCTATGCCTTCGGGGACAGCCTGGTGAACGCGCTCTACGCGGTCTACGAGGACCAGCCGGAGGGCTTCCAGGACAAATACTTCGAAATGCTGAAGGCCGGCGGTTCCAAGCACCACAAGGAGCTTCTGGCACCCTTCGGCCTGGACGCCACGGATCCCGCTTTCTGGGACAAGGGGCTGTCGATGATCGAAGGCTTTATCGACGAACTTGAGGCGATGGAAGACTGACCGGCGATCGTCCACGCGAAAAAAGAAGCCTGCGCGGCAAGTTGCAGCGCGGGCTTGTCCGGCTCAGGCGCACGATCCCACCGGGACTGCGCCTGCCGATTGGCATCCTGTTCTGCATCGGCGGTGTACTAGGCTTCCTGCCCGTGCTGGGGTTCTGGATGATCCCTCTTGGTGTGGCGCTGATCATCATGGATGTCAGGTGGCTTCGGACGCGACGCATGCCGCCCCCGAAGCCCGGGGACGAGCCCCCCTCACTTCGATTGAGCTGCTTGCGCTTTACGCTTCCAGCGCGGCTTCGATCATCCGCTGCGTGCCCTGGGCCTGCTCCAGCGACCAGGGATAGGCCGCCTCTCCTCGGATCGCGGCACCGAAGTTCTCAACTTGCAGGACGTAATGGTTCACACCGGGGAAACGCTCGGTCATGACGGTCAGGTCCGGGCGGGACAGATGCACCTCTGCCTGCCCAAAGACATTAGCGTTGAAGGGCGTGGTAAGTGACAGCACCCCCTCCGTCCCATGGAAGTGCATCCCCTGACGTGGCGCCATGCGGGTCGAAACCATGGAGGACATGGTGAAGCCCGGAAATTCGAAGATGTTGTGGGAAAACGTGTCTACACCGTTCGTCAGGTCCTTCCTGGCATGGGTCATGCGCTCAGGCTCTGCGCCGGTCACGAACCGCGTGGCGCCGAAGGTATAGACACCGATGTCGCGCAGCCCGCCGCCGCCGGTTTCCGGCTTGTTGCGGATATTCTTGCTGTCCGGATTGTCGTAGGAAAACTCCGCGTTGACGAAGCGCAGCTCTCCGATGGCGCCATCGGCCACGAGGTCGCGCGCGCGCTGGAACTGGGGATGATGAACGATCATGAAAGCCTCTGCCGCAACCAGGCCAGTGTCATCCCGAACCCGGATCAATCCCTCGATCTCGGCTGAGGTCATCCCCAGGGGCTTTTCACACAGCACGTGTTTTCCGGCCCTCAGCGCCTTCTCTGCCCATTCCACGTGCAGGTGGTTCGGCAGCGGGATGTAGACGGCATCGATATCCGTCGCGGCCAGAAGCGCTTCATAGCTCTCTTCATGGCGAATGCCCGGTGCAAAAGCCTGAAAGGGCGTGACCTTTTCCGCAGCGCTGGAGGCCACGGCAACCAGCTCGGCCCCGCGGGCCGCATGAATGGCCGGCCCCATGTGGTTCAGCGCGAAGTTGGCGGCGCCAAGGATGCCCCAGCGGACAGGCGGTGCAAATGACATGGAAAACTCCCTTGCATCAATGATGGTGCAAGGGAGTCTAGAAGGCGCCGATCGTTAGCGCAAACAAATGTCTTCAGTCACGACACCCTCAGGCAGAGGCCATCATGCCTTTGTCGTCGGCCAGTTCGCGCATCCGGGTCTGCAGTTTCTCGAAGGCGCGCACCTCGATCTGGCGGATCCGCTCGCGGCTCACGTCATAGCGGCTGCTCAGGTCTTCCAGCGTGACCGTCTCTTCGGACAGCCGGCGTTGCGTGAGGATATCCTTCTCACGGTCGTTCAGCACATCCATTGCCTCGGCCAGAAGGGCGCGGCGGGCCTGCAGCTCATCGCGTTCCTCGTAGTCGGTGGCCTGATCGGCATCTTCGTCCTCAAGCCAGTCCTGCCACTGCATCGTGCTGTCGGCATCCGAGCCGACCGTGGCGTTGAGAGAGGCGTCAGAGCCCGCCATCCGGCGGTTCATGGAAATCACCTCGGCCTCGGTCACGCCCAGATCATGGGCGATCTGCTTGACGTTGTCGGGGTGAAGATCGCCTTCCTCAAGCGCGCCGATCCGGGCCTTGGCCTTGCGCAGGTTGAAGAAGAGCTTCTTCTGGCCAGAGGTCGTGCCAAGCTTCACCAGGCTCCAGGACCGCAGGATGTATTCCTGGATCGAGGCGCGGATCCACCACATGGCATAGGTCGCCAAGCGGAAGCCCTTTTCGGGGTCGAACCGCTTCACGGCCTGCATCAGACCCACGTTCGCCTCAGAGATGACCTCGGCCTGGGGCAGCCCATAGCCGCGATAGCCCATGGCGATCTTTGCGGCCAGCCGCAGGTGAGAGGTGACAAGCTGGTGCGCCGCCTCGGTGTCTTGGTCTTCGACCCACCGCTTGGCCAGCATGTATTCCTGCTCCGGCTCAAGCATCGGGAATTTGCGGATCTCCTGCATGTAGCGATTGAGCCCGCCTTCCGGCGTCGGTGCAGGAAGATTTTTGTAATTACTCAAATCCTTGTCCTTCCCCTGTTTTCTGGTCCCATGTGAATGGGCTTAACATCCAGATAGGTGCGATGACACATGCCTGCAAGCATTGGTCACGAAAGTTTAACGGTTGGTGTACGTTTTGCCGTCGCAGAAAGTTCAGATTTACCTTTGCCCACTGCGGAGCGTTGCGAGATTTGTACGCCCGCACCATCCGGTCGCGCAAGGAAAGAGAATCTGCATAAATGCACACTCCCTTAGCTAGATGGGCCGGATTGAGCAGATACGCAGGGGAACCGGTGGAATTCAGCCGTTCTGGGGCAGTGCCTCAAGCAAGGTTTTCATATCCTGCGGCAAGGGCGCGTCAAAGGTCAGATCTTCACCGCTCACCGGATGCACGAAACCCAGCGTCGCCGCATGAAGCGCCTGGCGAGGGAAGGCATCCACCATCTCCGCCACCCCTGCCCCAAGGGCCTTGGCCGATGCGCGGCGGCGACCGCCGTAGACCGGATCGCCGACGAGCGCATGACCGGCATGGGACATGTGAACCCGGATCTGGTGAGTACGGCCAGTCTCAAGACGACATTCCAACAGCGCCAGCGCCGGGGGTGTTCCGAAGGTCTCCAGCACCCGGGCACGGGTCACCGCGTGCCGTCCATGATCGAAGCTGACCGCCTGTTTCTGACGGTCCGTCTTGTGGCGCCCCAGCATGGTGGTGATCTTGAGCAATCCGCCCGCCTCAAAAGAGGTGCCGCGAATGCCGCGCAACCGCGGATCATTGGCATCCGGCACGCCATGGCACAGCGCCAAGTAGCTGCGCCTTGCGGTATGTGCCTCGAATTGTGCGGCGAGGGCGTGGTGGGCCCGGTCGCTCTTGGCGACGACCAGCAGGCCGGAGGTTTCCTTGTCGATACGATGCACGATGCCGGGTCGCTTTTCCCCGCCGATACCGGAGAGGGTGTCGCCGCAATGGGCCAGCAGCGCGTTGACCAGCGTTCCGGAGGGCGATCCCGGTGCCGGGTGCACCACCATGCCGGCGGGCTTGTTGACCACGATCAGTTCTCCATCCTCATAGGCGATATCCAGCGGGATATCCTGAGGAAGCGTCTCTACCTCTGCGGCTGCGGGCAGCGTGATTTCTATCACGTCGCCTTCGGCTACCTTCGCCTTGGGGTCGCTCAGCACCTGGCCGTCGCAGGTTACATGTCCGTCAGAGATCAGCCGCGCAAGACGTGTCCGAGAGAGCGATGCCTCTACTGGCACATCGCGGGAAAGCGCCTTATCAAGACGTGCGGGCGGATCTTCTGAGATCCTGACGGTAAGGCGGTTGAGGGTCATGCAAGATATTCCAGAGGCGGAACCGGCAAATTTGCGGCTGCTACGGCGGTTGGTCACCACGCTGATGGTGGTAATGATCTTCGGGGTTCTAAGCTTAGTCGCGCTGGTTGTCATCCGCTTTGCGCATGATCCCGCCCCGGCAATTCCGGCAGAGATCACCCTGCCCTCCGGGACAGAGTCCGAGGCGGTGACGATGGGCAAGGGCTGGGTTGCCGTAGTGACCACAGATCAGCGAATTCTGATTTTCGACGCCAAGAGCGGCGCGCTGCGCCAAGAGGTCACCGTAAGCAGTCCGGATTGAGCAGATCTTGAAGGTCTTGCCCTTGGCGGCAACAGGGGTCTGTCGAGTAGGGTCAGTCGAAAGGGACGCGCCCCAAGCAGTCTTGTCGCGACACCTCTGCGCAGATGCCTGAGGATACAGCAGCGGAACAGGATGCCATTCCGGCAAACGATTGGACACGTCTGTCAGAGCCAAGGTGATGCAAACTGCGAATTGGGGGGATGGTACCGCCTCCCCGATTTAAACGGGGGACCTCTGGATCCACAATCCGGATAGTGCGAAAAAGTTCTAATATTTTCAGACTCTTGTCGACCCGGTTGGAAAGTCAATCTGGCTCAAGTTCCAACTTTCCAACTGACGACCGTCCGTTGGAACGGGGCTTTTTCCAACTTTTCGGCCCCTTCCGCGGGCCGCGCGAAACGTTCTCCGCCTCTCTCAGGCGGGGACCGGATCACTCCAGCACACAGCTCGCCGCCGACACGCGGCTGCGAGAGACAGACGACGAAAAGCATCTCGAAATCGCCACCAAGGAGCTGGTCGCGGGGTGCAACTATAGGCTGCGCTACAACCATCACCGTCCAGACGAGCCTCGACGGCCTCACCCCGTGGGAGTATCAACAACGGTCAGTAGAGGACCAAACACTGAACAGAGCGAACTATAAAACGCGGCCTCCAAGGGGAGCAGGTCACTTCTTTTGCTTAGCAGACCTCGGTGCAGAACGCAGCGAATGTCGGCTCTCCGGGCCATTTCGCCCGGCCGACCACCAGCTTGTCGGTCATCGCCAATGGCAGGTTGCGGGACACGGACCTGTCCCGCGAGGAGCCATCCGGTCGAGGCGTTTACTACGATCTCCGCTCCCACGGGGCTCCCACCGCAGGTCAGGCGAAACGGGGCGCCGAACGCAGCGATGCCTCCGTTGGCGTGATCTGGGATCAGGCGGGGCGGCCGGCATCGTGCCCGCGCGTGCCTCAATCGCGAGAACTTACGGCCCGAAGATACCCCTCAAGGGCCTTCACGACGCGCTCCCTCAATCCCGCCTCGGGCAGCAGACCTTCGCCGGCGGCGTTGACCAGCGACCGGGCGATGATGACGGCCGTCAGAAGATCGGTCGGGTCGAGAGGGCCGAAGCGCCGCGCCAACAGCCCCGAGGAGATCGAGGCGATTTCGCGCGCCATCTCGTCGGCCTCCTCCCCCATTGGGAACGAGGCCTCGATATGTTCCAGCGCAGCGGCCAGTCTCGGCCTTGCGAACTGATGCCGGATGGAGACGTCAACCATCTGTTGCAGAACCTCCTCGCCGCCGTCCTGGATCGCACGCAGCTCTGACAGCAGCACCTCACGCTCGCGGCGGATGAGCGCGACCAGTATCGCATGCTTGTCGGGAAAGTACTGATACAGCGTCCCGACGCTGACCCCGGCGCGTTCGGCGATCCGGTTGGTGTTCAGCGCCTCAGCGTCCCCGGTCTCCAGAATGCGAGCCGCTGCTTCGACAATGGCCGCAAAGGTTTCAATCGCGCGGCGTTGTGTCGGTTGTTTTCTGGCTTGCGGGGCGGCGGACATGACGTGAATCCTATGCGAGTAGAAAAACTGAGTCATTGCTCGGATAATGTGGCTTCCTGTCTACTTCTGCAACCCGAAAGGCCGGATCGATGACCGAAACCGCCCGCCATTACAAACCGCTGACACTTTTCCTGCTGGTGCGCGCCCTGCCCGCCTGGCTGGCGTTGCCGAGGCCACGGCGCCAAGAAATTGCCCTTGCCGCCGCGCCGAGCGAGTACATTCGCCTGCGCCAGTTCGACTGCGAAGCTTTTTCCGCCATGTGCTCGGACATCTGGATGCTGACCGCCGAGTCCGCCGGCGCGATCAACAGCGCAATGGAACGGCTGCGCGACACGCCGCTGTTCGCTCAGCCCTATTTCGAATTCGTCGCCATTTTGCCCTGTATCGAGGACGGATGGAGAACCTATGAAACCTCGGAGAACACCCATGGATGAGCGTCGTCCCATTGTCGTGACCGGCGCCAGCCGGGGGGTCGGGCTGGAACTGGTGCGGCATCTGGTGGCACAGGGACAGCCGGTCATCGGAATCGCCCGCGAAGCACCGGATCTGCAGGACCCCCTTTTCCGCTTTATCAGTTGCGATCTGTCGGACCGGGGCGCCATCAGCGCGCTTGTTCAGAACCTTGTTCAACAGAACCCGGGCGGCCTGGTCAACAACGCGGCCGTCCAGACGGAAGGTGACACCGTCACCCTGTCGACGGCGGCCATTGCGGCGTATATCGGGAAGGAACTGGACGTGAACCTAGCAGCACCCCTGATCCTCAGCACCGCCTTGATGCCGGTGATTGCCAAAGGGCCGGAGGGTTTCATCTGCAACATTAATTCCTGTCTCGCCCTTGCGCCCAAGACCGCTGCACCGGCCTATTGCGCGGCAAAGGCGGGACTGTCCAACGCGACGTTCGCCCTGCATGAGCTAGCCCGTGCCTGGCCAGGCCTGCTTGTGAGCGAGGTCCTTCTGCCGCTCGTCGACACCGACATGACGGCCGGGCGCGGCAAGGGCAAGATCAGCGCGACGCAAGCAGCCAAGGGCATCCTTGATGGACTTGCACGACGCAGGACGGCGATCAGGATTGGCGGCGCACGGGTGCTCTACGCCCTCTGGCGCCTGTCTCCCAACTTGGCCCGCATGGTGCTGCGGGGTGCCCGACCCGGCCAGGCCGGACACGTCCGGAGGGTCGGATCATGAGAACCCCGGTCATCATCCTCCTGTTGCTGACCGGGCCATGGCTTCTGGCGCAGGGCCTGTCTCCTACCGACATGGCGCGCGCCCAGTCTGGCGGGCTGGCCGGGCTGGTGCTTGCCTTCACATTCTTCGGCATCGGTCATTTCGCGATGACCGAACAGATGATCGACATGTTGCCCCCCTGGGTCCCCGCGCGGCGCGCTGTCGTGCTGCTGACCGGAGTCCTGGAATTTGCACTGGCCATCGCGCTTGTGATCCCAGCCACACGCTCGGTCGCGGGGTGGACCTGCGCGGCTGTTCTGGTCGGTTTCTTTGCTGTGAACGTCTATGCCAGTTTCAAACGCCGCGGCGGCGGCGGGCACGACTGGGGGCCGTTGTATCTTTTGGTCCGGTCCCCTTTGCAGGTCCTGCTGGTTTACTGGTGCCTCACCTTTTCAGTCTAAGGCCTGTGTCCGCGTGTCGAGACGCCGGTCCGACCGTTTCGACAGCGTCTGGCGCCGTTTCCCGGATTGGCGCCAAATGCGGGTCGAAGTCCGCCACATCCCGTAGGATGGCCTATAGCGGATATTTCAACCGGGGTCCGTCCGCCGTATGCGCACCCACCGACAGCGGCAAGTCGTGCCCGTCCTTTGAAACCGGCCTGTTGGGCTTGCTCTTAAGCTGTTACGCTGCTTGAGCAGCGTAACGCTAGGGGAGGAACTCGTCGAGGCAAGTGATCTTGTGATCGGCGATTTGGGCAAGGACCGACGTGAGCCAGGCTTGCGGATCGACGTTGTTGAGCTTTGCGGACTCGATCAGGGTGAAGGCGATTGCCATGGCTTTGCCGCCGCCCTCGGAACCGGCGAACATCCATTTTTCCGGCCTATGGCCACAGGTTTGACGGCGCGCTCGGCGGTGTTGCTGTCCAACTCCAGGCGGCTATTCTCCAAGTATGGCCGCGCCTTTGGCATCCGGATAAACGAGCTGATCTCCTCATCCTCGACGACTTTGGCGTTAGCAAGCTCAAGGCCACGGGCAAGCACGATCTTCCGGAGCTTCTCAATGATCGTATCGGTACACGCGCGACTATCGTTTGCGGCCAGCTGCCAGTCGAAAACTGGCATACCTCCATTGATAAACCGACGATAGCGGATGCGATCCTTGATCGACTGACCAGCGCGGCGCATCGCATTGAACTATCAGGCCCATCCTTACGAATAAAGGCAATCTGACTCCTTTGTCGCTCAATGTCAGTGCGGGTGAACAGGGCTATCGTTTTTGATTGCCCGGAATTGATGACACACCCTGATCGCGCATGTCGGTTTGGGTGACAACCAGCACTTCGAGACCAACTTCGACCGATGTCGCGATGTAGTGGAACTGCCGGCTCCCTATAGGGCGGCATCCTCCTCGATCTCGTAAGCTCTCCCCGAAACTTCGACCGGCGATCCGATATCTTCGCCGAGCGTGATTTCAAGTACGGACGGCGCGCCCATCTCCTCGCCCTGATGGATGGTAATCCGCCCGTGATGAGGCCAGCCTTGGTCCCGCAAATAGCCTGCGAAGGCGGCCGCGGCGGCGCCCGTGGCGGGATCCTCGACCACGCCGCCCGACGCAAAGGCGTTGCGCGCTGCGAAGGTCTGTGCGTCGTCCGCGTGGACGAGCATGATCGTCACCAAGCCGTGGCCGTCCATCATCCGCCGGCCGGCGTCGAGGTCGTAGCTTGTCGACGCCAGGGCCGCGCGATCCTTCAAGGCCAGCAGGACGTGATCCGCCCCGGCATGGATGCGTGCCGGTGGCAGGCGGTCGTCCAGATCGGCAGGGGTAAGGCCGAAGAGGGCAAGCGCGTCCCCCTGCTCCGCCTCGGTCGCGGCGCGGCTGTGCGTCGGAGGTGAGGTGAGCGTGGCGGCCATCCCGGCCTCGTCCGGCGTCGCCTCGACGGTTATTTCGGCGTCGTTCAACGTCAGCCGATAGGTGCCCGCACCAAAGCGCGCACCGAGGACTGCGCCTAGAGCGATCGTCGCGTGGCCGCAAAACGGGACTTCGGAGGCAGGCGAAAAGTAGCGCACGCGCCACGTCTCGACACCGTCGCCGAGCGGCACGGCGAACGCCGTCTCGGAATATCCGACCTCCGCCGCCACGCGCGCCATACTCGTTTCGCTGACAGGCGTGTCGAGCAGCACGACGCCCGCCGGATTGCCTCCTGCGCCGTCGCTGCTGAAGGCGGAAATGCGGTGAATGTTCATCTTGAGGTCCTCGTTGTTTCGATGTCCCCGTCATCCTATTGCTCGCGGACTTGTTCGTCCCCTGCGGACGAAAGGCAAATCAGCGATAGTGCCTTCATCATTTCGCCCAGAGAGGCGATAAAGACCGCATGATGAAGGCACTCGACTAAATCGACCGCCAGATCATCGTCGCCTTCGATTTGAATGGCCGCGCAAGCTTCACGGAGGTCGGCAATCAGGTCGGCCTGTCAGGCCCGGCAGTTGGAGAGCGACTCCGCAGGTTGCAGGACTCTAGCGTAATCGAGGGATTCGGTGTTCGAGTGGATCCCCGAACATTCGGTTACACGATGGAGGCCATTGTCCGCATCAAACCGCGCTCGCGGCAGATGCATATCGTCGAGCAGCTGATCCTAAACGAACCACGTTTCACAGCCTGCGACAGGGTCACGGGCGAGGATTGCTTCGTCGCACCGCTGGCCCTGGTCAGCGTCGCCGAGTTGGATGATATCTTGATGCCGCTGCACGAACGCGCCGAGACGCATACATCAATCGTCAAATCCTCGATCCTACCAACACGGATGCCCGATCTCTCTCCCCGCGACTTGTAGCGGTCCAACGGTCCTTCGACGAGCGACGGCAACGCTCTTTCGAGAATGCAGCCTTCTAGCGTGCAAGTTCGACTTTCAGCATTGTCCGCATGGCGAAAATTGATGCTACTTGCAGCGAAGGTCCGCTCCCCGCCCGTCGTGTTGATCGACGCCTTCTGCCCGAAGCCGGCATTCACCAGGATGGCCATCGCCGCAGCGCGACGTCCCAGTAGCGGACCTTTAAAGCTCTGCGCAGCATCGTCCAATGCCCTGAGGTCCGCAGTGCGGGACGAAGCTGACGCTGGTCTATCCGCAGAAGTGCATCCCGAGCACTCAGGCGACGGCATTCGCGATGCGTATGTCCCTCCCAGGAGGTGCATCGAAAAGACGGCCGTATTCCCGAGTGAACTGCGTCACGCTAGCGTAACCGACCGTGTGGGCTGCCTGCGCGATCTTCGCGCCCTCTACCAGCATGAGCCGCCTCGCTTCAATCAGGCGAAGCTGCTTCTGGAACTGGAGAGGCGAAAGGGTCGTGATGGCGCGGAAGTGCTTGTGGAACGCGGGCTCACTCATTGCGGCGGCCTCCGCGAGTTCCTCGACCCTGATCGGACGGGCGTACTCCCGCCGCAGGATATCGACCGCGCGCGCGATCCGTCCCGCGTGGCTGTCCGGCACCCCGAGCGCAGCGATGGCGGGGCCGTGAACCCCCATGAGAAGCCAGTAATGCAGCTCGCGCAGCAGGCCGTCGGCAAGGACCGAGAGGGCCTCGGGCCGATCCAGCAGGCGCGCAAGTCGAAGGGAGGCATCGATGACCTCTGTGTCAATCGGCTCCACCCTCACGGGCGGCGCTTTACCCGACCGCACGGAGACGGCCGGGCGCAATGCTCGCAGGATCGCGGGGTCGAGTTCGAGCACGAGCGCGTAATAGGGTTCCGCGATGCTGGCGTGGGCGATCCGGCTGACTGTCGGGATATCCGCCGCGATGACCATCGCCTCCCCCGGCGCATATTCGAAGCTCGCGCCCAGCGTCGTCACACGCTTCCTTCCCTGCAGCAGCATGGCGATCACGGGCTTCTGGACGGCAACCATCAGCTCTCCCGGGTGCAGGGCACGCACTACGGACAGGCCCCGGGCCGGAGTCGGCGCCGAACCGTCGGGCCCGGCATTGGCGTCGGCGAACCGGCGGCAATGGACGAGCAACTGAGCAAGGGACGAACTGCTTTGGGCAATGGTCATGCAATATCTTATGTTCTGGATTGGCCTGTCGGGGAAGGGAATAATGGAAACAGGCAAGTCTTGGCGAGGTTCAGGCAACTACAAGCGCCGGCGCACTTTTATTTCAGAGTGACACCATGACACCCTGAAAGGACACTCTCATGAGCAAGATCGCTCTCGTCACCGGCGCCAATCGCGGCCTCGGTCGCAACACCGCTCTCGCCATCGCCAAATGCGGCGGCGACGTCATCGTCACCTATCGGTCGAACGCCGGGCAAGCACAGGAGGTCGTGACCCTCATCCGCGAGATGGGGCGCCAGGCCGTGGCGCTGCCCCTCGACGTTGCCGACACCGCAAGTTTTCCGGCCTTCGTCGAAAGCCTGCGCTCGGATTTGCGCAACACTTGGGGCCGCGACAGCTTCGATCATCTCGTCAACAATGCCGGGCATGGCGAATTCGCCCTGATCGAGGAGACCACCGAAGCGCAGTTCGATCGCCTGTTCGCAGTCCATGTGAAGGGCGTCTTCTTCCTCGCTCAAGCCCTTCTGCCGCTCCTGGCCGACGGGGGGCGGATCGTGAATTTTTCGTCCGGCCTGACGCGGATCTCCTTCCCCGGCTTCGCGGCCTATTCGGCGGCAAAGGCGGCGGTCGAGATGCTCACGGTTTACATGGCGCGGGAATTCGGTGCGCGGGGCATCGCGGTAAACACGGTTGCTCCGGGTGCCATCGAAACTGATTTCGGCGGCGGTCTGGTCCGCGACAATGCCGAGGTGAACGCTCAGTTCGCGGGGATGACGGCGCTCGGCCGCGTCGGGCTGCCGGACGACATCGGTCCGATGATCGCCAGCCTTCTGCGGGACGACAATCGCTGGGTGACTGCACAGCGCATTGAGGTGTCGGGCGGCCAGACGATCTGATCACCCTGCATGACGCGCCGGCTCCCTCGGCGCGTCATTTCATTGGCCGATCTATGTTGCGAGACGGGAGCGTGACGGGCCGCGCCTCGCCCCCTTTGGGCTCAAAGCGATCATGCGGCGCTGCGGCGGGACGCATGACCGGCTCGGCGGTGCTGCAAGACGCTCGCGGCCCTCACCAGTCATTGGCCAGGATCAGCATTGCCGCAGCGCGGCTTCCCCATACCGGACCTTCATGGCACCGCGCAGCATAGTCCAAGGCCCCCAGGTCCGCAGTGCGGACAATCCAACCTCCCGGTTCCCATGTCCAAAGAGCGGCTTCAGGGCAACTTCGAGGCATGACGCTCTAACACGAACGCGATGACCCTTCCGCCGGTGTTCCGCGGAAGGGCCCGCCAGATCAAGGCGCCTACAGGTTCAAGAACTGCGCGATCGCCTCTATAGACGCAGCGTGTGCCATGCCGCGGTCCCAGCCCTCGGGATCGTCGCAAATCGGATCTTCACCTTCCTCGATCAGCAGGTGCGCGGCATTCTCCTTGCAGATCGGCAGGAACGAATAATGCCTTGCATTGGGTATCACGGAATGCTCCACATTCGGCAACATGTCGATCAGCCCGCTGCCTTCCGCCCGCACATCCGTGGCGAACCACGGAAAGGCATCGCCCAAGGACACCACTTGTACAGGGACGCCGATCGCCGCCGCGCTGTAGGGGGTCGCAGCATAAGTATAGCCGGGATCGACGGCGACGATCGAGCTGAAGCGGGGGTCCGACATGTCGGCCGAGAATTCCGGCGGCAGGTTGTTGAAGTCGACTCCGCCACGCATCAGAAACAGACAGTCCTGCGCGGCCTCGCCGAACCTGTCGCAGTAATCCCGGTAAGCGTCAGAATCAAGACGCAGACCAGCAAGCCCCATCACCGTGGAGCCGCCGAGCGAGAAACCGAGGGCCGTGATCCGCGCAGGGTCGACATGCTGCGCGATCTCCGGATCGGACAAGACATGGTCGAGCGCCGCACCCAGATCCGCCGCGCGCTCCGCCAGACGCGCTGTCCGGCGCGGAGAGCTATCGCCGGTCGTCGTCCCGGGATGGTTCATCACCACGACGAATGCGCCACGCTCGGCAAGCCCCGCGGCCAGCCAGGCGGTGCCGTCGATGCTGCTGCCGGAAC
This sequence comes from Pseudooceanicola sp. HF7, assembly GCF_011806405.1. Taxonomy (GTDB): domain Bacteria; phylum Pseudomonadota; class Alphaproteobacteria; order Rhodobacterales; family Rhodobacteraceae; genus Pseudooceanicola. The sequence goes on along the minus strand of NZ_JAATOW010000019.1, from coordinate 76,691 downwards.
CGTGCGACACGACGATCAGCGGCAGCTCTCCTTCGGGAAAGGCCGCGCCGACATAGGCCTCGACCGGCTCGAAGATCAGGCTCTCACCGACGGCGGCCGCATAGGTCGCCCGACCGACCGGATACCAGATGCCCCCGGCGATTGGCCCGGACCGATGGTCGGCCCGGAAATCGAACCGGTCGAAGCCGACGGTCGGGTCCGCGAGTGCCGGGTTGGCGAGCAAGACGGCAAGCGTTGTCGTGGACAGCAGGTATTTCATCTCGGGTCTCCTTATTTCGGATGATGGGCCCACGTGCCATGCAACAGCGCCGTCGCGCGTCCTGAAACCGGTTTCAGGTCGTGCGAAACCGGATCCTGGTCTATTGCGTCACCATGTTGACGCTTCCGATTCCACTTGTGGTCGCTCTGGTTCTTGGCTTTCTGGCACTGCGCCACGCCCTGGCCGGCGATCGCTCGATCCTGTTTCTGGTGTTTCTGGCGACCTGTGGGCTGCAGGCCTTGGTGATCTCGCTCACGCAACATTATGGGCTGTCCATTTTCCGGCCCATGCAACTTGCCACTGCCGTTGCCTTGCCGCCTCTGGCCTGGCTGACATTCCAGTCCGCAGCCCTGCGACCGTTCGACCGGAAAAGGGACTGGCTCCACCTGCTTGGACCCGGCTTCACCGCCTTCTGCACGGTCTTTGCCCCGGTCACATTGGACGTGGTGCTGCCTGCGCTCTTCGTCGGATACGGCGCGACAATCCTGGTTCGTGTTCGGACCGACGAAGCACTGCCGCTCGCTCGGCTGGGCGCCGGGCCACGACCGGCGCGGATCTGGAAGGGCGTTGGCCTGCTTCTCGTTTTCTCGGCCCTACTGGACGTGCTGATCGCCGTTGCTCTCCGGCTCGGGCATGCCGAATGGCGACCGCTGATCATCAGCATCTTCACATCCTTCACGCTTCTCGGCATCGGTCTTTTGTCGCTTTCACGCGACGCGGATGGCACAGCCGAAGACAGCGCGGGAGCAGCCGCTCCTGAAGCGCCTCGCCAGTCGGAGGAAGACGCAGAACTGATCTCGCGCCTTGATGCGCTGATGCAAAGAGACCGGCCGTATCTTGATCCCGACCTGACGCTGACCCGTCTCGCCCGGCGGCTGCATGTACCGATCAAGCATCTTTCGGCCGCGATCAACCGGGCAACGGGCGAGAACGTCTCGCGCTATGTGAACGGGTTTCGCGTTCGCAACGCCTGCGCGCTCTTGGATGGTGGCGATACCGTCACCGAGGCTATGCTCGGCAGCGGATTCAACACGAAATCGAACTTCAACCGCGAATTTGCGCGCGTGACCGGGCAGTCGCCCTCTGCATTCATTCGCAATGGCCACGAAGGCTAACGTTTGGCACCTGCTCCCGACAGTCCCGAAAGCACGGAGGTCGCGCAGACGTCCGATCTTCAACCTTTGTGGCGTTGGTGGCCCGAACTTCTCTAAACACCCGTCCGGTGCTGAAGCAGAATTCAGACAGAGTGGGCTCGATCCCGACATTCGCCTCGTTTTGGTGGTATGGTGGGACGTCGGCGCAGTGCCGAAGACGTGGCGGGACCGGTGGAGTGGAGGAACCACCATGTCTACCGCCAACCTACCAGTAATCCGCGCCTGCCGTCCGGCTTGGAACAAGGGGCGCATCGTCGGCCAGAAACGTCCGCTGCAACCGAAACATGTCTGGGCGATCCGGGTCCGCCTCGAAATCGCGGAGCGGACTCGCGAGCTGGCGCTCTTCAACCTCGCGATCGACAGTAAGTTGCGTGGCTGCGACTTGGTGCGCCTCAAGGTCGCTGACGTCTTTGCGGCGGGGCAGGTCAAGCATCGCGCCGCGATCGTTCAGAGCAAGACACGGCGGCCGGTCAGCTTTGAGATCACCGAAGGGACCCGGAAAGCAATCGCAGCATGGCTCGAGTCGCCGCTGATGGTCGGGTCGGAACATCTCTGGCCCGGACGATACCATGCGCGGCGGCACATCTCGACGCGTCAGTATGCTCGCCTCGTCCGAGACTGGGTGACATCCATCGGTCTTGAGCCGAGCGCGTATGGCACCCATTCCATGCGGCGTACGAAAGTCGCGCAGATATACCGAAAAACCGGGAACCTGCGGGCGGTGCAACTCCTCCTTGGCCATACGAAGATGGACAGCACGGTGCGCTACCTGGGCGTCGAGTTGGAAGATGCGCTCGCGATTGCCGAGGCGGTGGAAATCTGAACAGGGCGGGCCGGTTGTCGCGGCCGGCCCTCTGCGGACATTCATACCAGCCGAAGAGAACGGCCGGTTTGGGTCCAGGCGGGCCTCCACTGCGTCCTGAACGAACAGCAGCGTGCGGCCCACGGTGTTAGCAGGTGCCTCGCTTACTGATTTCTTGGGCACACTCAATCGCCCGCCCAAACTGCATCGTCCATAGCGAGCTAACAAAGGTGCATTGGCGCTCTTGAGCTCGTCTGCGCCGCTACCACTCTATCGAAAGTGAATCGGCAGGGAGCTCAAATGGCACAATTTGACCTATGTACACGGCATATCAATGAGGCTGGGCCGTGGCTGCCCTTGATAGAGGTAGGAATCCGAATGTGCAGTCGTTGTGCACGGTCAGCTCACAGTGAAGGGCTTGTTCCGGATCAGGAGCGCTTCGTTCGAGAGCGCTACGAACTCGCAGGCCTACTTTGCCCGTTGACGCGCAATGAGAATGGATTCGCGGTCTTTAAGCCGAATGTCGTGGAAATCACGGACCCCGAGGATAGCACATGAGGCCCTCCGCGGTCGCAAGCCGCCCTTGGCGATAGGGCAGCTCTCCTGGCGCTTCGAACACGTCGGCCCGAAGCCGACCTTGGCCGAGCAGGCTATCGCTGCCTGGCAGTTTCACCAAACCAGCCCTTCATGCATCGCGCAGCAATCCAGGAACATGAAGGTCGGCTGCGCGGAAAAAAGCTGCCTTGCGCCTAGCTGACAGTTTTCAACCATTTCCGGATACGCGAGCGCGCATTCGCGTAGGGTGACGAGGTATTGAACTGGATCATCCGGCCCTTCGTCCACTTGCCATACCAAGGGCTGCCATAAAGCTCGTCATGCGTCCGGGATGAAATGGTTTCAACCAGCCTGTGGTTGACTGCAGCAAGGCGGATCAGGAGGTTCTGCCAGTCAAGATGCTGATAATCCGCATAGAACTTCTGGGCCAGCAAGCCGAGTTGATTCCATTTGAAGCCGGTTTCGGGAAACTCCACGACCTCACCACGGTCATCCCGCTCCAACCATCGCAAAACGAGTTCGTTCCAGCCAAGCAGATAGGCCACCAGATCGGCAGGGCTTATCATCATTCCAGCGGCGTGTCCTTCCATAGAGGCTGTGCGTGCAAGCTCCGGTGGAACACGCTCTAGGTCAGATATCAGGTTGCCGAATGTCTTTGAAATTGCATCCAGAAGTTCTGTTTTCGATGTTGGTACGCCCATCGTGTTTCCTTGCTCTTCTTCAGAAGAGGATAGGCCCAACGCGCGTCGTCGCCAATGAGGGGAACGGGCCGTTCGCGTCGGTCGCCTACAAAATGGGGCGGCAAGCCGACCTTCGCTGCGCACCGAGCGAACGGCTTGTTTGTGTCCAAGACCACAAGGCGCTCAACTATCAATTTGCTCCTGCCGCAGACCGACGCACCCGCACATCGGCTCTGGCGTCGGTACAAAGCTCCGGTGTATTTTACACAACATGACCCATCGGTTGCGCCATCGACTGACCAGCATTGCCGCTGTGCTTCTCCTGATCGTGGGAAGTGCTGTATCTGCGGCCATGATGGCGCCTGATCGCGCGGATGCGGCCGAGGCCCGAATTACCCTGATGGCAATGAGCATGGATGACATTTGTGGGGGCGAGAGCGCCCACGACCATCACTGCCCCTTCTGTCACCTCGTCTCGGATACGCCTGTTCCGGCGCCGGCCGATATCGCTTCGACCCTTCTGCCGTTCGCGGCCTGGACCCAGTCCACCGATCTGCATCATGCGGCGCAGGCACGGGATCACGCGCGCTCTCCGAGGGCTCCTCCGACCTCGATCTGATCGCTGGCCCTCTACGGGCCGTCCCTGTCAGATCCGCGGCCCCATGGCCGCCCCTTCGCGCAGGCAGCGGTGCGTCCGCGCGCGCGTTCCAATGGAGAACTAGATGAAATCCGTCCTGATTGCCGGCGCCTTTGCCGCGCTCGCCACCACTGCGTCCGCCCATGCCACCCTCGAACAGAACGAGGTTAAGGCTGGCGAGACTGTGAAGATCACCCTCCGCGTGCCCCATGGCTGTAAGGGAGAAGCGACCCACACCGTTCATATTGCGCTGCCAGATGGTTTCTATGCCGCAAAGCCGATGCCGAAGGCCGGGTGGGAGCTGACGACCGCAACCGGCGCCTATGCCATGCCCTACAACAACCATGGCCGCGAAATGACTGAGGGCCTGCGCGAGGTAACCTGGTCCGGCGGCGATCTGCCGGATGCCTGGTATGACGAGTTCTCGGTCCGGGGCACCTTCGGTCCGGATGTCGCGCCCGGAACAGTGCTTTTTTTCCCGGCAATTCAGACCTGCGCCAACGGCACGGCCGACTGGACCGATACCAGCGGCTCGCATGACGTGCCGAACCCCGCGCCGAAGGTCACGGTCGTCGCGGGTGGGGGCGGCCACGGGCATGGTTCGGTGTCGGATCACGCCATGGGCGCCGTCACGGCCGGCGCGCTTGAGATCTCGGGCGGATTTTCCCGTGCGACCCTGCCGAACGCGCCTGTCGGCGGTGGCTTCATGACCATCACCAACACGGGAGCCGAGGACGACCGTCTAATTGGTGCGTCTTCATCCGTCGCAGGACATTTGGAGGTGCACGAGATGGCGATGGAGGGCGACGTGATGAAGATGCGCGAACTTGCCGATGGCTTGCCGATCCCTGCCGGAGAAACGGTCGAACTGAAGCCCGGCGGGTTCCACATCATGTTCATGGAACTGCAAGAACCGCTGGTCGAGGGTGAGACCGTCACCGTCAAGCTGACCTTCGAACGGGCCGGAGAGGTCGAAGTCCCGCTGATGATCGGCAAGATGAACGCCAAAGGCCATGACCACGGGTCCATGGATCACGGCAGCCACAGCATGAAAGACTGAGGCCGCGCGATGACCATCCAGCGCAAGCATCTGGTCATCGGTGGTTTGTGGGGGCTGGCTCTGCTGGCCCTCATCGCCGTGGTCTGAGGCCGTGTGATCGGACCGAAGTTCGAGGCCGGGCTGGCCGACACGATCGGCCCCGGTGATTACCATCTGACGACCACCAGGGGTGAGGCGCTCACCGAAGCTACCTTGAATGGCAGCCCGAGTGCCGTTTTCTTTGGATTCACTCATTGCCCCTAGGCCTGGCCGAGATAGGATGCGCGCTATCAGCGGGCGATATCCAGAATTGCAGAGCGTAGCCCTCAATGACGGACATCCGCCCCAGCAAGACCGAACGTCCGGTATGGGCCGGGAGCAGACTTGCGGCGACGCAGCGAGCCGAACACCTGGCGGGACGCAGCGCCCGCCGCTCGCGGCCCAGACCTGCCGTTCGAAGCGACCGTGGATGCGGCAACGCACTGTCACCAAAGCAGCCATTCGTGCATCGCGCAGCATTTTTCGTGAGTGAAGGTCAGCAGTGCGGGACGAAGTTGCCGTTCCGCTCTATCCATTGACCACGTATACCAGTTACTGCGTCGACGTTTCCGGAGGTCAGTATGTATGGTCAGATTATTATACTGCATGGCCCGTCAAGTAGCGGAAAATCCACAACGGCTAAGGCGATCCAAGGACTAGTAGAGTTGCCGTTCTGGCACATTTCTATAGACCACCTACGCGACAGCGGTGTTCTGCCGACAGACCGAATAGATCGCCAAGAGTTTCTGTGGTCTGACTTGCGTAAGCCCTTCTTTGCTGGCTTTCATGCTTCGCTTGCTGCATGTGCTAAAGCAGGTAACAATTTGATTGTAGAGCACATTCTTGACACACCTGACTGGGTTCCTGAGCTGAAGAACTTGCTGGCACCTTTCGATGTCCTTTTTGTGGGATTGCATTGCGAATTGGAAGAATTGAAAGCTCGCGAGTTTGCCCGAGGTGACCGTCCTTTCGGCAGTGCAAAACAAGACTATCACACCATTCATGCCGGTCGGGTTTATGATATCGAAGTGAATGGTCAAGCAAATGTGGAAGAGAACGCACAGGCCATTCTTGAATTTTGGCGTTCAGGTCTCAGACAGTCAGAGTTCACAGTATCAGAAAAGGGATCGGCGTAGGTAAGGGCTCGTTCCCGACCTTCGCTGCGCGGCAGGGACAAGCGCCTGGTCGCCCATCGAGCGGCGCCGCTCACGGCCCATATCCGACATTCAGCCTCGGATCAGAATGCTGCAGCCCGGCCCACCAAAGCAGCCGTTCGCCGCACTTGCGAACCCTGGCGGGGCCCCAAGGTCTGCTGTGCGGGACGAAGCGGACATTGCAGAAGGTGACGCGCACCGCTATCGCCCTCATGGTTTTGAATGCTAATGGCGGGACTGACGTGCCAAGAATATATTTGATCGGAGCTTCATGCTCGGGCGTCTCGACGCTTGGCGCGACACTGTCCGCGCAGATGGGTGTTCCATTGCTGGACGTAGACGACGTCTATTGGATACCAACAGACCTACCGTTCACAACAAAGCGCCCGCCAGAAGATCGGGTCCGCTTGATCCAACAGCGGCAATCCCAGACGGATGGTTGGGTTTTGTCAGGTTCCTTTATGGGCTGGGGAGATATCCTGATTGAGCAGGTCGATATCATAGCCTTCCTATATACACCTACCGCGATACGGCTACGACGTCTGGAGAGCCGAGAGGCACAAAGACATGGTGATCGTATTCTCCCTGGTGGCGACATGTATGAAGGCCATCTGGCATTCCGTGACTGGGCATCTCGCTATGATGACTCCTCGTTCACAGGACGCAATCTGGTGCAGCATGAACGCTGGCTCAAAGCACAAACTGCTCCGGTTCTGAGGCTTGACGGCACACAGCCTGCTGAAGTGTTAGCTGAGACAGTCACGACCGCGCTGGAACGGCTCTGAAAGGCCACAAAGGGGTCGCCCCCTAGCTTCGCGAAGGTGGTCTGGCAGGAAGGAATAGCCCTGCCAGACCTCTTCGCAGGTCTTGATACGGAGTGCCGCATTCGGGAACGGGAACCCGAAGTCATCGACCGCGCGCCGGGACACCTCCTGAAATCCGAGCCTCTTGTAAAAGCGGACGGCCTGTTCGTTGTGGGTATAGACCTCAAGGGACAGTTCGCCCTTCCGGGCCAGGGCATCGGCGATAAGCGTGCGCCCGATCCCGTGACCCTGCCAGCCCGGCGCGATGAAGATCCCGCCGATGAAACAGTCCAGAAGGCTGATGAAGCCAACAGCGTCTCCGTCAAGGCAGGCCACGGAGGTCTCCGCCTTCGGCAGATACACCTCCTCGACCAACCTGCGCTGTTCCGTCAGCCGTTTTTCACCGATGAAGGGGTGCGCCTCCAGAGAGGCTTCGAACCAGATGGTCGACAGTATTTTCAGATCCGTTGCCGCGTCAAAGGGCCGGATTACAACGTTTGCGTTCTTCATGAGAACTCCACAGAAATCATGCAAAAAGGCTCGGCATCCATGTGCCGAGCGATGCCGCTACATGCGGGTCAATCGAAGCCTCTGTGCATAAATCTCCGTCTTTGGCTCGACGAACATAAGCCTCCCCGCCACCAGTTTCAATGACGGCAGAGGGCTCCAAGCAGATCTGAGGCGGCGCGGCAGGCCGCTCGCCCTAGCGCGCCAGGACTGCGGACGCTGACGGCCCTCACCGGACATTCGAGCCAAGCGCGGCGAACGGCACGAAAGAGCCCAGAGTGACCGGAATCATGCCAAGGCTTCGCTGCTGGTGCATTCGTCCGCTCCCAGCCCTTCTGAAGCATTCGTGCAAGACGCAGCACGACGCCAAGCGCTTACACGATGGGCCTTCATCCGTTACCGGAGTTGATGATCTCGCCGCCTTCTGCGGCCAGGACCGCCCTGATGATCCCGGCCACATGGCCTATGCCCGGGTCATCGCTACTCCTGTCGTGCCACGCGAGATGAAGTGGGAAGCGATCGACTTCGAGCGGCGGGGCAACACCGACGAGGTCGCCCCCGTGGTGCGCCTCGAATGACTTGCGGGGCAGCATGGCGAACAGATCGGTCGTGGAGAGGATCGCAGGGACGAGCTGAAAAGACGGGACCACGAGGCCGACCTGGCGCGAAAGGCCGATGGCCCGCAGGCTATCATCGAGCGGGGTATGACGCTCGCCCCGGCCCGACACCACGATATGCCGCCATGCCAACCAGCTTTCGAGGCAGAAGCTTTCGGCCGCGGGATGTTCTTTGCGCATTGCGACAACGTAGTCCGCCTCAAACAGCGTCTCCGCTTCGATGTGATCGACCGGCCGGTCGAAGAGCGCGACGCCAAGGTCAGTCTCACCATTCGTCAGTTCCCGCGCGACGACGTCGGGGCCGAGCCATGGCTTGAAGACAATCGAGATGTTGGGTGCCGTTCGGGCCAGCTTTTCGATCAGAGGCTGCGCCAGAAGGGCCGTCGGTGCATCGGCCGCGCTGATCCGCACAACCTGTACCAGCTCGGAAAGCTCGGTCTCGGGCGGGTCGAGCAAGTGCTTTACCTGAGCCAGCACGTCACGGATCGGTCCGCGTAGCATTTCTGCCCTTGGTGTCAGCTTCATCTCGCCCCACCCCCGCTCGAGGAGAGGGTCGTCGAACAATGCGCGACAGCGTTGGAGCGCACTTGAAACGGCAGGTTGGGAGAGGTTCAGCCGCTGGGCGGCACGGCTGACATGCGCTTCTGCCAGAAGGGCATCAAGGATCACGAGGAGGTTTAGGTCGACGGCCCTTAAATTCATGGGATTGATAATATCCTATACCTGATATCTATTGGAGTAATTTTTATTGGAGCGCCATCCTGAGGTCAATCTTCATCCCAAGGAGGCAGCCATGTCCCGCACTCTCATACTTCTGTTCCACCGCGACATCGCGCAGTCGCATGCAAACCTCGCACTATGCGACCGCGTCGCCGCGCTCCCCGGAGTTGAGGTCGTCGACATGCAGAGCCTCTACCCGGACGGCGTGATCGACATGTTCACCGAGGCCGGCACCGAGGCGCAGCGCCTTCTGTCGGCTGACCGGATCGTTCTGCAATTCCCGGTGCAGTGGTATTCCACCCCCGCGCTGCTGAAGGCCTGGCAGGACAGCGTCCTCACCCGCATGTTCTACCTGTTTGCCGAGGACGAAGGCGACCGGCTGGCGGGAACACCGCTGATGGTCGCGGCCACCGCGGGGAACACCCCCGGCGCCTATGGGCGGGGCGGGGCGAACCACTTCACGATCGATGAGATCTTTACCCCGCTCAAGGCCACGACCCGTCGCTGCGGCTTGCCGTGGCACGCCCCCTACATCACGTTCGGTGCGGACAAGTTGAGCGCGGCCGAGCTGGCTGAGGCTGCCGAGGGCTATGCACATGCGCTGGACGCTTTCATCGCCGCCACGCCGGCAACGCGCGGACAAGAGGTGGCATGAGCATGACCGCGAGCAACCACGACACTTTCAGGGATCTTTCGTCCGGGACACCTGCGCCCTTCACCGTCGCCGCGCGCAGCTTGCCGGTGGTTTTGGGCCTGCAATTCCTGCTGGCCGGCCAGGCTCTCTACGGCGAGATCGGCTGGGGGGCACACGCCATCGTTGGCGGTATCATTTCACTGCCCGTTCTGGGGCTTGCCGGATACGCGCTCCTCGTGCGGCGGCTGCGGGGCTTCGCACGGTGGGCCTGTGCCCTCCTCGTGTTGTATTTGGGGCAGGTCGGTCTGGCCGCCACTGGCGGCGCGGCGCTTGCCATTCACCCCTTCAACGCCGCGCTGCTGCTCACCGCATCGCTTGTCCTGCTGTTCAAGGTCGAGCGGCGCAACGCCCGCTGCGTCAACGCCCAATCGGTGTGACCGCGGCAGGGCTGAGACAGGAATTTCGACGCATGGTAATTTTGGGCTGTTAGTATGGGGGGGCGCCACTCTCCGACCGCCGCGCAGCCGCACGATGGGTCCCAGCCCTTGGCGCCGACGGGAGAAGCGTCGCAGGAGCCGTATCTCCTGCGTCCTTGAGGCCGCGGACCCAGCCGCGCGCCCCGCAAAGCCCCCTCCGCTACCCCAAACCGGGTACCATGCTTCGGCCTGGATTGCCCGGCTCTCCGTAGGCGACTGCGCGAGCGGCATCTTCCGAAAGGGCTATAACGTGCTTTCGCACCAGGTGCGCAAATGTTCGATCATCGCGCGCAACTTTGGCGGCTGGTTCCGCCGCCCCGGCTAGAACAGGTAAAAGCCGGTGAACGGCGGCAGGTAGGCGTCAAGCAGCGCGCCCTCTCGATCGACGGCTTCCAGGGCCTAAACGGCATGCAATGGGTTCAGCGCGAGGGGTAGCGAACTGCGCATCGCCGACGTTCGGGTACAGAGATGTCGCAAGCGCGGCCAACGGCCGCTACGTCCCGCACTGCCGAGCTCGGATTGTTGGAAATGCTGCGCCGAGGCCCGAACGGCCGCTTCCGTGAATCCGCGCCGCAGCGCCCATCAAAACATCGAATGTCCGTTCAGGGCCGTTCATTACAGCCTGTGTGGCCAGGTTAGAGCGGTTCGCCGCGACGCGGAGATCGGCCGCTTTGAGCCCAGAGTGACAGATGCTGCAAAGCAGCTAGATGATCCTTTGCTCTAGCTCGGCAGGATCGGCGACATCTACTTGCCAGAAGTCGCGCGCCTCGGCCGGTAGCTTCGCTAACACTCGCTCGAAGTCTCTCCGGTTGGTGGTTCGCCGAACCGCCCATGCCGTTGCCTCAATGGCATTGTCCGGCGTTAGGTTGTGGTTCACCCTCACCGCTTTGACCTCGGAAAGGAGCTTTTCGCGGTCGTAAAATTCAGCGCGGGGTCCCGTAACATCCCAGTCGTGCACGAAAATCGCACGAAGAACGCTTGGCAGGACACTTGCGAATTCCAAACCCTCTTGAGCGTTCAAACGACGCCGAAACACCTGTAGGACCGCATCGACCGCCGTGTACGCCATGTTGTCGGACTCAAGGGACATGCGCTCTTTCACATCATCGAGGAAGGCGCGCCATTCCTTGGAAGCGTGTCGATATGTCCATGGCATTGGCATGGGTAGCTGGTTCCCTGCTACGGCATCGTTTCCCACACAGATATCGAAATTCAAGAGATTTGTCGAATAAACGAATGTCCGCTTCGTCCCGCAAAACCTCGCAGTCGCAGCGAACGACCGGAACGGCGGACCGTGCCGCAACGTAAACCTCACCTGGTTGCTTCAAACGGCCGAGTTTGCAAATGGCGCTATCTGCGCTTCGCTGACCTTGAAACAAGGCGCGGCACCCTCAGGGCCAGCTGAGCAGCCTTGAAGGTCCGCTAACGGGAACCCCTTCGCGCTTGCAGCAGAGACATCGCCGCGCCCTGCATGAATGTCGCGTTTGGGCTGGCAGCCGAACTAAGCCACGGCTAGGGGAGAAGCACCTGTCATACTGGAGGCTGAGCCTGTTGTTTGCGAACCGCCGACTTCATCGCCTCTGCGACACGATCAAGGTCTTTTTTAAGTTCCACGATCTGGGAGTCAATTTCGGCCTCACTTAGGCTTGCGGTGCCAAGGCGATCTCGAGCCGGGATTAAAACTGCTCCGTGGACGTCAATTTCATAGTCGAACCATTCCATGGCGTATTCCTCACTCAAGAGATGTGGGGCCGCACCGTGCCTCCAAAGGCACCCCGTAGTCAACATGATAGGGTCGTTCATTGGCGGTAGCCAACTGGTCAAATCCGAACGACTGCTTGCGTCCCGCAATGCGGACCTCGGGATCCTAGACCTTGCTGCGCGGTGCCATGAAGGTCCGGTATTGGGAAGCCGCGCTGCGGCAACGGTGATCCTGGCCAAGGTCGGCTTTGGGCCGTTCATGACAGCCCTGTGTGGCCAGGTTAGAGCGGTTCGCCGCGACGCGGAGATCGGCCGCTTTGAGCCCACCTTGACTGATGCTGCGCAACGCACGAATGTCGGCTTTTGAGTTACTCGGTTTCAAGGCCGCGCTGAAAACCTTGATCCAAAGCCACAAAATTCTCCCGCTCAAGGTCCATCGCACACCGCCACCGGGTCCGCAGCGCCCGTGCATTCTCCGGTATCCGCTGTTCCAATGGCTCCGCCGAAATCATGCGCTCGGTGCGAAAGTAACGAAACCCGCCGCGAAACTCGCACCACGCGGCCAGAATACGGCCCTCATCCCTATAGCCCAGGAGGACAGGCCAAACCACACGACTGGTATGCGTGCAGTTTCCGTCACGATAGACCAGTGCCAGCTTTCTATGGGCACGGATGGTATTTCGCAGCAGTGCGGCATCCACTGTCTCTGCAGTCGGGCTTACCGGGGCGATGCTGGTTGCAGGTTCCAATACATGCCCGCGCAACCGTTCAGGCACCATCACCTCGATCTTAGCCAACAGGTTGAGCGCAGCTTTTGCCAAGTCTGGCTCCCCCCGGCTGGCAACCCAATGCGCGCCCAAAACAGCGGCATCCAACTCGTCCGAGGTCAGCATCAACGGCGGCATGTCAAAGCCTCTTTCAAGAACATATCCGATACCAGCCTCACCACGGATCGGGACATCTTGCGCCGTCAAGGCCGCGATATCGCGATATACCGAGCGCTTCGACGACCCTAGTTCCTGCGCGATCTTTTCAGCAGAGACAGGGCCACTCACGCGCCGCAGCAGTTGAACAATCTCAAACAGGCGCTCTGCCTTGCGCATGATCACACCCCTTCGCCTTATGCTGCCACTATGCTGTCAGCATGCCATATTTATCGCGCTCAGAAAACATGACAGGACGGTGCTTTAAACAGAAAGTGAGACCACCATGATTAAAGGAAGTTGCTGCTGCCAAGCCGTTCAATTTGAGCTGGCAAACCCACCTTCATTTGTCGGAACTTGCCACTGCTCGCGGTGCCGAAAAGTTGGCGCAAGTGCGATTGCATTTGTCAAAGGCGAAGACGTGAAATGGATATCAGGCAAAGACTGCGTGCAGGTGTTCGAGCCGGTTGCGCCCTACATCTACCCGCGCTGCTTCTGCAAAATCTGTGGCACGTCCTTGGGTGAGATTTTATCGGCTGAAGACAGTTTTCCAATTGCCGCGAACACTCTGGATGGCGATCTGGACCTTGTGAATCAATTACACGAATTCGTTGGCGAAAAACCCTCATGGTATGAAATCTGCGATGATGCACCCCAGAATGTCGGGCATCCTGAGTAAGTATTTGCGGACACTCAAACCATAGTGATGAATGCCTGCTTTGTCCCGCTGAGCCGCCGTTCGTCCAGGGCGCAGCGAATGTCGGCTTCCCGCCCTTTCGAACCAGCTCTCGGCCTGGCGCCGCCAGGCAAAGCACGGACAGTTGGTTCTCCCCGCCGAGGAGATCGGCGTGCTGGTCTGCATGGCGCTGATCGTTTGCGACCCGGCCGAAAGGAACGAGCCGACGAGCGCGACGCCCGAGCTGATCTGGATCATCAGGGGAGCGATGCAGATCGGGCTGTCGCCCAACACGCAGGCGGATCGGATCGCCGCGATCGTGCATGCTCTGGAAGCACCGACATGCTGATGCCACCCCAAGGCGTCCGCATCCTGGTGGCGACGAAGCCCCCTCTCGGGCGCCTGCGGCGCATGCCCCTGCCGGGCAGTGGGTAGATTTCGTTTGGGACGTGATGGCCCGGCCGCCCCAGTTCAGTCGACCCTGGCCGAGGATCCGTTCACCGGGACGGTCGTTGTTTTCCGGGCGAAGCGCGCGGACCGAATGAAGATCCTGTTCCGGCACGGCAGCGTCCTCGTTATGGGTTGCAAGCAGCTGGAAGAGAGCGCCTTCACCTGGCCCGCGATCCGGGATCGGGCAATGACGCTGAACCGCGCCCAGTTCGAGGCGCTGTTCGCCGGGCTGGATCGGCGGCGGGTGCGGTCCCTGGGGACGCGCCGCCCGGCTGTGGCAGAATGACTCAGGAGCGGGAAGCCTGCCTGCCGGGGACGGGAGCAGGGTATCATCCCGCCATATCCAGCGCCCCATCCGTCGACCTGTCGGCCATCCCGGAAGACGAACGCGAAGCTGTTCTGGCCGCGTTGCGTGAGCGCGATGCACTCAGGGAAGCCAACAAGCGCCTCGAGCATCTCGTCACCGAGCTCAACCAGTTCGTGCATGGCAAGAAGTCCGAGAGGCTCAGCGAGGACGATCGGCAGATGGCGCTCGAGGATCCGGAAACTGCCTTCGCCGAGGTAGAGGCACAGCAAACCGAAGTGGCCCCGGCCTCATCCGGACCGCGACGAACCAAGACCGCCCGGCGAAACCGAGGCGATCTGCCCGAGGGACTTCCCCGGATTGAGCAGGTGATCGAGCCGGCCAGCCTGGAGTGTCCGTGCGGCTGCGGCTCGATGCACCGGATCGGCGTCGTGTTGGAAGCTAACCTCTGGCGAGACGACCGGAGCGGGAGGCTGGAAATCGTACCGGCCCAGCTCCGCGTCATCCTCTAACCAGCAGCACATGCCTGCATGTGCGAGAGGGTGACGGTCCGGTCTAAGTATGCCTGTCGTGCCTGCGCCGAAGGGATCACCCAAGCTCCGGCCCCCGCCCACCTGATCGAGGGCGCGCTACCGACTGAGGGCGCCATCGCGCGTGTACTCGTCACCAAGTTCGCCGACCATCTATCTCAAGGCGACGCTTGAGGCGATCGCGGCAGGCCTTCCTGCGCACCGGTTCGACGAGCTCCTGCCGTGAAACTCAAGCCGGCAAGCTGAACTCCGCGGGGGCGCAGACGCCGCTTACGAACGTCCGCATGATGAGCTCAAACAGAGCTTTCAAAGCGTGAGCACTCAACCAAATTGGTTCATTCTGAAATTCTGAAATTTCCCCAGCAATAACAACTGCATAGTAGCAACCCACTCTTCCCGCGTGCCTATAAAAAGGGTCTAGTGGGTCTCAGTCAGAGAGGCCGGAAACGATCCGGTCTGGGGCACTACATACCGGACCCGACACGAGGCCAGCGAAGCCGCCGGGCGAGGTGTGTCCAATAGAAACTGAGGTTCAATAATTGAACCTGACACCAACGAAATGGAAGAGAAAGACATCATCGCCAGCGCAATCGCTGATCTCGCCTTAACCTCTAAGGCCAGCATGCGGGGTGCAATGTAGTGCGGCTACCGTTACCACCTCGTCAGCCTTGACCTGACCAGCTGGACCGATGCCCAGTTGATTGAGATGCGGGACGCGGTGCTTGCCGAAATGGAACGCCGCGCCGAGGAGGTGGCCCTTGCTGCTGCCGGTTAATCCCCGCCCCTCCGACGAAACCCGGGCGCTAGTCGCCCGGGTCCAGCGGGAACGCGAGGCGGCTTTCGCCGCCTCCGACCCCGAGCCCACATCCGGAGCCAAGCCCGGCTGGGCCAAGCGGGCCAGCCGCAAGGCCCCCTTCGTGCCCGAGCGGGACAAGCCCGGGACCCGGTTCGCCGCGCCCGTGCCCCGCGGCCAGGGGCCCGCGAAACGCTGGTCCACGCGCTAAGCGCGTGGGTCTGCCCAGGCATCTGCCTCCGCCCACGTCACGGACGTGAGCCCCAGGGTTCCAATGTTTCCGCGTGAGGCGGATTTTGGGACTTTTTTCGAGATACACGCGACTGCCTCCGCGTGTGTGCCCCGCCTGCGTGTCGCCTGCACGTAGGCATTTCGTCGACTGCGGCGGGGTCGGGGTCGGGAGCAAAATCGCCTCCTGAGCCCGCCTCGCCGATTTTTTGAGGAAAGAAGCTGTAAAGAAGAAGAGAAATGCAACCGGAGCGAGAAATATCGCAGATCCGAGGAAAATCCAATGAAATCAGATATTTGCGATCCAAAGCCCGTATCAGGGCCATTTGGGGCGGTTCTAGGGTCTGGTTCAGGTTCGAACCGTTTTGGTGGGCTCCGGATCGGGTTCGGCCAGCAATACGCCCTCGTGGCGCACGCCCCAAAACCCATCTAAGTAACTGTTTTTATTGATAAAAATGGCTATTTTTCCTATTTTCTTTTTCTTCTTTCTCTCAAAGACCAAGCCTCAAGATGAAAAAAAGATGATCTAAGGAGAAGTTAGAAACAGTGGTGCCCTACAAGAACTTACTAGCCCCGCGAGAAATTCTAATTTCGCGAAATCCTATTATTCTTATAAAAGAAAAACAGGAT
Source organism: Pseudooceanicola sp. HF7 (assembly GCF_011806405.1). Taxonomy (GTDB): domain Bacteria; phylum Pseudomonadota; class Alphaproteobacteria; order Rhodobacterales; family Rhodobacteraceae; genus Pseudooceanicola. Next base: position 60,380 of record NZ_JAATOW010000019.1, on the reverse strand, counting down.
GTAGCGCACCACGCTTTTGCGATCCCGCCCCCTCCCCTGGGCTTCGTGAGACGTGAGACGGGAACCGCCGTCCCCCCTTTCCTAGACCCGAGTTTCTGAGGCTCGCTCACAGTGGTGCTCGGCCCTGAGGAACCCACTTCGCGAAGTGGGACTACACATTCCCCGCTCCAATCACCCATTGTAGGCGACGCTCGACACCCTCGTCGAAACCGGAGAAGTACAATGGATCCAGTGAAAGCCCTCAAAGACCTGAAGACCTGCCTGACCGACGTGCTCGCCCCCCTACGCGAACCCGACGCTGTTCGTCTCGACCTTGGACAGCGAGCGGCCGCACATCATCCGGTAGAACGTCGAGAACATCCACGAGACCTTCGCCGAGGTCTACGAAACCACCCTGGCCCACATCCGGACCCTGCCCGATACGCAGACCCTCGAGTTGATGACCTTCCGCGCCAAACCGGCCGAGGCCTACACAACCGCCCCTGTGGGGTTCGACCTGGCCCCGGCACAAGCGCCCCTCGCAAAAATCGACGCACAGAGCGCCATCTCCCCCACTCAGCACCCCTACCCCATAAAATCCCGACTTGCCCCTCTGCGCCTCAATTCTCGAGCTCTTGGAGGGTATTCTGTCCGATGGATTACCCCATGACGATCCAGAACCTCTTCTCAAGGGCGACTTTGCACTCCCAACTCCAGCCAGGCAATCGGCGTGTGATCCGGGTCAAGCTAGCGGATCAGGTCGACAATACCGACCCCCTCCGCTTCATGAAGCTGAACCGCTTCACCCACAACGCTCTGCGCAAGCGCCACGCGGGCGTCAAAGAGCGGCTACTGCAGGACCTGGGCCAATGAAGCTGACCACTCTCGCAAAGCGGCTCGCCGAGCGTTCGGGTGAGCCTCTCCTCGAGCAGATCGCGCTCGGGAATAAGCCGCTTGAGGATCTCGGGCCTGACTGCCTCCCCTGGACGGGAACCTCCAGAGGGAACAGCAATACTCCCAGAGCAACGAAGCGTCGAGGGCGGGACAACCTCCCTTATCTCGAAATTCGCTCCGACCTCCCGGTCGGTGTCATCCAGTACAACGGCAAAGAGCATCGGGTCCCCCGCCTGCTTATCCAGCTGACCCAACAGCCGTCGGTCGAGTTCCGGCTGCAGCAGACTTGCTCGACGCCTCTCTGTGTCAACCCGCACCACTTCGAAGTCATCCAGCTGAACCGCGAGGTGCCCCAGCACGATCCAGAAGGCGTTCCGGACTTCTCTTTCGGAACGACGGACGAGGTCACAGTGGAGGAGGTCGAAGAACTGGTCGAGATTCTGCTCGACGAACACATGCCGGCCACCTGGACGGATGTGATCTCCAATACCCTCATGGAGGACCTGCCGCCGGAGATGATCCGCGACGTCCTCAAATCCCTGAACAAGGAGCATCTGACATGAACGACCAAGACCTGGTCCTCGGCGCCTTCCATCACGTCACAGGCGTGTCGGTGGTCGAAGGCTGTATTTCGATCCTCGACGATCGAAGAAACACCAAAGGATGTTTCGTGAACGCCCCAGAATTACCACCTGACGTTCTCGCTCAACGAGCGGAACCAGCACCAGGCGCGCGCTGTGCTCGCGGCTGGGATGCACATCGCCGCCATCACTGACCGCCCCGAGGGCACACTCTTCGGATACCCTGTGATCGACGGTGATGAGCACGACCTCCGGTTCCTGGACCCGACGCCCTGCGTCGTAGGCCTGAAGCCGAAGGGTTCTCTTGTCAAAGCCCAGAAAAAGGACCTGATATATGAAACGACCGATAGCCCCGGAGCGCTCGCCGCATGAGGCGATACTCGTCTGTGGGATGGAGGCCGTCGACGCCTACGAAGGTGGCGAGAGGCGGTTCTCCGAGCTGAACCGGATCGGCGCCGTCCGGTGTGAGAGTTTCCAGAGCCGCGAGGCTCTGGAGGCGTTCCTACTCGGGGTGCAGATCGCCACAGACTGGCTCGACACGGTGGTCACCACCGAGATTGAGGGCGTACCTCATGGATGACCTATTCGCTTCCCTGGAAGAGGTCATCCGAAGCACGGTGCCCCACCATGGTCAGCAGCACGCGCTCCTGCTCCAGCTAGATGCGCTGAAGAAGATGTTGCGGGAGTTCCAGCGGGTCCATTAATGCCCGAGGCCTGAGTCCTGCGCGATCTGGCTCCGCTTCTCGGAGAAGTTCTTGGTCACGAAGGGGTAGTCATCAAGTAGGCCCCACCTCTCGAGGTACTCTTCAGGGGACATCCCGAACCGCGACTTCAGGTAGCGCTTCAGCAGCCCCGACATCACGACCCGCCCCCGCAGGGCTGGTTCGATGCGTGATTTCGCGACAGTCGAAACGGCCTGTGGGGACATCTCCTGGGCGGCCCAGTTCCTAGGCATGAGCAAGCGCCGGTTCAGCGACCGGCGCCGCAACCTGGAGGCTGAGGGGTTCCCCAAGCGAGACCCCCTCCTCAACATCTACATCAAGGCCGACGTCGAAGCCTGGCTCGAGAACCGCCGCACGGTACCTGAGGCCGCGCCTCCTGAACCAGCGGTAGAGCCGATGGTCATCGACTTCAATGAGCTCTGATCACGGAGGACACCGATGAAATTCAAGGACGCCCTATGGGACGGGTCCGACCCGGACTACGCGCCGGGGAGGACCCGCTCGAAGAACCTGTTCTACTGGAAACCCCCAGCCCAAGCCGTAAAGGAGGGCTACCCAGGGAAGCGAGAGCGACTTGTAGGCGAAGACGGTGACGGCCGGGACCAAGAGCGCGCGCGACGCTGCCGCGAGCTGACCCGGGAGGTGTACGAGTTCTTCAACCCGGCAGGCCGGGAACCTATCACCGGGACCTGGGCCTGGCTGATCGAGCGCTATCGTTCCGACCGCTTCAGCCCGATCCACAAGGTGAAGGCCAACACCCGTGAGAGCTATCTGATCTACATAGGCAAGCTCGAGAAGGCTATCGGCCCGTCGATGATCTCTGGAACCAACTACGAGGTGCTCTGTCAGCTGCGCGACGGGATGCTCGACCGCGGCCGCACGCCCTCTTACGTGAAGAAGATCTTCACGCACCTGCGGATCGTGGCGAACTACGGCTCGCTGATCGAGAACGAGGCCGCTGCGCGAGTCGCCCAGACCCTCGCCGGCATGCGGATCGAGTCTGCGCCGAAGAAGTCGAAGGCCCCGACCCAGGAGCAGATCCGCGCGATTGTCGACAAGGCCGATGAGCAAGGCCTCTTCGCCTTCGCGACCGGGCTGCTCTTCCAGTGGGTCTTCGCCCTACGGGCGGTCGATGTTCGCGGGCAGTGGCTGGAGTGTTCCCCCGACGAGGCAGGCATCGTCCGCGAACTGGCCCGCAACCGACGTCAGATGCACCTGCCCCAAACCTACGAGCGGTGGCAGGACGGCCTGACCTGGGAAATGTTCGAGGACGACCTGTCGGGTTTCCGGAAGACGATCTCGAAGACGCGGAAGTCGATGCCCGAACCGCTCTTCTTCGACATGACCTACGCCCCGGAGCTGCAGCACCGACTGCGGATCCTAGGCTCGCAGAACCGAGCTGGCCCCGTGATTGTCGGGGAACGGACGGGGATGCCTTACACACGCGATGGTTGGACGCAGGCGTTCATCCGCTGCCGGCGCGCTGCCGGTATTTCAGAGGAGGTGAAGATGATGGACACCCGGGCCGGCGCCCTCAGCGAAGCAAGTTCGCTAGGCATCGATCCGACGATTCTGCGCGATGCCGCAGGCCACCAGAACGTGGCGACAACGGACCGCTACCTGAGGAATCGGGAGAAGAATATCGCGTCCGTGGTCCAGCTGCGCAGCAGGCGGTGAGCAAGGTTGGAAAGTTCACTTTCCAACCACTTTCCAACCGCCTGTGTCGACCGACCGAAAACGACTGCTAAGTGTCTGATTTTATTGGTACCGCCTCCCCGGTTTGAACGGGGGACCTCTGGATCCACAATCCAGCGCTCTAACCAACTGAGCTAAGGCGGCACGTGGGGGGTGACTTACCGATGCCTCCGGGCGAATGCAAGTCCCTCTTGACGGAAAAATGACAGCCAGCCGCCGGGTCATCCTGGGTCTTGAAAAATCTGGCGCTGCCCTGTAGCGGATGCCGATCAATCCGGGAGCAGTGCCATGGGAATCGACACAGAACGCGATATCGAAGCAAATCTCCAGATCGGCCCGACCGACGCCGGTATGGTCCGCCTTTTCATCGAGGCAGGCAGTATGGAGATTCCGATGGATTTCGATCCCGAGGAAGCCGAAGAAATCGCCGAGGAAATCCTTGCCGCGGTTCAGGCTGCGCGCAGTGCACGCGGCAAGAAGCGGCGCTAAAGCCGCGGATCGCGCCAGCCTTGCAGGCGGCGCGCTGAATCACGTGCGAACTTGAGCGTCATGCTCTTGCGGCGGGCTCCGGCGAGCTTGCTTTCTTCCGGCATGCGCAGGATCTCTCCGCCATAGGCGTCGCAGATGATCAGCCCGGTTTCCTCTGGCAGCAGCTCCAGCGGAAAATCCGCCCCCACCGCCCAGAAAAAGCGATCGCACCACTCCAGGTAGCCCTGCCACTTGCTGTCAGAGGTGAAATCCACCCGCGAACTCTTGCACTCAATGCACCAGAGCTCTCCCTTGGGACCAAGGGCCAGCACGTCCATGCGCTTGCCGCGCTCGGGCACGAATTCCTCCAGGCAGGCGAAGTCGTGACTGGCCAGCATGCGACAGGTGCCGCGGGCAAGAAGCTGGCCGGGTTGGGGATCTGCGGGGTCGGGAGCAAGCGGTGTAATGGGCATCCGGGCATTCTGAACAATACGTGAACAAGTGCAAGTACCATGGTGCCGGCACGGAAAACACCTATCTATCGGGACAATGCCGCGCCTCTGGCCCGGCGGAACGCTGTGGGGAGAAGACCTTGACCGATGATCAGAAGCGCACCGAAGGCCCGACGTCCGGCGCGCGTAACGCCCGCATGGCCCGCGAGCTGGAATCACACCTGGCCTTCCTGGATACCTTCACGGGCGCCGCGCTTGGCGTGCTCTCGGTCGCCTCGGGCATCTATACCTACCTCGGCGTTTCTTCCCTGCTGGATGGCGACGGGGCGATGCAGGCCTTCGCCGCGATCGCCTATTCTGTCGCGGTTTCCACCGGGATCTTCGTGTTCTGGTCCTACATGATGCGGCTCTTTCCAGCCATGCGCACCGCGCGGTCGCGCGCCGGCCTGCTGGGCGCGATGGGGCTGGGATCCCTCGCGATCATCGCCATGTCTTCCTGGCTGAACGCCGCCGCCCTTGCCGGGGCTGCCGCCGTCGAACAGCACCTGGCCGAAACTGTCCAAGACTACCAGGCTGCCCTTGAGCGATCGCATGAGATCGCGCTTTCGGCACAGGGACTTGAGCGTGACGTTGCCCGCGCGCAGCAAAGCTTTGCGGATCTCAGCGAACAGGAAGCGGACGGTGGCCTTTCGGGCTTTGCAGGCCGGGGAGCGGTTTTCCGGGTCCTGCGCCAGAAAAGCCAGGAGCTTTCCGCGCTTCAGGAGCAGATCGCGCAACAGGGCCCGCTGGTCGATGCCGCCTTCACAGAAGGCAATGCGCTTCTGAGCGAGATGCGCGCCCTCACGGTCGAACCCGGCCCGGTGCAGGCACGCTCCGTCGAATTCAGTGAAAAGGCCGTGCGCCTGGCCGGCATCGTGGCAGAACTGCGTCAGCTGTCCGTGGCGCCTCTGGTGGCCAGGGCCGCCCAGGACCTTTCGGCCTCTGTCGTCCTGCCGGAACTTGACGGAACCAACGAAGCGATGCGCGGGGCCCAGGGCGCAACCATCACCTCCGTCCTGAATGTTCTGGCGCAGCGCGCCACCACGCTGGAGGCCGCCGCGCAGGAGGTCGTTCAGATGGAGCCCGCAGCGGAGGTCGAATACACCCCAGTGTCTGCCGCTGACGCCGTGATTCTTTATGCGGGCAACTTCGTTCCTTCCTGGGCAGGCGCCATCGCGATCGACCTGCTTCCGGCCGTGCTGGTCCTGATCCTGGCCGTCACCCATGGCGCCATCCGCGCCGGCCGGGATGGCGCGCCCATCGAGGATCGCATGACGATCGCAGAGCTGCGCGCGGCCCTTGCGGCGGCCCGGGATGTTGACGCGGCGCTAATCGCGGGCCGTCAGACCGCACAGGCCCCGGACCTTTCCACCGATCATGCACAGCGCCCCTCTGCCAGAGCCGAACAGGTGCCTGAGACGGCGCAAGGAGCACCCAGCGGAGCGCCGAAATGAGCGCGCCCCGTGAAGAAGGCCGCAGCATCCGGCGCATCATGGCCGGTGTCCTGGTGTTCCAGCTGGGACTTTGCGCCTTGCTCTTCCTCGGTGATCTCGGAAAGGGCTTCTCCCTGCCCTCCCGTGGCCCTTCAGCGCCCGGCTTCGACCTGCCCGTCAGCCCTGGGGATCAGACCCGCCGCTATGACCCGTCGGAGCTGCCCAACACTGGCCCTGGCCCGTCCGGCCCCATGCCTGACCGCCTGGTCCTGGAAGAGCGCGACGGCGGCTGGCGTTTGACCGGACGCATCGCGGAAGGTGATGCAGAGCGTATTGCCGCCCGCATCGAGACCCGCCAATCGGCAGAGGCTCCGCCGCAGGACATCTGGCTGAATTCACCGGGCGGCTCTGTCGGGGATGCCCTGGCGCTTGGGCGTGTCATTCGCGACGCCGGGCTCACGACGCGCATGGGCAGCAAGGATGTCTGCCTGTCCGCTTGCCCCTACCTTTTCGCGGCCGGCGTGAGCCGCATCGCGGATGAAGATGCCCGGATCGGCGTCCATCAGCACTATTTCGGAGAGAACACGCTGCTGCCTGCCTTCACTGCCGTCAAAAGCATCCAGGAAGGACAGGGCATGGTCATGAACTACCTGTCAGAAATGGGCGTAGATCCAATGCTGATGAGCCACGGCCTGCTGACACCGCCGGACCAGATCTACCTGCTCACCCAAGAGGAACTGACCCGCTATACTCTTGTAACAGAGGGCGCCTGAAGCCCGGCCAGGATTGGCGCTGAGCGGAAGAACAAGCAGGCTGAGCGCCGCGAAAGCTGAACCGATTACCATTCCGGCGACAAGGCGCTGAATGGCTGGATGGAAAATTCTGCCAATTCGGTGGTCACGCCCCTTGCTCCACCGGGTGCGAAGCCCTAGGTGAAGCAGTGGCGGGTGCTGCCCTTCTCGTGAACGGTTACATTCCGGTGGCCTTAAGCAAATCCGAGGGAGCTGGCTCTGTCCGGGCCGTGGTCCGGTTACCTGGCGCCCACCTGTATATACAGGTCCTCGGGAATGCGTTAACCAAACGGTTGCGTGCGGGCCCGCCGCTTTTCTTTCGACTTCGACTCGACCCGGATGGGCATCAGTTGATGCGTCATCTGGCGCAGGCCACCGCGCGGCGTTCCGTCGTCACGCATGGCCATGATCGCGATGGCGAATTGCACGCCCCCGAAAACGATGCCGTTGAAAAAGAAGATCATGAAGGCCGCAAGAGGGCCGTCACGCGTTTCCAGCACAAGGTGCTTCAGGCCAGCGACGTCGAAGCCTACCAGCGCGGCAGTGAAGCCCGCTGAGATGGCGAAACCAATGGCAACTTGGATGATATAGAGTCGGATGAGCTTCGGCATGGCGGCCTCCGGAATCTGCATACCCGCCTAAGATAGTGCAGAAAGGGGCCAAAGTCATCGGCCTCCCCGGCTTTTGGGCAGCGACGCGGCGTCGCGCCCCGCCTCTTGCGTGCTTGACCCTGCCCGCCCGCATCCCCAGTCTGACCCGCACCGATGCGAAGGAGATAGCTTGGCCCATCTGATCCCCCCTGTCATGAGAACCTTGGCCGCTTGCGCCCTCATGTGCCCCGCGGTGGCCTTGGCCCAGTCCTGCCCGCAGACGCCGGTCAACGACGCGCCGCTGCGCCTGACACGTGCGGACCCTTTCATGCAGATCGACTACACAAGTACCGCCGAAGGCCTGCGCGAAGACAGGACAATGGAAGTGCGTGGACTGACGCGTGACAGCACGACCCTCTACGCTCACCCCCTGGTCCCTGCCCGCCTGACATCGGACCAGACGAAGATCACCATGCGGTACGATGCCCCGCTGCAGGGTATCGAAACGCTGGATCGGGACAAGAAATGGGAAAGCGGCTACACGGTGTCTTCAGACGGGGAAGAGCTCTTCAAAGGCCGCTTCACGCTGAGCTACAAACGCAGCGCGAATGTCGTCATCGGCGAGTGCCGCTACAACGTCTGGGTGGTCGAGGCGCGGATGTATCGCCCCGAACTCTACAGCAACTTTGAACAGCTCTATGCGCCGAAACTTGGCATCGTTCTGGGATCCGTTGCGAAGAATGCAGAGGATACGCCGGTTTCAGGCGTCTTCTTCGATCACATTGAACGGGGCCTGTGAGGCTTAGAAAGCTTCCGGCCGGGCTTCGCGCGCCATGTGGTCCAGGACGGCGTTGACGAACTTCGGCTCCTTGGTTTCCGGGAAGAACGCCTGAGCCACACCTACGTATTCGACGATCACGACCTTGGGCGGGGCATCGCCTTCCAGAAGCTCTGCACCCGCGGCCCGGAAGAGCGCCCGCAGCGTCGGATCGATCCGCGCGATCGGCCATTTCGCCACCAGGGCCCGGTCCGTCATCTGGTCGATCTTGACCTGCCAGTTCACGGCGCCCTTCATGACATCACGGAAAAGCGTAACGTCACCCTCGGTGTATTCACCCTCTTCGTAGGTCGCGCCGAAACGGTGATCTTCGAATTCCGCAATTACACGTTCGACCGTCTGGCCCGAGGCTTCCATCTGGAACAGCGCCTGAACCGCGTAAAGACGCGAAGCCGAGCGCATCTTGCGCTTCTGGTTGCCCGAAAGGGGCGCGGGCTCGGGGGTCTGGGTGTCTTCGCTCATCGGAGGCCTATCGGATCTGGAGGGTGCCTCAGGCGGAGGGTTCTCCCCCGGCAAGGCCAAACTCGTCTGCGGCAGGACGGAATCCAACGCCGCTTTTCGGAGCGCCCCATTTGCGCGAAAGCGCGAGAAGATGCAAGGCCGCAGCCGCCGCGCCGCCACCTTTGTTCTGATCGGCCACCCTGGCGCGCACCAGGGCCTGGTCCCGGTTCTCGACCGTCAGGATCCCGTTGCCGATGCAAAAGCCCTGGAGCCCCAGCAGCGTCAGCCCGCGTGAGCTGTCGTTGCAGACGGTGTCGTAATGGGTCGTCTCGCCCCGGATGACACAGCCAAGCGCCACGTAGGCGTCGTAATCCGCCATCCGACCCGCGATGGAGATCGCAGAGGGGATTTCCAGCGCGCCCGGCACTTCGACCAGGTCATGTACTGCGCCCCAGGCCTCGATTTCGGCCTTGGCACCGGCGATCATCTCGTCGGCAACGTCCTTGTAATAGGGCGCGACGACGATCAGCACCTTGGTGGCTTTTTCCACCTTGCCGCGCGGCAAGCTGTAATGAAGTTCATTTCCGGCCATGGTTGCCTCCGCGCCTCAGTTTCCAATCCGGCGGGTGCCGGTGATTTCCAGCCCATAGGCTTCCAGCCCCACCACGTTGGGCTTGGGCGAATTGGTCAGCAGCACCAGCTTGTGCAGCCCGAGCGAGGACAGGATCTGCGCCCCCAGCCCGTATTGGCGCAGCGTGTGGGGGGACACATCGTCTTCCGTGGCAAGCTTCATATGCAGGTCGCGCAGCAGAACGACCACGCCCCGGCCCTCCTCGGCGACCACGTTCATGGCATCGCGGAACTCGTCGGCGCGGCCATCCGGCCCGGCACCCACGACATCCTTAAGGGGATCCAGCGCATGCATGCGCACCAGCACCGGCTCATCGGTCGTGATGTCGCCCTTGGTCAGCACGATGTGTTCCGCACCCTGGGTCTCATCCACGTAGATCTTGAGCGCCCATTCACCGCCGAACTCGGACACCAGCGCAGATTCCTTTTCCACCTTGACCAGGTTGTCATGGCGACGGCGGTAGGAAATCAGGTCAGAGATCGTCCCGATCTTCAGCCCATGTTTCTGCGCAAAGGCAATCAGCTCCGGCAGGCGCGACATGGAGCCATCGTCGTTCATGATCTCGCAGATCACGCCGGAGGGGTTCAGACCGGCCAGCCGGGACACATCCACGGCCGCTTCAGTATGGCCAGCACGCACCAGAACGCCGCCCTCGCGGGCGCGCAAAGGGAAGACGTGGCCTGGCGTGGCGATATCCTGGGCACCCTTGCCCGCGTCGATGGCCACAGCCACGGTGCGCGCACGGTCATGGGCAGAGATCCCGGTGGAAACCCCTTCGCGCGCCTCGATGGAAACCGTGAAGTTGGTCTCATGGCGCGACGAGTTCTGAGAGGACATTAGCGGCAGACCCAGCTGGTCGACACGATCGCCCGTCAGGGAAAGGCAGATCAGGCCCCGGCCGTGGGTCGCCATGAAGTTGATCGCCTCTGGCGTGGCCATCTGCGCGGGAATCACCAGATCCCCTTCGTTTTCGCGATCCTCGTGATCCACCAGGATGAACATCCGGCCATTGCGCGCATCCTCGATGATCTCCTCGACAGAGGAGATGGCATCGGACCAGCTTTCCTCGACCGGGCCGGGCTGTTCGTATGTGGTGCTGTTGGACATGGGCAGATCCTCAATTTGCGGCAGCAGATACCGCAGCCGGACAAGGAAAGCGAGTCTCGCGGTACCTGCATTAACGGACACGGCCTGTGCAGGGGACGCAAGAGCCCCGTCCCCGTCAGCCGCGAGGGCGCATCAATTGCGACCTTGGGATGTTCAGCCGAACAGGCGGTCCGATGTCAGTACTCCACCAAGGCGACCTGCCGCAGCCCATTCCCCCTCCAGCGCGTGACCGATCACCGCAACAAGCCCAGCCGCGGGTAAGCGCCCCTGTGCCTGAGACAAGGCGTCGCGCATTCGGGGAAAGCTGGCCAGAAGCGGCGGCGCGGCAAAGGCGGCATCCAGGTTCTCGACGCAATCCATCAGCGCTTCGGGCACGAGCGGTGGCATGGCAAGACCGATACGCCTGACATGCCGCAGCCGGGCCAGCCGGGCTGCCACGTGATCAGGGGGCGGTGCCGCGTTGGAATAGACCTGCATCGCGTTGGAAGAAATCAGATAGGCGCTGACATCGCGCCCCGAACTGGCACGGATCGCCGCATAGTCACGATAGCTCAGCCCCAGCTCCTTCGCGCGCGCCATCCGCAAGCGCACGATTTCGACGGGCAACCGGGCAGACTGGTGCTGGGCCTGCGCCCGTTTCCAGGCATGGATCCGCCAGCTACGCCCGTCATCCATCGACGGGCCTTTGTTATGGCCGATGCCGCAAAGCGGGGCATCGCCATATCCCGGTTCCACGCTCAGGAAGCGCTCGACTGAAGGCGGGCGACGTAACGCGCCATCGTGTCGACCTCCAGGTTGATCGCATCGCCGGTCTTCACGTCACCCCAGGTGGTCACGACCTTGGTATGCGGGATCAGGTTCACGCCGAAGACGTTCCCGTCCACCTCGTTCACGGTAAGAGAGGTGCCGTTCAGAGCAACGGAACCCTTCGGCGCGATGAATTTCGACAGGGCTTCAGGTGCGCGGAAGAGAACGCGCGTGCTATCGCCTTCCTGCTCCATGGAGACGACCTCGGCCACGCCATCGACATGGCCCGAAACGATATGACCGCCCAGCTCATCACCGACCTTCAGGGCGCGCTCCAGATTGATCCGGCGCCCTTCGCCCCATTCATCAAGGTTGGTCTTGGAAAGCGTCTCTGCACTGACTTCCACGGCGAACCAGTCCTCGCCCAGTTCGATCACCGTCAGGCAGACACCGTTGCAGCAGATGGAGGCGCCCAGATCGATACCGTCAACGTCATAGCTGCACTGGATTTCCGCGCGCAGATCGCCCTGTTGCTCAAGGCGGCGGACGATGCCGATATCGGTGACAATTCCGGTGAACATGGGCAGGCCCCCTGGCAGCAAGATCTTTCCCTTCGGGGTACCGCCATTGCCCACGAGCCGCAAGCGGGCTTTACCTTTTGGCAGGATCCGATAGGACATAGTGATCCATTCTCGCGGCAGTTGACGCAGGAAGGTGAGCACGCCTGCGATCAGACATGACCGGCCAGGTGTGCTTGGACATGCGGAACGACCGCCACGGCGGTCAGGGCCGTGTTGGGGGGAGAAAGGCAGGGCCCTTGGACGAAAAGCGCGTTTTCCTGTTCCTGCAGGGACCTCATGGCCCCTATTTCCAGCAACTTGCCGCCATGATGCGCACTGCCGGGGCGGACTGCTGGCGCGTGGGCTTCAATGCAGGCGATGCCTTCTTCTGGCGCGACAAGGCAGGCTACATTCCTTTCGATTATGGCCTTGAGAAATGGGGAAACCGGTTCGACCAGATCGTCGCTGACAAGGCGGTGACCGATATCGTCCTCTACGGCGATGCCCGCCCGATCCATGCAGAGGCTATCGCCCGCGCCCACATCCACGGCCTGACGATACACGTGTTCGAGGAAGGCTACCTGAGGCCCTATTGGATCAGTTACGAGCGCGGCGGTTCCAACGGCCATTCGCGGCTCATGCAGATGAGCGTGGAGGAGATGCGGGATGTCCTTGCCAAGTCGCCAGTGGAACCCCCAGTGTCCCCGGCCCGCTGGGGCGACATGCGCCAGCACATCTTCTACGGCGCGCTCTACCATTTCTTCGTGATGTTCAACAATCGTGCCTACGCGAACTTCACCCCGCATCGCGGCGTGCCCGTGGCAAGAGAATTCCTGGGCTACCTCAAGGGCTTGCTGTTGATGCCGGTGACCAGTGCGGAGCGGCGGATCGCCTCGCGCAGGATCCGCCTGGGGCGGTTCCCCTATCATATCGCGCTGCTTCAGCTGGAACATGACAGTTCCTTCCAGACCCATTCCCCCTTCGCCACCATGGCCGATTTTCTGGAGGAGGTTCTGCAGGCTTTCGCGGAAGGCGCGCCCAGGCACCACCACCTTGTCATCAAGGCGCATCCCCTCGACGATGGTAATATCGGGCTTCGCCGCCAAATCCGGGCGCTGGCAGAGCGGTACGACCTGAAGGGCCGCGTGCACTTCCTGCGTGGCGGCAAACTGGCAGAGCTGCTGGCCGATACGCGCACCGCGGTCACGGTGAACTCCACCGCCGGGCAACAGGCGCTTTACCGGGGCATCCCCCTGCGCAGTTTCGGCAAGGCCGTCTACAACAAGCCGGAGTTCGTCTCGTCCCAGCCGCTGGCAGAATTCTTCGCCGGAGCCATCCGTCCGGACCGCCAGGCCTACGGCGATTATCGGCGCTACCTGCTGGAAACCAGCCAGGTCGCGGGCGGCTTCTATTCGGCGCGGGCAAGACGCCAGCTGCTGCGCCAGATCGTCGACATGATGCTGGCACCTGAAGACCCCTATGAGGCTCTGAAATCAGGCACCGCGGCCCCACGGCAACAGTTGAGAATCGTTCCCTGATAGGTGATCTTTCACAGGCTGGTGTTTCCATCGCGCCTCTGCCATCGTCTTACCTAATAGTCTGAATCCCGTGACTTTACCGGATAGCCCAGGCGTCAATGACGCAGTTTCATTGCACCCAGGCGCGAGGAGGCCAACCTTGAAGATGAAGACCATTCGCATCGCACGCCCAATTGCCCCGATCGCGATGGCATGTCTCCTGTCTTCCTGCTCCACCCTGCCCCAGGTCGGCCCCAACAAGTCGCAGATCTTTTCAGGATCCGTACAGGAACAGGGCGATGCCTATGTGGTCCCGGTCGATGCCCGCATTGCGCGGATCACCGATACCCATCAGGCGCTTGGTTTCTCCAGCAGCTTCCGGAATGCCGGTGTGCTTGGCTCGGACACCATCCGTGCCGGCGATGTGCTGGGCCTGACGATCTGGGAAAACGTGGATGACGGGCTGCTGGCCAACGAAGGCCTGAATGCAACCCAGCTTTCCTCCGTTCAGGTGGATGGCGACGGCTTCATCTTCGTCCCCTACGCCGGTCGGATCCGCGCCGCGGGCAATACGCCGGAAGCGATCCGCAGGATCATCACCGAAAAGCTTCAGGAGCAGACCCCGGACCCACAGGTAGAGGTGCGGCGCGAGGCTGGCGATGGCGCGACCGTGACGGTGATCGGCGCTGTTGGCGGTCAGGGCGTTTTCCCCATCCAGCGCCCGACCAGGACCCTGTCCGCGATGATTGCCGCGGCGGGCGGGATCGCCATCCCGCCAGAGACCGCGATCGTCACCGTTCTGCGTGGCAGCCAACGTTCGCAAATCCGCTACGAGGATATCTTCAAATCCGCCAGCAACGATATCGCGGTGCGGGACGGCGACCGGATCATGGTGCAGCAGGACGAGCGCGAATTCACCATCCTTGGTGCCATCGGCAGCCAGTCCATCAAGCGGTTCGAAAGCCCCGATCTTTCCGCGATCGAGGCGCTGGCCCAAGCAGGCGGCCTGCGCACGATCACCTCTGACCCGACGGGCATCTTCGTTCTGCGCTCGGAATCCGAGGGCATCACGAGCTCTGTTCTTGGTCGCGCCGTGAGCGGCCCGCAGAAGGTCATCTACCTGCTGAACCTGACGGAGCCCAACGGCATGTTCACGGCCCGGGACTTCAAGATTCGGGACGGCGACCTGATCTACGTCACCGAAGCGCCTTTCACTCAGTGGGACAAGGCTGTTTCCGCGCTCTTCGGATCGCTGGATTCAGCGGCCGCGTCGGTCTCCACTCTGTCTCCGTAGGTCGGCTATGGGCCGTGACTCCGGCAAGAGGCCGGGAGCGCCGCAAAGGATCTGCGTGCGCACCTCTGGTTTCCTGGTGCAGCGCCGCCTTCGCCGGATCCTGCACCTTGCCGGCTACAGGATTTCCATCGGCCGCCCCGCCCCAGGCGACCTGGTCGCGGTCTGGGGGCATTCCCGGCATGCTGCCCGTGGGGAACGCCTGGCCGCCCGTCATGGTGCCGGACTGCTGCGGGTCGAGGATGCTTTCCTGCGCTCGCTCTTTCCCGGCCGCGCTTACACTGGTGCGAAGGACGCGCCCATCGGTCTGACAATCACCCGGCAGGGCTGCCATTTCGACGCGAGCTGCCCCTCGGACCTCGAAACGCTTCTGAGGGAACACCCGCTGGATGACCCCGCCCTTCTTACCCGGGCAGAGGGCCTCATCGCGCGGATGAAAGAGGCACATCTGACGAAGTATGCCGCCGTGGATCCCGGCCTGCCCCTGCCCGAACCGGGCTACGTTCTGGTCGTCGATCAGGTCCGGGGCGACGCCTCTGTGCGGCTAGGGAGCGCTGATGCAGAGACCTTCCGGCGCATGCTTGCCGCCGCGCGCGCCGAACATCCCGATCGGCACATCCTGATCCGCACGCACCCCGAAACGGCCCAGAACCTGCGAAAAGGCCATTTCACCGAGGCCGATACGGCCCCCGGTGTGACGCTCTTTACCGCAGCGGCAAGCCCTTGGGACATGTTGGAAAAGGCCCATGCGGTCTACACCGTTTCCTCCCAGTTGGGGTTCGAGGCCATCCTTGCCGGTCACCGTCCTGAAACCTTCGGCATTCCTTTCTACGCCGGTTGGGGTCTGAGCAATGATCGCCATCCGGACATGCCGGACCGCCGCCCCCGCCAGCTTTCCTCTGTTCAACTGGCCGCCGCAGCCCTGCTTCTCTACCCCACTTGGTACGATCCCCTGCGCGACCGCCTTTGCCCGGCCGAAGACGCAGCAGAAGCGCTTGCAACACGGGCCCGCGCCTGGCGCGAGGATCACGAAGGCTGGAGCGGTGAGAATATCCGCCTTTGGAAACGCGGCCATTTTCAGCGCTTCTTCGGCCGGTACCGCCGGCTGACCTTCACCGCTGCCAAGGGGCGCAAGACCCTGCATTGGGGGGCCACGCAGGAAGACCAACAGGTGACCCGGGTCGAGGATGGCCTGCTGCGGTCCCGTGGCCTTGGCGCACAGCTGGTCCCGCCCCTGTCGCTGGTGCTGGACGACCTCGGGATCTACTACGATCCGACCCAGGAAAGCCGCTTCGAAAGACTTGTCGCGCAGCGCATCCACCTTCGCCCGGATCAAGAAACCCGTGCCCGGGGCCTGATCCGCAAATTGAAGGAGCTCGGGCTTAGCAAGTACAACATCGGCGGTGCGCCCGTGCCCTTGCCTGACGGGCATCGCATCCTGGTGCCAGGCCAGGTGGAGGATGATGCCTCCGTTCAGCTTGGGGCCGGCGCGCTACGCACAAATGCCGCCCTTCTGCGCCATGTGCGCCAGCAGAACCCGGGCGCGATCCTGCTTTACAAACCGCATCCTGACGTAGAGGCCGGCCTGCGACCCGGTGCCCTGACAGATGAGGGTTTCGCGGATCTCGTCCTGCGCGACACGGACCCGGCGCTCTTGCTTGATCAGGTGGATGAGGTCTGGACCATGACCTCCGGCCTTGGGTTCGAAGCCCTCGTTCGCGGCATTCCGGTCACCACGACCGGGCGCCCCTTCTATGCCGGCTGGGGCCTGACCCGCGACCTTGGAGAGGCCATGCCGCGGCGCGCCGCGAAACACGGCACCGTGACCCTTGAAGGGCTGGTTCACGCGATGCTGATCGACTATCCGCGCTACCTTGATCCGGTCAGCGGCCAGCCTTGCACCGTGGAGGTCGCAGTGGAGCGCCTTGAAAGCGGAAAGACAGGCAGGCCCCGACCAGGGCTGCGGATGCTGGCGAAGGCCCAGGGGCTCTTCGCCTCCTGGCCCGGTCTTTGGCGTTAATTGTCAGGCCGCTTCCAGCGCGTCATGACATCCTTGCCGACCTGACGGCTTTCAACCAGGGTCAGCCGCGGCGCTTCCGCCAGTCGATCGATGCCAAGCGCCCCGATGCCCGGCCGTCCTTCCGCGCCCAGCAAGAGGCCGGCGGACATAACGACCAACTCGTCTACAAGATCCGCGCCCAGAAGCGTCGCGGCCAGCGCGCCACCCCCTTCGCAGAAGACCCGCGTCAGCCCGGCAGCCCCAAGCGCCTGCAGGACCGAAGCGATGTCCAGCTGGCGACCCGAAACCTCACAGGACAGCAGCTTTGCGCCCAGCCCCTGCCATGCGTCCACAAGTGCGTGATCCGCATCCTTGCCGTGACAGATCCAGACCGGGATGTCCTTCGCTGTGCGGGCAAGCTGACCCATCAGCGGCAGATCCAGGCGCCGGGACACCACGACCCGAACCGGCTGGCGGGTAACGCCCAGCCCCCGCACGGTTAGCGACGGATCGTCGATCCGGGCTGTGCCGGCACCGACCATGACGGCATCATGGCGGGCCCGCATGGCATGGACATCGCGGCGCGCTTCCGGCCCGGTGATCCACTGGCTTTCGCCGGTCGCCGTGGCGATCCGCCCGTCCAGGCTGAGCGCCAGCTTCAGCGTGACAAAGGGGCGGCCATGTGCCTGTCTCAGGAAAAATCCGGCGTGATCCTTGGCCGCCTCGGACGCCAGCATGCCTGTCGAGACTTCGATCCCCGCAGCCCGCAACCTGTCAAACCCCTTGCCCTCGACCCGCGGATCGAGATCCTCAAGGGGGGCGACCACGCGCGCAACGCCGGCCTCTATCAGCGCCTCGGCGCAGGGCGGTGTCTTTCCGTGATGCGCGCAGGGTTCAAGGCTGACATAGGCGGTTGACCCACGCGCGGCAGAACCGGCCTGCGCAAGGGCCACAACCTCGGCGTGGGGACGGCCTCCGGGTTGGGTCCAGCCCCGCCCGACAACGCGCCCCTCGCGGACGATAACGCAGCCCACGGCCGGGTTCGGCCAGGTCTGTCCCTGCCCACGACGCCCGAGTGACAGCGCCATGGCCAGGAAGCGTTCATCCTCGGATCGGTTAAGGGTCCCGCTACGCACCGTACCGCTACTCACTTGCTGCGCCAGTCCCTGCCACGGCAACCGCCCTTAGTCATTCGGCGGAACGTTGGGCCGCAGCTCGCTGACAAACTTGTCAAAATCGTCTGCCGCCTGGAAGTTCTTGTAAACGCTCGCGAAGCGGACATAGGCCACCGTATCGATCCGGGCCAGCGCCTCCATCACGATCTCACCGATCACCTTAGAAGCGATATCCGTCTCCCCCATGCTTTCCAGGCGCCGCACGATGCCAGAGATCATCTGGTCGATGCGCTCCTGCTCCACGGGCCGTTTCTGCATGGAAATCCGAATCGAGCGTTCCAGCTTGTCGCGGTCAAAGTCCTCGCGACGTCCGTTGGACTTGATGACCACCAGATCGCGCAGCTGCACCCGTTCATAGGTGGTGAAGCGGCCCCCGCAGGCCGGGCAGAACCGACGCCTGCGGATGGACACGTGATCCTCCGCCGGCCTCGAGTCTTTCACTTGCGTGTCGATATTGCCGCAAAATGGACAGCGCATCGAATGGCACCCCTCTACCTCCGCCCCGCAAGATATGGGGCAGCTCCGATTTATCCACAGCCACTATAGGGGGTCCACTGTAAATTGGGTAGCGCGTAATTTAATGGCCCAGATATACGCTTTTAGTGTCGGTACTTACCTGCAACAGAGTGCCACAGCGGCGCGTCGCCACGCTACAATCTGTCATGTCGTATTTGCACATCCTCAGCGTAGGTTTAACCTGGGTTAACCAGGCAAGGATGTCCAAATGCTCGAAAGCGTCACAGCAGAGACCCTGGCACGTATCCAGTTCGCGTTCACGGTCTCTTTCCACATTATCTTCCCCGCCTTTTCAATCGGCCTGGCCAGCTACCTTGCCGTGCTCAACGCGATGTGGCTGCGAACGCGGGACGACACCTATCTTACCCTCTTCACGTACTGGAAGAAGATATTCGCGGTTGCCTTCGGGATGGGCGTCGTTTCCGGGATCGTGATGTCCTACCAGTTCGGCACCAACTGGGCGGTCTTTTCGGACAAGGCCGGGCCCATCATCGGCCCGCTCATGGGGTACGAGGTGCTCTCGGCCTTCTTCCTTGAGGCCGGTTTCCTGGGGATCATGCTGTTCGGACGCAACCGGGTGGGCGATGGGCTGCACATGTTCGCCACGCTGATGGTGGCGGTTGGCACGCTCTTCTCCGCGACATGGATCCTGGCCGTGAACTCCTGGATGCAGACGCCGACGGGCCACGCGATGAATGACGTGGGCCAGTTCGTGCCAGCGGACTGGTGGGCGATCATCTTCTCTCCGTCCTTCCCCTACCGCCTGGTCCACATGGTTCTTGCCGCTTACCTGACCACGGCGCTTGTCGTTGGCGGCGTCGGCGCCTGGCACCTGCTGCGCGACCGTCTTGATCCCTCGGCGCGCCGAATGTTCTCCATGGCGATGTGGATGATCGTCATCGTGGCGCCCATCCAGATCTTCGCGGGCGATCAGCACGGCCTCAACACGCTGGAGCATCAGCCCGTCAAGGTCATGGCAATGGAAGGTCACTTCGAAAGCCACCCCGACGGCGCACCGCTTGTCCTTTTCGGCTGGCCCAATCAGGAGGACCAGAAGATGGAATTCGCGGTCGAGATCCCGAAACTGTCCAGCCTGATCCTGAAACACCAATGGGATGCACCGCTGAACGGTCTGGATACCGTCGCAAGGGAAGACCAGCCGCCCGTGGCCATCGTCTTCTACGCCTTCCGCGTGATGGTCGGGCTGGGGTTCTGCATGTTGGCCCTGGGGCTCTGGTCCGTGACGAAACGGGCCATGGGACGCCTTTACGAAAGCCCCTGGCTGCACCGCTTTGCCCTCTGCATGGGGCCGATGGGGTTCGTCGCCGTTCTGGCCGGCTGGATCACGACAGAGGTCGGCCGCCAACCCTGGACGGTCTACGGCCTGCTGCGCACCTCTGACAGCCTGTCACCCATCCAATTGCCGGCGGTCGCGACCTCTCTCGCGGGCTTCGTGGCTGTCTACTTCTTCGTCTTCGGGGCCGGCACGCTTTACATCCTGCTGATGATGGCCAAACCGGCAGCAACGCCGAAACTGGGCCTGCGCGATGGTCCCATCCGCACGGCGGGGATTACCCCCGTTCAACAATCCGACCCCGATGCCCGTCATGATGACTGAGGAGCGCCAAAAATGATCTTCGATCTATCTTTCATCTTCGCCGGGATCATCGCTTTCGCGGTCCTGACCTATGTCGTGCTCGACGGCTTTGACCTGGGGATTGGCATCCTTTTCCCTCTGGCCACGGATCACAAAGAGCGCGGCCTGATGATGAACACCGTCGCGCCGGTCTGGGACGGGAACGAAACCTGGCTGGTGCTTGGGGGTGGCGGCCTGTTTGCCGTCTTCCCCCTGGCCTATGCGGTGGTCATGCCGGCGCTCTACATCCCGATCATCTTGATGTTGTTGGCCCTGGTCTTTCGCGGCGTTGGCTTTGAATACCGCTGGCGATCGGAGCGCTGGCAGCCCCTCTGGGACACGGCCTTCTTCGGTGGCTCGCTCGTGGCGACCTTCATGCAGGGCGTGGCGCTTGGCGCGCTGGTGCAGGGGATCGAGGTCGAGGGCCGCGCCTATGCCGGCGGCTGGTGGGACTGGCTTTCCGCCTTTTCGATCGGGACCGGCGTCGCCCTGGTGCTCGGCTACGGATTGCTGGGCGCGACCTGGCTTGTCATGAAGACTGAAGGCCCGTTGCGGGACCAGATGCGCCGCCTGGCGATCAAGCTTGGGGCGGGCACCCTGATTGCGATTGGCGCCGTCAGCCTGGTCACGCCCTTCCTGCACCCGCAGTACCTTGGCCGCTGGTTCACCTTCCCAGCCGCCTGGTATAGCGCCGCGGTTCCGTTGCTGCTGCTGGTCGCGGCCGCGCTGCTGTTCGACGGGCTGCGCAAGGGCAAGGACGTTCAGCCCTTCCTGGCCGCGCAAAGCCTTTTCGTGCTCAGCTTCATCGGCATCGGGATCAGCTTCTATCCCTACATGGTGCCGCCGAACCTGACGATCGCAGAGGCGGCCGCACCGGATGAGAGCCTGCGCTTCATCCTGGTCGGAGCGGTCGTGCTGGTGCCGATCATCCTTGCCTATACCGCCTATGCCTATTGGGTCTTCCGCGGTAAGATCGATCCGGAAGAAGGCTACCACTGATGCGGCAATCACCCAAACGGCTCATGTGGTTCGCCGGCCTTTGGCTGGCGGGTGTCTTGGCCGTGGGGGTTCTGGCCCTCGTCATAAAACTGGCCCTGCCCTACTAAGGGCAGGTCACCGTCCGGTCAGCCCCTCCGCATGGGGCACGAAAAAGGAATGCCGTGCCCGCCCGGACTCCTTTGACCCATAAAGAGCCGCATCCGCATCCGCCAGCATCTGCTCTGCCTGCGGTGCCGCGTAGTAGCTGGAAAGGGTCGTACCGAGAGAGCAGGAGATCCGGCACTCCTGCCCCTCGAACATCACCGGCTCTTCCAGCCGGTCGATCAGGCGGGCGGCGATTTCCTCGATCCGGGCGGGGCGTGTCAGGCGGGGGAAGATCAGCACGAACTCATCCCCGCCCACGCGCGCCACGGTATCGGCCTCTCGCGTTTCCTCCACCAGCACCTTGGCCACTTGCTGCAGAACGGCATCCCCGGCGGCATGGCCATGGGTGTCATTGACCTGCTTGAAGAAATCGAGGTCCATATGGCTGAGCGCAAAATCCTGTCCACTCCGGATCAGGCGGGCCAACACGTGATCCATGGCCCGGCGGTTCTTCAGTCCGGTCAGGGTGTCTGTATAGGCCTGTTCCTCTGCCGCCATCTTCGCGCCCTGCAATCGCAGCCCCAGTTTGCGATAGGCCTGGGTCACGGCTGCATTGGCCTCTGCCAGGTAAAGCAGTTCGATCGTCAGATCCGTAGGAGCGAAATCCCCGCTGTGCAGCGGGTAGGTCTGCAAGGCATCTCCGAAGGCGATCCCGAAGGCCGCGTTCACGATGGCACCGCCATCCTCCAGCGGAACGACCACCGCCTTGAGCGCCGTGCGCGGCTCATCGCGCAGACGCAGGCGCAGCTTCTGACCGGCCTGCGCCAGCAGATCCGGCATCGCGCTGATCGAACGACGCTGGTTCAGCTCGAACAGGTCGAGAAAGCGCAACCCCTCAAGCTGCCTGCCAGGCCGCAATTTCTGCATCGTCGGTCCGACACGGCGGATCAGCCCATCGGCATCCAGGCGCACATGCATCGGGAAGAGCACATCCATCGCTTCCGGGCTCATGCGAACCGGGGAAAGCGCAACGTTTTCCTGCGCACCGTTCATCCGGTGCGCACCCCAAGCTCGAACCGTTTGCCCTCGGAAAAGCGGGGTTCCACCAGCGTGATCTCTATGCATTCGCCCTGCCCCCCCTCGCCAAGGTGATCCAGCATGACCAGCGCGCCATAATCATCGGCCATGGCACGCAGCACGCCGACCAGCACATGCCCCATTCCGGGCAAGCCATTGCCCGTCGTCAGCGTGAAGCGGCTTGCCTCTTCCTGGCGCAGGTCCAGCGCGGGCAGTTCAAGGTCCGGGACGGCCAGCCGGGTGCGGTCCGGAAGATCTTCCAGCGAAAACAGGAAATCCTCGTAACAGACCCCCGCAAAACGCAGCAATCGCCTGACGCCGCGGCTGTTCTCGTGGGACACAAGATAGGTCCCGATATCTTCCAGGAGCACCTCGCGCGGGCGGCTCAGGCGGGCGGCGGCGGCATCCAGAACCAGGCCCGTGATCTCGTCATCATAGGCCAGCATCGCCTCGAACTCCTTGGTCGGCAGATCCGCCGCCAGAACGACATCACTCCAGACGGCCTCGCCGTAGGTGTCCCGCAGAAAGGACTGGATGGATTTGTTGATCAAACCGTGCATGTCGTCATTGCCCGCCACTTTCGGCCAGCATCGCCTCAGAGGCTTAACATCACTTCAACAAGTGCCGCTCTTCCTACGCGATCCTTGCGAGGACGGGCTTGGAAATCCGAGGGGGCGCCGCCCGATTCCTTGCGCCTTAAAAAGAAGTCCAAAAGAGCGGCGTCCGGCGTTGGCGGCGGCGGGAAGTCCTTCAATATCAGCAATTACTTGGCATGGGCTCTTTCGACGGCCTAGACTGCGGGACTGCTCCCAAAATTCGTAACTGCGCCAATCGGACAGGAAGGGGTGGTAAACGGCCATCGTATAGCCGGCCTGCTTTTGCTGGATGCCGAAGACGTGACCGCCTTTCCCGTTACATCGCGGAACGCCGGTCTCAGCCCATCAACGGGTTAGGACCGCTCAGCGAAGGCCAAGCCGCACCACTGTCCGCGCCGCACGTCAGGTCAGCAGGCGATGTGGAAAGATCCTGTTAACTACGTCCGGGCTGCTCCGACCCGTCCTGGCGCAGCCAATCGGGAAGATGGCCAATATGCGGCAGGACAACATCGGCATAGGGCGTCAGCTCATGCGCGTCCGCCATCCCCGTCAGAACCGCAACCGTCTGCATGCCGGCCGCGCGACCTGCCAGCAGGTCGTGGGTACTGTCACCCACCATGACCGCGTCGCCCGCCAGGTGGCCACCATGCTCCAGGAAAGCGCGCAGGGGGGCCGGATCGGGCTTTGCCCCATGACCACTGTCCGCGCCGGCCACGAAGGCAAAGCGGTCAAGCACCCCTGCCGTGCTCAGCTGCGCGCGCGCACTGACTTCACTGTCATTGGTCATCACGCCAAGCGCGATTCCGTCGCCCGCCAACTCATCAAGCAGCGCCTCGAGGGGGGCTGCGGGCACCAGGAGCGTATTGGCCGCAGAGGCGATCAGGAGATCCTCGATCTCTTCCAGGGAGCTTTCGGGCAGAACCCTGCGGATCAGGCCTGCGACCTCGCGGTTCGTCCCGGCAATCACCGCGCTGTCAGGATGGAAGCTGCCTGTCGACAGATCAAAGCGCATCGCCTCTGCCAGCGCGCCAGCCAGGGTCGCATCCCCCTGCGAAAGCACCTGTACCACCTGAGCCGCCCAGGCGTTCCATGTCGCACCAAATTCGAACAGCGTGCCGTCCTTGTCGAAGAGTATCGCCGTGATTGCCATGCCTGCCCTCTGTGCCCATGCCTTTCTGCAACCTGCTGCATCTCGATCATTGGCGCAAGCGCCGCTCAAGGGCGCGTGGCGCTTGACTTTTCACGGCGCGTCAGGCTGAAAACGCTCATGCATTCCCAGCCCCCCGGATATCGCCTGCACCAATCGCTCGGCTACTGGCTGTCCCTGGCCGCGCGCCTTCAGGAACGTCGCCTGGATGAGAAACTGCGTGAGATCGGGCTGACCCGGATCACCTGGTGCATCCTGCTGGGCCTGGCCAACGAAGGGCTTACCCAGCCGTCGGAACTGGCGGATTTCGTGGGCATCGATCGCACGGCAACCTCGCGCGCCCTGCGCCAGATGGAGGCCGCCGAACTGATCGAGCGCCGCTTCGGCACCGATGACCGCCGCACCCGGCAGATCTCGCTGACCGAAAAGGGGGAAGAGGCGGTGCGGCTTGGCACCCCCTTCGCGCAAGAGAATTCGAACGTCATGACCGATCGTCTGGGAGAGGCCGATGCAGCCCGGTTGGTCGCCCTTCTCAAGGAATTGACCGAAGGCGAAGAGGCGAACCTTCGCCACCTCTAGGCAAGCGCCTGCTCAGGTCCAATGCACCTGTTCGCCGCCGGGCAAGGCCATGCGCGCCTGCATCGGCTGATCATAGGCCAGGCCCGAAGCGTCGCAGCACGCTTTGACCCAGGCGTCGTCCATCAGCAGAAAATCCAGAACAGCCCCAAGGAATTCAGGGGTTTGCGCCGCCTCGCGCAGCTCATCCACGGACAATCCGCTGGATCCCAGGAAGACCGGAAGCAGGTCATCGTTGCCCGCAAGCCAGGCCAGGCAGGTCAGGGCAATCTCTTCCGCGCGCTGCGTGCTTGTCACCAAGAGCCAAGGTTTCCTTTACCAAGAGAAATGGATTCTTAACCAATTTCACCAATTCCTAGGTCAATCAAGCCGCAACAATGACCAAAAAGATCGGGGCGGACATGCCAGGAAGAATTCTGATTGTTGACGATGACGTAACGCGGCGGATCACTCTGGCCGCGCGTCTCTCGGGCGCATTCTATGACATCCGCATCGCCGGATCGGACGAAGAAGCCTTCGCCTTGATGCAGCAATGGAAACCGGGCGTTATTCTTGTTTCCGACCAGCTGAGCGCCCCGACGGTAAGGGATTTCCTGCAACGCATCCGCCAGGACTCCCGGTGCAGCGATACGATCATTTTCGTGGTCACGGCCGCCTGGGCACAGACGAACCGGGCCGAGCTCCTGTCCCAAGGAGCGGATGACGTAATTCCCCGCAGCGAACCGGATGAGGTGTTCCATGCCCGGCTGCGCTCGCATGAGCGTGCCCGCGCCATGGTAGAGGCCCTGCAGCTGCGCGGCGATGGCGGGGACACGCCACCGATGCCCGGCTTCTCCGATGCCACGATGGATTTCACGGGCCGCATTCCCGTGACCATGGTCGCCTCCGATGCGGGCATGGCCGAAGCGTGGAAAACGGCCATGTCAGCAAGCCGCCGCATCCACCATGATATCGTCACACTGGACCAGATCACGCGCACGGAAGAGCTTCGCGACACGCAGGATGACACCCCAAGGCTGCTGGTCATGGGGCTTCAGGCGGGCAACGAAAGCAGGGTCTTCCGGATCATCGCAGAGCTGCGCTCGCAACGCCATCCGCCAGAGACAGAGGTTGTCCTTATCGCGCAAGATCCCAGTCCGCGCTGCGTGTCCCAAGGGTACGACATCGGTGCCAGCGAGGTGATGACCAACGGTCTGGACGCAGAGGAGCTGAATGCGCGACTGATCAACCTGCAAAGACGCCTGGAACGGCGCCGCTGCCTGCGCTCAGCCCTGGCCGATGGCCTGCGGGCCTCGGTGATCGACCCGCTGACCGGGCTCTACAACCGCCGCTTCGCCCTGCCCCGGCTGAACCAGCTTGCTGCGAACGCGGGCAAGGCGGCGGGGTCTTTCGCCGTCTGCATTGCAGATATCGATCACTTCAAGGCGGTGAATGACCGCCACGGCCACCTGGCCGGTGATACCGCGCTGCAATGCCTGGCCGGTGTCCTGCGTGACAACCTGCGGCCCTGCGATCTTCTGGCGCGTCTGGGGGGAGAGGAATTTCTGATCATGCTGCCAGAGACCGGACCCAACGAAAGCCTCTACATCGCCAGCCAGCTTTGCGAGATCGTGCGCTGCTCACCCGTGCCGCTGGACACCCAGCGACCGCCCCTGAACCTGACGGTCTCCATCGGGGTGACCATCGGACAGCTTGGCCAGCGCAGCGCCGAAGAACTTCTGACAGATGCGGATAGCGCGCTTTACACCGCCAAGCGCAACGGGCGGGACCAGGTCGCGCTGCATGCAAGAACCAGCTACCTGTCCGAAATCAGCGGTGAGATGCGGCTGAGTTCCTGAACCTCTCACCCGCAAGACCTGCCCTTGCACGGTAAGCCCCCCGGCAAGGATGCAGGCCTGCCGCTGCCTCAATCGTCGGAGTGGCGCTTTGACAGCGGGCGCCGCAGGACTTCCTCAAGCCGGTCCGCAACGGCCAGCCGCTCTTCCCGGGACATCTCCGCGAGCCGCTCCAGCAAGACCTTCTGGCCCAGCCCCAGGCGTCGCATGGCTTCCTCAAGCTGACGCTCCATGCTGTCTTCCAGCACGTCCGCTTCATAGGGATCGGACCTGAGCGCCCCAAGGATACGTTCGAACTCTGCCCGCACGACATCCCGCTCCGGACGCCGCTCGCGCATCTCGCGCCCGATTTCCCGCCCGATCCAGCGCCGGTCCTCGGGGCTCAGCGCATAGGCAATGACGCCACCGAAGCGATCCGCCCCAGGCGGGCGCGAACGCGGACCATGTTCGCCATGCCCGCGCAGGATCGCACCGCCGACCATGCCGGCAACGGCAAGGTTGAGCGCAAGGGAAATGAAGAAGGCAATCTTCAACCCGCGCCCCCGACGGGGGCCTTGCCTGGGATCCCCTGCAGTCCTTGGTTCGCTCATTCCTCTACCCTTCCCCTTCGTCGAAACCGTAGCCATCCGCGCTGTCGACCACGTAAAGCTCGAAAAGCTCTTCGCTGCTGGCCGTTCCCATGAAAGCCTGCATCCCGTTCTGCACGGCGTCGGGCGGCGTCACACCGATCCAGATCCCGGCAACAGTGGCCGCCGCCAGCCCCGCCAGCGCCGGGATCCCGCCGATGGAGGCAAGGAACGCCCCCCAGCCCGCCCTGCGCCTGGGCGCACGCGGCGGGGCCTCCCGCCCGCTGGCTGCCTGCTCTGCATCAGCCAGGATGCGGGCCGTCAGATCATCGGGCAAGCGCAGGTCCTGCGCACCACGGGCCTCATCGAAGAGCGCCTCCAGCGCCGCCTCGGGAAACAGATCGTCCTTCTTGCCGTCAGTCATCCTGATACCCCAACTCGTCCCGCTTCCCGGCCAGTAGCCGGGTCAGCGCCCTCTTGCCCCTCGCGGTCAAGCTTTCGACCGCTTCGGTGCTGATCTCCATGATCTCGGCAATCTCAGGATTGCCGAACCCTTCCAGGTGGCGCAAGATCACCGCCTGTTTCTGCCGCTCCGGCAAGGCATCCAGCGCAAGCTGCAGCGCATCCAGTCGCGCCCGCTGCTGCAGCTGTTCATCTGCCGGTTCTCCCGGATCTGCCGGTTCCGGCACATCCTCGATATCCTGAGTGCCCCCCCGGCGACGGCGCAGACGGTCCGTGCACAGGTTCGCCGTCACCCGGTACAGCCAGGTAGAGACCTTGGCCTCGCCCTGGCGCCACTCCGGCGCGATCTTCCAAAGGCGCATCATCGCGTCCTGGGTCACATCCTCGGCTTCGGCCCGGTCGCCCAGCATCCGCCAGGCCTGCGACAGCACGCGCGGCCCCAGACGCGCCGTCAGCGCAGCAGCCGCGGCCCGGTCGCCATTGGCAAACAGCACCAACAGCGCGTCGTCCGGTATGGCATCTGGATCGTCGAAGGCCATGTCACTCATACCTCTGCGAGGTATCCCTTCGTGCGGGCCCTGGCAATCGCGTCACCTGCTGGCTGCGCCATGCGCCTCTCCTTGCGGGTCAAGCTTTGACCTGCCGGCGCCAGGGCACGGCGCCGGCAGCTCAGGACCGAATGCCCAGGGTCAGTCTTTGCCCCGGATATCCGGTCCGGCGTAATTGGCCTCAGCCCCGGTCCTGGCCGTGCTTCCAGGGTGCCTCGCGGTGGCCGTCCCGATGGTCACCGCCGTGTTCGCCACGCTTGCGGGGGCCGTGATCCCCATGCGGGTGCATACCACGCTCGGCAAAGCGATCCTGCATGGCCTGGAACTCCTCGGCAGAGATGACGCCATCCCCGTCGCGATCCACGCGACCGAACATCTTTTCCGCGCGCGCGCCCTTCGGAGCCATCTCATCGATCGACAGAAGGCCATCACCATCAGCGTCGCGTTCAGCCAGGAAATGCTTGGCCCGGCGGGCATCGCGCTGCGCTTCCCGCTCGGCCCGCATCGCCTTCATGTGGGCGGCAACGTCCGCTTCGCTCAGCTTGCCGTCCCCATCGGTATCGGCCGCCGCGAAACGTTCCTGGGCGCGGGCCTTCCCATGGGCCTGCATTTCTTCCAGCGTCAGCTCCCCGTTGCCATCGACGTCAAGCTGGCTGAAGTCCAGCGCCCGGCTCGCCGGCGGCGTATCACCGCCCTCCTGCGCGAAAGACGCGGCCGTAAAACCGGTCAGGGAAAGGGCCGTCAGCCCGCTCAGCAAAATGGCCTTCTTCATGGCGTTCTCCTAAACTACCCGTTATCGGATGCGCGCGGTTGTTCCGCCCGTCATCTGCTTCCTCATACGGGCCGGTTCAGCGCTTCCGTCGGCCGCCATCGCGATTTTCTTTCGCCACATCCGAAAGGCATGTTTTGCGACATCGGGACGCGGAGACGTTGCACCACCTAGGAATCCACTCAACCTTGCCCCATGTTCCAGCTTCGACGCAGCCCGACACGGGCGGGAGTTTCAGAGATGCAAGACAGTTCAGATACCGCACAAACCGTCGCCCCCCTTCCAGAGGGAGAGGACCGTCCGGTCATGCCCGCGATCACGCGCGGCTGGCGCCGCCGCTGCCCGCATTGCGGCAACGGTCCCCTGATGCAATCTTACCTCAAGGTGCGCGACAGTTGCCCGGTCTGCGGAGAGGTCTACTCCCATCATCGCGCCGATGATGGCCCGGCCTACCTCACGATCCTGATCGTGGGCCATATTGTGGCGCCCGCCCTGCTCAGCACCTGGCTGGCCTGGCGGCCCGACCCCATGGTGCTCTTCACCGGGTTTACGATTGGCACGGTGGCGCTCTCGCTTTATCTTCTTCCCAGGCTCAAGGGCGGGCTGGTCGCCTTCCAATGGGCCCGCCACATGCACGGATTCGGCCAGGCCAAGACCTGAGGGTCCGTCTGCGCGAAGGAAGCAGACCCATGGGCGATGGCCCCACGATCAGAGATGCGGCAACCGTGATCGCGATCCGCGACCGCACCACGGTGCCCAGGGTCCTGATGGGACAGCGCGGCGCGCAGGCGGTCTTCATGCCGATGAAGTTCGTCTTTCCCGGCGGCGCGGTCGACCCCGGCGATGCGGCGATCCCGCTGCCCCCGCTTGCAGAACCCTGCGCCACGCGGCTGGCCAGCAACAGCCCGCCGGACATGGCACCGGCCCTGGCGGCAGCTGCCATCCGCGAGTTCTGGGAGGAAACCGGCCTGCTGCTTGGTACGCCCGGCGACTGGCCCGACGCGCCAGACGACTGGCGCGACTTTGCCGCCACCGGCCACCGCCCGGATCCCTCCGGCCTCAGTTTCATCTTTCGCGCCGTGACGCCCCCGGGCCGTCCGCGCCGGTTCGACGCGCGGTTCTTCCTGATCGAGGCAGAGACAGCCATCGCCAGCGATCCCGATGACTTCTCAGCTGCCTCGGATGAGCTGTCGCACCTGCAATGGATTCCGCTGTCGGAAATCCGCCGCTTCGACCTGCCCTTCATAACCGAGATCGTGCTGGCAGAGGTCGCCGCGCGCCTTGACAACCCCGGCCCGCCGGACAGCGTGCCCTACTTCGCCCAGGGCGAGGAAGATCAGCTTTTCAAGCGCCTGCGCGGTTAGCCGAACAGGATCAGCGCCAGTACGCTGGCCGTCACCGCGCAGATCCCCAGCAGCTCGCGCCAGCTCACCTTCTCATGGAAGAACAGGACGGATGCGAGCAGGCTCAGCACCACTTCGAACTGGCCGATCGTGTAGACATAGGCGGCGTTCTGCAGCGTGAAGGCCACGAACCAGCAATAGCTGCCAAAGACCGATGTCAGCCCGACCAGCGAGGTGACGCGCCAGCCGCGCAGGACGCGGGTGATCTCTCCGCTTTCCCGCCAGGCCAGCCAGACCGCCATCAGCAACAGCTGAGAGGTCACGACCGCGCCCAGCGTCACCAGCGCGCGGGTCAGCGCCTCGCCCGTCACCAGCAGGGAGGCCCCGCGATAGGTCACCCCCGACACGGCAAAGAAGACGCCGGAGGCAAGGCCAAGCGCCGCGGCGCGGTTGGCAAAGCGCGCCAGCCCCTTGCCGCCCGGGACCTCCGTCATCAACAGGACCCCCACCAGCCCGCAAAGCATCGCCAGCAGCGCCGGCAGGGAAACGAATTCGCCAAGGGCTACGACACCGACGAAAGCGGTGATCAGGACCTCTGTCTTCTTCAGCGTCACGCCGACGGCGAAATTGCGGCTGCGAAACAGGGCGACGACGCAGATCGTTGCCAGGATCTGCGTGATCCCGCCCAGTACGCTTTGCGCCCAGAAGGCCGGCGGCAGGGCGCTCCAGATCTGAGGATCGGCAAGGCCGCTTGCCAGCAGCGCCGCCCAGACCAAGGGCGCCGACCACAGGAAGCGCGCAAAGGTCGCCCCCGAAGGGCTCAGCCCCGTTCCGGAAAGATGTTTTTGCAGCATGAACCGCCCGGTCTGAAAGACCACCGCGGCCAGCGTGAAGAGGATCCATTGCGACATGGGGTGCCTCTTTGCCTATTCTCCGGCGGAAGACCATAGCCTATGCGGAACCGGGTCCCTGGCGTGTCGAAATTATCGCCAGAAGACCTCTGCACAGGACCGGTAGAAATAGCCCCCATAGCGCGTCAGGGAATGCGCCCCGAGCGCGCGCCGCGCCTTCGCCAGAAGGGCCGGGATACCGGGCGCTTTCGGCATCCCGTCGCCCCGCAAGGCCACGATGAGCGCCTGCTCAGAAGGGCATCGGATGGGCCTTGTGCACCTCGTCCAGCTCGTTCAGCACCTCTTCCCCCAGCTTGAGATCCCTGCCCGCCAGGACATGCTTGAGCTGGGCCTGAGTCGTTGCCCCGAAAATGACAGAGGTCGTGAACGGACGTTGTTCCACCCAGGCCAGGGCCATATGCACCGGGTCCAGGTCGTACTTGAAAGCAATGTCCAGGTATTCATCCACGGCCGCGAAGGCGCGTTTGGTCTTGCGCCCGCCCAGTTCCGGGCTGACCGTGATGCGGGACCCCGCGGGCTTCGCCCGGCCCTGGTACTTACCCGTCAGCAGGCCCGTCGCCAGCGGAGAAAAGGCCATCAGCCCCACGTCCTCGTTCAGGCAAAGTTCGGCCAGGTCGGTATCGAAGCCGCGGCACAGCAGCGAATATTCGTTTTGGATCGTGGCCGCCCGCAACCAGCCGCCGTTTTCCGCCAGGCGCAGCCATTGCGCCATGCCCCAGGCGGTCTCATTGGACAGGCCGAAGGCGCGGATCGTGCCGCGCTTGCGTTCCTTTTCCAGCGCCAGCAGGCATTCCTGCATGTTCTCGATCACGGCCTTGGGGTCCTGCCCCGAGGGATCGTAGGACCAGTTCTTCCGGAAATGGTAGGATCCGCGATTGGGCCAGTGGAACTGGTAAAGGTCGATGTAATCGGTCTTGAGACGACGCAGCGCGCCTTCGATCTCTTCCGGGATGGACTGCGCCGTGATCGGTGCCCCCTCTCGGACATGTTTCATGCCCTCACCGGAATGCTTCGTGGCGATCACCACCTCGCTGCGGTGGCCGCGGGATTTCTCCAGCCAGAGGCCGATGATCCGCTCCGTCCGCCCGATCGTCTCTTCCTTTACCGGATTCGTCGGATACATCTCCGCCGTGTCCAGGAAGTTGATCCCGTGCTCCAGCGCGGCGTCGATCTGCTTATGCGCTTCCGAACTGCGTGTCTGTGTGCCCCAGGTCATGGTGCCTAGGCAGTAGGTCGAGACTTCTATGCCTGTGCGGCCAAGCTCTTTCATGCGCATTTTTCACCCGTCCATCGCCATCATTTCGCAATATCCACGGAAAGTTACGAAATTCCTGCCTCGCGTCACCCGGAAACCTTCATTTTTCGGTCAATCCCGCCTTTTCGCCACAGTGGCGCCTGCCTGGTCAGGCTTGAGAACATTTAGCGAACATTCTACATTTCATCTCATGCAGACCGATCATCCCCTGCTCTCCCGCCGTCCGGGCCCGAAGATCCCCCGCCTGTCTCTGGACCGCGCGGCAGAGGTCAGCTTCCGCCTGATCCGCCTGCATGAACTTTGCGGCCCCGCGCGGCAGGCCCTGGCCCTGATGCTTGCGGACCGCACCCTGGCGCAGGCCGATACCGGCGCGCCGATCTACTGGATAACCCTCGTCCGGCAGAAGGAAGAGCTGCACATGGAAGGTCTGCCGCCATTCTGCGATCCCAGCCGGCTTGTCTTCGTGAAACTGGAAAAGCCCGATGACGCGCTCTGGGCGCTGGAGGAGGTCCTGCGCAGCGGCGCCGTGCCCCTGGCCGTGGCAGAACTGCCAGAGCCCCCGGGCCTGACCCAGGTGCGCCGCCTGCACCTTGCGGCAGAGACCGGGGCAGCAGCCCATGGCGAGCGCCCCATGGGATTGATCCTGACCCCCGGGAATGGCGGCGCGCCCGGGATCGAAACGCGTTGGCACATGTCCTCGGACCACGCCAGCCCGGCAGAGGGCGGAGAGCGCTGGCAGCTGGATCGCCGCCGCGCCCGCATGGAGCCCCCCCGAAGCTGGGCCCTGCAGATGGGGCGGGAGGGACCGGAACTGGGGCCCTACCCGCCCGTGAAACAGCCCCCTTCGCAAAAGGGCGCAACCGCACCGGCACCCGACATGCCAGCGGCAGGACTTCCGGACACCAGATGTCAGGACGCAGGCGGCGCAGAAAACCGTCACCCGATGTCGCCAACAGGCGGCACAGCCGGACAGGAACGCCCCAAGACGGGGGTATGCGACTGATACTCAGCCTCTCGGCCCTCTTCCTTTCCGTCATCCTGCTGCAATTGTCCTCCGGTACGGTCGGCCCGCTGGACGCGCTTTCCGGCGTCGCCCTGGGCTTCTCCCGCGGAGAGATCGGGATGCTGGGATCGGCGCATTTCCTTGGCTTCTTCGTGGGGTGCTGGGGCGCGCCACGGCTGATGGGCCGGGTCGGCCATGCCCGCGCCTTTGCCGCCTTCACGGCCCTTGGCGCCATGGGGTTGCTGGCGCATATGCTGGTGACCGATCCCTATGCCTGGGCGCTGATGCGGGTCGCCACCGGCATGTGCATCGCGGGATGCTACACGGTGATCGAAGGCTGGCTCATGGCCCGGATCGAGAACGCCGAGCGCGGCAAGGTGACCGGGATCTACCGTGTCGCGGACATGAGCGCCTCTCTCGGGGCGCAGCTGCTGGTGGGGATCCTGGCGCCCGCCTCCTATGTCTCCTACAACCTGCTGGCCATCCTGTGCTGCGCGGCCCTGCTGCCGCTGGCGCTGTCCCGCGCCCCGGCCCCGGCGATGCGCGAAGCCCCCCGGCTGCGCCCGGCGCTTGCCTGGCAGCTCTCGCCGCTGGCGGTGGTGGCCGTGATGGTCTCGGCACTCTCGGGGGCGACCTTCCGGATGATCGGCCCGATCTACGGACAGGAGATCGGCCTCGACAAGGGACAGATCGCCTGGTTCCTGGGGCTTTACGTCCTGGGCGGCGCGCTGGCGCAATATCCCGCAGGCTGGCTTGCGGACAAGTATGACCGCCGCTGGGTACTGGTCTGGATCTCGCTGTCGACCATGGTGACCAGCCTGGCCTCTGCGCTGACCTCCGGCACGCCCTCAAGCGCGCAGATCAATGCCTTCCTCTTCGGCGCGGCAAGCTTTCCGATCTATTCCATCGCCGCCTCCCACGCCCATGACTTCGCCGAAAGCACCGAACGGGCAGAGCTTTCGGCGGCCCTGCTGTTCTTCTACGCGGTGGGGGCCATTGCCTCTCCCTACCTGGCTTCGCAGCTCATCACGCTCTGGGGTCCGGCGGCGATCTTCGGGATGATCGCCCTGGGGCACGCCGCCCTGCTGGCCTACGGCTTTGCCCGGATGCGCGTCCGCCCCTCGCGCCCCATCGGCGAACGCACGCGCTACACCTACGCGCCGCGGACCTCTTTCGTGATCGGGCGGCTGCTGCGCGGACAACGTGAGAAATCCTGAAAAGGGCCCTTATGCAGACCCGCCCCGGGCAAAATCGCACCATGCCCAGCCGTGAATTCGCCCAGGGCGTGATTATATGAAGTGCAGGGACAGCAGAGATGAAAGGAGTTATCTCATGGACCTGACATTCAACGGAAAAACCGCCATCGTGACCGGTGCGGCCTCTGGCATCGGCGCAGCCATCGCCGAGGAACTGGCCGCCTCCGGCGCCACCGTCATCGTCGCCGACCTCCAGAAGGAAAGCGCGCAGGCCCAGGTCGACAAGATCACCGCCGCCGGCGGCAAGGCCCTGCCCTATGCCGCCAACGTGGCAGATCCGGAAGCCGTCGCCGGGCTGGTCGATTTTGCGACCTCCGAAACCGGCGCGCTGCACATGATGGTCAACAATGCCGGCATCGGCGGCGCCCAGGCGCCCGTGGGTGAATACCCGATCGACAGCTGGAAACAGGTGATCGATGTGAACCTCAACGGCGTCTTCTACGGGATGCGCTACGCCATTCCCGCGATCAAGGCCGCGGGCGGCGGCTCCATCGTGAACATCGCTTCGATCCTCGGCTCCGTCGGGATTGCCGGATCGGCCGCCTACGTGACCGCCAAGCACGGGGTCGTCGGGCTGACAAAATCCGCCGCCATCGAACATTCCAAGGAAGGCGTTCGGATCAACTCCGTCGGGCCGGGCTTCATCCATACCCCCCTGGTGGACAGCAACCTGGACGCCGACACGCAAGAGGCGCTTTCCGGGGCCCACCCCATCGGGCGCATGGGCACCCCGGAAGAGGTCGCCTCGCTCGTGGTCTACCTGCTGTCGGACCGCGCCAGCTTCGTGACCGGCTCCTACCACCTGGTCGACGGCGCCTACACGGCCCAGTGACCCCGCCTGCTAGATCACCCGTTTGATCGCGCCCCGCCCCGCTTCCCTTGCGAAGCGGGGCCTTTCATTTCAGCGCAAGTCCCGTGCCCGCCGCCACCGGGATAAAGCACAAATCACCTTCCCCCTTCACAGTCGCACGGCCGGATGCCACAAGGCTTCCTCTGGGCTTCCTCTGGCTCCCCTCTGGCGCTCACCGCCCCGGAATTGTATGGGAGGCCGAAACCGCTACGCGAAGGGCATTCCATGGCACGGCACCTCATCACCTCGGCCATTCCCTATATCAACGGGATCAAACACCTCGGCAATCTCGTGGGCTCCCAATTGCCCGCCGATGTTTTCGCGCGCTACCAGCGCGGCCGCGGCAACGAAGTGCTCTTTCTCTGCGCGACGGATGAACACGGTACGCCCGCAGAGCTTGCCGCCGCCAAGGCCGGCAAGCCCGTCGCGGACTACTGCGCCGAAATGCACGATATCCAGGCCGGGATCGCGGAAGGCTTCCGCCTGTCCTTCGATCACTTCGGCCGCTCCTCCTCGGCCCAGAACCACGCGCTGACCCAGCAATTCGCGGGCGTTCTGGCAGACCAGGGGCTGATCCGCGAAGTCTCTGAAACCCAGATGTATTCGCCCACCGATGGCCGCTACCTGCCCGACCGCTACATCGAAGGCACCTGCCCCAACTGCGGTTTCGACAGCGCCCGTGGCGACCAATGCGACAATTGCACCAAGCAGCTGGACCCGGTCGACCTGATCAACCCGCATTCCACCGTCTCCGGCGCCACCGACCTGGAGGTGCGCGAAACCAAGCACCTTCACCTGCGCCAGTCGGAAATGAAGGCAGAGCTGGAGGCCTGGATCGACAGCAAACACGACTGGCCGATCCTGACCACCTCCATCGCCAAGAAATGGCTGAATGACGGCGACGGGCTGCAGGACCGGGGCATCACCCGCGACCTGGACTGGGGCATTCCCGTGCGCAAGGGCGAAGAGCCCTGGCCCGGCATGGAAGGCAAGGTCTTCTACGTCTGGTTCGACGCGCCGATCGAATACATCGCCTGCGCGCAGGAATGGGTCGATGCCGGCAAGGGCGATGACTGGGCCCGCTGGTGGCGCACCGACAAGGGCGCAGAGGACGTGACCTACACCCAGTTCATGGGCAAGGATAACGTCCCCTTCCACACGCTTTCCTTCCCGGCGACGATCCTGGGCTCGAAAGAGCCCTGGAAGCTGGTCGATTACATCAAGAGCTTCAACTACCTGAACTACGAAGGCGGCCAGTTCTCCACCTCGCGCGGGCGTGGCGTCTTCATGGACCAGGCGCTGTCGATCCTGCCGTCGGACTACTGGCGCTGGTGGCTTCTGTCCCACGCGCCCGAAAGCTCCGACAGCGAATTCACCTGGGAGAACTTCCAGGCCTCCGTGAACAAGGACCTGGCGGACGTGCTGGGCAACTTCGTTTCTCGCGTGACCAAGTTCTGCCGCTCCAAGTTCGGCGAAGCCATCCCCGAAGGCGGCAGCTACGGCCCGGAAGAAGAGGCGCTGATCGCCGATATCTCTGCCCGGCTCCAGCGCTACACGGCCAACATGGATGCGATCGAGATCCGCAAGAGCGCGCAGGAACTGCGCGGCATCTGGGCGGCCGGCAATGAATACCTGCAAAGCGCGGCCCCCTGGGCGGCCTACAAGGAGGATCCGGACCGCGCCGCCGCGATCATTCGCCTGTCGCTGAACCTGATCGCGCTCTACGCCAAGATCTCCGAACCCTTCATTCCGGATGCCTGCGCCACGCTTCGCGACGCCCTTGGCCAGACCGGCGATCAGCCCTGGCCCGATGACGCCGGCGCGGCGCTTTCGGCCCTTGCGCCCGGGGCGTCCTTCACGGTTCCCGAGAACCTCTTCCGCAAGATCACCGATGAAGAGCGTGACAGCTGGCAGACGCAGTTCAGCGGCAAGCGCGACTGAAACTGGACGGCACCCGGCCCCGCAGTTCAGCGGGCCGGGCCTCCGCAGGCTTGACCGGGCTAGCCGCTCAGACCGAGCGGCCTCACCAGACCCGGATCAGCTTCCAAGGTTAGGGCTTTCAGAAAAGCTCCGGTTCACCGGCCCCGAGCGCAAGTTGCGCCGCAGCCGCCCTCCTGCCCCGCTCGCCATGACCCAAACCGCATCAGGCCCGCGCCGTTTCCGGCAGCGGGCCTGTTTCTTTGGCTCTGCGCGGACCAGCGCCCAAGCTCAGGTCTCTTTCCACTTCTGGGCCGTCTTGCCTGCCGGCGCGGCCCCGCCGCCAACCGCCACAAGATCCGCGACCTTTTCCCGGCCAGGCCCTCCGGCGGTGCGCTTCCGGCTCTTGCTGCCCCGCGGCGCATTCACCTTGAACTTGCTGGCCGCCTCCACCAGGGAATTTGCCTCCGAGGTCAGGGAATGGCTGGCCGCGGTGGTTTCCTCGAACATGGCGGCGTTCTGCTGGGTCACCTGGTCCAGGTCGTTCATGGCCGTGTTGATCTCGTTCAGCCCCATCGACTGCTCCCTCGCAGAGGTGGCAATGGCCGACACCCGGTTTGAGATATCCACGACCGAGGTCACGATATCGCCAAGCGCCTCCCCCGTCCGGTCCACCAGGTCCACGCCCGATTTCACGTGATTGCCGCTGGCAGAGATCAGGGCATTGATCTCTCGCGCCGCTTCGGACGACCGCTGGGCAAGCGCCCTGACTTCGGTCGCCACGACCGCGAAGCCCCGCCCGGCATCCCCGGCCCGCGCGGCCTCCACCCCGGCATTGAGCGCCAGAAGATTGGTCTGGAAGGCAATGTCGTCAATCACGCTGGTGATTTTGGAAATCTCCTGGGACGAGGCCCGGATCGCATCCATGGCCTCCACCGCCTGGCGGGCGACGGTGCCACCGGTTTCCGCCTTGGCCTGCGCTCCGGCGGCGATCTGGCTGGCCTCATCCGCGCCGGACGCGGCCGATTTGACCGAAGCCGTCAGCTCATCCAGCGCCGCGGCGGTCTCTTCCAGCGTTGCGGCCTGTTTCTCTGTCCGCTGCGCCAGGTCATCGGCGGCATTGCTGATTTCCCGAGTCTCTCCCTGGATCGATTCCGTGTTCTGCACCACGGCGCACATGGCCCCGTGAAGCTCTTCCACCGCCTGGTTGAAATTGGCGCGAAGCTGCTCGTAATCGGCCCGGAACGGCTGGGTGATCGTGCTGGTCAGATCGCCCTGCGCCAGGCTTCTCAGGCCGACCTTGAGCGAGTTCATCACCAACTGCTGCTGCGCGGCCGTCTCCTTGCGCTCGCGGTCTGCGGCCTCCATCGCCAGGTGGCTCTCCGTGATGTCGGAGCCAACGAAGACGCAGCGTTCGACAGTGCCGTCCGGATCCATGATCGGCGTCAGGCTGCCCTGGAAGAAGAGCTCCTGATCCCCGCCGGCCTGAAGCACGAACTTGCCGGTCAGGGACAGCCCCTTGCGAAGCTCCACGAAAGCCGCCTTGGCCTCTTCCTCCGTTTCTCCGACCTGGGTCAGCACCTTGCTGCGGCGCAGGCCGCGCATCGTCTCGACCGAGGGGCCGGCCATCTCTGCCAGCCGCCGGTTCCAGCCGGCCAGGTTGAAGTTCTCATCGAATTCCACCCGAACCTGCTGGGTGTCGATCGCCGCAAGCACCGCCTCGTTCAGCTTCTGCTTGGTCACATCCTGCAGCTCGATCACGTAGCCAAGCACATGCTTGTCCTCGGCGCTAACCGAATCCACCGACACCAAGATGCGGGCCTCCCCCCATTTCAGCTCTGTCTGGCGCGGCAGGGCGGCGCGTCCACTGCTGACCTCCTCGAAGAAAGCATCCACACCCGGGAACCGCTTCATCGGCTGCCCTTGCAGGTCCTTGGGATCGAAATCCGTCCAGTCGCCGCGGATCACCTCCTTAAGGTGCTCAAGCAGCTTCCGGCTTGCGCCGTTCACGAAGGCGATGTCCATCTTGTCATCCAGCAGGATCATCGCCGCGCCTGAGGTCCTCAGCGCCTCGCTCTTGAACGCATTTTCCATCTCCGTCGCCCGGGCCGCCTGAAGATCCAGGCGGAATTCGTCCAGGCGCTTGGCAATGCCCCCGATCTCATCCGCACGCCGGGTGCCATGGATCACCGCGTCGAACCGGCCCTTGGCCACGTCCCCCATCTGGTCGGTCACATGCCGCAGCGGGACAGAGATCGACCGGTAGAACAGCACCGCCGCGATCCCGACCGCCACCAGGAAGACCCCGAAGGCCATAAAGATCGCGTTGATGCGGCCCGCCAAGGCAGCAGCCATGCGCTCACGCACGTCCCATTGGGTCACGAAGGCACCGGTGATTTCCTTCGCCGGGCCATAGCGTGCCGGATAGGCCCAGATCAGGTTTTCCATGTCGACCTGCGGGCTCTGGGTGCGGATCGCGGCTTCGGCGGCGCGCCGGGCCGCCACAACGTCAAAATCCTGGATCTGCAATTCGGTCAGCGTGCTGCCATCGGCGCGCACGGACATGGCCCCGCGCAGGTCGCCCCCGACACCACCTGCGAAGCCCTCGATCAGCTCGTCCACGGCTTCGGGCCGGTTGAACTTCAGCGCGCCGCCAACCTGCCCCGACAGCCCCGCCGTGGCCTCGTTGCCGCGGATCGCCGTCCACTCCACGATGGACTGGCGTGCCTTGGACATCGCGATCAGCTCCGTCGTGGTGACCACGGAGAGGATGCAGAGCGCAACGATGAAGGTCGCCCGGAAGAAGGTCGAGCGAAAGAAGGGAATGGCGCGGCTGTCTCTGGCTGATCGTGGCATGCTGGTTTCCTTGATCTGGCGCGATGGTCCGGGGATCTGGCGCGGTCTTCCTGCCCCGGCTCTGTGCCGGCGCGATCCGGCCCGGCGCTTGGTCAGACGATGACCGCCGGGACAAGCCCGGCACATCGCGGGGCGCGCGCCTTCATAGTCGCTGGCGCGAAGGCCTGCGGCCCCTGTCGATCAGGGGCCCGCAGCGCGGTTGCCTCAGTACAGCATCTCTGCATTGAGCCCGACGGTCATCGCCCCGATGGGATCACCGGTTTCCGGATCGGAGATCGTCAGGGAGACCTGGCCAACGTAAGACTGCACGGATTCATCGAATTCGACCTCGTCCACGAAGACCGCACCGCGTCCCACGCCATAGGTCTGCTGGAACTTCGCCTCGTCGCCCTGCCAGTAATCCGAGGTTGCCCCACTGGAGGCAACGTTCAGCCCGTGCTCATCCATCACGAAGACTTCGAAGATCGTGCCGGCAGAGTTGTCCATCTGATCGCGCAGGAAATCCGCGGCCGGGTTTTCCAGCACCGGGCGGATCGTCGGCTGCGTGCCGCTTCCCACTTCGGCGCGCCAGCGCAGGTCCGCGGCATCGATCCAGGCCTGGTCGACATCGGCATGGGCGGTGTTCTGGGCGCGCACGGCCTCAATGATGACGGGCGAGAAGGCCCAGACAAGCAATTCGCTTTCCAGGTAATCACGCATCGAGGCTTCATAGGGGTTGGCAAAACAGGGCGCGGCAGCAAGGGTCAGCGCAAGACCCGCAAAAATCGATTTCATGTGGTTTCCCTTCATCCAAGGCATTCTTCGCCCGGCACCTTGGAAGAAAAGGATTGCGGCGGGCTTAATGCTCCAGCGCTTCCGCCGCCGCGAACTGTCTAAAATCCATCGGGAAACAGCGACCAGCCCGTGCCCGTCAAGGCCAGGCGCCCTCCCGCGCCACGGCTTCACGCCGACATGGCGAAATAGCCAGCAAAGATGTCCTGATGACCAGCTACTCCCTGAACACCGACATCACCTGCCAGGTGGGGCGCAGAACGCTCGCCGCACTCGAATGTCGACTTCGGACCGGGTTAGGAGAGTTCATCGGCCGCAATGGCAGATACGGCTTGCCGACACATAGCGACAAATGAATGCTTCCAAACCTCTCCCTGGCCAAGATGCCAGCCCCTCGGCGCGGGGCGCGGCGCCTGTGACATCACTCCGGCAGCGGCACTTTCGGGCCGATCGGCTTGCCGGCATCATCGAAGAACGGGTTCCGCCGCCAGCCACCGGAAAGCCGCGACTTCACAGAGCGCAGGGCAAATTCCCTCAAAAGGCGCCCCTTGCCATATTTTTTCTCTGGTACGGGGCCCGTGGCGCACTCTTCGAACACGCGTATCTTGATCGGTGGCAAAGCATCTTTCTGCGAAAGATAGGCCGCCTGAAGCGTCATGAACGGAATGGCCCGTGTCGGCAGGGTATTGGCAAGCGGCGAGTGACAGCAGGTCGTGAACCACCGCGCGGGCCCCTTGCCTGTCATCCTCGTCCAGGCGACCTTGTCCGCGCCTTTCACGAACTGCGCGGCTTCGGGCGCGACCTGGTAAAGATCGCTGCCCCCAGCTTCATCAAGAATGTCACTCGCGCCAAGACGCGTGGCGTAGGCGCGGCAGCTCTTGCAATAGCAAACCGCGCGCGTGCCGCCGTCCGGTGCGACGGTCAGCGCGACCTGGCCGCATTTGCATGTCCATGTGGTGCTGTTCATGGGGACCAGGATGGCAGCCAGGAGGGGCGGAAGGAAGGGTCTTTCTGCCCGTCGCCCCGTCTTTCGACGGTGAGGCTGACAAAATGCCGCGTCCCGCAGGAAGCTCCCCAATGCGGGCGCCCCGCCACCCGCGTCCCAGCCCGGCTGTCGCACATGGCTGCGGCGGCTGCTCCCCCCGTCCCGGCCACCGAGTCGCGCCCGATCTCCCCTTGGTGCGGGATGTTTGACGGCACCTTGCCAATGCCTGCACTTTCCGCGATTTTGCGCGCGATTGACGGCTCTTTAAGCCAAACATGACTCCGGGAGGTTTCACCATGTTCATTTCGCGTCGCGCAGCCCTTTTGGGCGCTGCAGCCCTTTCGCTCTGCACGCCTGTCTTCGCACAGGAGGCCAGCTGGCCCAGCCAGCCGCAGCATGTCTACGTGGGCTTCCCCGCGGGCTCCTCTCCCGACCTGCTGGCGCGGATCGTGACGGAACCGCTGGCCGAAAAGCTGGGCCAGCCCTTCGTGATCGAAAACAAGCCCGGCGCTGGTGGCATCATCGGCATCCAGCAGATGCTGAACGCGAAGGACCAGGAAAACTCCTTCGCCACCACGATCAACGGCCCGCTGACGACCGCACCGCGCCTGACGCCCAGCCTGGGCTATGACGTCGCGGCGGATATCGCGCCGGTCACGCTGATCGCGACCTCGCCCCTGGTGCTGGTCGTGGCCGCCGATTTCACGGCAGAGGACCTCTCCGGCTTCGTCGAAGCCGCCGGCGAAGAGCCCGAGGCGCTTGCCTATGGCTCCGTCGGCCAGGGCTCCGGCGCGCACCTGACGGCAGAGCTCTTCTCTGATCGTGCGGGCGTGGAAATGCTGCACATCCCCTTCACCTCCTATGCAGAGGTCACCACCGCGATCATCGGGCATGAGATCGACGCCGGCTTCATGGCCCCCTCCGCCGCGATGCAATACGTCGAGGCGGGCAAGCTGCGGATCCTCGGCATCACCTCGCAAGAGCCCTTTGCACAGGCACCCGGCGTGCCGGTCATGGCCGGCCAGGCCGGTCTGCCCGAGGATTTCCGCGCCGAACTGTGGAACGCCTTCATCGCGCCGGCAGACACCGACCCTGCGGTCATCGATCAACTCAGCACCGACATCAACGCGATCCTCGACGATGAAACGGTGCAGCAGCGTCTGCTGGACATGGGCTGGCAGGCTGCCGGCGGCACGCCCGAAGACCTGGAAAAGCGCATCGCCGAAGACACCAAGGTCTGGGGTTCGGTGCTTGACCGGATCGACGCGAAAGACTGATCGATGAAGCGCGATATTCCTGACCTGGCGGGCGGCCTCATCCTGGCGGCCATCGGCCTTTTCGTCACCTTCTACTCAGTGGAACAGTACGATATCGGCACGATGCGCCGCATGGGGCCCGGGTTCTTCCCGGTGCTCCTGGGCGGCACCCTTTCCGTGCTGGGTCTGATCATCGCGCTTCCCGCCCTTGGGCGGCAGGGTGAAGCGATCCGCGTGGCATGGAAGGAATGCCTCGCGGTGCTGGCGGCGATCCTTGTCTTCGCCGCCGGCCTCAACAGCCTGGGCCTGGTGCTGGCGACCCTGATCAGCGTGCTGATCGCCACGCTGGCCACCCCGAACCGCCGGATCGGCTGGCGGATCCTGCTGGCCGGGATCGTCACGACCCTCTCGGTCGGGGTGTTTTCCTTCGGATTGAAAATGACTGTCCCGCTCTGGCCGGGTCTATGAAAGGCATCTGACTATGAGCGGTTGGGAC
The DNA here is from genome assembly GCF_011806405.1 of Pseudooceanicola sp. HF7. Lineage (GTDB taxonomy): Bacteria > Pseudomonadota > Alphaproteobacteria > Rhodobacterales > Rhodobacteraceae > Pseudooceanicola. The sequence continues at coordinate 16,720 of NZ_JAATOW010000019.1, read as the reverse complement.
GGGTTCCTGCACGGGTTGAGCGTTGCTGCACAACCTGACGTGCTGATTTACTGCATGTTCGGCGTGCTGCTGGGCACCTTCGTGGGGGTCCTGCCCGGCATCGGCGCAATGGCCACGATCTCTCTCTTGCTGCCGATCACCTATTACCTGTCGCCCGAAGCGGCGCTGGTGATGCTGGCCGGGGTCTACTACGGTTCGCAATACGGCGGCGCCGTGGCCTCGATCCTGCTGCGCCTGCCCGGCACCCCGCAATCGGCGGTCACCACGCTGGATGGCTACCCGCTGGCCCAGCAGGGGCGCGCCGGCGTGGCGCTGTTCACCTCGATGGTGTCCAGTTTCGCGGGATCGATGATCGGGATCTTCGTGCTGATCGTGCTCTCCGGCGCCCTCACGCGGGCGGCGGTCGCCTTCGGGGCCGCCGAATATGCCGCGATGATGCTGCTTGGCCTTGTCGCCGCCTCCACCGTTGGGGCCAAGGCCCCGGCCAAGGGGCTGGCCATGGTCGTCCTGGGGCTGATCCTGGGCTGCGTCGGCACCGATGTGAACTCGGGCGCGCAGCGGTTCACCTTCGGCCAGACAGAGCTGATGGATGGCATCAACCTGGTGGCGCTGGCCATGGGGCTTTTCGGCGTGGCCGAGGTCATCGCCAATATCCGCAAGGCCGAGCGTACCGGCGTGCCGCCCCACGTGGCGCTGCGCGACCTGATGCCCAGCCGGGCAGAGCTGCGCCGCATCCCCTTCCCGGCCCTGCGCGGTGCCAGCCTGGGCAGCTTCTTCGGCGCGCTGCCCGGCACCGGCTCGACCATTTCCTCCTTCCTCGCCTATGCGGCAGAGCGCCGGATTTCGCGCCGCCCGGAGCAGTTCGGCAAGGGCGCGATCGAAGGGATCGCAGGGCCGGAGGCCGCGAACAACTCCGCCGCCATCAGCGCCTTCGTCCCTACGCTGGCGCTTGGCATTCCCGGCGATCCGATCATGGCGCTGATGCTGGGCGCGCTGGTCATTCACGGCGTGCAACCCGGCCCCCTGATGCTGGAAGCGCGCCCCGACATGTTCTGGGGCCTGATCGCAAGCTTCGGCATCGGCAACCTGCTGCTGCTGGTCCTGAACCTGCCGCTGATCGGGATCTGGGTCTCGATGCTGCGCATCCCCTTCCGCTGGCTGTATCCGGCGATCCTGATCTTCGTCTGCCTCGGCGTCTATTCGGTGCGCGGGGCCAGCTTCGACATCTTCGCCGTCGCGCTGATCGGCGTCATCGGCTACGCGCTCATGCTCGCGCGGTTCAATCCCGCGCTCCTGCTGCTTGGCTTCGTGCTGGGCCCGCTGATCGAGACCAACCTGCGGCGGGCCCTGCTGATCGGGCGCGGCGATCCGATGGTCTTCCTGCAGCGTCCGCTCGCCGCGGCCTTCATCATCGCCGCCGCAGGGCTGATCGTGATGTCCCTGGTGCAGGTGATCCGGCGCAAAGGCACCCCGGCCGAGCCTGCCTCCTGACCACCACGCCAGGGCCTGCCCTCCTGAAGAAGGAAGCAGGCCCGACGCGCGGCTGAATGGCTAAAGCCCCCCCTGCGCAACGCGATGCGACATCCCCGTCGCACCCTGTTGCCCTGCTGGTACCCGCGGCCGGACTCGAACCGGCACGCCTTGCGGCTAGGGATTTTAAGTCCCCTGTGTCTACCATTCCACCACGCGGGCCTCGGGAGGTGGGCGGACCATAATCATTGGACCGGCAGAGTAAAGATGCCCCGCCGCCCCAATCCCCGGGAAATTGCGCGCGAGCTGCCAAGACCAAGGCAGGCACCGGCCGGACCCCGCCACCAGTGACCGGGCGCCCCAAAGACGGCGGGCCTTTACCTTGACCGCGCCGGGCAAACCGGCCAAGTGGCCCCATGTTTCCCCTTCGCGATCACAACCCCTCCGGCAGCACGCCCTATGTCACCTACGCGCTCATCGCGCTCAACGTGCTGGTCTATTTTTCCATGTCGGGCTGGCAGGATCTGACCTTTTTCGAATTCGCCTTGATCCCCGCGCGCCTGTCCTTCGGAGAGGGCTATTTCACCCTGCTCACCTCCACCTTCCTGCATGCTGGCCTGCTGCACCTGGCCGGCAACATGCTGTTCCTGTGGATCTTCGGTGACAACCTGGAGGACAAGATGGGCGCGCTGCCCTTCCTGGGCTTCTACCTGGCCTGCGGGGCGGGCTCCGGGCTGGTCCACTTGGCCTCTGCGCCGCAGTCCATGGTGCCCACGGTGGGGGCCTCGGGGGCGATCGCGGGGGTGATGGGGGGCTACCTGCTGCTGTTTCCGAAAGCGCGGGTGGACGTGCTGATCCTGATCAAGATCGTCCCCATGCCGGCCTGGATCATGCTCGGTCTCTGGTTCGCGCTGCAAGTGTTTCGCAGCTTCGGCGTGGATGCCGAAAGCGGCGGCGTGGCCTATTGGGCGCATTCGGGCGGCTTCGTGATCGGCCTGGTGCTGAGCCTGCCGGCCTTCCTGCGCCTGGGCGGTCCTGCCTTCTGGGATCGCTCCCAAGGCCGCCCGCCCCACCCCGAGGCGCGCTACAGGATCTCTCCCAGCATCGTACCGAAGGTGCCGCGCAAACGCCGCTAGGGGGCAAAGCCCCGGCCCACGACGCGCCTCTTTCGAGGCGGCCCCGCAAGGCCGCCCCCAGCCGGGATCACCCCGGCAAAGTCAGGGACCTCAAATCAGGCCCCCGAACTCGCCCCGGGCCTCAGCCCCGGCGAATGATCTTGGAGAACTTGTCGAACAGCGGCTCGTTGGCGCAGATGACCTCGCCATCGGCCAGGATGTCGCCCTCGGGGTTCAGCGGCTGGATCAGGCCACCGGCTTCGCGCACGATGACGATGCCCGCGGCGATGTCCCAGGGCTTCAGGCTGCGCTCCCAGAAGCCGTCGTAGCGGCCGGCGGCCACATAGGCCATGTCCAGCGATGCCGCGCCCCAGCGGCGCACGCCGGCACAGACCGGCATCAGCTCTGCCAGGTCCTTCAGGGTGTCGGGCAGATCGCGGCGGCCGCCGAAGGGCAGGCCCGTGGCGTAGATCGATTCGATCATCCGGATCCGGCCGGACACACGGATGCGCATGTCGTTCATCCAGGCGCCCTCGCCCTTCTCGGCCATGAACATCTCGTCCTTGGCCGGGTCGTAGATCACGCCGCTGACGATCTGGCCCTTGTGCTCCAGCGCAATGGACACCGCCCAATGCGGCAGACCGTGCAGGAAGTTGGTGGTGCCATCCAGCGGATCGACGATCCAGCGCCGGGTGGGGTCTTCGCCCTCGATCTCGGTGCCTTCCTCGCCCAGGAAGCCATAGGTCGGGCGGGCGCCCATCAGCTCTTCCTTCAGGATCTTCTCTGCCGCGATATCGGCACGGCTGACGAAATCGCCGGCCCCCTTCATGGAGACCTGCAGATTCTCCACCTCGCGGAAGTCCTTCACGAGGGACCGGCCCGCCTTGCGGGCGGCTTTCATCATGATGTTGAGATTGGCACTGAAGGTCATGGATCGGCTCCGGGAGAAGGCGTTAGGCGTGAAAGTCTGGAACTGGGCGTGATGCGAAAAGGCCGTATAGACTGCGGGATGGGGCTTGCCAAGGGTGCGCAGCTGCCTTCGCCCTGCCCTTTTGCCGCCCCAAGGTCAAGTCGTGGCGTCAGCTCTCGGGCAGGCGTTGCAGCTTCACCGCCTCTGTCCGGGCCAGCCGGGTGAAATGCGCCATGTAGGGCTTGGCCGCCTCCTCGGACCGGCAGGCCGCGTACATGCGCCGCGTCACACCGCCCTGGGTCAGCGGCAGCACCTTGAAATCGGGCTTGCGCCGGGCCTCCCGCAGGGCCCAGTCCGGCAAGACGGCAACCCCCCGGCCAGAGGCCACCAGCAGCAGGATCACCTCTGTTAGCTCGACCTGTCGGAACCCCGCGGGCTCCACCCCCGCCGGGTCCAGCAGCGTCTTGGTCACATCCAGCTTGCTGCGGTCGATGGGATAGGTCAGCAGCATCTCCGTGGCCAGGTCCTCGGCCTCGATATGGCTCTTGGAGGCCAGGGGATGGGAGGCGGGGCAGATGAAGGCCGGGGAATAATCGAAGATCGGCGCAAAGGTCAGCCCGGGGATGTCCTCGGGCTCAGAGGTGATGACCACATCGACCAGCTCGCGCTCCAGCGCCTCCAGCCCCTGCATGGCAAGGCCCGCGCGAATATCGATGTCGACATCCGCCCAGGCATGGCGGAACAGCTCCAGCACCGGCAGCAACCAGTCGAAACAGGCGTGACATTCCAGAGAGATATGCAGACGCCCCGCGCTGCCGTCGCGCAGCCCCTCGAACTCGGCTTCCAGCGCCTCCATCTCCGGCAGGATGCGCTCGGCCGTGCGCAACATGCGCAGACCGGCCGCCGACAGCCGCATGGGCTTGGTCCGGCGCACGAACAATTCCATGCCCGCCTGGTCCTCCAGGCCCTTGATCTGGTGCGACAGCGCACTTTGGGTTATCTTCAGAAGATCAGCCGCCCTGGCCAGGCCTCCGGCCTCGTGGATCGCACGGATCGTTTTCAGGTGGCGCAATTCGATATGCATGGGCTTTAGCTCATAATCATCGTGAGTATTATGAAGTTGTCTCATTTCCTCGGCTTTGCCACAAGAGACCAACTCCAAAGAGGTTCCAGATGACGACGCCCGCCGTTTCCTTTGAATTCTTCCCGCCCAAAAGCCTCGAAGCCTCCTTCCGGCTCTGGGACACGGTCAACGTGCTCTCCCCGCTGGACCCGCGCTTCGTCTCCGTCACCTATGGTGCCGGTGGCACGACCCGTGACCTGACCCGCGATGCCGTGGCGACGCTGCACAAGCACATGGGGCTGAACACGGCCGCGCATCTGACCTGCGTGAATGCCACCAAGGAAGAGACGATGGCGATCGTGGATGGCTTTGCAGAGGTCGGCGTGAGCGAAATCGTCGCGCTGCGGGGCGATCCGCCCAAGGGCGAAGGCAGCTTCACCCCCACCCCCGGCGGATTTGCCAATTCGGTCGAGCTGATCGAAGCCCTGGCAGAGCAGAAGAAGTTCACCATCCACGTGGGCGCCTACCCTGAACCCCACCCCGACAGCGCCGACAGCACCGCCGATGTCCGCTGGCTGAAACGCAAGTTCGAAGCCGGGGCCGATGACGCCATCACCCAGTTCTTCTTCGAAACGGAGACCTTCCTGCGCTTCCGCGACGAATGCGCCAGGGCCGGCATCGACAAGCCGATCATCCCCGGCATCATGCCGATCGAGAACTGGAAAGGCATGCGCAAGTTCGCCAAGGGCTGCGGCGCCAACTTCCCCGACTGGCTTGTCGAGGCCTTCGAAAAGGCCGACCGCGACGACCGCGCGGACCTGCTGGCCACGGCCCTCTGCACGGAGATGTGCGACAAGCTGCTCTCCGAGGGAGTCGAGAACCTGCATTTCTACACGCTCAACAAGCCCGAGCTGACCCGCGATGTCTGCCATGCCCTGGGCGTCCCGCCCGAGGCCAAGCTGGAAAACGTCGCCTGACCCCGCCTCTCTGCTGACCCCGTGCCGCTACGCTGCGTAAATCTTCCACTGTGCGGTTGAGCTCTCCACCTTGCGGGATTACCCTTCCGCAAGGGGAGGATGCTCATGCAAAACGTGAAAGAGATGACGGGCCTGGACAAGCTGACTCGGATGCTGCGCGACAACGCGCCGCCCGCCGGGATCTCCGTGCCGCTGAACTTCTCCCTGGAAACAGCGCAGGACGGCCATGTCACCTTCACCGGCACCCCGCTGCAGGATCACGTGAACCCCGTGGGCACGGTCCATGGCGGCTGGTACGGCACCCTGCTCGACAGCTGCATGGCCTGCGCGATCCTCAGCCGCCTGCCGGTGGAGACCAGCTACACCACGCTTGAATACAAGGTGAACATCATCCGCCCGATCCCCCTCGGCATGCCGGTGCGCGCAACGGGCTTGGCCCAGCACGTCGGCCGCTCCACCGGCGTCGCCAGCGGAGAGATCCGCGGCATCGCCGATGACCGCCTCTATGCCACCGGCTCCACCACCTGCATGGTCCTCCCCCGCCCCTGAACGCGCGCCGACGCGCCCCGTCGCCGCAACCGCCCGGATCCCCCTTCATCTGGCCCAAAATACTTTGGGGTGAATTGCGCCCGCCCCGGGCGCAAGAGGGGCAAGGCCCCTCCCCCGAGACGCAAGATCACGCCAACTGCCCCTGCGTCGGATAGCGCCCTCGCGCAATGGCACTGTCATGCAGCCGCTCTGAGGGATCCGCGCCCACGACCCGGGCCTTGCGCAACAGGAACAGCTTGGCATAGCCGCGCCACTGGCCAACGGAGGGCGCATCGATATCCATCGGGAACCGCGCCCGCCAATGCTCCGGCAGGGGCATGCCACGCAGCTCCGCCTGGCCCAGGATCCAGACCAGCGGGATGTTGGAAAGCTCCCGCGCCGGCGCGAAGCCACCCAGCTGGCCGCCCACGTCCCCATGGGTCCCCGCGAACCAGACCTGCTCCAGCCGCCCGGCCCAGGCCGGATCGCTGTCCCACATCACCGGCGCATAGACCTGCCGCGTCTCTTCCAGCGCCAGCGCATGAAAGCCCGACTTCACGCAGGCCGAAAGCGCGTGGTTGTGAAACCCGTGCTTGGCCTCCGCAAGCTTCCAGATCAGCGGCAGCCGCAGCCCCAGGCTCTTCACCGTGTCGAAGGCCCCGATCATCTCGATCGACGCGGCCTCGTGGCTCCAGGCGCGGCGAAAGGCGGTGCAGGTCTGCGGATCATGGGCCTCCTGGTAGAGGCGATAGGCCTGGCGCACGTTGCGCTCCGTCGCCTGCTCCGCCCGCAACAGCCCCACCCGGTCGATCATTCCGGCCAGCGAGCGCACGGCGTAAGCCCCGCGCGAATAGCCGAACAGCATCACCCGGTCGCCCGGCCGATAGCGAGAGGCCAGCCAGCCATAGGCCCGCCGGATCTGCCGGTTGATCCCGCGCCCCAGCAACACATCCATGGTCGACCGCCAGCTCTGCCACTGGATCCCGGCCTCGTAATAGACGGAGAGCTCCGGCCCCGCGGTCTCTGCCAGCAGCTTGTAGATCAGCCCCGCATTGCTTTCCTCTCCCTCCTCGAGAGAGGACATCGTGCCATCCAGCACGATCACATGCAGCACCTGCCCCCGGTTGGGCCCGGGGGGCCGGCGGCGCTGGCGGCGCAGCCAGGGCGGGCGCAGCCCGACCAGTATCCGTCTACGCAGCCGTGTCAGCATCTCTCAGCATTTTCCACACGCGCGACGGGGTAAAGGGCATCTCCGCCCGCTTCACGCCCCCGCGCGCCAGCGCATCCATGACCGCATTGGCCCCCGCCGCCATCGAGCCCACGGTGCCGGCCTCGCCACAGCCCTTCATCCCCATGGGATTGGCGGTGGAGGGAACGGGAACCGAGGTGAACTCGATCATCGGCACATCGGCGGCCCGTGGCACGGCGTAATCCATGAAGCTGGCGGTCAGCAGCTGGCCATCCTCGTCGTAGGTGACGTTCTCCATCAGCACCTGGCCCAGGCCCTGGACCACGCCGCCATGCACCTGGCCCTCTGCCAGCATCGGGTTGATCAGGTTGCCGAAATCATCGACCACCACGTAACGTTCCAGGCTGACCGCGCCGGTCTCGGGATCGACCTCCACCTCGGCCACATGCACCCCGTTGGGATAGGAGCGCCCGGGCAGGCGGGCGGACTTGCGATGGATCATCAGATCCTGGCGCCCGGCCTCCGCCGCCATCTCGGCCACGTCCAGCATGGTCGGCGCGGCATTCGATCCCTTGATGCGGAAACTCTCGTCATCGAAAGAGACATCCTCGCGCGGCACGGCCATCTTCTCGGCCAGGAAATCGCCGAAGGCCTCCACCATGACCTCGACCACGGCCAGGGTGGCATTGGCCTGCGTCGTGACCGATCGGGACCCGCCCGTGCCCCCGCCGGTGGCAATCAGGTCGCTGTCGCCCTGGATCACCCGGATCTGATCCTGCGGGATGCCGGTCTGGTCGGACAGGAAATGGGCATAGACGGTCTCATGCCCCTGCCCGTTCGACTGTGTCCCGACGTAGATATTCACCGATCCATCCTTCAGAAATTCCACCTGTGCGGTTTCGTTAGGATCACCCAGAATACTTTCGATATAATAACAAAGCCCCATGCCGCGCAGTTTTCCCGCCTCGCGAGAGGCCGCAACCCGCGCCTCAAAGCCGGACAGGGCCACCTCCTCGGCCGCGCGATCCAGCAGGGCGGGGAAATTGCCCACGTCGTAAAGCTCGCCGGAGAAGCTGCGATAGGGGAAGGCCCCGGGCTGCACGAAGTTGCGCCGCCGCAGCTCCCAGACATCCACGCCCAGCTCATGGGCGGCGTAATGCATCATGCGCTCCAGGGCAAAGATCGCCTCCGGCCGGCCCGCCCCGCGATAGGCATCGGTGGGGGTGGTATTGGTGAAATAACCCTCGGCCTCCAGCAGCGCGGTCTTGATGTCATAGACCCCGGTAAAGACCTTGGCAAAAAGCGTCGTCTGGATCTTCTGGCCGAAGTTCGACGGATAGGCGCCCAGGTTGTACTTCGTCTTCACGTGGTAACCGATGATCTTCAGATCCTTGTCAAAGGCCAGCAGGCTCTCGTGGCTCAGATCCCGCGCGCCATTGTCTGCCAGCATGGATTCGGTGCGATCCGCGATCCAGCGCACCGGACGGCCCAGCTTGCGCGCCGCCGCCGCACAGACGATGTACTCGGGGTAAAGCTTGGCCTTCATGCCAAAGCCCCCGCCCACGTCGGGATGGGTCACGCGCACGTTCTCGGGCTCCAGCGACAGAAGCTTCGCCAGCTCCGCCTTGGCCGCCCAGACCCCCTGGCCATTGTAGCTCAGGTGCATCCGCGTGCCGTCCCACTCGGCGAAACAACCGCGCGGCTCCATGGCCACGACCATCACCCGGTTGTCCATGATATCGGCCCGCACCACGTGGGCGGCCTCGGCGATGACCTTCTCCATCGCCTCCGGATCGCCCAGGCAGAAATCGACCGCCTTGTTGCCCGGCGCCTCCGGGTGCAGCTCGGCCGCGCCCGCGCCCATCTCCGTCTCCGCCGGCAGCTCCTCGTAATCGAACTCGATGAGCTCCAGAGCATCCTTGGCCAGCTCCACGCTCTCGGCCAGCACCACCGCCAGGGGCTCGCCCACGAAACGCACCCGCTCCTCGGCCAGCATGAAATACCGCGGAGCCGCCCCGAGGGAGCCATCCCGGTTGTCCTCGCGCGTATAGCCCAGCCCCTCGGTGATCCCCTCGGCCGCCAGGTCCCCGGCGCTCAGCACCGCATGCACCCCCTCCAGCGCGCGCGCCTCCTCCAGCCCAAACCCGGTGATCTGCGCATGGGCCACGGGCGAGCGATAGAAGACCGCCACCAGCGATCCTTCCGGAGCGATATCATCGACATAGCCCCCGTGACCCGTGACGAACCGGATATCCTCGACCCGTTTGACCGGCTGACTGCGTCCGAATTTCTCCATGGCGCGGCGCTCCTTCTGGCATGACAACATCTGGACACTAGCCGCTCCCCTGCCACTGTCCAGAGCCCGCGCCGCTTTCCCCGCGCCATTCCGCCCCACAAGCCCAGCCCGCAAGCCCAAAGGGCACGCCCCTCCCCCTTCTTCTTGCCTCCAAACTCTGGGGGAGGCCCGCAACGCGGGCCGGGGGCAAAGCCCCCCATCCCTGCCCGACGCTCCCCGCACATCGCCCCCATGGTGCGCCCCCTTCCCCTCCCTGCCGCAATTCGCTATCCCCACCAGAACGGATTGAGGCTGGGAAAACGGGGAACCGAGATGGCCATGGACAAGACTTTCAACGCCGCCGAGGCCGAGGCACGGATCTACGACGCCTGGGACAAGGCCGGGGCCTTCAAGGCCGGCGCCAATGCCAGGCCGGGAGCAGAGAGTTTCTGCGTGATGATCCCGCCCCCCAACGTGACCGGCGCGCTGCACGTGGGCCATGCCTTCAACAACACGCTGCAGGACATCCTCGTGCGCTGGCACCGGATGCGCGGCTTCGACACGCTCTGGCAGCCCGGCCAGGACCACGCCGGCATCGCCACCCAGCTCCAGGTCGAAAAGATGCTGGCCGCGCAAGAGCTTCCGGGCCGCCGCGAAATGGGCCGCGAAGCCTTCCTGGAAAAGGTCTGGGAATGGAAGGGCCAGTACGGCGGCACCATCGTCAACCAGCTCAAGCGCCTTGGCTCCTCCTGCGACTGGTCGCGCAACGCCTTCACCATGGCCGGCGCGCCGGGTGATCCGCGCACGGGCCATGAGAACTCCCCCGACTTCCACGATGCCGTCATCAAGGTCTTCGTGGAGATGTACGACAAGGGCCTGATCTACCGCGGCAAGCGCCTGGTGAACTGGGACCCGCATTTCGAAACCGCGATCTCCGATCTCGAGGTCGAGAATGTCGAAGTCGCCGGTCACATGTGGCACTTCAAGTACAAGCTGGCCGGCGGAGAGACCTACACCTACGTCGAGAAGGACGAGGACGGCCACGTCACCTTCTCCGAAGAGCGCGATTACATCTCCATCGCCACCACGCGCCCCGAAACCATGCTGGGCGACGGCGCCGTGGCCGTCCACCCCTCGGACGAACGCTATGCGCCCATCGTCGGCAAGATGGTGCACCTGCCGCTCTGCGACCGCCTGATCCCGATCATCACCGATGAATACCCCGATCCCACCTTCGGCTCGGGCGCGGTCAAGATCACCGGGGCGCATGACTTCAACGACTACCAGGTCGCCAAGCGCGGCAACCTGCCCATGTACCGCCTGATGGACATGGCCGGGAACATGCGCGCCGATGGCAATGATTACGACACCTGCGTCGCCCGCGCCCGCCAGATCGCCGAAGGCGCCACCGCCACGGAGATGGAGATCGACAGCCTCAACCTCGTGCCCGAGAAATACCGCGGCATGGATCGCTTTGAGGCGCGCGAAGCCGTGGTGGCCGATATCAACGAAGCCGGCCTCGCGGTCATGACCACCCGGGCCGATCCGCGCCTGGGCCTGCCCAAGCCCAAGAAGGGCCAGGAACCCACGGCAGAGGAACTCGCCGAACCCACCCCCCTGGTCGAGGCCAAGCCGATCATGCAGCCCTTCGGCGACCGCTCCAAGGTGGTGATCGAGCCGATGCTGACCGACCAGTGGTTCGTCGACACCGCGCAGATCGTCGCCCCGGCGCTCGATGCCGTGCGCGACGGGCGCACCCGGATCCTGCCGGAGTCGGGCGAAAAGGTCTATTTCCACTGGCTCGAGAACATCGAACCCTGGTGCATCTCGCGCCAGCTCTGGTGGGGCCACCAGATCCCGGTCTGGTACGGTCTGGACCTCGGCACCCTGAAACAGGGCGGCGACGGGGACATGGATCTCGTCGACATGCTCAAGCTCTTCCTGGATGAGCACCTGGTGCACATGGGCCCGGTGCAGGCCTGCGGCACGGATTTCGACGCCGTGATCGAAACCTTCCGGGACGAGATCGCGGATACCCCCTCGCCCATCTCCCATGCCCGCATCGTGGAGGTCGCGGATCGCCGCGAAGCCCAGCACATGCTGGCCGAAAGCCTGGCCAATTTCACCGCCACCCAGGATCCCACCGTCATCGTCTACCCAGTCTGGCGCGACCCCGACGTGCTGGACACCTGGTTCTCCTCCGGCCTCTGGCCGATCGGCACGCTCGGCTGGCCGCAACAGACGCCCGAGCTGGACAAATACTTCCCCACCTCGGTGCTGATCACCGGCGAAGACATCCTCTTCTTCTGGGTCGCCCGGATGATGATGATGCAGCTGGCCGTGGTCGACCAGGAACCCTTCCACACGGTCTACCTGCACCAGCTGGTCCGGGACGCGAAGGGCAAGAAGATGTCCAAGACCACCGGCAATGTCATCGACCCGCTGGAGATCGTGGACGAATACGGCGCGGATGCGCTGCGCATGACCAATACCTCCATGGCGGCCATCGGCGGCGTGCTGAAGCTCTCGGAAGAGCGCATCAAGGGCTACCGCAACTTCGGCACCAAGATCTGGAACGCCACCCGCTTCGCGGAGATGAACGGGGTCTATGACAACGGCGCCCCCGCGCAGGATGTCCCCGTCGCCACCGCCACGGTCAACAAGTGGATCATCGGCGAAACCGCCCGCATCCGCGAAACGGTGGACGCGGCGCTCGCCGAATACCGCTTCAACGAAGCCGCCCAGGGCCTCTATGCCTTCGTCTGGGGCAAGGTCTGCGACTGGTACGTTGAACTGGCCAAGCCGCTGCTGCTGAACGAAGACGCGCCCGAACGCGCCGAAACGCAGCGCGTCATGGGCTGGGTCATCGACCAGTGCCTGATCATGCTCCACCCGATCATGCCCTTCATCACCGAAGAGCTCTGGCAGGTCACCGCCAAGCGCGACGCGCTTCTGATGCTCACCGACTGGCCCGCCTATGACTCCAGCCTCATCGACCCGGCAGCAGACCGGGAAATGAACTGGGTCATCGCCCTGATCGAAGACATCCGCTCGGCCCGGGCCACCATGCATGTCCCCGCCGGCGCCTATGTGCCCCTGGTGGTCACCGACATGAGCGCCACGGCCCGCACCGCCTGGGACAACAACGAGACGATGATCAAGCGTCTCGCCCGGATCGAGGCGCTGGAAACCGTCGACAGCTTCCCCAAGGGCACGATCACCCTCCCCGCCGATGGCGCGACCTTCGGCCTGCCGCTCGCCGATGTCATCGACGTGGCAGAGGAAAAGGCCCGCCTGGAAAAGAGCCTCGAAAAGCTCGCCAAGGAAATCGGCAGCATGGCCGGGCGCCTCAACAACCCCAACTTCGTCGCCTCCGCGCCCGAAGAGGTTGTCGTGGAAACGCGCGAGAATATCGCCGCCCGCCAGGACGAACAGGCAAAGCTGCAGGCCGCCCTGGCCCGGATGTCCGAACTCGGCTGATCCCACCCGCCTGCCTGACCAACACCGCCAAAAGGGCCCCAACCAGGGGCCCTTTTTCCATGCACGCCCTCTCCCCACGCACAGAAGCGCCCGCCCCACCACCTGCGCGCGCCACCTCCCCCTTCTTCTTGCCAAAAAACTCCCGCCGGAGGCCCCCACGAGCCAAGCGCACACCGCCGCCCGTCCCGCCCCAGGGTTCAAAAAGCCCTAATCCCCCGCGCGCCCCGCACCGACGTGATACCGACGCAAGACAGACGCGATACCGACAGGCTGCAAAGGCCCCTCACCGTCCCCGCTCACTCCGCCGAAAGCGCCTCTTCCCGGGCCCGCCGCCCCTCCAGCCAGCGCACCCAAAGCGCCGCGGCAAGAGAGATCGCGCCCGCCGCGAACATCACCGTCAGCACCACTGTCACGCCGTTGCCGGCCGTGATCACCAGCCCCTGCAGCGTGGCCCCGACCCCGCCCATCAGCATGATCATGGCAGAGGACAGGCCAGAGGCGCTGCCGGCCAGCTGCGGGCGCACGGACATCACCCCGGCGGCCGCGTTGGGCGACGACAAACCATTGGAAAGACCCGAAATTCCCGCCGCGCAGAAGAAGACCTCCAGGCGCGGTTCCCCCAGCAGGACCTGCGCCAGCGCCGCCCCGATGGCCAGGATCGCCACGACCCGGCCGATGATCATCATCCGGGTCAGCGGCCAGTCCAAGTGGCGCGCCACCCGGGCCGACACCATGTTGCCCGCGATATAGCCCAGGGTCATCACCCCCATGTAGACGCCGAGCCGGCTCGGCGGCAGCGCGAAGGCCCCGCTCACCGCCAGCGGCGCCCCCGCCACGAAGGTGTGAAAGCTCGCCACGCTGAAGCTCCAGCAGATCGTGTAGCCCCAGAACCGCGGCGCCGCGACAAGCTCCGGGTAGGCCCTGAACTGCTCTGAAAAGCTGGCCGCGCGATGGTGGTTCGTCTCGCCCAGGTCGACCCAGGCCAGGGCGAAAATCCCAATACCGATAAGGGCATAGAGCCAGAAGGTCGCGCGCCAGCCAAGCAGCTGGTCGATGACGCCGCCCAGGGCTGGCCCCATCAATGGCGCCACCGCCATGACCATGGCCACGGTGGCCATTTTCTGGGCCACCGCGCGGCCCTCGTATTGATCCCGGATGATCGCCCGGCTCAGCGCCACCCCCGTGGCCGAGGCCGCCTGGCACATCCGCGCCACCAGGAAGACCTGCACGTTCTCGGTCAGCGCGCAGACGACCGAGGCCAGGGCAAAGATCGCCATGCCGATCAGGATCAGCGGCCGCCGCCCGTAAAGATCCGACAGAGGGCCGAAGATCAGCTGCAGAAGGGCTGTCATGAACAGGTAGCCGCCCACGGCGATCGACATCACCGCGTAATCCACCTGGAAATCCGCGGCCATATGGGCCAGCGAGGTGGCGAACATGTTGATGCTCAGGATGGAGACGCCGGTCAGCACGATCAGCGTCGCCAGGGCGGGCGGTGTCCGCGCGCCTTTCATCTGTCTTGCCAAGCGTCGCTCCTCCCCGGGCAGCCCCTCAGCGGGTCCCCTACCTTCACCCGCCTGTCCGGCAATGGAAAGCCCGGGCCCGCAGGCACCCGGCGCAAGAGCGCGTTTGCCAGGGCCCCGTGGGGCCTTTGCCTAGCCCCGGGGGGTGGAGTCCCGGCCGGTCTCGTCCTCCGCGGCATCAAGCGCCGGATCGGCATCGGGATCGGCCTTGCCGACGCCCTTGAAGACCATCTTGAAGGGCACGGCCCAAAGCACGCCCAGCACGATATAGACCAGCAGTTCCACCAGGATGGGCGGGCGCTCCATCAGCGCCAGGATGTTCACCGCCAGCACGATGTAGACCGGCAGGCCGACGACCAGGATGAACAGCGACCAGCGCCGCCGTGCCTTGTAACTCAGTGCCATGAAAGCGCCTCCCGATCCCGGTAGAACGGGCCAGGTGCGCCCCGGCCCGAATGGTTCGGCGCGCAGACGGGGCCTACCCCCTCCGCGCGCCCGTGATGTTGCCCGGTGCTCAATCCGCGAAGGGATCGGTGACCAGGATCGTGTCTTCCCGCTCGGGGCTGGTGGACAGCATCGCCACGGGGCAATCGATCAGCTCTTCCACGCGGCGGACGTATTTGATCGCATTGGCCGGCAGATCCGCCCAGCTGCGCGCGCCCTCGGTGGATTCGCTCCAGCCCGGCATTTCCTCGTAGATCGGCGTGCAGCGCGCCTGCTGATCCGAGGCCGTGGGCAGATAATCCATCCGCGCGCCGTCCAGCTCGTAGCCGACGCAGATCTTCAGCGTCTCGAAGCCGTCCAGCACGTCCAGCTTGGTCAGGGCGATGCCGTTGACGCCGGAGACCGCGCAGGTCTGCTTGACCAGTGCCGCATCGAACCAGCCGCAGCGCCGCTTGCGCCCCGTCACGGTGCCGAACTCATGG
This sequence comes from Pseudooceanicola sp. HF7, assembly GCF_011806405.1. Taxonomy (GTDB): domain Bacteria; phylum Pseudomonadota; class Alphaproteobacteria; order Rhodobacterales; family Rhodobacteraceae; genus Pseudooceanicola. Next base: position 1,264 of record NZ_JAATOW010000019.1, on the reverse strand, counting down.
CCGCGCTCGCCCAGCCGCTGGCCGGTCTCGTCTTCCAGCTCCGTCGGGAAGGGGCCTTCGCCGACGCGGGTGGTATAGGCCTTGACGATGCCCAGCACGAAATCGATGGAGCCGGGGCCGATGCCCACGCCCGTCGCCGCCTGCCCCGCGATCACGTTGGAGGAGGTGACAAAGGGATAGGTGCCGAAGTCGATGTCCAGCAGAGAGCCCTGCGCACCCTCGAAGAGGATGCGCTTGCCGGCCTTGCGCTGCTCGGTCAGGACCTTCCAGACCGGGGCGGCATATTGCAGGATCTCCGGCGCGATCTCTTCCAGCTTGGCGATCAGCGCATCGCGGTCGATGGCTTCCAGCCCCAGGCCCTTGCGCAGGGCGTTGTGATGGGTCAGCGCACGATCGACGCGGGCTTCCAGCGTGGCGCGGTCGGCCAGGTCGGCGACGCGGATCGCGCGGCGGCCCACCTTGTCTTCGTAGCAGGGGCCGATGCCCCGGCCCGTGGTGCCGATCTTCGTGCCCTTGGAAGAGGCCTCTTCGCGGGCGCGGTCCAGTTCCCCGTGGAAGGGCAGGATCAGCGGGGTATTTTCCGCAATCATCAGCGTCTCGGGGTCGATGGTCACGCCCTGCTCGCGGATCTTGGCGATCTCGCCGACCAGGTGCCAGGGATCCAGCACCACGCCATTGCCGATGACAGACAGCTTGCCGCCGCGCACCACGCCCGAGGGCAGCGCGTTCAGCTTGTAGACCTCGCCGTCAATGACCAGCGTGTGACCGGCATTGTGACCGCCCTGGAAGCGCGCGATGATATCGGCGCGCTCGCTGAGCCAGTCAACGATCTTGCCCTTCCCCTCGTCGCCCCACTGGGCGCCGACAACGACAACATTGGCCATTCCACGGTCCTTTCGACTTGGCTTTAGACTTGGCTGGTAAACCCGCGCCCGTATAGCGAAGCGCGGGGGGCTGCGAAACCGGATTCTGCCCTTTGCCGCCGTTCCGGGCCGTTCCACCCCGCGCAGGCGCCGCTGGCCAGCTTGCGCGCGGCAGAGCGCCGCCGAAACGCGCCCCGCCTGCCCCTTCCCCGCCGGCGCCCCTGCACCGCGGGGGCAGACGCGCCCATTTCACCTTGCGAGCCCCGCCCTCTTGTCCTAGAACCCGCCCATCCTGCCGCCCGCGCCAAGTGGGAGGCCGCTTCACGCCGCACCAAGACAAAAGCTGCAAAGGTCCAAGATGGAAAACGTCGTCCTCATCGTCCACCTGATCCTGGCGCTCG
>NZ_JAATOW010000018.1 GCF_011806405.1 Pseudooceanicola sp. HF7 | reverse complement strand
GCAGGTGAATGCCGAATGCCGGCTGCGCTCGCGCTCCGAACTCGCGGTGATCTTCCGCGACCACCTCGAGGCGGTGGAAGAAACCGGCAGGCTTGCGGCCTCCCTGCGCTTTTCCCTGGATGAGCTGCGCTATGAATACCCTTCAGAGGTGGCGCCGGGGGAAAGCCCCTCTGACCGGCTGGCGCGGCTGGCCCATCAAGGGCTGGCCTGGCGCTATCCCAAGGGCGCGCCGGAAAAGGTCCGCACCATGCTGGCCCATGAACTCGACCTGATCGCCCGGCTGCGCTACGAACCCTACTTCCTGACCGTCAACGATATCGTGGCCTTCGCGCGCTCCCAGGGCATCCTGTGCCAGGGGCGCGGGTCTGCCGCCAACTCCGTGGTCTGCTTCTGCCTGGGCGTCACCTCCGTCTCGCCAGAGATCGGCACCATGGTCTTTGAACGCTTCGTGTCAGAGGCCCGGGACGAGCCGCCCGATATCGACGTCGATTTCGAACACGAACGCCGAGAGGAGATCATCCAGTGGATCTACGCCCGCTACGGCCGCCACCGCGCGGGGCTTTGCGCCACGGTGATCCACTACCGGGGCAAGCGCGCCATCCGTGAGGTCGGCGCGGCCCTTGGCCTGAAGTCCGATACGCTGGCGGCGCTGTCGTCCCAGCTCTGGGGCTATTTCGCCGATGGCAGCTTTGCCCCCGAACGGCTGCGCGAAGTGGGGCTGGATCCGGAAGACCGCCGCCTGCAACTGCTCCAGTCCCTCGTGAAAGAGATAGAGGGCTTCCCCCGCCACCTTTCCCAGCACGTCGGCGGCTTCATCATCACCGAAGGGCGGCTGGATGAGCTGGTCCCGATAGAGAACGCCACCATGGCGGACCGCACCGCCATCTGCTGGGACAAGGACGATATCGACACGCTGGGCATCCTCAAGGTGGATATCCTGGCGCTTGGCATGCTGTCCTGCCTGCGCCGGGCCTTCGGTCTGCTGAAGGATCATGAGAAGCTCTCCCATGACCTGGCCACCCTGCCGCCCGAGGATCCCGAAACCTACGAGATGCTCTGCCGCGCCGACAGCATCGGGGTCTTCCAGGTGGAAAGCCGAGCACAGATGAACTTCCTGCCACGAATGAAGCCGCGCTGCTTCTACGACCTGGTGATCGAGGTGGCGATCATCCGCCCCGGCCCGATCCAGGGCGACATGGTGCATCCCTATATCCGGCGGCGAAACGGGCAGGAGCCCGTCTCCTTCCCCTCGGATGAGCTGGGGCGCGTGCTGGGCAAGACGCTGGGCGTGCCGCTGTTCCAGGAACAGGCCATGCAGATCGCCATGATCGGCGCGGGCTTCACCCCGGAAGAGGCCGATCGCCTGCGCCGCTCGCTGGCCACCTTCAAGAAACACGGCAACATCAGCGACTTCCGCAGCCGGTTCCTGCGCGGCATGGCGCGCAACGGCTATGACCAGGACTTCGCCGAACGCTGCTTTTCCCAGATCGAGGGCTTCGGTTCCTACGGGTTCCCGGAAAGCCACGCGGCCAGTTTCGCGCTGCTGGTCTATGCCTCTGCCTGGATCAAGCGGCACCACCCCGGCATCTTTGCCTGTGCGCTGCTGAACTCGCAGCCCATGGGGTTCTATGCCCCGGCCCAGATCCTGCGGGATGCGCGCGAACACGGGGTGACGCTGCTGCCGGTGGATATCAATGCCTCCTACTGGGACAACACGATGGAGCGGGAGGCGACCGGCGCGCTGGCCCTGCGACTGGGCTTCCGCCAGATCAAGGGGCTGGCAGAGGACGAGGCGCTCTGGCTCACCGGCGCGCGCGGCAACGGCTACCGCTCGGTGGAGGATGTCTGGCGCCGCGCCGGCACCGACCCGGTGCTCGTGACGCGCCTGGCAGAGGCGGATGCCTTTGCCTCTCTCGGGTTCACCCGGCGGCAGGCGCTCTGGCAGGCCAAGGCCCTGCGCGGCGGGGGGGAGCTGCCGCTCTTTGCCCGCGACCTGGACGGGGAAGGCATCCGCGAAGCCGGGCCCAACCTGCCCGAAGCCGCCCTGGCCGAAGAGATGGTAGAGGATTTCCTGTCCATGCGCCTGTCGCTCCGGGTGCATCCGGTCGCGCTTCTGCGCGACCGGCTCACGCCGGGCTGGGCGGAACAGCTGCCGCGTCCTGACCCTGACCCGGGCCAGCATCCGCAACTGAAGGGGCCGGGGCCCTAGTCAGCCCGTCAGCGCAGGCCGCCGCGGGCGATCTGGCGTGCCAGGGCCAGCACGGCCTGGCTGCGGGCATCGGCGATCTCGGACGGGCCGCCCGGCGCGCTGACCGGGACAGCGATCATGAAGTCGTCCGACCGGCCCCGCCGCCCATCGGTGGGGGCCACGAAATACTGCCCGGTCAGGCGGAAGCTTCCGTCGCCCTCGGCCAGCATGGATTCGACCCGCACCTGCAACTGCGCCTGGGCGCTGTCGAAGTAGGGCCAGGGTTCTGCGGCGACCTCCGTGGCGGTGATCTGGCGCAACAGGCGCGCCAGCTCCAGCGTCACGGCCCGCGTCGGCTCATCCGCCCAGAGCACGGAGCGCGAGGATTTCACGCTGCCATCGGCCTGGCGCGCCGGGATCTGCCCCGAGGCCGCGTAATCGGGCAGTGAGACATCCTGGACCTCAAGCGTGCGGAACTGGCTGGGCACCCGTTCCAGCCCGGCTTCGGGGAAGACGGGCGCGGTGAACAGCCTTTCGTTGCCGCAGGCGGCCAGCGCAAGCGTGGCGGCCAGCAGAAGGGCAGGGCGGAGTTTGGGCAGCTTAGTCATGTCATCTCCCGAAGAGCAGGGAATTGGGATTGCGTTCCAGCTCGCGCGCCAAAGCGGCGATGGCAGAGGCGGCACGGTCGATTTCACGCAGGGTCTGGTTCAGCTGACGGCCCACGCCGGAGCTTGCGTCATACCCCTGCAGGGTGGTGCCGGCCTGGGACAGCACGCGCTGCGCCTGGGCCAGCAGGTCGGGCAGGTCCTGGGCAGCCTGGGCGATATTGTCCGCCGCACCGCGCGCAGAGGCCAGGGTTTCGTTCAGGTTGTTGATCACACCTCCCTCGCGCAGGTCGGACAGCACGCTGCGCAACTCGTCCAGCGCCTTGGACATGCTCTCTGGCAGTTCCTGCGCGCCGGGAGTGGACAGCAGCCTGTCGGCCGTTCCCACAAGCTGCGTCAGCTGGTCGGCCAGCTCGTTGATGGGAACGCTTTCGGCCTTCTGGGCGACCGCGTTGAAGCTGTCGACCAGCTGCGGCACGCCGGCCACGGCGGTGTTCACGCCCCCCGCCGCGTCAGAGATCGACTGGATCGCATCCGAAAGCCGCCCGGCGAGGTCCCGCGTGTTCAGCGCCTGCACCAGTTCCTCGACCTGGTCGGCCACGCTGCCGATCTGGGCCGGCAGGGCCTGCATCTGGGGCGCGCCGATCAGGCCACGGGCATCGCCCAGCAACGCGCGCACATCGCCCGGAACCGCCTGGACATCGGCGCTGCCGGTCAGGCGGCTGATGTTGTCCAGCGTGCCGATGGCGCTTTGCATCAGCTGTTCGATCGGCAGGTCGTTGATCCGCTGGAAGACACCCTCTGCGGTGGCGGTGACATCGGTGATGTTGTTCTCTGCGGTCGGGAAGACCGGGTTCGGCAAACCCTGCACGCGGGCGATCTCCGCCTCCGGGGCGTTGTCGACCAGCACCATCTCGATCTTGAGACCACCGGTAAAGATCGATCCCGTGGCAAGCCGCGCCCGCAGGCCTTCTTGTTTCACCTTGCGGTCGAAGAAGGCCATCGGGTCCTCGGGGTCCGTGCTATCCGGTCCCCCGCCCAGCCCGACCCGGCCCACGTCGACCTGGAAGCTGGCCTGAAGCCGCACGCGGTCATCGCCAAAACGCGCCTCGTCCACGATGCCGTTCACCGCGTCCACCTTGCCCACGTTCAGCCCGCCATAGGTCACGGCCGATCCCGCGGTCAGCCCGGGCACGTTGTCGTCGAAGATCGCAGAGAAGGTCAGGGAGGGGCCGCCATCCTCGGCAAAGACCGTCGCGCGGGCGGTGTCCTCGTCCGGGTAGACGGTAAACATCGCCCCCTCTTCCACGCTCTGCCCGCCCGAGACCACGGCGCTGAAGGTCAGACCGCCCGACAGAAGGGAGGACAGGGAGGTGAAATCAAGCTTCGCCCCGCCGGTCCCAATGGAAAAGCGGAAACCGGAGGTGTCCCAGAACCGGGTGGCGGTGCTGATCATCTTGTCATGGGGGGAATAGATGATCGCCTCGGCCTCGACCGTGGTGCCATCGGCGCTGACCTTGGCCTCGCCCATCTCGCCCACCTCGATGCCACGGAATTCGATCGGGGCGTTGCTGGTCAGCCCGCCCTGGTTCGCGGCGCGCAGCAGGATCTTCAGACCCGGCCGTCCGCTGGCATTCAGCGGCGGCTGCGAGGCGCCCACGAACTCCCGGTGCAGGCCCCCGGCTTCGCCGTCCCAGCTGCCCTCGATGTAGACACCCGACAGAACGGTGCCCAGCCCGCTCACGCCGCGGGTGGTGACCTCTGGGCGCACCACCCAGAAAGAGGCGCTGGAATCCACGTAATCCTCGACCTCCGGGTTCAGGCGGACCGTGGCCACGACCTTCTTGAGGTCCTTCGAAAAGCCCAGGTTCTCCACCATGCCGACGCTCACGTCGCGGTAGCGCAGCTCCGTCTGGTTCGCGGCGATCCCCTCGGCGCTATCAAAGGTGATGCGGATGGTCTCACCGCGCTTGGCCCAGTTGTGCCAGGCCACGCCCACGGCGATGGCCAGGGCGATCAGCGGCACGATCCAGATGATCGACAGGCGCTCGGCCCGGCCCAGGCGGCTTTCGGTCTCCGGCATCTCGGGGGGAGGGAAATCGCTCATGCGGTGGCCCCTTCCTCGGGTTTGTTTGCGCGGTCAGCCTGGGGGTGCGCGCTTTTCGGGCGGATCTCCGGGGGCAGGTCATCCACCATGGAGTCCCAGATCAGGCGGCTGTCGAAGCACATCGCGGAAAGCATCGTAAATATCACAGACATGGCAAAGAAAAGCGCGGCGATGCCGGGCTGGATTGAAACAAGGGCGCCCAGGTGGACCAGGGCCGACAGGATGGCCACGACGAAGACGTCGATCATCGACCAGCGGCCGATGTATTCCACCAGCTCATGCATCAGCTGACGGCGCTCGGGGCTCAGGAAGGATCGGTTGCGGATGCCATAGGCCAGCATGGCGATCACGATGAACTTGCTGATCGGAATCCCGACAGAGGCGACAAGGATCACCATGGCCACGCCCCAGTCGCCGTGATGCCCCAGCTCCAGCGCGCCGCCGATCACGGTGTTGGTCTGCGATGAGACCAGCGTGCGTGTTTCCAGCATGGTGTAGATATTGGCCGGGATGTAGCAGATCAGCCCGACCACCCAAAGCGCCCAGACCTTCTGCAGCGCCATGACGTCGCGCGATCGCAGCCCGTGCCCGCAGCGTCCGCAGCGGCGGGCACTGCCCGGCCAGACGCGGGCGCAGCGGCGGCAGGCGACAAGACCCATCTGGCGTGCCGATCTTATCTCTCCAGTGCTTTCCAAACCGAGTACCTGCAAAGTAACGCATCCTGAAGGATGACAAGGATGACCAGCCCGGAAAAGAGCCAGAAGGCGGGGCCGAAGGAGACATGCGCAAGGCCGGCGACCTTCACCAGCGCGACCGCGCAGCCAAGCGCAAAGATCTCCGCCATGGACCAGGGGCGCAGGGCCTCTGACAGGCGGAAGGCGCGGCTGGCATGGGGCAGGGGCGGGCGGTCCCGCACCAGCGGCAGCATCACGTAGATCGACAGGCCCGCCCGCAGCGCCGGGATGAACACGATCACCGCCGCCAGCGCCAGCGACAGCAGCGCCAGGATGCCATCCCCGGTAAAGGCCAGCGCGGCCTCAAGGATGGAGGTCGAATTCTTCAGTCCCGTGGTGGAGATGCTGAGGAAGGGGAAATAGGCCGCGGCCGTGATCAGCACCAGCACCGACAGCGCGATGGCGATGATCTGCTTTCCCGCGTCCTTGCGTGGTGCGATCAGCACGTGATGGCAGCGGGTGCAGACCGCGCGCTGGCCATGGGCCGGCTCGACCGCGCGGAACACCGCATCGCAGCTCGGGCAGGCCACCAGGTCCGCCAGCGGATCTTCGGCCGTGCCGGGATGCATATGGGCGCGCCGGCGGGCGCTGCGGCTCTTGCCGGCCCGCGTGGCAGGGGCGCCCTGCGCCGCCGTGCCTTGCCCCCCCTTTGCCGCGCCTGTCGCCATGCTGCACCTTGCTCCGGGCGCGGATCATCCCGCTCTCCCGCCCTGAAATCATGTGCAACCTGTGCATGGAAAAGGAAAAATGGCAAGTCCGGGGGAGGTCTGTGGCCTCAACTCCCCCGGGCAAAACCCGCCTGTTCCTCGCGCGTCAGGTCAGGCCATGGACCGGCCTGCACAGATGAAACGAGGCGGAATGCCTTGCAAACCGCCCCGCCAGTCCTTGTCGCTTTGCCGATCCTCAGCTGCGTAGCTCGTTCAGCAGACCAAGCGAGGGGTAGCCATCCGGCACCTCTCCTATCGAGCGCTGGTAGGCGCGGATCGCGTTGACGCTCTTGGAGCCAAGGATGCCGTCCACGCCGCCGGTGTCATAGCCGCGCCGGTTCAGAAGCGCCTGCAATTCACGCCGTTCAGAGCGTTTCAGGCCCCGTTCCCCGCGCGGGAAGTCATTGGCCAGCGGCCCGGCGCCCGCGATCCGGTCGCCCAGCAGACCCACCGCCAGCGCGTAGCTGTCGGCGTTGTTGTAGCGCTTGATAACGTCGAAGTTCTTGAACACCAGGAAGGCCGGGCCATCCGCGCCGCTCAGCATCATCAGCCGGGCCGATCCGTAATCCCGCATCTCGCCCTGGGCCGGGCGCACGCCCAGCCGGGCCCAGTCAGACGGCATCTTCTTGGTGCCGTTCACAAGGTTGTAATCGAAGCCGCGCGGCAGGATCACCTCCATGCCCCAGGGCTGGCCGGAGACCCAGCCGAACTTGTTCAGGTAGGCCGCGGTAGAGGCCAGCGCATCCGCCGGATCATCCGCCCAGATGTCGCGCCGCCCGTCGCCGGTGGCATCCACCGCGTAGGCCTCGTAGGAGGTCGGCATGAACTGGGTGTGGCCCATGGCCCCGGCCCAGCTGCCCACCATCCGCTCTGGCGTGGTGTCGCCGTGCTGCACGACCCGCAGAAGCGCCATCAGCTGCTGTTCGTAGAAATTCGCCCGGCGGCCTTCGTAGGCCAGCGTCGCCATGGCAGAGATCAGCGGCGTCTCGCCCCGGTTGGTGCCGTAGTTGCTTTCCATCCCCCAGATGGAGGCGATGTACTGCGGCTGCACGCCGTAGTGACGGCCCACCGCCTCCAGCGTGCGGCGCTCCTTGCTGTAGGCGGCGCGCCCGTTGGAGACTCGCGTGTCCGACACCGTGCGCCCGATGTAATCGCCGACGCCCATGGTGAATTCCGCCTGGTTGCGGTCCTTGGCAATCACGTCCGGCAGGAAGGTGGCGCTGCGGAAGGCCCGGTCGAAGGTCGCGGGCGTGATGCCGCGCGACAGGGCGCGGGACCGGAAGCCGCGCACCCAGCGGTCGAACTCGGGATTGGCGGCGGCCTGCACCACCGGAAGCTCGGCGCGTGCCGCCCGTGTCAGGGCCTCTGGCCGCGCGTTCGGGCGCAGGCTGGCCCCGACCGAGGGGACCTCGGCGCTGACGGTGACCAAGGCGGCAGGCGCGCTGCCTTGCGCCGCGCGTTCCACAGGCACCGTGGCCAGGCTTGGCCCCGGTCGCGCATGGGGACGCAACGAGGTTTCAAGGGAGGACGCCTGCGCCTCTGTGGCCAGCGAGAGGCTCAGCAGGAGAATGGGAAGGGACGGATTCAGGGCCTTGGACGATTTGCGCATGGCGATGGGGTTCCGGGGCTGCTCGTTTTTGATTTGCCTTTACCCTAGCGCGAAAATCCCAATTTCCAAAGGGGCGATGACATCCAGGGCTCCACCCGGCAAGATCCCCCGGATCAGGGGCCTTTCGGGACGGGCGCAAGCCTGCGGGTAGGGGTGCGCGATCCGGAAAGGGCGGGGCCGCCTGGCCCCGCCGTACCGCCCCAGCATCAGCCCCCGGGGATCAGCCGCGTGTCCGGCTGATCTTCCTGGCGGTCTTGCTGGCCTTGCGGTTGGCCCGCACCAGCTTGCGTTTCGGCCCGGCCTTGCCGACGCCGGATTTCGGGCGCGATTTGGGCCCGGATTTCCCGCGTCCCTTGCCGGGGGCCTTGCGCCGGGGGCCCTTGCCACAGGCCGGGGCAGAGTCGACCTCCTGGCCTTCCAGCTCCAGCAGCTCCAGCGCGATGCCGCCGGTGACCGGAACGGCCTCGGCCAGCTTGACCTTCACGCGCTGACCGCTCTGCACGATCATGCCGCTTTCCGCGCCCATCAGGGTCATCGCTTCGCGGTCGTGATGGAAGAACTCGCGGCCAAGCGAGCGGATCGGGACCAGCCCGTCCGCGCCGGTCTCATCCAGCTTCACGAAGGCCCCGAAGCGCGCCACGCCGCTGATGCGGCCCGTCATCTCGCTGCCCACGCGCTCGCTCAGGTAGGCGGCCAGGTAGCGATCCGTCGTGTCCCGCTCCGCCATCATCGACCGCCGCTCGGTGTCCGAGATATGCGTCGCCGTGACCTCCAGCCGCTCCAGCTCTTCCGCGCTCAGCCCGTCATCGCCCCAGCCATGCACCTTGATCAGCGCCCGGTGCACGATCAGGTCCGCGTAGCGCCGGATCGGAGAGGTGAAATGCGCGTAGTTCTGCAGCGCCAGCCCGAAATGGCCAAAGTTGATCGGCGCGTAATAGGCCTGCATCATGGAGCGCAGGGTCGCCATGTTGATCAGCTCGGCGTGATCGGTTCCGGCGGCCTGGTCCAGCAGGCGGTTCAGGTGCGCGGTCTTCAGCACCTGGCCCTTGGGCACGGCGAAACCGGCGCTCTGGGCGGTCTCGCGCAGCGCTTCCAGCTTCTCCGCGCTCGGCTCCTCGTGGACTCGGAACAGAAGGGGGCTCTTCTTCTTGATCAGCGTCTCGGCCGCGGCGACATTGGCCAGCACCATGAATTCCTCGATCAGCCGGTGGGCATCCAGGCGCTCGCGGAAATTGACGGAGGTCACGCGCCCGTCCTCGGACAGCTCGATGCGCCGCTCGGGCAAATCCAGGTCCAGCGGCTGGCGGGCTTCCCGTGCGGTTTTCAGCGCGCCATAGGCCGCGTAAAGCGGCTCGATCACCGTCTTCATCAGCGGTTCGCACTGCGCGTCGGGATCGCCGTCCATCGCCTCCTGCACCTGGCCATAGGTCAGCGACGCACCAGAGCGCATCAGGCCACGGTGGAAGCTGTGGTCGATCTTGTTGCCCTCGCTGTCCAGGCGCATGCGCACGGCCAGACAGGCCCGCGGCACGCCCTCGTGCAGGGAGCAGAGATCGCCGGACAGGCGATCGGGCAGCATCGGCACGACTCGATCCGGGAAATAGGTGGAATTGCCCCGCCGCCGCGCCTCGCGGTCAAGGGCGGAGCCGGGGGTGACGTAATGGGCCACATCGGCAATGGCGACCCACAGGATATGGCCGCCGGGGTTCTTGGGATCCGTGTCGGCCTCGGCGAAACAGGCGTCATCGTGATCGCGCGCATCCGCCGGGTCGATGGTGACCAGGGGCAGGTCGCGCAGATCCTCGCGGCCCGACAGGCCCGCGGGCTTCATGCTGTCGGCTTCCGCAACGACCTCGTCAGGGAAGGAATCGGGAATGCCATGCTGGTGAATGGCGATCAGGCTGACGGCCTTGGGCGCCGAAGGATCCCCCAGGCGCGACACGATCCGCGCGCGCGGTAGCCCCATGCGGGCACGCGGGCCGGACTGCTCGGCCTCCACCAGCTCGCCGTCCCTGGCGCCATGGGTGGCCCCCTCAGGCACCATCCATTCCTTGTCGCTGCCCTTGTCGATGGGCATGACCCGGCCGCCTTCAGCGCCCTTGCGGAACACGCCAAGGATGCGCTGCGGATTGGTGCCGATCTTGCGGATCAGGCGCCCCTCGTAGGCGTTCTCGTTGCCGATCCGGGTCAGGCGCCCCAGGATGCGATCCCCTTGCCCAAGCGCAGGATCAGAGGCGCGCAACACCAGGCGCACCTCGGGCTCGGGGCCTTCGCCCTGCCACTCCAGCGGCCTTGCGCTCAGGTCGCCATCCTCATCGGGGGCGTTAACCAGCAGCACGGAGACCGGCGGCAGGCTGTCGGGATCGCGGTAAGTCTTCTTGCGCTTTTCCAGGTGGCCTTCGTCCTCCAGCTCCTTCAGCAGGCGCTTGAGGTCAATCCGGGCGGCGCCCTTGATGCCGAAGGCCTTGGCGATATCGCGTTTGGCCGTCTGGGTGGGATTCGCGGCGATCCAGTTCAGGATCTCCTGCTTTGAGGGGAGCTGTGACATGGCCCAGACCTAGCACTTGCCGGGCGGAAGGTCATCGCGAAAAACACAAGGCCCCACAGCCATGACGCAGCGCCGCAAGGTGGCACTCCCAAAGCCTGCCCGGAACGGAAAATGCCCCCGCCAAACCTGCCGGGCATTGCCGCCCCCTTCGCACCCCGCCCCCATCTTCTTCTTGCCGACAAACTCCGGGGGGAAGGCTTTCGGCCCCCGTCGAGGGGGCCTCAAGCCTCGGGGGGCTGGCCCCCCGGGCGCCCGGATTGCAGCTGCCGCTCCATCTCCCGATGGGGCACGCCCTCGTCGTCGTAAACCGCGCCGCAGGGGGTGAAACCCAGCTTCTCGTAAAAGCCCATGGCCCGCACCTGGGCGCCCAGAACGATCCGCGCGAACCCGCGCTCGGCCAGCCGGGCCACGCCCGCCTCCACCAGCGCCGCCCCCAGGCCGGTGCCGCGCCGCGCGCGGGTCACGCAGATCCGCCCGATCCGGCCCGTCTCGCCCTCGGCGATCAGCCGCGCCGTGCCCACCGGCACGCCCGCCTCCTCTGCCAGCAGATGCTCCGCATCCTTGTCCAGCGCGTCGAATTCGCCCGCCGGATCAAAGCCCTGTTCCTCGACGAAGACCGCCTTGCGCAGGGCAAAGCAGGGCGCGGGGTCCGCCGCCACGCCGATGCGCAGGCTCACCCGAAGTAGTCCGAGAGCATGCGGCCATAGATCGCCTTCAGCGTCTCGACCTGCGCGGCGGGCACCTTTTCGTCCACCTGGTGCATGGCATCGCCAACCAGGCCAAACTCCACCACCGGGCAGTGATCCTTGACGAAGCGCGCATCCGATGTCCCGCCCGTCGTCGACATCTCCGGCTGGATGCCGGTCTCTGCCTCCACGGCCCTGGCCACCAGCGCGGACAGGTCGCCCGGCGGCGTCAGGAAGGCCTCTCCGCTGATCTTGACCTCGGTCTCGATCACCACGTCGAACATCCGGCTCACATCCTGGGCCTCGCGGCGCAGCCACTGGGACAGGGCCTCTCCGCTGTGCAGGTCGTTGAAGCGGATGTTCACCGCCGCCCTGCACTGGGCCGGGATCACGTTGGTCGCGCTGTTGCCGGTGTCGAACTGCACCACCGCCAGGGTCGAGGCATCGAAGTGATCCGTGCCCTGGTCCAGCTCATGGCTGGCCAGCCGGTCCACCAGCCGCGCCATCGCGGGTAGCGGGTTCTTGGCCAGGTGCGGATAGGCCGAATGCCCCTGCACCCCTGTCGCCGTGAACCAGGCGGTCATCGACCCGCGCCGGCCGATCTTCATCATCTGGCCCATCTCCCTGGGGCAGGTGGGCTCTCCCACGATGCAACAGGACATGGATTCGTCGTTCTCTGCCATCCAGTCCAGCAGCGCGCGGGTGCCGTCCAGCGCATCGCCTTCCTCGTCCCCGGTCAGCGCCAGCACGACCGCGCCCTCGGGCGGGGTGTCGCGCACGAAATCCACCGCCGCCGCGGCAAAGGCCGCCACGCCGGACTTCATGTCCTGCGCACCGCGCCCCCAGATCACCTCGCCGACGCGCTCGCCGCTGAAGGGGGGATGGGTCCACGCCGCCGCGTCGCCCACCGGCACCACGTCGGTGTGTCCGTTGAAGCCGAAGGTCCGCGCATGGCCCTTCTCACCCCAGCGGGCGTGAAGATTGCGGATGCCACCGCGGTCAACCCAGGTGCAGGTGAAGCCCGCGCCGGACAGCAGCTCTTCCAGCAACTCAAGCGCGCCGCCCTCTTCCGGCGTCACCGAAGGGCAGCGGATCAGCGCCGCGGTGAGGTCGACCGGATCGACGGGGGGGATGGTCTTCGCGCTGCGCGTCTCGGGCATGGCTGGCTCCTGGTCCATGGGTCGGTCTTTTCCCACGGCACGTCAGGCACCGGGAAAGCGCCCGTATGGCTACAGGATTACGCGCCATGTGCAACGTTCAAGAGCAATCCGCCGGCCATTCGGGCTTCAAGTCGCCGGGGTGCGGTTTGAAACCGGAAATTTAACCCTCTGTTTACCATAAAGATGGATTTCTGATGTATGATTGATTCGGCCCGCATCCGGGCCAGACCAGCCAAGCAAACAGGGACCCGCAGGGGACCCCCACAAGGGCCGGGGAACATGGCAGCATCCTGCCGTGTCCAATCATCGGGCCCCGAGTGTCCCGCCCCGTGCCGCGCTGCATGGGCAAGCCAGGCTACGAATGCAATTGGGGAAGAGGTCGTGATGAACGGGGCAGGGCAGGCGCGCCTGAGGGGAAGGCGCGCGCAGACAGCGGACGGATTGTGGACGGCAGGGCGCCTTTCGCGGCTCTCAAGACGGGCGGCACCCGTCGTGGCGCTGTGCCCCCGGTGCGGTCTTGCCCCGGCTCTTCCAGGCCCCGCCGCGAGGGGCCGCTGATGCCCTGGCTGGCCATCTCCGCCGGCGGCATCGGCCGCATCCTGTCGCGCGATCCGGGCCTTGCGCCGGATCCCCTGCTGGGCTCGGGCCTGGGCTGGCTGAACCCGGTACGTGACACCGCCACCCTTCCCCGGGCAGAGCTCTCCTGCGGCACGCTGATGATCGAGGCGGATCTCTCCGCCGCCGCCGTCCAGGCCGAACCGCTGCTGGAGTTCTCCTACGTCGCGCCGGTCCAGGGGCACTTCCGCCTGCGCCTTCTGCCGGGCGGACGGCTGGAGCTGGTGCAACGGCGCGGCAGGGAACAGCGCCGGCTGGTTCTGGCGCCCTTCTGCAGTTCCTACCCGGAGCGGATGCGCATCACCTATGCCTGGGATTGTGCCACCGGATGGGCGCGGCTGGCCGTGGAACATCCCGAAATCGCGCAGGCGGCGCAGGTGCACCGGCTCTGCGATCCCTTCCCGCTGGCCGCCTCGCCCCTGTGCACCCGGATCTGCATGCCGTTGCCGGGCAGCCTGGCGGAGACGGTCGATTTCGTCGCCCTGTCGGACCGGGTGCAGCCGCTCGGCTCCAGCGCCGGCCTGGCGGCGGGCACGCGGATCCACACGCCCCATGGCGTCAAACCGATCGAGGCTCTTTCAGCCGGGGACCAGGTCTTCCTCTCGGGGGGCGAAACCTGCGTGGTACAGGCGATCCAGCGCCGTCAGCTGCCCGCGCGGGGGCTGTTCCGCCCGGTGCGCCTCTTCGCGCCCTTCTTCGGCCTGCAAGAGGATCTGACAGGGGCGGGCGGGCAATGCATGGAAATGACCGGCCCCAGCGTGGAATACCTGTTCCTGAACGAAACCGTGCTGGTGCCGCTGCGCTTCCTGGTGACAGAGGACCTGGCCTGTTTCCCGGCCAGTGCGCCGCTGGTGGAATGGTACCAGCTTGTCCTGCCCCGACCGGGGCGGATCCTGGCCGAAGGGGTGGCGCTGGAAAGCTACCGCCCGGAAGCCCCCGGAATGCCCGCCGCCCGCAAGACGCCGCGCCCGGTCACCGGGCCGCTGGCCACCGCCGCCAAAGACCGTTCCCCGAAGACCCTGCGCGATGCCCCCGCCGCACCGGAGCGGATCCCGGTCCTGCGCGCCTTCGAGGCGCGTTCGCTCACCAGCGCCCGCGCGCTCTAGACGCAACGGCGCAGCACCCCGCGCAAGGGGCCGCGCCCCGGTACAAATCGATCAATGGGTAGCAGAGCCGTCCTGGCCATCGAAGAAGGGGGTCATCTGGGCCACGATGACGGAGTTCTCCTCCAGCGCGCGGGCCATCAGCTCTTTCTCCTCGTCAGAGATGTCGTGCCCCTCTTCCAGGCGATCCTCAAGCGTGCCGTAGCCAGAGACATCCAGCGGCGCCAGGTCGGCCTGTTTCAGGATCGCCACGGTCTCGCGCACGGCTTCGGCTTCGTCCACGCCAGAGGCATAGCACATCAGGGCGGCCCCGGTGCTGCCCTCGGGCAGACCGTCCTCTGCCTTGCGGCCCACCTGCACCAGCAGCGTATAGACCTGCTGCCGCTTCGCCGGCTTCGCGCCGTTCGCCTTTTCCTTCGCCATGCCAGCCCCCGTGAACCGCCTTTTTCCGATGCCGCTGCCTGTCAGAAAGCGCGGGTTTAGTAAAGCGTCAGCTTCGCTGGGGCGCGCGCCCCTCCCGAAGCGGCGGCAGGCGGCACCCCGGCTCTGCGGAACCACCCGGCCGGGGCGTCAAGCACCCGCGCGGATCATGTCCCGGATCTTTGTCGCCTTCTCGAAGTGATCAAGCTCATGGGTCCGGATCCACCATTCGGCGGCTTCCATCAGCAACTCCGGATCATCATTCCTGTTTGCAAAGAAGGCATAGAAGGACAGGCCCACCGCCTCCCCTTTCTTGGCGATCTTGTCGTTGCAGATCCCTATTGCCTTGGTGCGTAGCGATTGGCGCATCGGTAAGTCGCTTATCCCTGCTTCTGATCCTGGCTCAGAACGTACGGGGAACAAGCGCCCGCCGCAAGCCACCCGCCTCCGGACCTCCCGCCACTCACTTGCCGGCCAAACCCACCTCACCCCCCGGCGCGTCCCATGTTAACATCGCCGCAAAACCACATCGCCCGGGGGAACCATGGCCAAGGATATCGTCATCCTGCTCGACGGCACGTCGAACGAAATTTCACGCAAACGCTCCAACGTGCTGCGCCTGTACGGCTGCCTGACGAAATCAGACGCCCAGGTGGTCTGGTACGATCCCGGCGTCGGCACGCTCGGGGATGCCAATGCCTGGTCGCGCAGCCGCACCAAGATCAAGGAGCTCTGGGACATGGCCACCGGCCACGGACTGGATGCCAACGTGAAGGAAGCCTACCGTTTCCTGTGTGACACCTACGAACATGGCAACGGCGGGGAAGAGGCTGACCGGATCTGGATATGCGGCTTCTCGCGCGGGGCCTATTCGGCGCGGGTGCTGGCTGGCTTCATCCATGCCTTCGGGCTGATCGACCCGGTGCAATTCAACCTGCTCGACTATGCTTACCGCGCCTTCAAGGGCATCGGCTCTGGCACCGGTTCCCATGCCTTTGCAGAGATCCGCCTGCATGAGCGCGCCCTGCAACCGCGCAAGGTCTCCATCGCCGGGCTGGGGCTGATGGATACGGTCGCCTCCGTGATCGAACCGGGGCGTTTCTGGCCGCGCCTGTCTTCCCATGCCTTCACGGCCAACAACCCCTCCGTGCGCGCCGTGCGGCACGCAGTGGCGATTGACGAGCGGCGCTGTATGTACCGCGCCCGGCTCTGGGGGCGTGAGCGGGAGTATCGCAAACCCTTTGCCGCGCCCGGCACCGGACAGCCCCAGGACGTAAAGGAGATGTGGTTCGCCGGGGTCCATGGCGATATCGGCGGCGGCTACCCGGAAGCGGAAAGCCAGCTGTGCAAGATCCCCCTGCTCTGGTTGATCGAGGAACTGCAGGCCCTTGGCCTGGGCTTCACCACGGCCACGGTGAACGCCATCGTGAAGGGGACGAAACCGGACGGCAAGTATGTCTCCCCGCAGCCCCTGGCCCCGGCGCATGACAGCCTCACGGGCGCCTGGTGGGCGCTGGAATACTTCCCCAGCTTCACCGCGCCGGACACCGCGCCGGGCAAGCGCTTCTGCGGGATGTGCTTCCCGGCGGGCAGCCCCCGGGTGATCCCCGAAGACGCGCAAATTCACCCCTCGGTAGAAGAGCGCTGGCGCGGGCTGGACAGCTACAGGCCCGGCAACCTCAAGGGCTGGTGAGGCGCGCGGCGACGGGGCAGGGCGGCTGCCTGCGCCGGCCCTCGCGCCTCAGCCCCCGCCTGAGAACGCCGCGAAAAGCGGGTGAAACGGGCGGATTTTGCCCATTTCTTGATCATGCCGGCCGATATCGCGCCCGGAATCCCGTGCAATTCATGCGTGTTTCGGGAAAATATTGACTTGTTGGTAAAAAAATCGGGTCATGACTCTCAAAACAGCAGGAGGTTTCCCATGCCGATTGATCTGACCACAAAATTCACCGGTCTCGACTTCGTTAACCCGTTCGTGCTGGCCTCCGCGCCGCCGACCGAAAGCAAGGCCAAGATCATGAAGGCCTTCGAGGCCGGCTGGGGCGGGGTCGTCACCAAGACGATCGGCCTGCATCCGGTGGAAAACGTCGCCGGTCCCAAGACGATCTACCAGCGCACCAGCGAAGAGAAACCCTATGTCTCGCGCAACAAGCGCGCGGACTCGGTTTCCCATTCCTCCTGGAACTGGGAGCTGATCTCGGACCAGCCGCTGGAGCAATGGCTGCCCGATCTCAAGGAGATCAAGGAAACCTACCCGGACCGCATGGTCATCGCCTCCATCATGGCCGGTGCCGGCAGCGCGGAAGAGATGAAGAACTGGCAGAAGCTGGCCACCGCCGTGATCGAGGTGGGCTGCGACGCGCTTGAGCTGAACCTCTCCTGCCCGCACATGGACCGCAAGGACATGGGCGCGCATATCGCCAATGACGAAGAGGTCATCCGCTCGATCATGAAGGCGGTGAAAGAGGTCGTGGATGTGCCGATCTGGGTCAAGCTGACCCCCTCCACCTCTTCCCTCGTGGAAGCGGCGGGTGTGGCTTATGACGCGGGGGCGGATTCGATCTCGCTCTGCAATACCTTCCCCTCCCTGCCGCTCATGGATCCCGAGACCCTGAAGTTCGAGGTCGAGGTCGATGGCCTCGTGACCTCCGGCGGGCAGGGTGGCCTGGCGATCCTGAACCAGGCCCTGCAAAAGGTGAACTCTCTCTCCAAGACCTACCCGGATCAGGCGATCTCCGGCATCGGCGGCATCAAGGGCTTCCGCGAGGCGTTCAACTTCATCGTTCACGGCGCGGGCAACCTTCAGGTCTGCACCGCCGCGATGGAGGAAAAGGGCAGCGGCGGTGTCGGCATCAAGCTGATCCAGGAGCTGACCGGCGACCTCGCCGACTACCTTGAGCGCAAGGGGCATACCTCGATCGAGGATTTCCGCGGCATCGCGCGCGAACGGATCGTCGAACACTCCCAGGTCCGCCGCAAGAGCGACGATTACAACGGCGGCTTCGCCAAGTCCGCCTGAACCAGTCCGCCTGAAGTGGCGGCGCAAGGCAGGGCCCCGGTCCTGCCTGACGGGCGGTGTTCAAATCACGGGCTTCGCCAAAAAGAACGGCCCCAAAAAAGAAACGGCCGCCCACCCGGGCGACCGTTTCCAAAATTCTTCAGCTCTACCTGTCTCAGGCGCGCCGCAGCATCCGCCCCAGGGCGATCAGAGTGCAGGCACCCAGGACGCCCACGATCAACTGGCCGATCCAGCCGCCAAGGGTCGCGCCAAGCAGCGTCACCAGCAGGAAATTCATCACCAAGGCGCCGATGATCCCCAGCACGATGTTCAGGATCAGCGAGTGATCGGATTTCATGATCTTTTCAGCGATCCACCCCGCGAGCGCACCCACGATAATCGCTGCCAGCCAGCCCAAACCTTCCATAGTCCTACCTCTTGTCAGTCGCGCCCCGCTGGCGCTTCACAAGCTTAACAAGAAAACGGCCCCGAAGGTTCCACACCTTCGGGGCCGTCGTTTTTCACTTGCCTTGGCATCCCGCCCGAAAGGGCAGGGCGATCAGTCGCGCAGCAGCTCGTTGACGCCGGTCTTGGAGCGCGTGCGCTCGTCCACCCGCTTCACGATGACCGCGCAATACAGGTTCACGCCGTTCTTGGACGGCATCGTGCCCGCCACGACGACGGAATAGGGCGGAACTTCCCCGTAGGACACTTCGCCGGTTTCGCGGTCCACGATCTTGGTGGACTGGCCCAGGTAGACGCCCATGCCCAGGACAGAACCCTCGCGCACGATCACGCCCTCGGCCACCTCGGAACGGGCGCCGACAAAGCAGTTGTCCTCGATGATGACGGGCCCGGCCTGCAGGGGCTCCAGCACGCCGCCGATGCCCGCACCGCCGGAGATGTGGCAGTTCTTGCCGATCTGCGCGCAGGAGCCGACGGTGGCCCAGGTATCCACCATGGTGCCGCTGTCGACATAGGCGCCCAGGTTCACGAAGCTGGGCATCAGCACCGCGCCGGGGGCGATATAGGCAGACTTGCGCACGATGCAGTTGGGCACGGCGCGGAAGCCAGCGGCCTTCCACTGGTTCTCGCCCCAGCCGGCGAACTTGCTGTCCACCTTGTCCCACCAGCCGCCGCCCTGCGGGCCGCCGTCCTGCTGTTCCATGTCCTTGATGCGGAAGCCCAGCAGCACGGCCTTCTTGGCCCATTGGTTCACGGCCCAATCGCCGCTGTCCTGCTTCTCGGCGACGCGCAGCGCGCCGCTGTCCAGCGCGTTCAGCGTGTCCTCGATCGCTTCGCGGGTCTCGCCGGTGGTCGCGGAGGTAATGGTATCGCGCGCCTCCCAGGCGGCTTCGATGGCGGCTTCAAGCTGGGCATTCGACATCTGCGGTCTCCTGTGGGTCTTTGTCTCGGGTCGTCGGTCCGGGCGTCTTCCCGGTCTTGGCGGTCTCACGCCGGACCCGCTGGGGGCCAACATGACTTGGCTGTTCCCTTAGCCCGTGGTCGCCTGCCCTGCAATCACCAAGCTGACCTCGCCGCGCCTCCATCGCCGCCAGCTGCATCGCGCGCGCCTCAATCGTGCCCGACTTGATCGTGCGCGATCTGATCGCCCGCGCCCCTCTTTGCCCCGCAGGCCCGGCCAAAGCACATGGCGAGCCGCCGCGCGATGGACTTTGCCCCCGCGCCCTGCCATCACGGTCTGAAAGAGACCGGAAGGCAGACCATGCAGGACGACCACACCCACAACCGCTTGCGCCGCTCGGGCGAAGACCGCGAAGCGCTGCGCAACCAGCCGCAGACCCCGCAGACCGAATCCCCCAGCTATCGCCTGGCCTTCGCGGACGAGGATTTCCTCTGCCGTGAACAGCTGCGCCCGGTGCGGCTGCAACTGGAGCTTCTCAAACCTGAGCTCGAGATGGACCAGGCGGGCATCGACAGCACCGTCGTGCTCTTCGGTGGCGCCCGGATCCGCGAAGGGGCCACCGGCGAAGGTGTCGGCACCCTGTCCCATTTCTACGATGAGGCCCGCAATTTCGCGCGTCTGCTGACAGAGAAAT
The DNA here is from genome assembly GCF_011806405.1 of Pseudooceanicola sp. HF7. Classification (GTDB taxonomy): domain Bacteria; phylum Pseudomonadota; class Alphaproteobacteria; order Rhodobacterales; family Rhodobacteraceae; genus Pseudooceanicola. Next base: position 72,515 of record NZ_JAATOW010000018.1, on the reverse strand, counting down.
CCCTGGAAAGCGGCGGGCGTGACTGGGTCGTCTGCACGGGCGGCGGCCCCGGCGTGATGGAGGCCGGCAACCGCGGCGCGGCGGATGCGGGCGGGCGCTCCATCGGGCTGAACATCGTGCTGCCCCATGAACAGGCGCCCAACGCCTATGTCACGCCGGAGCTCTGCTTCAACTTCCACTACTTCGCCATCCGCAAGATGCACTTCCTGATGCGCGCCCGCGCCATCTGCGTCTTCCCCGGCGGCTTCGGCACGCTGGATGAAACCTTCGAGACGATCACCCTGATCCAGACCGGCCGGATGGAGCAGGTGCCGATCCTGCTCTTCGGGCGCGCCTTCTGGGAAAAGATCATCAACTTCGAAGCCCTGGCAGAGGCTGGCACGATCTCCCAGGCCGATCTGAAGCTCTTCCGCTTCGTCGAAACCGCGCAAGAGGCGCTCGAGGCGATCCGGAACTGGAAGAACACCGGCGTGAAACGGGAGCATATCCCGGGCCGCACCTGATGGTGGGCGCCACGATGCCCCAGACCGCCGGGCCAGGGGTGACTTGGGGCCGCGTGCTGGTGATCTTCGCCGCCGGCCTCGGCGCCTCGGGGCAATTCGCCAAGATCGCCGTGCTCTTCCCGGCGTGGTCCCAGGCCTATCCACAGGCCGGCGCGGGGCTTGGCTTCCTGCTCTCGATGATCTCGCTCATGGGGGTGGTGCTGGGGCTGGTGGCCGGCATGCTGGTCTCGCGCACCGGCTTCCGCCGGATGATGATCTGGGCGCTGATCCTGGGCGGTGGTCTCTCCGCGCTGGAGGCCCTGATGCCGCCGCTGCCGGTCATGCTGGCCCTGCGCGGTATCGAGGGGCTGTCCCACCTGGCCCTCGTGGTCGCCGCCCCCACCCTCATGGCAGAGATCACCACCGATCGCGCCCGCCCCATGGCCATGACGCTCTGGTCGACCTATTTCGGCGTGGCCTTCGTGATCTTTGCCCTGGCGGGACCGGGCCTGCTGGCCCTTGCTGGCTTACCGGCGGTGCTGCTGGCCCATGCGGGCTGGATGGCGGCCATGGCGCTGCTGGTGGCGCTGGCGCTGCCAGATGACCGCGCCATCGGACACGAAGCGGACCCGGGCCGCGTCGCTCATCCTGAGGAACGGCTCGGGCTTGCCATGGTCCTGCGCCGCCATGTCCAGGCCTATGGCTCGCCCTGGATCGCGGCACCGGGGCTGGGCTGGCTCTGCTACGCGGTCAGCTACGTGGCCTACCTCACGGTGATCCCGCCCTTCCTGCCGGAAGAGCATCGCCAGCTGCTGATCACCGTGCTGCCGGTGCTGGGCATCGTCGTGTCACTGACCCTAAGCGCCGCTCTGCTGCGGATCTTCTCCGCGGTCAGCGTCGCGGTGGCTGGCTACCTGCTGGCGGCCACCTCGGTCCTGACGCTGGCCCTCTGGCCGGCCTCTCCCTGGCCCTCGGTGGCGCTCTTCTGCTGCATGGGACTGATGCAAAGCGGCGGCTTCGCCTCCGTGCCGCAGATCAACCGGAAACCCTCGGACCGCGCGCTCTCCAATGGCGGGCTGGCGCAGATGGGGAACCTGGGCAACTTGCTGGGCACGCCGCTGCTGCTGGCCCTGACGGGCACCATGGGCCCCATGGGCCTGGTCTGGTTCGGCCTCGTCGCCTACCTCTCCGGCGCGGCGATCCACCTCTGCGCCGCCGCCCTGCGCCGCCGCGCGACCTGAGCGGGAAACGGGCGCGCGCCCCATCGAAGGGCCCCCGCCCGTCGTCGGCTGCGCCTCCCTGCCCAAACACCACCCAAAACACCCCCCACACCCCGCGCAAGACCTGCCCCTTTATCGCAGCCTGCCCCTTCTTCTTGCCAGAAAACTCCCGCCGGAGGCCCCCGCTTCCCCCGGCACCCCGCCGGCCAATTCAACACCCCACCACCCGAGCTTGCGCAAAGCAAAAGGGCGGCCCGAAAGCCGCCCTTTCCGTGCATGAACGCACATAACGAAACCCTACCATGGCGTGCGCTGCGCACCGACGTGATACCGACGTCATACCGACACGATACAGACGTGCCACCGACGCGATAATCGCGGTGTTTTCCCACCCTGCAAAAACGCAGGGCAGGGGCCGCTCAGACCGACATGCAGATGTATTTCATCTCCAGGTAATCCTCGATCCCGTGGTGGCTGCCCTCGCGGCCCAGGCCCGATTGCTTGACCCCGCCGAAGGGCGCGACCTCGCTCGAGATGATCCCGGTATTCACACCCACGATCCCATATTCCAACGCCTCGGCCACCTTGTAGACCCGGCTCAGATCCTTGGCATAGAAATAGGAGGCCAGGCCGAAGATCGTGTCATTGGCCAGCTCGATCACCTCGTCCTCGTCCTCGAACTTGAACAGCGGCGCCAGCGGGCCGAAGGTCTCGTCGGTGGAGAAGAGCATCTCCTTCGTTGCCCCGGTCACGATGGTCGGTCCGAAGAAGGTGCCGGACATCTCGTGGGCCTCACCGCCCAGGATGACCTCGGCGCCCTTCTCCTTGGCGTCGCGGATATGTTCCTGAACCTTTTCAACGGCTTTCTGCGTGATGAGCGGCCCCAGCTCGGTGCCCTCCTCAAGCCCGTCACCCACCTTCAGCTGTGCCGCGCGCTCGGCCAGTTTCTTCGCGAAGGCATCGTAGACGCCGGCCTGCACGTAGATCCGGTTGGCACAGACGCAGGTCTGCCCGTTGTTGCGGAACTTGCACATGATCGCGCCCTCGACGGCGGCGTCCAGGTCCGCGTCGTCAAAGACGATGAAGGGCGCATTGCCGCCCAGCTCCATGGAGCATTTCTTGACCGTGTCGGCCGCCTGGCGCAGAAGCGTGCGCCCCACGGGGGTCGAGCCGGTGAAGGTCAGCTTGCGCACCTTGTCGTTCTCGCAGAACTCCTTGCCCACTTCAGAGGCCGAAGAACTTGGCAGGATCGAGAATACGCCCGCCGGGATGCCCGCGCGCTCGGCCAACACACCCATCGCCAGGGCCGACAGCGGCGTCTCGGATGCAGGGCGCCCGACGAAGGTACAGCCCGCCGCCAGCGCCGGTGCGGCCTTGCGGGTGATCATCGCGTTGGGGAAGTTCCACGGCGTGATGGAGGCCGCCACGCCGATGGGCTGCTTGATCACGGTGATGCGCTTGTCGCGCTGGTGGCCGGGGATGGTCTCGCCGTAGACGCGCTTGGCCTCTTCGGCGAAGAACTCGATGTAGCTGGCGCCATAGGCGATCTCGCCCTTGGCTTCGGCCAGCGGCTTGCCCTGTTCCGCCGTCAGGATCCGGGCCAGGTCTTCCTGGGCGTCCATCATCAGGTCGAACCACTTGCGCAGCACCGCGGCGCGCTCCTTGCCGGTCCACTTGGCCCAGTCCTTCTGGGCGGTATAGGCGGCGTCGATGGAGGCGGCGATCTGGCTGCGATCCAGGTCCGCAACGCGGGCGATCACGTCACCCCGTGCCGGGTTCGTCACCTCGAAGGTGCCATCGTTCCCGTCGATCCACTCCCCGTTCACATAGGCTTTCTCAACCAGCAAAGAGGGGTCCTTGAGCAGCGTTTTAAGGTCCGTCGTCGTGTCTAGCATTCCATATCTCCCTCGAATAATCCTGCGTTATAGGTAACGCCTGCCCGGCGACTTGCCACCCCCTTAGCCGAATCGTGTCTGCCAGCAGGGGAAGGGATCGCCCTCTGCGGGGCGGGCCGCATGAACCCCGCGGGCGATGGCGCGGGCCATGGCCGTGGCGGCAGCATGGCCCTGGATCAGCAAGTCCGCATCCGGGTCCTCCAGCGGCTTTTCCCCGGTGGCGGCGGCAAAGATCAGGTCGCCATCGGCAGGCGTGTGACTGGGCACCAGCGCGCGGGCAAAGCCGTCATGGGCGGCGGTGGCCAGTCGCGTGCACTGGGCCTGGCTCAGCAGGGCATCCGTGGCCACGATCCCGATGGTCGTATTGCCACGCAGGGCCATGCGCTCGCTCATGCTGAGCTTGGTAAGCGGTTCGTGCGGCTCCGGAAAATCGGTTGCCACGCCGCGCGCGCCGAATTCGTCGCCCATCTCCCAGGGGGCGGCCCAGAAATGCGCGCCGCCGCCCACGTTGGCCGTGCCAAGCGCGTTGACGGCCACCAGCGCCGCCACCACGTGGCCAGAGGGCAGCACGACGGAGGCCGTGCCCAGCCCGCCCTTGAGCCCAGCGGTGAAAGCCCCGGTTCCAGCCCCTTCAGAACCAAGCGCGACCTCCGTGCCGGCGGCTTCATAAGCGGTCTGGCCGAGCGCCTTATAGGGGTTGGTGATCCAGTCCTTGTCCCCCCCGTTCAGCAGATCGAACAGGATCGCGGCCGGCACGATGGGCACCCGCACCGGACCGGCGGCATAGCCCCGTCCGGCCGCGCGCAGCGCATCTGCCACGCCCCCGGCGGCATCCAGGCCAAAGGCCGAGCCGCCCGAAAGCACCAGCGCATCCACCATCTGCACGGTCTTGTCAGAGGCCAGCAAATCGGTCTCCCGCGTGCCGGGCGCGCCGCCCATCACGTGGACCGCGGCGGTGAAGGGGGCATCGGCGGTCAGCACCGTCACCCCGGACTTGACCTTCGCGTCAGAGGCCTGGCCCACCTTCAGCCCGGCGATATCGGTGATCGAGTTGCGCGGTCCCGGTCCCCAGGGGCGTGTTTGCGTGGCAGTCATGGCGTCTCCTTGGGGTATTGTCCGGGAGGGTGTGGCCCCTCCGGCGGTGCCGCATCTTGCCAGATCGCGCCGGATGGGCAAGATGGCATCCGGCCCCCGCGATGGCGTCGCGACTCGCCCCGGCCCGCCGCCGGATCCCGAGCAGGCCCGTGCCACGTCCTGAACGCCGGGACCTCTTGAGAAGGAGGTCACCCATGACCACCCAGACCCGCCCCGCCTTTGCCCCGGTCCACAATGGCGACAAGGTTCCGCTGCCCTTCGCGCAGGAAGAATATGAAACCCGCCTGGACGGGCTGCGCTACGCTATGGAGGCCGCCGGGGTCACCGCCGCCGTGCTGACCTCAATGCAGACAATCGCCTATTATTCGGGCTTCCTTTATTGCAGCTTCGGCCGCCCCTATGCGCTGGTGGTGACAGAGGACAGCGCGGTCACGATCTCTGCCGGGATCGACGCGGGCCAGCCCTGGCGGCGCTCTGCCTTCGATAGCCTGACCTATACCGACTGGTCGCGGAACAACTTCTGGCGCGCCGTCGCCCATGTGGCGGGCAAGGGGGCGGTGCTGGGCTATGAGGGCGATCACCTGACGCTCAGCCAGCGCGACCTTGCGGAAGAATTCCTTGAGCCGTTGGTGATGATGGACCTGGCCCCCGCCACGATGCGCCAGCGCCTGTTCAAGAGCGAAGCAGAGATCGCGCTGATCCGCGAAGGCGCCCGCATCGCCGATATCGGCGGCTTTGCCATCCGCGACGCGATCCGCGAAGGCGCCCGGGAAATCGACGTGGCCATGGCCGGGCGCGACGCCATGGAGCTAGCCATCGCCGAGGCCTTCCCGAACGCCGAATACCGCGACACCTGGGTCTGGTTCCAGTCCGGGCTGAACACCGACGGGGCTCATAACCCGGTCACCTCGCGCAAGCTGAAGAGGGGCGATATCCTTTCGCTCAACACCTTCCCGATGATCTCTGGCTATTACACGGCCCTGGAACGCACGCTGGTCCTGGGAGAGCCCGACGCGGCCTCGATGAAGATATGGGAGGCCAACGTGGCGGCCCACGAATACGGCATGTCCTTGCTCAAACCGGGGGCCGCCTGTGCGGAGGTGACCAAGCAGATCAACAGCTTCCTGGCGGAGCGGGACCTGCTGCAATACCGCACCTTCGGCTACGGCCACAGCTTCGGCGTGCTGTCGCACTACTACGGGCGCGAGGCCGGGCTGGAACTGCGAGAGGATATCGACACGGTTCTGCACGAGGGCATGGTGATCTCCATGGAGCCGATGCTGACCCTGCCGCAGGGCATGCCGGGCGCCGGCGGCTACCGGGAGCACGATATCCTGGTCATGACCGAGGAGGGGGCCGAGGATATCACCGGGTTCCCCTATGGGCCCGAGCATAACATCCTGGGCTAGGCCGGCCTGCCGCCCGGCCTGAGGGGCCGGGGGACGCGCAGCGCCCCCATCGACGGGGCGCTGCGCGTGGGGGGCAATGCCCCCCGCCCGCGCTCAGCGGCCGAAGTCGCGCAGCGCGCCGAAATCGATCTTTTCAACCAGTTCCTTCATGGCCTCTGGTGAGCCGCCTTCGGCCTTAACCATGATGCGGCCATCGACCATGCCTTGCAGCACATCGTCCTGGAGCATGAATTTCTCACGCTGCACGCGTTCGATCTTGGCCCCGAAGGCGGCGGCATTGGCGACCATGGCCGAAACGGAGGCCACGATGGGGTTGTCGGCCATCAACGTCAGGGTCATGCCCTCATCGTCGTTGTAATACTCCGCCTCGGCCGCCGTGCCGCCGCCCATCATCGCTAGACCCGAGGTGATGTCCGGATTGACCTCTTTGCTCCAGCCATCCGGGGCCTCCGGCAGAAAACGGCCGAGCTCTTCGGTCTTGAGGGACATCAGCATCTGGCGGGCATAATCCAGCTCATCCAGAGCATAGCCATTGTCGCCGTCTTCATAGGCCTCTAGCGCGCTCTTGAGCGAGTCCGAGATCTCATCGGCCTGCAGCGGTGCAGCGCCAAGCGGAAGCATTGCCAGAAGCAGGCCGGACAGGCGCATCGGGCGGGGGAGGGAAAACAAAGACATCCTGGAACCTCTTACATGGATGAGGGCGCGCCGATGGCCACGCCCCGGTTTCTCGGTTAGCTTCCCCGTGGGTAACGGATCCGACAAGTCAGGGAAACCTGACCTTCAAATTCGCCTGTCGGGGGGATGTAAATCGGATTAACAATATCCATATCTGCCGGGAAGCAGGCTGGAACACCAGTCCTGAGGCAAGGCTTGAGGGAGAGAACATGGCCGATTTCGCAACGCAGCTTGAAGAAAGCCGCAGGGAGGTCGAGGTGAGCCAGGCGCGCATCGCGGAGCTTTCGGGCCGAATCGAAACCGCCCGGCAGAAGATGTCCCAGGGCGAAGACGCCATGGCAGAGATCGAGAACGCGACCCTGGACGATGTCCATGCCCATGCCGAGGCGATGAATGCCAATATCGCAGAGCTGATCATGGGGCTGGACGATGTGACCGCCCAGTTCTCAAAGGATTTCAGCGACATGCGGGGCAAGACGGGCTGGGAAAGCTTCGTCGGCATTTTCTCGCGCGCCAAAAGCGACCAGCTGCGGCAGGAACGGGTGCGCCAGGCCTCCATCGATGACAAGCTGCAGGACCTGATCGCCAAGTCCGATACGATCACCAAGCTCCTGCAGGATCAGCTGGGCGTGCTGAACGCGCAGAAGACCCGGGTGGAAGGCAACCTGTCCGAGACGTTGTCGGATCGCGAGGACGTGGTCGGCGCGCTGGAAGGCCTGCGGGCAGAGCTGAAGGCGATGGATCCCGTGATCATCGACCTGGAAAACCGCATCTCCGTCGAACAGGATGCCGCCGCGCGCACCCGGCTGGAAACGGAACTGGCCGCGCTGAACTCGCAGTACAACGCCTTGGTCCAGGACGAACAGGTCAAGATCGCCCGCAGCCAGACGCTGGAACGCTATATCGAGAAGGGCAAATCCTGGGTCGACAGCCTGCAGAACCAGGCGGCGACGCAGATGGTGCTGATCAACAAGCTGGAAACCGACACGCGCCAGCGGGTGGTGCTGTACGATGCGCTGACCAAGTCGCTGAAGACCGCCCAGCAGCAGGAAGTGGCCCACCGGATCAACGAGATCGGCACGGAAACGGATCGCCAGGCGCAGCAGGCCATGGCGCAGATCGGGGCGGCGACCAATGCCAGGATGGCGGACATGCTGGAAGCCCACGAAGGCCACATGGTCTTTGCCCGCGACGTGCTGGAAGCCAAGGCCCGCGCCGATGAACGCTTTGCCCGCCGTTTCCAGGCCATCGTCGAAAAACACGACAAGAATCTCTATGAGGGCTGACAGATCCGGAGCGGCGGGACGGGCGCTCGCCCCCGTGCGGGGGCCTCGCCCCGCCCCCCGTCCCATGCCGAATGCACGACCCCGTCCCGCAGCGCCCCGCGCGGAGGCCGCAGATGCCTGAAACCGAACTGACCAACGACCACGTCGGCCTGTCCGACACCCATGTGTCGCGCCATTACTTCCGCCGGTTCGAAGCCATCACCGGCCACCTCTCCCGCGTGGCCGCGCTGATGGAGGTCGAAGGCAACCTGGCCCGGCGTGAGGTCGACGTGCTGGCACGCCACCTGACCGCGCTGACCTTCACCTTCCGGGCGCTGTCGATGAAGTACCTGCTGGCCGGGCGCGACACGGGCACCTTCTTTGGCTCGCTCACCATCGACGATCACGAAAGCGGCTTTCCCGCCGCGCGCGAGCTGATGGTGCTCGCCAATGACGCCCTGCAGGCCGGCACCCACCTGGAGCAGATGCCCACGACCGAGGTGCTGAAACGGCAGATGCTGGAGCAGATCATCGGGGACCGGACGCTGCCGACGCGGCTGCAATTCACCCTCAGCCAGCGGCTTTATTACGAAGAACTGGCGCGTGGCGCGCTCTTTCTGCCGCGCAACGATCCAGAGGCGATCTGGCTGGAAACCCGGGCCGATGGGCGGCGTGTCTACCTGCTGCACTGGGCCGTCTACGACAGCCAGGTGAACCTGCCGGTGATCTACCTGATGGAGATCGAGGATACCGGAAAGATCGGCCTTCCCAAGGACATGGCCCGGTGGGAGGGGCTGCGCCAGCACCTGCTGGCCCAAAGCCTTGGCGGGCTGAAACTGCTGACCATCGCGCAGGGGGTGGACCGCGATTTCGACCACCTGCACCCCAAGCGCCTGCAACGCATCCACATCGGGCCGATGTATTCGCACGGGCTGACGCGGCAATCCGGGCCGATCGGCGACGTGCTGGCCCAGCTTCCCCTGGGAGAGGACAACTGGGCCCTGGCCTGGACCCGTGAGGAGCTGGTGAGCGAAGGCGTCCAGAGCGAGCGCGCGGGCTGGTTCGGTACGGTGGAGCGCGAGGTCTTCGCGCTGGATCCCTTCGGTGCGCGCGGCGTGGAAACCGGCGCCACCCGGACCGAACGGGCGGTCATCCTGCCCGCGGCCGCCTACCAGGTCCTGGCAGAGCTGGATCCGCCGGGCTTTGCCGCCGTGCGCAAATTCGTGGTGGGCGCGGGCGACCGGGTCCTGAGCTACAAGTGAGCGATGGGTGAGCGGGACAACATGAAGAACTGCAGTCAGACGAAGGAGCCGAAATGAGCCTGAGCGGGGACCTGATGGAGCTGCGGGAAGAGGACATCCGCAAGCATTACCCGGCTGCCCTGGCGCTGCTGGAAGGCTTCGACCATGCGCCCCGCATCGCGGCGGCGCGTGTTGCGGAGGCGCCCGAACGCTCGCCCGGTCTCGGGACGCGGCGGCGGTTCCGCTCGACCACGCCGGGGCTGGTCACGCGGCGCTCGGAACCCGCGGCAGGCGTGCATCTGCTTGATCGTATTGGCGAATGTGACGACGGCGACGCCCTGCAATCGCCCCGCCAGGCGGCGCTGGCGCAGGCGCTGCGCCGTGCGATCGCCATTGGCCTGGCGGTGGGAGAGGCCTTTTCGGAGGCCTCCGGCCTGTCAGAGCTGAAGCGCGCGAACCTGGAGGCGGCCCTGCCTGCGGAGCGGCGCGCGGGGTTCGCGGAATTGCTGGCGGCGGAATCGCTGGCCGTGCTGCATGTGACCGCCAATGCCGCCGCCTGGCTGCTGGCCGCCCACCAGGGCGAAACCCCGGTGGAGATCGGCCCGGTCGAGGAGGTGCTGACCGACAATGCGCCCCTGGCCCTGCAGGGTACCCTGTGGGAGCTGGACGGCATTCTGGCGGATGTGGCCCATGGCGACGAGGCGCGACTGGTGCCCGCCGTCGTGGCCTGGGCAGAGACCTTGATGGAGGCCGTGGCACGGCGCAGCGGCGCGCCGGGGCTGGCGGCCTTCACCGGGGCGCGCTGGCGCGTGGCGGCAGATGAGCTTGTCATTCAAGGGTTTAGCCCGGCCACCCATCGCCGGAGCGGGGCCCTGACCATGTCCTTCAAGCGCCCCGAAGAGGTCGTGGGCAACCACATCGCCAAGCAGCAGGCCCTGCGCCTGTCCAAGATGCTCATGGCCTATGATTTCACCCGGCAGATGAACCCCTTCGCGGAGCTGGGCGGCTTCGTCTTCACCTTCATGGGGGACGGCGCGCCGGGGACGGGCAAGACCACCCTGATCCAGATGATGACCGGGATGATCCATGGCTATTGCGAGATCGCGGGCTATCCCTTCCGCTACCGGAACCTGTCCACGGAGAGCATAGACAGCTATCAGGGCAAGTCCGGCCAGAACGCAAAATCCTTTGTTTCCGAGGTGTTGGACCCTGCTGTGATCGGCTTCGGCACGATCGACGACATCGACCAGATCGCAGGGCGGCGGGGGGATCGTCAAAGCTCTGCCGGGCAGCAGGAGATCACCGCGGTCCTGATGGAAAGCTTCGCCGGCGCGCAGACCGTGGTGCGGGGGAACTGCACCTTCGGGATGTTCTCCAACTTCCCGGAAAACGTGGATGATGCCCTGCGCCAGCGGGCCGGGGCGCGCTTCCTGGTAGACGGGCCGCAGAGCCGCGAAGATTACATCGACATCCTGACCCTGCTGCTGGGCAAGGGGCATGACATCCCGCTGGGCAAGCATGATCTTTACGCCGCGCAGGAATTGCAGCAGGCCGTGGCGCGCAGCTACGCGGGTCATTCCCGCCCCGCAGAGGCCGCGCTGAGCACTGTCTTCACAGAGGTGGAAGCCCGCGTTGGGCCGCTCAACACCTTAGAAAAGTTGGGAACTTACCTGCGGGCCATCGCAGAGGCCGATCCGCGTTTCACTGGTCGGGCGGTCAAGAACGTGACCGATGCGGTCAAGGTCCGGGCGATGGATTTCGACCTGCCCGACGACTGGCTGGAAGAGCCGGAGCGCTTCCTGTTCCGCGATTACGAGACCAAGCTGGGCATGATCTCGGAGCTGCGCAAACCGGTGACCGCAGAGATGGTGCTGCAGGAGATCAACCGCTATGCCGATGCGGAATTCCGCTACGCCGGGAAAAGCGACGCGGCGGCGGTCGATGACATGGTGCGCGAGATGGGCCTGCGAGAGCGGGCGCAGAAGCGGTTCCTGGAAAGGGGCGCGTGATGGGAAATGGTGCGCTGATGCAGGGTGAGCCAGGGGCGAAAAACAGCGTCGGTATGACGTCTGTTTCGTGTCGGTATCACGTCGGTATTACGTCGGTGCGCTCCGCACGGTGGGGTCGCACTTTGGTAATGTGCGTGGATGCGCAGACGGGACCGGCGCTCGCTCCTACGGAGCCTCGCCCCGCCCGCCGTCCCGTCCAAGGGCGCGCCGTCCTTTCCGTGGGGCCGGGAGGCGCATGCCGACAACGGCCGCGGCCCCCTCGATGGGGGCAAAGGGCGTCTGCCCCGGCCTGCAACTTTGCCCGCAACCTGGCCTGCAGGGAGGTGACCCAATGACCCCCCTCATCCGCTCCGGCCTGATGTTCGGCAACCTCATCCATATCGACAGCCCCGCGCTGATCGACCGCTACAACCGCGCGCTGGAGCATCTGACGGGCAAGCGCACGGCGCTCAGCGATTTCCACATCGATATCTCCGGCTTCTCGCCCGAGGTGGGGGATGAGCTGGGCGATCCGCTTTACCTCAACCACCTGGGCTGCAACCGCCAGTTCATCCTGCTGACCACGCGCCAGCAGGGGGCGCCGCTGCTGGATGCGACCTTCTCCACCTCGCGCGGGATCCTCAAGCAGTTCATCGCCGCCAACGAGGACCAGCTCTTCGCGCTGACCGCCCGGGATGCGGTGGCGGGAGAGCTGGTGAATTCCGTCTTCTCGGTCGCGGATCCCGCGCGGCTTCTGGATATCCGCAAGATCCGGATCGAGGCCGACACGACCAAGGGCACCCTGCGCGACGCGGCAGAGCTGGGGCGGCTGTCGGACCGGTTCCTGCAGGAAGAGGACGCCTGGTTCGATGACCTGCTGATCGCGCAGATGATCTCCGTCGCGGAGCGCACGGGCGATATCGCGCGCAACCCGGTCACGCTGGGCCATGCGGAGTTCGACCAGCCGGATTTCTGGACCTCGCATTTCGGCGGGCTTTACGTCTTTCGCGCCGCCGGCACGGTGATCGGGGCGGATGTGCCCGCCGAGATGCCGGAGCGCGCAATCGCCCTGTCCGATCGCAAGGCCCTGGCGCGCTTCCTGGATGAGCAGGGGCTGGTAGAGCCCATCATCAGGCAGAAGGGCGCAGGCGCGGCGGCGGTGCTGCGCCAGAAGATGGATTTCATCCTGGTGGACATGGCCGATGGCGCGGGCATCCCGCTTGAGGGCACCACGCGGGGCGATCTGCGCCGCATCGCGCGCGCCCATGCGGATAAATTGCCGCCTGAATACACGGACCTGTCGCGCATGGTGGCCTGGGCCGAGGAGGGCGCGCCCTGGCCGCGCGTCACCTCTGCGGACCCGGCCTATTTCTACACCCTGCGTGCTGCGCCCGGCCCGGCGAAGGCCCTGGTGAACCAGCTGCTGTCAGAGCTGTGTCCGAAGGATTTCCGCCAGCTCTTCATCTGTCACAAGTCGGCCTTCTACCGGGCTTTCCGGGGCTGGTCGGAGACGCGGCAGGCCTATGCGGTGGAGTACCTCAGCCGCGAATACATGGCCGACAAGGCCGGCGCGCGGGCCCAGCTTTTCGGCGCCGATGACCCGCTGGTGCGCGAACCGGAGGCGACTGAGGGCCCCTGGGATCGCGCCCGCGCCGCGGAACAGGCCGCCCAACGAAAAGATGAGGAGCACAAGGCCGAGGAGCGCCTGCGCCGTGTCGGCCCCTGGTCCAGCCTGGGGAGGGTGCGCTAGATGTTTGCCCTGTTCCGCCTGGCCTTCGTGCTCTTCCTGGTGCTCTCCGTCGCCTATATCGCCGTCTCCTTCTGGTCCCGTCGCAAGCGGCGCCAGAAGCTGGAGCGCGAATGGCGGGAAGAGGGGTTGCCCGGCCCGATGGAGGACTACGTTGAGCAGGGGCTGGAAGACTATGATGACAGCTTCCGGCGGCACCTGATCCTGCTGATCTACATCCTGCCGGTGGCCATCGTCGCCTTCATCATATACGCCGTGAACTACATGTAGGAGTGCCGCGCAATGCGTTACGTGAAATGGGCCATCTGGACGATCCTGATCCTCTTCGTGGCTGCCGTCTTCCATTATACCCTGCCCCAGCACGACGTGGTGCGGGTGACCGATACCTTCGAGCGGCGGGTGGATTACGGCGGAGAGAACTCGATCTTCTGGGCCAAGGCCGATACCGGCAACGCGGTGGGGACCAGCAACCGGGATGTCTTCTTCATCCAGACCATCCGCGCCAACGGCAAGCCGATGGTCTACCGCAACGAGGACACCGGCTGGGGCTGGCCGCCCTATTTCAAGTTCGACACCAACAACCTGCAGACCGAGGCGGCGGATCTGAAATCCACCTCGGCCAATCCGCAGTGGGCCTCCATCACCCATTACGGCTGGCGGAACGAGTTCATCTCGATCTTCCCCAACGCGGTGGCGATCAAGCCGGTCTCGGGTCCGGATTACAGCGCGATCCCCTGGCTGAACATCGTGATCATCCTGGTCTTCCTGGCGCTGTTCTGGGCGATCCGAGTGCGCTGGCTGCGCTTCCGCGCCCGCCGGATCGATCCGCTGTTCGACAAGGCCGAAGACGGCGTGGACCGGGCCGAAAGCCGCCTGCACCGCTGGATGGGCGGCAACGGCTCCTGAGCCGCGCGGGGCTGCACAGCACCTGTGCGCCCCTTCCGCTGGCCCGCAGCGCTCCGCCGGCCTAGATGCCTTGGCAACACAGGAGGAACGCATGGAAATCGGTCTTTACACCTTCGGCGATGTCGGCACGGATCCTGCGACGGGGGCAAAGGTCAACGCCCACCAGCGCTTGAAGAACCTCATGGAAGAAATCGAGCTGGCCGACCAGGTCGGGCTGGATGTCTTCGGGCTGGGGGAACATCACCGGCCCAATTACGCGATCTCCGCGCCCGCCACCGTGCTGGCCGGGGCGGCGCGCAGCACGAAATCCATTCGCCTGTCCTCTGCCGTCTCGGTGCTGAGCTCGGATGATCCGGTGCGGGTCTACCAGCAGTTCGCCACGCTCGATAACCTGTCGGACGGGCGGGCAGAGCTGATGGTGGGGCGGGGCTCCTTCATCGAGAGCTTCCCGCTGTTCGGCTACGACCTGAAGGATTACGACGCGCTCTTCGAGGAAAAGCTCGCCATGCTGATGGCGATCAACGATGGCGGGGCGCTGAACTGGCCGGGCACGGAGTTCACCCAGAAGGTCGAGGGCCTGGGGGTCTATCCCGAACCGGTGAAGGGAAACCTGCCGATCTGGATCGCCGCCGGGGGCACGCCGCAGTCCATGGTGCGCGCAGGGGCCTACGGCGCGCCGCTGGCGCTGGCGATCATCGGTGGACAACCCCGCCGCTTCGCCCCGCTCGCGGATCTCTACCGGCGCGCGGCCGAACAGGCGGAAAACGCCGACACGGCGCGCGTCTCTCTCAACGTGCACGGTTTCGTGGGCGAGGACGGCAAGCGCGCGGCGGACCTCTTCTTCCCCGCACAGAAAGCGGTCATGGACCAGATCGGCCGCGAGCGCGGCTGGCCGCCGCAAAGCCGGGCGCAATACGATGCCTCCATGTCCCCGGAAGGGGCGCTTTTCGTGGGCTCGCCCGCGCAGGTGACGGACAAGATCCTGAGCCTGAAAGAGGATATCGGCTTTGACCGGGTGACCATGCAGATGGCCATCGGCGTGATAGACCATGCCGAGATGATGAAGGCCATCGAGGTGCTGGGCACAAAGGTCGCGCCCGAATTGCGCAAGGCGGGCTAGGGGGCCAGCCCCCGTCCCCTGCGGGGACTCCCCCGAAGTATTTCGGGCCAGATGAAATGGGATCCTTCATTCATCTGGCCGCAAATACTTTGGGGGGAGACGCGGCAGCGTCGGGGGGCAAGGCCCCCTTCACCGCTTTTTCCGGGTGCCGGCATTGGACCTCCGGGTGGGAGGTGCATAATGTCGCCTGAAAGATCCCCGGAAAGGAACACACTCCCATGCAGCAGAACACCCGCGCGCGTTTCACCCGCCTGTTCGAGGCCGCCGTCGCGGCGGCTGATCCGGTCGAGGCACTCAAGGGGAACCTGCCGGAGCCCGTCGCGGGGCGTACCGTGGTCATCGGGGCGGGCAAGGGCGCGGCGCAGCTGGCGCGCGCCTTCGAGCAGGCCTGGGCCGGGGCCGGGCATGGTGCGCTGGAGGGGATCGTCGTCACGCGCTACGGCTACGCGGTCAGCTGCGAGAATTTCGAGGTCCTGGAAGCAAGCCACCCTGTGCCCGACGCCGCCGGTGCCGCGGCGACCGAAAAGGTCGTGGCGCTGCTGGACGGGCTGGGAGAGGATGACCAGGTGGTGGCCCTGATCACCGGGGGTGGCTCTGCCCTGCTGGCCGCGCCGCCCGAGGGGCTGACGCTTGAGGACGAGCAGGCGCTGAACAATGCGCTGCTGTCTTCCGGCGCGCCGATCGGGGCGATGAACGCCATTCGCAAGCAGGTCAGCCGCGTGAAGGGTGGGCGGCTGGCGGCGATTGCCGCCCCGGCGAAGGTGACCTCTCTGATCGTGTCGGACGTGCCTGGCGACGATCCGGCCGAGGTGGCGTCCGGCCCCACGGTGCCCTGCGCCAAGACCCGTGCCGATGCGATGGCGGCGGTGCGCAATTACCAGATCGCGCTGCCCGAGCGCATCCGTATTTTCCTGGAAGAGGCGGGCGAGGATGCGCCGGACCCTGCGGATTTCCCTGCCAACAGCGCCGTGGTGATCGCCTCGGCCGCGCGCTCGCTCGAGGCGGCGGCTTGCATGGCCGGGGTAGAGCGCCTGCCGACGGTCATCCTGTCCGATTCGATGGAGGGCGAGGCGCGCGAGGTTGCGCGCGTCCTGGCATCCATCGCGCGCGAGGTGCGCCTGCGCGACCGGCCCTTCCGGGCGCCGGTGCTGATCCTGTCGGGGGGCGAGACCACGGTCACCCTGCGCGGCAAGGGCCGGGGCGGGCGCAACACGGAATTCCTGCTGTCCTTCGCGCTTGAGATCGAGGGGATGGAGGGGGTTTCCGCGATTGCCGCCGATACCGACGGCATCGACGGATCCGAGGACAACGCCGGCGCCTTTGCCGATGGCACCACCGCGGCGGAGATGCGCAGCGCAGGCGTCGATCCCGCTGAGGCGCTGGCGCGCAACGATGCCTATACCGCCTTCGAAGCCGCCGGGCTGATCTTTGCCCCCGGGCCCACCGGCACCAACGTGAACGATTTCCGCGCCATCCTGGTGGAATAGGCGCGCGCCCGGCGCGGGCGGCGGTGCCTTGCGCCGGGGTATTCGGAAAAGGGGGCATCCGCGGGGATGCCCTTTTCCTTCGCTCCCGCGCGCTCTAGGTCCGGAGCGGAGCAGGTCGTCCAGGAGGTCCGGGTCCGTCATGAAATCGCAGGATGAGGGCCCAACCGAGAGCCGGGAAGAGAGTCCGCACGAGGGGGCGCATCCGGCTGCCTCCGCGCGCCGCCCGGCCATGACGGACGGGCTGGTCCGCCGGATGGGTTTCGAGCCGGGACAGGTGGCCCTGCCGCTGCTGATCGCGGGCACCTTCTTCATGCAGAACCTCGATGCCTCGGTGATCACGCCGGCCATTCCGGCCATGGCCGAGAGCTTTGGCGTGCGCCCGGTGGAGCTGAACCTGGGCGTCAGCGCCTATATCCTGACCGTGGGGGTCTTCATCCCGGTGTCGGGCTGGGCGGCGCGGCGGTTCGGGGCGCGGCGCATCTTCCTGATCGCCATCTGCCTTTTCACCCTGGCCTCTTTGCTGTGCGGGTTCAGCCGGAGCCTGCCGCAGTTCATCGCGGCGCGGATCCTGCAGGGGCTGGGCGGGGCGATGATGGTGCCCGTGGGGCGCTACGTGGTGCTCAGTCTGACGCCGAAGGACCGGCTGATGGGGGTGATTGCCCTGCTGACCTGGCCGGGGCTGGTGGCGCCGGTCCTGGGGCCGCCGCTGGGCGGGCTGGTCATCGACAGCGCAGGCTGGCGCTGGATCTTCTGGCTGAACCTGCCGCTGGGCCTGATCGCCATCACCGCCGCCCTGCGCCTGCTGCCCCGGCTGGAGCGTGACCCGGGGCGGCGCTTTGACTGGCTGGGCTTTGCCCTGATCGCGCCGGCGCTGTTCTGCATCCTCTTCGCGGCTGAGAGCATGGGGGCCAAGGTCCCTTCCTGGGGGCTGGTGGCGCTGCTGGGCGGGGGCGGGCTGGGCCTGCTGGCGCTGGGCTACCGCCACCTGCGGCGCAGCGACCATCCGATCCTGCAGTTCGGCGCCATGCGCTTTGCCACCTTTCGGGTCCCGGTGCTGGGCGGGTCGATCTTCCGGCTGTCGATCAATGCCACGCCCTTTTTGCTGCCGATCTTCTTCCAGCTGGCCTTCGGCTGGAGCGCCTTTCGCGCCGGCCTGATGATGACCGCGATCTTCGCGGGCAATATCGCCATGAAGCCCCTGACCACGCCGCTGCTGCGCCGCTTCGGCTTCCGCACGGTGCTGCTTTGGGCGGGGGCGTGCAACACGCTGGCGGTGCTGGCCTTTTCCTTTGTCGGGCCGGGCATCAGCTTTCCGCTGCTGCTGGGGGTGCTTTTCGCCTCTGGCCTTGTGCGCTCCATGCAGTTCACCGCGATGAACACCCTGGCCTTCGCAGATGTGCCCCAAGCGGAGATGTCGGAGGCCAATACGCTGTTTTCCACCATCGTGCAGCTGGCGCGGGCGCTGGGCGTGGCGGTGGGCGCGATCTTCTGGCGCATCGGGCAGTCGGTCTACCCGGAGGACGTGACGGCGGGGTTCCAGCTGGCCTTCCTGCTGATCGCGGCGCTGTCGCTGCTGGCGCTGATCGACAGCTGGATGCTGAGCCGGGATGCCGCGGAAGAGGTGCGGCGCGGGCCGCGCAGGCGCTGAGGGGCCGGGGCAGGGGGCGATCCGGCCTCAGGCCACCAGCATCTTTAGCCCCTGCGTCACGTCCGAGCGCACGGCCAGCCGCAGCCCCGGTTCATCCCCGGCCTTCAGCGCGGCGATGATGTGGCGGTGGAAATGCGGGGCCTCGTTGCGGCGCATCTTGGTATAGAGCTTGCGCATCGTCGGGCCCAGTTGCAGCCAGACCGTTTCCGCCATGGCCAGCATCGCCGGCGCCTGGGCGCGCAGGTAGAGCGTGCGGTGGAATTCCAGGTTGGTGCGGATATAGCCGACGCTGTCGTGAGAAATCACCATTTCAGAGATCGTGCCGTTGATCGCCTGCAGCCGGTCGATCAGCGCCATGTGGGCGCGGGGCAGGGCGCGGGAGGCAAGCTCCACCTCGATCAGCGAGCGCAGGGCGGCCAGTTCCTCGATCCGCTCGTTGGAAAGATCGGGGGTTGAGACGCGGCCCGAGCTGGAAAGCTGCAGCGCCCCTTCGGCCACCAGGCGGCGCACCGCTTCGCGCGCC
This sequence comes from Pseudooceanicola sp. HF7, assembly GCF_011806405.1. GTDB lineage: Bacteria > Pseudomonadota > Alphaproteobacteria > Rhodobacterales > Rhodobacteraceae > Pseudooceanicola. The sequence continues at coordinate 53,814 of NZ_JAATOW010000018.1, read as the reverse complement.
GGGGTCATGGAGACGCCGAATTCCTTGCCGATGCCGCGCAGGGTCATGGCGGTGCCTGGGTCGACCTCTCCGTGCATGATGCGGGTGCGCAGGCCGCGGTAGGTGCGGTCATGGGCAGAGGGGGACGGGTCTGGGCGGGTCTGGAGCAGCATGCAATGCTTGTGATCACGGGCGGCCTTGCAGTCAAGCGTCGAAGCGGTAGCGGTGCAGGTCCGATCCTTTCTGCCGCAGCCAGCCGCGCTGTGTCTTGTAGGGGCCGTGGATGCGTTCCACCTCTGCCCAGAAAGCGGGCGAATGGTTCATCTGTGCCAGGTGCGCGACCTCATGGGCGGCGACATAGGCCAGCACCTCTGGCGGGGCCATGACCAGCCGCCAGGAATACATCAGCCCCGCGTCCGCCGTGCAGGAGCCCCAGCGGCTGCGGGTATCGCGCAGGGTCAGCCGGGCGTAGCCGCGCCCCAGCCGGTCTGCGTAAAGATCCGAGGCCTCTGCCAGGCGATCCCGCGCCAGCGCCTTGAGCCAGGCGGCCAGGCGCGGCCCCATGGTGTCGCCGGATCCGGGGATCTCAAGCGTCTCCGGACCCAGCCGGACAGAGCGCCCGCTGCCCGCGCGCACCTCTCTTGGCTGGCCTTCGACGGGGATCAGCGCGCCGGGGCGGATGATCACGTCATCGCCGCGCGCAGACAGGTGGGAGCGCAGCCACTCCGCCTTTTCATGCGCGAAATCCAGCCCCTGGCGTTCCGGCACATGCCTTGGCAGGGTCAGGGTGACCCGCCCGTCCAGCGCCGATACGCGCAGGGAAATGCGCCGCGCCCGCGCCGAACGCCGTATGGTCACGGGCACCGGGGGGTTGCCGGGCAGGACGTGCTGGCCCATATGCTCTCCTGTCTCGATCATGCTGACACTGCCGGCCATGTGATATGGCGCGGGAAAAGGTTTTGACACCCTTTCCCACTTATGGCAGGTGGCCCGGATTGTGGACAAGAGTCTCAGCAAAGAAGGGAACTGAAATGCCCAAGGAAGAATGGGGCACCAAGCGCGTCTGCCCGACCACAGGCAAACGGTTCTACGACCTGAACCAGAACCCGGTGGTCAGCCCCTACACGGGTGAAGTCGTCGAGCTGGATCTGGGCAAGAGCCGCATGATCGCCGCCGACAACGAAGACGCCGCCACCAAGAAGGCCTCCGCTGCCAACAGCAGCGATTCCGAGGACGTGGTCCTGGATGACGACGACGTGGATGTCGACCTGGGCGATGACGTCCTGGACGATGACGATGATGACGATAACGTCTCTCTGGACGAGATCGCGGACGTCGCAGACGACGAGGAATGATCCCTCGTTTGCAGGGTTGAACTGACCTTGCGACAACGAATGGCCAGGGGCGCGATTTTTCGCTTGATCCCGCCCCGGGCTTCCCATAGACAGCGCCGCACAGGGTCGAACGGAAACGAAACGACCTTGCGGAACGGGGCCTTAGCTCAGCTGGGAGAGCGCCTGCATGGCATGCAGGAGGTCAGGGGTTCGATCCCCCTAGGCTCCACCATTCCCCCCTTGAAAAGCATCAGATAGTTCTGCCTTTCTCGTCAGAGGATTTGCCTCTGCCGCGCAGACGGGTGCTGTTTTCCCTACGAAAATCCATGCTGCCTTGATCTGCGCCTTTCGGAGCGTCGATCGCCTCGCAGCGCTTCCCCTGTCAAACCCGAGGATGGCCCATGAGCGACCATTTCTTCGTCGTGACGGGCGGCCCCGGTGCGGGCAAGACCAGCCTGATCGCCGAGCTCGCCCGTCGCGGCCTTCACACAATCCCCGAATCCGGCCGCGCCATCATTCGCGAGGAGATGCAGAGCGGCGGAGAGGCCCTCCCCTGGGCGGATCGCATGGCCTATGCTCAACAGATGCTGGAGCGCGACCTGCGCGCCTACAGCACCGCACAGGCGCTCTCAGGCTCCGTGATCTTCGACCGAGGCATTCCCGACATCATGGGCTACCTGACCCACTGCGGCCTCCCCGTGCCGCCCCACATCGCTGCAGCGGCCAAGGCAGCCCGCTACAACGCCCGCGTCTTCCTGGCGCCCTACTGGAACGAGATCTTCGCGCAGGACGCAGAACGCAAGCAAACCCGCGCTGCGGCCGAAGCGACATGCGCCGTTATGCGCGAGACCTACACCGCCCTAGGATACGACATCATGGAGCTGCCGCGCACCGACATCGCAACACGCGCCGACTTTGTATGTGGGCAACTGGCTAGGCTTCGCCGACATCACGTTGATCCCACTTTGGTTCCGCCATTTATCGACAAGACCGAGCTTGGTCAGCCATGACAGGACGAGGGGCATCGCGCAGCACCGGATCACGAACTCAGTCGTCCCTGTAGGTCCACAGATAGCTTGGCGGCATTGGCCCCTTGTTACGCCCGCCTTGCTGTTTCTGTTCCCAGGCATGGGCTAGGATGCCGACTGAGCGCGACAGGCAGAAGATGCCGCGCGCCAGCGGCGCGGGAAAGCCCAGCTCGGCAAAGATCACCGCCGTGGCCCCGTCGATATTCATCGGCACGCCGCGCGAACGGCCTCGGGCCAGTTCGGCCTCTATGGCGCGGGCGATGGCGGCGAAACGCCCCGAAATCTCACCCTGGACCACCAGATCATCAACCAGCGCCAGCAAACGCGGTGCGCGCGGGTCGCCGTCCTTGTGGAAGCGGTGCCCGTAGCCGGGGACAAACTTGCCCTGCTCGGCGCGGAAAGCTGCCAGCACCTCGGGCACCGCCGGCACGCCGCCCGCCGCGTCGATCCGCTCGAAGAGTTCGACCAGCTGTTCCCCGGCGCCGCCATGGACATCGCCCAGCACGTTGACTGCCGATCCCATCGCGTTGTTCAGCCCTACCCCGCAGGTGATCGCCATACGCGCCGTGGCGATCGAAGGGGCCTGCGGCCCGTGATCGACAGAGGCGACCAGCGCCGCTTCCAGCAGCTTCGCCTGGCCCTCGCTGGGCTGATCGCTCCGCAGCATCAGCCAGATCATCTGGGGAAAGCTGACCGCGCCGATCAGCTCCTGGATGGGGTGGCCACGGAACTCGATCACGCCAGGCTCCATCCGGATGATCGAGGTGGTCCACCAGTCTTCAACCGCCTTGTCAGTCATCGTCCGCTCCAGTGGTCCGTTGATGGAGGTAGCGGTCCGCGTCCTGTCCCAGCCGGGGCGGCGGGGAGGCGACGCAGGGCCGTTCTCCGTTGATTGTCACCGGCGAGGCGACCAGCGACAGCCGCCCACCCCGCGCGCCTTCGAAGGCGCCGAAATCGCGCACCAGCCCGCGTTCGGACAGGTGGTCGGAGGCGAGGACCTCCTCTACCGACAGCACCGCGCCCGCCGGCACACCCAGAGGGTTCAGCTCGGCCTCCCAGGCGCGGGCGGACTTGCTGGCCAGCGCCGCCTCGATCTCGACCCGCAGCGCATCGCGGTTGGCCTTTCGGTCGTCCCGCTGGCTGTAGTCTGGATGGCTCAGCAGATCCTCCCGGCCAAGGGACCGGCAAAGCGCCTCCCACTGGCGGCTTTCATTGGCGGCAATGTTCAGCAGGCCGTCGCCCGTCTGGAAGGCTCCGGAGGGCGCCGCCGTCATGTTCTCGTTGCCGATCACCGCCGGCGGCACCCCGGCCACCAGCCAGTTGGACACGGCCCAGCCCATGGTCGCCACCGTTGCCTCGAGCATGGAAACGTCGATGAACCGCGCCTCGCTACGGTCCGCCAGAGCGGCGCAGATCGACATGGCGGCGGTCAGACCGCCGATCGTGTCGGCCACAGGAAAGCCGACGCGCAGCGGATTGACCTCTGGCGTGCCGGTGACGGCCATGACCCCCGCCGCACCCTGGATGATCTGGTCATAGGCCGGGCGCTTGGCCCATGGGCCTGTCTGGCCAAAACCGGAGATGGCGCAATAGATCAGGTCGGCCTTTCGGGCGCGCAGCACCTCCCAGCCCAGTCCCAGCCTGTCCATCACGCCAGGGCGGAAGTTCTCGACCACCACGTCCGAGGTCTCGACCAGGGCCAGGAAATCCGCCTTACCTTCGGCGCTTTTCAGATCCAGCTCAACAGAGCCCTTGCCGGCATTCTGAGCCAGGAAGGACACGCCCATCAGATCCGCCGACAGTGCGCGCGAGGCACCCAGCTGGCGCGCCAGATCGCCCCGGCCGGGGATTTCGATCTTGATGACCTCGGCTCCGAGATGCGCCAGCTGCTGGCAGGCAAAGGGGCCCGCCAGCACGTTCGTCATGTCCAGCACCCGGACGCCGGACAGCGGAGAGGTGGCTTTGCTGTCCTGGGTCATGCTCCCTCCATGAAGGTGACGACCGGCTTGACTTCGGTCTGCTGTTTCATCGCCGCCAGCGCATCGTTCACCTGATCCAGCCGGTAGTGGTTCGAGATCAGGCGCTCAAACGGCAGGTCGCTGCCGTGGCGGCGGATGAACTCCATTGCCGCCCAGTAATCCTTGGCCCCTCCGGCCAGCGAGCCCAGTACCCGCAGGTTGCGGTTGACGAAGGTCGAAGGCTTGATCGTCACTTCGCCTTGCCCCAGCTGGCCGACGAGCAGGTAGCTGCCGCCGCGTCGAGCCAGGTGCAGGCCCTCGGTGAAGGCCTGGGGGATGCCCGCGAATTCCATCACCACATCGGCGCCGCGTCCTCCGGTGGCGTCCATCACGAAGGCCTGGCGCTCCTCGGCCGACATGGTCTCGACCGACAGGACATCATCGGCGCCGAACGCGCGCGCCAGATCGAGCCGTGCCTCGGGCGCCCCTATGGAAATCACCCGCCGAGCGCCCGACATGCGGGCGACGCCCGTGGCCAGCAGGCCCAGGGGCCCGGTTCCCTGCACCACCACCGTGTCGGTGTGCCGGATCTCGCCCAGTTCCTCCACCGCGTGGATGACCGAGCGGAAGGCGCAACTGGCCATGCTGGCCAGCGGGCTTGGCACGCTCTCGGGCACCTTCACGCGGCCGGACTCCGGCAGAACGTAGACGTATTCCGAGAAGCCGCCGAGCAGGTAGGGCGCGCGCTCCATCGTCTCGTACATGTAGGCGCGGGCGTTCTGGCACAGGGTCGGCTTGGCCGCGACGGTGCACATGTAGCAATGACCACAATTGGTGCGGGTCCAGGTGATGCGGTCGCCGGCGCGCAGGTCCTGACCGACGCTGTCGCGGTCAGCGCCCGGTCCGAAGGCCACGACCGTGCCGGTCATCTCGTGGCCGACGATCACCGGCAATTCGACCGGCCGGGCCAAGGCGCCGTTGGCAAGGTGTACGTCGGTGCCGCAGATGGTGCAGCAATCGGTCTTCACCAGAATCGCGCCGGGCTCGATTGTCCGGGGAACGGGCACGTTCTCGATTTTCAGTGGCGTTCCGTACTGGCGCAGGACCGCGGCGCGGGATTGGTCGGGAAGTGTCATCGGCTTACCCCAGCACGAAAGGATTGGAACGGTTCGGCTCGGGCGTGATCCAGACGCTTTTCGTCTCAAGGTAGTCCTTGAAGGCGTCCACCCCGCCCTCGCGCCCGATGCCCGACTGCTTGTAGCCGCCGAAGGGTGTGGCAAAGCTGGTGGTGCGGTAGTTGTTCACCCAGACGGTGCCCGCGCGGATTCGGTCGACGGCCCGCATGGCGCGGGCCAGATCACGGGTCCAGACGGCGGCCGCAAGGCCGTAGTCGGTGTCATTGGCAATGGCATAGGCCTCTTCCTCGGTCTCGAAGGCGATGACGCTGGCCACCGGGCCGAACACCTCCTCACGGGCGATGCGCATGTCATTGGTGACATCGGCAAAGACCGTGGGGCGGATGAACTGCCCCTGCCCAAGATCAGGGCCACTGACCACCTCGCCCCCTGTGACCAGCCGCGCGCCGTCTTTCTGGGCCATGGTGATCATCGCCTGGACCTTCTCGAACTGCGGACGCGTGCAGATCGGGCCGATCTGGGTCTCGGGATCAGCCGGATCACCGATCTTCGCGGCCTCCGTCGCAGCCTTGAAGGCCTTCAGGAAAGGCTCCAGCACGCTTTTCTGAACCAGCACCCGACTGCCTGCCATGCAGGTCTGCCCGGCTGCGGCGAAGATGCCCGCGATGGCGCCCTTTACCGCCTGGTCCATGTCGCAATCGTCGAAGATGATATTCGGCGACTTGCCCCCCAGCTCCAGCGTGACCGGCTTGAAATGCCGGGCGGCGGCCATGGCCACATGGCGCCCGCCCTCCTCGCCACCGGTGAAGGCAATCTTGGCGGTCAGCGGATGCGACACCAGCGCCTCGCCAACCTCGGCGCCCAGGCCGGTGACAACGTTGATCACGCCCTTCGGCATCCCGGCTTCATCCGCCAGCCGCGCCAGCTCGAGCACTGAGGCCGATGCAAACTCGGACGGCTTGATGACGATGGTGTTGCCCGCCGCCAGCGCCGGCGCAAGCTTCCACGCTGTCAGCGACAACGGAGAGTTCCAGGCGGTGATCGCCACCACCACGCCGATGGGTTCGTATTTCACGTAGTTGAAGACGCCGGGCTTGTTGATCGGCACCACGTGGCCGCCGACCTTGTCGCACAGGCCCGAGTAGTAGTTCAGCCATTGCGCCATGTTGGCCACCTGGCCCTTCACCTCGGCCACCAGCTTGCCGTTATCGCGCTGCTCCACCTCGACCAGGCGATCGGAGTTCGCCTGGATGTAATCCGCGAAGCGGCGCAGCAGTGCCCCCCGCGCGGTCGGGGTCAGGCCCACCCAGTCGGGATTGTCCATCGCCGCATGGGCGGCACGCACCGCGCGGTCGGCATCGGTCGCGTCCGATCGCGGCACCTCGGCCCAGACCTTGCCCGAGAACGGCTCGACCGCATCCATCCACTGGCCCGATGCAGGTTCGGCCCAGGCGCCGTCGATATAGTTGAGATACTTGATCATGTGTCCACCTTCTGGTTTTCGGTCACGGCGCGGCGCGCCTTGCGCCGGCGGATGAGGGGAAGCGCCAGCATCAGCGCGATCAGCAGGATGAAGATCCAGTTCACCACCCCGGTGAAGAAGATCGTCGGGTCATTGCCACTGATCAGCAGCGAGCGGCGCAGTTCGGATTCGGCCATCGGGCCGAGGATGATCGCCAGCACGGCGGGCGCCGTAGGGATCTCGAGCTTTTCCATGCCGTAGCCGACAAAGCCGACGATCATCATGATCCAGACCTCGACGATGCTGTTGCCCACCGTGTAGACGCCGATCGAGGTCAGCACGATGATGCCGGGGGCCAGGATCAGCGGCGGCAGGCGCAACGCGTTGATGAAAAGGCGCGAGCCCAGCGCCCCGATCGGGATCATCATCAGCGCGGTCACGCCCATTGCGATCATGAACCCGTAGGTGATCTCGGCCGTATCGCGGAACAGCGCGGGCCCGGGGCGCAGGCCGTGCACCAGCAGTACCCCCATGATGACGGCAGCCACGGCGGAGCCCGGCACGCCCAGGGTCAGGGCGGGGATCAGCGTCGCGGCAGTGTCGGCGTTGTTGGCACATTCGGCGGCAGCCACACCCTTGGGGTCGCCCTTGCCGTAGCAATCGCCCTCCTTGGCGCGACGCCGCGCCTCGTTCCAGGAGATCACAGCGGCGATGTTGCCGCCCGCGCCGGGCATGATGCCGACGATCACGCCGATCACCGAAGAGCGCAGCCAGACCGGTAGCAAGGATCGCATCCTGAACCCGTCGTCGGCGCGGTTGCCAGTGTTCAGGTCCTTGCTGTTGATGCGCAGCGCCTTCTCGGCCAGTTCCAGCGCGGGGGGAATGGCATACAGGCCGGTCAGCACGACGATGATCGAAAAGCCCGAAACCAGATGGACCGAGCCGAAGGTGTAGCGTTCGGCGCCAGTAATCTGGTCGATTCCCACCAAGCCCATCAGCAGGCCCGCGCAGGTCGAGATAAGCCCTTTGGAGAGCGAGCCGCCCAGCACCGAAGTGATGCACAGCATCCCGAAGATCGCCAGCCAGAAGAACTGCGACGGCCCGAATTTCAGCGCCAGCGCAGCCAGGGGCGGCGACAGCAGGATCAGGCACAGAGCGCTGACGAAAGAGCCGAAGGCCGAGGAATAGAGCGAAACCCGCAGCGCCAGCCGGGCACGGCCCTGCTGTGTCATCGGGTAGCCGTCAAAGACGGTCGCGATGCCCGCAGGCGTGCCTGGGATGCGCAGCAGAATGGCGGGAATCGAGCCGCCGTACATGGCACCGTTGTAGATGCCCGCCACCAGGCCAAGCGCAACCAGCGGTTCCATCCCGAAGGTGAAGGGGATGAGCACAGCGATCCCCATGGTCGCCGAAAGCCCTGGCAAGGCCCCGGCCAGGACGCCCATCACCGTACCGGCAACCATGGCGAGGATGACCACAGGCGTGAAGATGGCGGCGAAGCCGTCCACCAGATGTGTCAGAATATCCAAGGAAAACTCCTCAGCCGCCGAAGATCAGGTCCGCAGGCATGGGACTTTCGAGCAGCACAATGAAGATCAGCCAGAGCAGGACGGCGAGACCGGCGGCGGCCAGGGCGGCCTGCCATGCCGGGCGCAGTCCCATCAGGACAGGCGCGGCAGTCAAGAAGACCAAGATTCCGGTGAAGAAGCCCAGATGCGGGATCGCCGCCACGAAGGCCACCATCAGGGCCGCCAAGGTGGCCAGACGGCGCAGCGAGGGCTTCGACAGCGTCACGTCCTCCTCGACCGAGGCCTTGGGCAGCTTGCGCAGCAGGCCAGCGGCCCATGTCAGGGCCGCCATGCAGCCCAGCCCCGAAACGGCGATCGGCATGAAGGCCGCCGCGCCACGGTAGCCGGTGCCGACCCACGCCAGAAGGGCGAAGATCGCGGCGATCCCGAGGGCGGCGGCAAGTTCTGCCACCACCACCCGGGAAGACGTCAAGGAGATGTCGTCGCGCGTGCTCATGTCACTCGACCCAAGGGTTCTCATCCCACAGCGCTTGATAGAGGCCCTGCAGATCGGTCAGCGTCGCGGTGAAGTCATCCGAGTTCTGGTAATCCAGCGGAAGCGCTTGTTCGGCAGCAGCAGCGCGGAATTCCTCGTCCGCGACGGCTTCGCCGATGGCGGTCGACAGGGTTTCGATGATCGCCGGATCGAGGCCCACGGGGGCACCGATGCCGCGATAAGCGCCGGACACCACGTCGAAACCCTGCTCCTGGAAGGTCGGCACCTCGGGCGCGCCGTCCCAGCGGTCGGCACCCATCTGGCCGAAGGTGGCCAACTCGCCCTCGTTCACGCTGTCGATCACCTCGCCAATATTCATCGAACCTAGGGCAATATGGCCGCCCAGCAGGGCCGCGCGAATCTCGGACGAGCCGCCGAAGGGCACGTGACGCAATTCGATGCCTGCCGCGCGCTGCAGTGCCAGCATCGACAGGTGGTCATCTGAACCGATACCGGTGGTGCCATAGGTAATGGTGCCCGGCGCGGCCTTGGCGGCCTCGACCAGACCGGCCAGATCGCCGAAGTCATTGTTCGGCAGCGCTACAAGGGACCCCGCATCGAACACCACGTTGGCAATCGGCTTCAGCTGGTCGAAGGCGAAGGACGCCTCGCGCTGGATCGGGATCGTGATGCTGGTCGGTGTGTTGATGAAGCCGATGGTGTAACCATCGGGGGTTGCCTTGGCGATCTCGGCAAAACCCAGCTCGCCCGATGCGCCCGGCTTGTTGATCACGGCAATGGTCTCATCGCCAGGCAGATATTTCTCGATGAACGGCACCAGCGTGCGCGCTGCCACGTCTGTCCCCCCACCAGCACTGTAGGCGATCACCATGTTGATGGTCCGGGTCGGGTAGTCCTGGGCGGCCACGGCCCCTGTGGACATGGCCAGCGCGGCAAGCGCACCGGCAAAAATGGTCTTCGTCATTCGCTTTCCTCCTCCTCGTTCGACAGCCTCCCTGTCGATGAGGCGGAGACTGGACAGGCAGCAGCCAAAAGTCCACAGTGCGAGACACCAGTTTTACAGAGCGGAACAATCATCATGGAAAGCGGACAGCGTGTTGAAGCGGTGGAAAAGGCTCTGTCGATCCTGGATGCCTTCTCGGAGGACCGTACATCGCTCAGTCTCAGCGAGCTTTCCAAGGAGACGGGCATCTCCAAGAGCTCGCTGCCAAGGCTTCTCAATTCTTTGATCTTGTTTGGATTCATCGTGCGTGACCCATCGAAACGCTACGCGCTTGGCTCGAACGTCTGGCGTCTGGGCGCCCTGTTCCGACGGCGGTTCGATCTGGGTGAAAGGGTCCGCCCTGAGCTACGCAAGCTCGTCGAGCTGACAGGCGAGACCGCCTCCTATTATGTCCGCGAACAGGAGGAACGGATCTGTCTCTACCGTCAGAATTCCCCGAATCCCGTCCGCCACCATCTCGACGAAGGGTCGCGACTCAGCATCGACCGAGGCGCTGCTGGCCATGCCCTCAGCGCAACCAACGCCAGCCCCGACGACGTCTTCGTCTCGGTCGGTGAGCGCAACCCGGAAGTTGCCGCCGTGGCGGTACGGATCAGTTCTCGCGACGGGGAATTGCGTGGCGCGTTGTGCGTGTCCGGTATCTGCACGCGGTTCGACGAGCCAGCTAGGCAAGCCGCAGCGAACTTGCTGCTCAATGCGCGCAGGCGCCTAACCTTGGAAGAGTAGAATATCCACAGGAAGCAGCCGGTTGCCTGAGAACGGCGGCGCAATGATTACACCCGGCCCAGAGCCAGCCTCCGGTGTGCCGCCCGGTCATAGTAGCTGCTTCCGGGCCAGAGCCGACCTTCAGCCCTGGATCAGAATGCCGTAGCGCAGCCCGTCAATGCTGCCGTTGACCGCGCTCGGAATCCCTATCGGGGTCGCAAGGTCGGCAGAGCGGATGAAGCGGACATTGTAGATGATGACGCGCACAGCTATTGCCCTCATGGTTTTGAATGCTAACGGCGGGACTGACGTGCCAAGAATATACTTGATCGGAGCATTATGCTCGGCCATCACCCGATTTGTGCAACAGAGTCCCCAGGACCTTCTGACACGATAACCCTTGAGAAAGCCGACCACTGCGTCGGCTTTTTTCGTGTCGGCCCAGAGGCAACCCTATCTGACGAAAAAGGCAGCTTCAGTTCAGCATCGAGATTTCGAGGCTCTGAATTTAAAAGGAAATTCTGGCGCTGAGAGGCAAAACTATGTGCCCCGTCCCACCCCCTGAAAAGCACCAGATAGGTCTGCCTTTCTCGTCAGAGGATTTGCCTCTGCCGCGCAGACGGTTGCTGTTTTCCCTACGAAAATTCTTGCTGCCTTGATCCGCGCCTTTGGGCGTGTCGATCGCTGCGCAGTTCTCCCCCAGTCACATCCGAGGATGGCCCATGAGCGACCATTTCTTCGTCGTGACGGGCGGCCCCGGTGCGGGCAAGACCAGCCTGATCACCGAGCTTGCCCGCCGTGGCTTTCACACAATCCCCGAATCCGGCCGCGCGATCATCCGCGAGGAGGTGGCGCGCGGCGGAGATGCCCTGCCTTGGGCCGACCGTCTGGCCTATGCCGAGCGGATGGTGGAGCGGGACCTGCGTGCCTTCAAGGACGCTCAAGCACTCTCAGGCCCCGTGATCTTTGATCGGGGCGTTCCCGATATCGTCGGCTACCTGGGCCTTTGCGGGCTTCCCGTGCCGTCGCATGTCAGCGCTGCGGCCAGGGCGGTTCGCTACTATGCCCAGGTCTTTCTGGCGCCCTTCTGGGAGGAGATCTTCACGCAGGACGCCGAGCACAAGCAGGGCAGGGCGGAGGCTAAGGCGACTTGTGCCATGATGCGCCGGACATATGCCGCGCTTGGATACGAGCTCATTGAGCTTCCATGTGCCGGCATCACGGAACGGGCCGATTTCGTGGTTGAGCGGCTGGCGGCAGCGAGTCCCGGACAGCGATGAATCTGCCCGGGGTGTGCGAGACCGGGTGAGGGCCAAGCCCCCGGCAGTCGTCAGCTTCAGGTCCCGTTTCCGCACCCGCCTTCAAGCCGAGACTTGGCTCGGACCTGCCGCAGGTTTCGACGGGCGTTTCCGGTATTGCTTCGGCCCTGCAAGCCAGGGGCCGATCCGCCAGGCGAGCAGGGCAAAGCCTGCCGTCCAGAGCACAACGCACAGGTCCACGCCGTCGAAGCGACCGAGCGCAACCCCGGGACCGGCGACGCGGAAGATGGCGGCCGTGAACACGAGGGCAAAGGCCGTGGTCAGTGCCCGGCCCGCCTGCAGGGGGCGGCCCGTGTGGCCCATGGTGGCCCGCATCATCACGGCCACGGTCATCCCGCCGATGGCCGCAATGCCGAAGACATGCACGCCGACGGCCACGCCCAGAAGTCCGGCGGCGCCGAGGGCGATCATCAGGAAACCGACGGGGATCGCGGCATAGGAGAGGTGCAGCATCAGCAAGAGGGGCGAGGGCCAGCTCTGGTCGCCGCACCAGCGCGACAGCCGGACCAGTTGCAGCGCCCCCGCGAGGGCAGCCAGCACCGCGCAGGGCCAGCCGAAGGGCGCGAAGGTCCAGGCCAGCAGGGCAAGGGCTGCGGCCAAAAGGCTTGCGGCGTCCAGGCCGTTGAAGGCCACGGGCAGGCGCTGCGCGCCGCGCTGGACCAGCCAGTTCCGCGTGAAGCTGGGCAGGATGCGCCCGCCGATCAGCATGACCAGGAAGATCAGCAGCCCGATGCCGAACCGGCGCGACATGTCGGCGGCGCCCTGCGTCATCGATTCGACGTGAAACAGCACATTGGCCAGCCAGAGCAGGGTGACCGGGACCAGCACCTTGAGGTTGCGCCAGTTCTTACCGGCCAGGATCTCGCGCGTGATCATCGCGGCGACGGTGAGCAGAAACAGCTGGTCGAACAGCAGGACCGGCAGCGCGCCCAGGCCGGCAAGCCCGGCGACGGCCGCGCGCCCCGCCAGCCAGACCGCCAGCAGGGCGACAAGCGGCCAGCCCCGGGTCGGCAGCCGCCCGGTCCAGTTCGGCACGGCAGTGAACAGGAAGCCCGCCACCACCGCCGCCCCGTAACCGAAGACCATTTCATGGATGTGCCAGTCCACCGGCATGAACGGGCCCGAAAGCGCCATGGCCCCGCGCCAGATCAGCCACCAGGCCGGTATGACGAGGAGGGCAAACAGCGTGGCGGCAAGGAAGAAGGGGCGGAAACCGTAGGAAAACAGGGCTGGCCCGGTGTAGTTGGTGCGCGGGGTCATCTGGGAACTCCTGTCCTTGAAAAGACCTAGGGCGGCACCGATGGCACCGCCCGACCGGATCGACAGAGGCGGGGCCGCCCTAGTCGACCTGCGCGAACAGATCCGCCATCCGCTGCTTGGCCTTGCCTCTTTGGGGGACGGCCTGTGCCTCATCCAGGTTCACGGCCTCGCCCACCTGGATCAGGGCTACCATCCCCATGGCGTAATGCGGCGTACACTTGATGCCATAAAGACCTTCGTCTTCCACGGTCAGCTCGAATTCCTTGTTGAACGGGGACTTGAAGCTGTCGACCCCGTCGGGAAGCATGCCGTCGATGCTTTCGACGTTATGGCCCTTGTCGGTGGGAATGAACTTTACCACGTCGCCCGGCGCGGCCCTGACATAGGCCGGTTCAAAGACCATGGCCCCTTCGGCCCCCTTGTTCTGCATGTGCACTTCGAAGGTTTCGGCCCAGCCTGTGCCAGCTGCAAGTACAAGGGCACCGGCCATCATGAGTTTCGCGATCATCGGAATTTCCTTTTCCTTATCCGCTTGTTTCGTCTGGGCCAATTCTGCAACAAGGCGGCGGGTCCGACTTTGCTCTCGAACAAACTGGCGGTGGGAAAATGGCGAAACTTGACGAAAGTCTGCTCTGCGACCTGCCGCCCTTCTGCCTGCTGGAGCGCGCGCAGATCCGCGAGATCCTGGAAGCTGCCGTGTCGCGTCGGTACGAGGCGGGCACGTCGATCTTCGAAGAGGGGGCGCAGGCCGACCGGTTCTTCCTGCTGCTGGACGGCTACCTGCGGGTGGTGCGCACCACGCCGGGGGGCGATCAGATCATCGTGCTGCATATCTCTCCGGGGCAGCTGTTCGGCATCGCGCCGGCCCTGCAACGGGAGACCTACCCGGCGGCCTCTGTCGCGGCGGTGGAAAGCCTTGCGCTGTCCTGGCCGGTGCGGCTTTGGCCGGAGTTCACCGCGAAGTACCCCGGGTTCGCCACGGAAAGCTACAAGACCGTCGGCCAGCGGCTGGGCCAGATCCAGGAAACCCTGACGGAGATGGCGACCCAGGCGGTCGAGAAGCGCGTGGCCTGCGCCCTGCTGCGGATGGTCAACCAGAGTGGACGCAAGACCGAGGCGGGGATCGAGATCGCCTTTCCCATCACGCGGCAGAACATCTCTGACATGACGGGGACCACGCTGCACACGGTCAGCCGGCTTCTGTCCGCCTGGCAGAAGGCGGGAATCGTGGAATCAACGCGCAAGCATGTGACGGTCACGGATCCCCATGCCCTTGTCCTGCTGAGCGAACTCGATCCCTGAACAGCCCCGCGGTGCGGCCGCAGCGGTAAAGCTCTGCCCGGAAGGCCGCTTCGTCCAGCCGGTATTCCAGGCAGGCATCCGCGATCGCGTGAAAGGGCGCGATCGGGCAGCCGGGGCAGAGCATCCGCCGGTCAAGGAAGGTGATGGCCAGCTCAGGCCATTGGGTGAAAAGCTCCGACAGGGGCAGGTCAGGGGCATCGAAATCAGGGTGGCGCATGGGGGTCCCTCCTATGCGCCGATGCTGCGCCGATCTTTCGCCGCCGTCTTTGCGTTTGCGCAAAAAGCACCACGGCAGTGCCGCCTAGACATCTCGCATCCGAAACAATCCATCGGGACCGCGACATGTCAGACCTACTCACCAAATCGCGGGCCAGGAATGTCTTCTACGGGGGATCCATATTCTTCGTCGTGGTGTTCGTGGCCCTTACGGTGCAGAGCCACCGCTACATCGCCGAAACCTCGACGGCAGGCATGCCCCTGACCGAGGAGGTACGCCTGGGCAAGCACGTCTGGGAACGCCATTCCTGCATCAACTGCCACACGCTGCACGGAGAGGGTGCCTATTTCGCCCCCGAGCTTGGCAACGTGATGACCCGCTGGGGTGCGCAGGACGAGCCAGAGCTGGCCTACGAGATCCTGGATGGATGGATGAAGGCGCAGCCCTCGGGAATCGAGGGGCGCCGCCAGATGCCGCATTTCGAGATCACCGAGGAGGAGATGCGCGCCCTGGCCGAATTCCTTCGCTGGGCCGATCAGACCGACACCCAGAACTGGCCGCCCAACGACGCCGGCTGAGCGCGGGACAGGAGAAAGAACCATGAAATACCAATCGCAAAAGGTGGCCTACGCCTATTTCCTCGTGGCCATGGGCCTGTTCGCGATCCAGGTCGCTGGCGGGCTGCTGGCGGGCTGGATCTATGTCGCGCCCAATACGCTGAGTGAGCTGCTGCCCTTCAACGTCATCCGCATGATCCACACCAACGCGCTGATCGTCTGGCTTCTGCTGGGCTTCTTCGGGGCCGCCTACTACCTGGTGCCCGAGGAGAGCGAGCGCGAGATCTTCTCGGTCAAGCTGGCTTATATCCAGCTGGCGATCCTGGTCGTGGGCACGCTGGGCGCCGTCGGCTCCTACCTCGTCGGCATCCACGGCGGGCGCGAGTTCCTTGAGCAACCGCTCTGGGTGAAGTTCGGCATCCTCGTGGCCGCCGTCATCTTCCTCGTGAACGTCTCGCTGACCTTCCTGGCGGGGCGCAAGACAGCCATCACCAATATCCTGATGATGGGCCTCTGGCTGCTCTGCCTGCTCTGGGTCTTCGCCTTCATCAACCCGGACAACCTGAGCCTGGACAAAATGTACTGGTGGTTCGTCGTCCACCTGTGGGTGGAGGCGACCTGGGAGCTGGTCATGGCCGCGATCCTGGGCTTCCTGATGCTGAAGCTGACCGGCGTGGACCGCGAGGTGATCGAGAAATGGCTCTACATCATCGTCGCCACCGCGCTCTTCTCCGGCATCCTTGGCACGGGGCACCATTTCTACTGGATCGGCACGCCGGGCTACTGGCAGTGGGTCGGCTCGATCTTCTCCACCTTCGAGGTGGTGCCCTTCTTCGCCATGATGTCCTTTGCCTTCCTGATGGTCTGGAAAGGGCGCAAAAACCATCCCAACAAGGCCGCGCTGCTGTGGTCGCTGGGGTCCTCCACCGTGGCCTTCTTCGGCGCCGGCGTCTGGGGGTTCCTGCATACGCTGCACGGGGTGAACTACTACACCCATGGCACGCAGATCACCGCCGCCCACGGGCACCTGTCCTTCTACGGCGCCTACGTGGCCCTGAACCTGGCGATGTTCAGCTATGCCATGCCGCTGCTGCGGGGCCGCGCGCCCTATAACCAGGTGCTCAACATGGCCAGCTTCTGGCTGATGACGGGGGGCATGGCCTTCATGACCTTCACCCTGACCTTCGCCGGGACGATCCAGACGCACATGCAGCGCATCGTGGGGGATTACTACATGGATGTGCAGGATCAGCTGGGCCTCTTCTACCTGATGCGCTTCGGCTCCGGTGTGGCCGTGGTCCTTGGGGCCATCCTCTTCATCTACTCGATGCTCGTGGTGCGCCGCGAGGTGGTGAAACCCGGCCCCGTGGTCAAAGACGCAAAACTTGCGGGAGAGTGATGTGATGAACGACCTGACCCACCCCGACCTGCCGTTCTACCAACCCGTCGCCGATGAATGCGCCGTCTTCGAGATGGCTCAGGCAAAGGCGCTGCCCCTTCTTCTGAAGGGGCCCACGGGCTGCGGCAAGACCCGCTTTGTCGAACATATGGCGGCCCGGCTGGACCTGCCGCTTTACACCGTGGCCTGCCATGACGACCTGTCCGCCGCCGACCTCATCGGGCGCTACCTGCTGAAGGGCGGAGAGACCGTCTGGGTCGACGGGCCTCTCACGCGGGCGGTGCGGATGGGCGGGATCTGCTACCTTGATGAGGTGGTGGAGGCCCGCAAGGACGTCACCGTGGTGCTGCACCCGCTGACCGATGACCGGCGCCGGCTGGTCATCGACAAGACCAGAGAGGAGCTGGTGGCGCCGGAGAGCTTCATGCTGGTCGCCAGCTACAACCCCGGCTACCAGAACATCCTGAAGAAGATGAAGCCCTCGACCCGCCAGCGCTTTGTCTCCGTCGGGTTCGACTTTCCCGCGCCCGAGGTCGAGGTGCCGGTGGTGATGCGCGAAAGCGGACTGGCAGAGGATCCGGCCCGGGCGCTGGTGCGCCTGGCCGGGGGGATCCGCAAGCTGACAGGCATGGATCTGGAAGAGGGGGTGTCCACCCGCCTGCTGATCTATGCCGCCACGCTGATGGCCTCTGGCATGCCCATCGCGCGGGCGCTGGAGGCCGCCATCATCGAACCCCTGTCCGACGAAGCGGATGTCCAGCAGGCCCTGCGCGACCTCGCCAGCGCCGTCTACGGGTAAGGCCATGATCCATGTTCTCGACCTGATGGAGCCGGAGGAAACCGTCGGCAACCTCTGGCATGACATGGCCACGCGGCGCAGGGCTGCGGATGCCAGCGACCGCGCGGTCACGTTCGAGCAGATCCGCCCCAGCCTTGCCGCGCTGTTCCGCGCGCTTGGCGGCGGCGCCTCTGTCGAGATCGTGGTGGCGCCGCTGGCCTCTTGCGATCACCGCCCCGGCCTTCTGCGCCGGGTCGGCACCCCGCGCGAGAGGGGGCACACGGCCGATTTCGACGGCGACCGCCTGCGACTGCCACCGGTGATGGACGTGTTTTCGACCCGGGCGCTGAACCGGGCGGCCTACCTCTGGCTGGCGGCCATCGCGGCCTTCGCCGAGCGCCCCGCGGCGCTTGACGATCCCTATCGCAACGACCTGGCCCAGATCGCGGCCAACGCGGCGGCGATGGACCGTGCCTTTGCCGCCTGTCCCGGCCTGCGCGACGCCTACCGCGCGCTCTGCCGCGAGACCTGCGCCCTGCGCGGGCGCACGGGCCTGCCCCGACACGAGGCCGCCATCGAGCGTCAGATCCTGGATCAGATCGGCTGCCAGCGCGGCGGGGTCGAAGAAATGGCCAGTCCCGCGCCACGCGGCTACCGCAGCTATGCGCCCGTGCCGATCTGGCTGCGCTTCCTGACGCGCGGCGCAGGGAAGGGGGCCGCTGACAATGCCGAGGAACCGGGTCCCGCGCCCGCCTTCGCGGTGCCCAGCCGCAAGGAGGCCAGGCGCGAGGCGCGCGACCAGGCCAACCGCAACGACGGTTTCATCATCCACCGCTTCGAGACGATCATGTCCTGGGCCGAGAGCCTGAACATCAACCGGCTGGTGGATGACGACGACCAAGACAATGCCGCCAAGGCCGCCGAGGATCAGGACCACCTGACCTTCTCTGAAAACATGAAACGCGCCGCGACCCGGCTGCGCCTGTCGCTGGACCTCTCGCCGCAGGACGCCGAGCACGAGCGGCTGGCGGGCAAGTTCACCTACCCCGAGTGGAACCGGCGCACGGGCGATTACATGCCTGCACATACCCGCGTGCTGGAGGCCCCGGCGAAGCCGCGCGCCGAATATGCCCCTGATCCGCGCCTTGTCGCGCGGGTGAAACGCCAGTTTGCCCCGCTGCATCCGCGCCGCGTGATCCTGCCCCGGCAGATCGACGGTGAGGACGTGGACCTGGACGCGGTGGTGACTTCGCGCACCGATATCGCCTGCGGGCAGGAGGGCTCGGACCGGGTCTGGCAGGCCGGGCGCGCGGTGGCGCGGGATCTGAGCGTGGCGATCCTGATGGATTGTTCTCGCTCGACCGAGGCCGCCATCGGCGACACATCGGTGATCGAGGTCGCGCGCGAGGCCGTCGCGGCCCTGGCCTGCGGCATCGACACCGCGGGCGACCGGCTGGGCATCTGGGGGTTCTCCTCATTGCGCCGGGACCGGGTCTTCCTGCACCGGGCCAAGACCTTTGCCGAGCCGATGTCGGGCGCGGTCACGGCCCGCATCGGCGGGCTGACACCGGGGCATTACACCCGCCTTGGCGCGGCGATCCGCCATGTCTCTGCCCAGCTGGCCGAAGAGGGCGCGACGCGCCGCCTGCTGCTTGTGCTGACCGACGGCAAGCCCAATGACCTCGACCACTACGAAGGCCAACACGGGATCGAGGACAGCCGCATGGCCGTCCGCGAGGCCCGCGCGCTGGGCCAGGCGGTGCATGGGGTCATCGTTGACCAGGACGGGCAGGACTGGTTCGCCCGCATCTTCGGGCGCGCCGGCTTCACCCTATTGCCGCATCCGGAACGCTTGCCCCGCGCGCTGCCGGAGATCTATCAAACCCTGACCATGGAGAGCTGACATGAAACGCATCTTCACCTTCGCCCTCATCCTGCCCGCACCGGCCCTGGCCGAGGGGTTCCAGCGCCCGATCCCGCAGCCGCAGACCGACAGCGCCGAGCTTTGGTACCTCCTGGCCTCCCTTGCCCTGCTGGGCGCGCTGGTGGCCGTACAGATGCTGGTGAGCCGCAGATGAGACCCCAGGCTGGCCTTTTCGCGGCCCTATACCCGTTCGGGGCAGGGGCCATGGGGGTAAACCTGTTCTTTGCCTCGCTCATCACCTCCTGGCTGGGCTGGCCGGTGCTGTCGCCCTGGCAGGCCGCCGCCGGCGGGCTGGTGATCGGATGTCCGGCGACCTGGGCCTTTGCCCTTCATATCGAACGGCTCAAGCAGCAGACGGAGGGCAAATGACCGGCTGGAGCGCATACATTCTGGCGCTGGCGCTGTTCGTCGCCAGTCACTTCCTGCCCCGGATCGGCGGGCTGCGGGAGCGGCTGATCGGGGTGGTCGGACGGCGCGCCTACTTCGCTGTCTACGGGGGTCTGTCGCTTGCCCTGCTGGTCTGGGTCATCGCGGCGGCCGGTCGGGCGCCCTACGTCGCGCTCTGGCCGCAAATGCCCTGGATGCGCTGGCTGCCCAACCTTGCCATGCCACTTGCGGCCATGCTGGTAACCTGCGGGGCCGGGGTGGCCAGCCCCGCCACGCTGGGCGGCGCGCGCAAGGCGCCTTTCGATCCGCAGGCGCCGGGCTTTGCCGCCCTGTCGCGCCACCCGCTTTTCCTGGCGCTCGCGCTCTGGTCCGGGTCGCACCTGGTGGTGAACGGGGATCTGGCCCACGTCATCCTGTTCGCCAGCTTCGTCGTCATGGCCATCGCGGCCATCCCGGCCTTTGACGCGCGGGCACGGCGGGTGATGGGCCCGCAGTCCGATGTCTTCTTCGCAAATACCGCGATCTTCTCTGTCGCGCCGCTTTTCCGCCCCAGCTGGCGGGCTTCCAATGGCCGGCGCATGGCGCTGCGGGCCCTGCTTGGCCTGGCCCTCTGGATGGGGGCCTTGCACCTACACGGCCTCGTGATCGGGGTTTCGCCTTTTCCGGTCTGAGTTTGATCCTGCGCAAAGCGCGGGGCGGGCAGGGGCGCGATACCGGGCGCATGAAACAGATTGACCGCCTTGGATCCCTGGGCCTTTTCGATGCCCGGGTGCCCCGCTACACCTCTTATCCCACGGCCCCCGTCTTCTCGCCCGCCGTTGGCGCGGCCGAGCAGGCGCAGGCCCTTGCCGCGCTGGACCCGGCCGTGCCGGTCTCGGTCTATCTGCATATCCCGTTCTGTGAACGGCTGTGCTGGTTCTGCGCCTGCCGGACGCAGGGCACGAAGACGCTGACGCCGGTGGAAAGCTACATCGGCACGCTGGAACAGGAACTGGCCCTGCTGAAGGACATCCTGCCCAAGGGGCTTCGCATGGGGCGGATGCATTGGGGCGGGGGGACGCCCACTATCCTGCCGCCCGCGCTGATCCACCGGCTGGCACAGGCGGTGCGCGCGGTGATTCCGCCCACCGAGGATCACGAGTTCTCTGTCGAGATCGACCCGACTATGGTGGACCGCGCCAAGATCCAGGCGCTGGCGGAAGAAGGCATGAACCGCGCCAGCATCGGCATCCAGGATTTCGACCCCCTCGTGCAGGAGGCCATCGGCCGCCTTCAGCCCTTCGACATCACGCGCGCCTGCGTCGAGGATCTGCGCGCCGCCGGCATCCGGTCGCTGAACGCGGACCTGATCTATGGCCTGCCGCACCAGGATATCGCGCGGCTTGATGATACGGTCTCCAAGGTGCTGGACCTTGTGCCGGACCGGCTGGCGCTGTTCGGCTATGCCCATGTGCCCTGGGTCTCTAAGCGCCAGCAGCTGATCGACGCAGAGGTCCTGCCCAAGGAGGTCGCGCGTTTCGAGCTGGCAGAGCACGCGGCGCGTCGCTTCCGGGCCCGGTGACGGGCTGGCCCAGGCGGCGCAGACCGGACACCTGCGCCGGAACTTCCAGGGCTATACCGATGACACCTGCCCGACGCTGATCGGGCTTGGGGCCTCTTCGATTTCCAAGCTGCCGGCGGGCTATGTCCAGAACGCCGCCGCGACGCCTGCTTACGTGCAGCGTATCGAAGCCGGAGAGCTGGCAGGCGGACGGGGCCACGTGATGAGCCCGGACGACCTTCTGCGCGCCCGCGCGATCGAGATGATCATGTGCGATTTCCGGCTCGACCTTGCCGCGCTGCGCGCCGTCCATGGGGCTGGTGCGGATCGGCTGAGGCGCGAGATGGCCCTTGTGGCAGAAAGCTTTGGCGATCTTGTCGAGGTCACGGCGGATAGTCTTTCGGTCCGCCCGGAGGGCCGCGCCCTGACCCGGATCGTGGCAAGCCGCTTCGATGCTCATGTGGCCGATGGCGCGCGCTACAGCCAGGCTTCCTGATATTTATTCAGAAACCGGAATATATTGGGATGACTCCTGAGAAAGACGCGGCCCTGATGCATGTCAGGGCCGCGCTTGTTTCGCCTGGGCGAAGCGTCAATCAGCATCTCGACCGCCCGCGCGTCAGAGGAAGGCAAGCCAGCGGCGGCGCGTGCCTGCGGTATCGCGCACAAGGCGGAAGCCAAGGTGATCGGGCGGCATCCCGACGGCGCAACCGCCCACGCTGGCATCGCGGATGAAATCCACGATCGCCGCGCGGTGCCGCCCGCCGGCGATGCGCACCCAGCAATAGGGCTCACTGCGCGCGATGGTGCCATCCGGGTTCAGCGTGCCGCTTTCCATGCAGCCATCCGTCCATTCCCAGACATTGCCCGCCATGTCCGCGACGCCGCGCGAATTGACCCCGAAGCCGCCTGCGGGCCGCAGCGTCGGGCTGGCGGTGCCGCGCAGCAGGACGCCGGCCTTGTAGTTGGCAAGCATCCTTTCGCCCGGATCCAGGTCCCCGGGATCGGCCACCGCGTCGCCGTAACGCTCGGCTGCCGCCAGCTGCCATTCCCGGTCCGTCGGCAGGCGCCAGGCCTCTCCGGTCAGAGCGGAATACCAATCGGCAAAGGCGTGGGCGTCGGTCCAGTTGACCTGGGTCTGGGGCAGGTCCGCGCCTGAAGAGGGGCCGGGATCGCAGGCCCCCGCCGCGACACAGGCGCCATATTGGGCGCGGCTGACCTGGTATTTCATGATCGCGATGCCGTTGACCTGCGTCGGGACCGTCGCCGGGGTCTGCGCCTTGCCAGCCTTTTCGAAGCTGCCGAAGGGGCGGTAGCTGATCGTGCCCGCCGGGATCGCGATGACCTCTGGCGCGGGGAAGGGGGCAGGGGCCCTGTCGGCCTGCGGCCAGGCCAGCAGCGCGAGGGCCGTCGACGCCAGCAGGCCGGCGACGCAAGCTATCGCTGCCTTGGAAGTGATTTTGAAGGGCTTGCTGTCCGAGGGTGTCATGTCCGATCTCCCGAACCGGGGAAGGGCGGCTGACCTGTGCCAGCCGCCCGGGTCTTCTTTCGACGGTCGCGCCGGTTACGGCAGCGCCGTCCTGCCCTCGTATGCGGAGTTGTACTCGATCGGGGCCTGGACCTGCTCCATCAGGTCGTTGTTCCAATTGCCCTCGACCACCACGTGGGCCGTCGCGCCAAGGTTCACCGCCTCGATCAGGTTGTGGTTCACATAGGCATAGACCCCCGGTTGCAGGAACTCGTAAAGCGCCGCCCCGGCAGAGCCGCCGCGGATGAACCAGGTCTCAAGATCGCGTTCCGGCGGGTTGTTGAACTTGCCGGTCTCCCAGACCAGGTCGCCGTGGCCGCCGATCAGGTGCGGGCGGGAATCGCGGTTGGCCTGGCTGTGCACGAAGAGCACCTTTTCACCCTGCGCCGCGTGCAGCGCATTGTCGCCCGTCAGCGCGCCCACGCTGCCGTTGAACACGACGTGGCTGGGGATCAGCCCGTTCATCACCTCAAGCGTGTCGGGATAGCTTTCGCCGACATCCGCGAACCGCTTGAATTCGCCGTTCTCGTCGCGCGGGATGTAGAAATCGTTCTCTCCGATATAAAAGACGCGGTCGTAGCTGACCGGGTTGCCCTTGTCGTCCTTCAGCCCGTCGCGGGGCAGGACCATGATCGCACCGGACATGCCGCTGACGACGTGCCAGGGGATCATCGGACCGCCGGGGGCGCAGTGATAGACGAAGGTGCCCGGCCGCGTGGCCTTGAACCGCAGCACCGTCTTTTCGCCCGGGTTCACCAGGGTCAGGGACCCGCCGCCCAGGGCGCCGGTGGCCGCGTGGAAGTCGATGTTGTGCTGCATCAGGTTTTCCGGGGAATTGTAGAGCGTCAATTCCACGTAATCCCCTTCGTGCACCACCATCAGCGGTCCGGGAATGGAGCCGTTGAAGGTCATCGCCTGAAGGTAGGCGCCAGTGTCGACCTCCACTTCCTTCTCGACGATGCGCATTTCGAACTCGATGATTCGCGGTTCGGCGGGGGCCTGCTGTTCGTGGTCATGCACCATCGGCGGGCGCACGAGCCGGCGTTTCACACGCTTGAGGTTGGACAGGTCGGGCGCGGGCGCCATGGAGGTATCCATGATCTCTTCTGCCTGCGCGGCCTTGATCAGCAGGGGGGAGGCGGCGATGCATGCGCCCCCAAGCAGCGCGGCTCTTCTCGTCAGCATGTTCACTTCCTTTCCGGTCTGAATGCTGTCTGAGAACGAGTCTATCGACGACCCGAAGGGCCTTCTTTGCGCTAGGGCAAACAAGTGACTTTTTGCGAAATTTTCCGGGGGGTTGCGTCGCGCCTTTACAGGGCCTTTTTTCGCGCCGTGGCGGGCGCCAGGCGGCACGGGCTGGAAAGGGGATCTGACGCGCGGGGGGAGCCGGCGCGGCAGTTTTTCAGAATAGAGGGACGCGATTCGCATCCAATCCGGGGGGCATCCGCCGGCTTTGGTGCGCCTTACCGGCCCTTGATGCGGCGCACGGCCTCGGCAGAGGCGGCGGCGATCAGGCCGACATCCGAGGGGCCGGTGACCATGTCCCAGCCCTTGTCGGCCATCTTCATGGTGTGATCCACGCTCAGGTTGTGCACGGCTGCCAATCCGCCGGCCTGCTGCACCGTCTTGCGGATCTGGTCGACAGCCGCCGTCACGGTGGGATCGCTGGGCTCTCCGGTGGGGTGCCCGATCATGGACAGGCTCAGGTCCGCCGGGCCCACGTAGACGCCGGAGATCCCCTCGACCGCGATGATCTCGGGCAGGGCGGCAAGGGCCTCTTTCGTTTCGATCATGGCGAGGACCAGCAGGTTGTCGGACGCGCCGGCGAAGTAATCCGGACCAAAGGCGACCCTTGCACGGACCGGCCCGTAGCTGCGTGCGCCGCGCGGTGCGTAATGGGCGGCGGCGGCCAGCCTGCGGGCGTCCTCGGCCGAGTTGATCATCGGGCAGATGATCCCTTCGAAACCGTCGTCCAGCAGGCGGGAGATCATCGCCACGTCATTCCAGGCCGGGCGCGCCAGAAGCGGCAGCCCCAGCCCGGTGGCCGTGCGCGCCAGCGTCCGGGCCTGGGTCTGGTCGATCTGCCCGTGTTGCAGGTCAAGCGTGACGCAGTCCCAGCCATGGGGGGCCATTGCCTCCAGCACGGCGGGTTCGGGGGTCATCATCCAGCCATTCAGCAGGGGGCGCCCCTCTGCCCTGGCGGTTGCGATGACGTCGGATAGGCGTTGTGTCATGGGGATACCGGATCATGGCCGAGAAGCTCGGCGGGAGTGTGGACAAGGATCTGCTTGCGCTTGGCGTTGTGGAAGAAAGGCTCCGGCAGGGCCGCATCCTTCGGCGGCTGCTCTTTCGGGACGGGGTGCGGCCAGTCATTGGACCGGGCACAGCGTCATCGTATGGTGGCCCGGCGACCGAGACCTTTTCGCCAAGCGACAGCATCACGCGGACATTGCCGCGATCGGGCCGCTTTTTCAATGCGACGATCTTCGCGTCCCTGACGCCCCCGCGCTATCCCGCGCGCCCGATTTCGCCGCCCGGATCGCAGAGCGACACCCGTTAAACGCCAACCAGGGCTGGGAAATTAAGCCCTGAACGCGATTGATGGTACAAAAACGACGTTTCACGGTTCAATAATGTCGTTTTTAGTGATAGCCACCGCGCTGATGGCCCAAGTGACGGAATTCAAAGGTGTTTCGGAGGGCGGCCCAGGGCCGCTACCTACCGCCCGCTTTCCCTTCCAAGGCCAATTCCCCCTAAAGGAGAACAGAATGAACAAGTTTCTTGCCGGCGCAGCCCTGACGCTGCTGGCCGCTCCCGCTTTCGCGCAGGACGACAGCTGCGGTGAGGTGTCGATCACCCAGATGAACTGGGCCTCCGCCTCGGTCGTGACCAATGTCGCAAGCTTCATCATGCAGCAGGGCTATGGCTGCGACGTCGATATCGTGCCCTCCGATACCGTGCCCGCGATCACCTCCGTGGCTGAAAACGGCGAGCCGGACATCGTGACGGAGCTCTGGACCAACGCCACCGGCCAGGTCTACGAGCGGCTGAAGGAAGAAGGCCGCGTGGTCGAACTGGGCGCCGTGCTGGATCCGGGCGGGATCGATGCCTGGTGGATCCCGGCCTACCTGGCCGAGGAACACCCCGAGCTGAAGACCATCGACGGCATCCTTGCCAACCCCGAGCTGGTCGGCAACCGCTTCCACAACTGCCCCGAGGGCTGGGGCTGCCGCGTCTTCAACGACAACTTGCTGCCCGCCTTCGGTGTTCAGGACGCAGGGATCGAGGTCTTCAACCACGGCTCCGGCGAAACGCTGGCGACCTCCATCGCCTCTGCCTTCGAGAACGAAGAACCCTGGTTCGGCTACTACTGGGCGCCGACGGCCGTGATCGGCCGCTATGACATGGTGCAGGTCGACATGGGCGCCTACGACGAGGAAGCGCACAAGGCTTCCCAGAACCCGGACGCCGAAAACGTCGGTCGCACCTCCTTCCCGCCGGCGCCGGTTTCGACCGCCGTCACCACCGACTTCGAGGGCGAGCACCCGGAACTCGTGGACTTCCTGTCCAAGATGACCTTCCCCAACGACGTGATGAACGAAACGCTGAGCTGGATGGATGACAACTCCGCCTCCGGTGAAGAGGGCGCGGTCTACTTCCTGACCAACCACAAGGACATCTGGTCCGGCTGGCTGGACGACAAGGCCACCGCGAACCTGTCCCAGCTGCTCGAGCAGTAAGACGATCCGGACCGCGCGCGCGGTCCCGGTGATTGACGGTCGCCCCGGGGAAAGGGGCGGCCGTTTTCCATGACAAGAAGGATAGTTAGATGGCTACCTACGACTGGGTTTTTGACAGCCTCGGTTTGCGCGATTGGTGTGACGGCAGCGGGGCGAGCAGCGCGCCCATGTCGATGGCGGACCTGATGGGGCAGGCGGGCGCAACGCCCGACACGACCGTCTGGGACACGCCCTTCCCCTCGATGAACGCCCTGAACGACGCCTGCGCCAGCTTCCCGCAGGCCCGCGAGCTGACACGCGGGCTGGAACGCGGGTTCCTCGACATCAAGGACTCCCTGTCCGTGGTGCTCGATCCGCTGACGCAGCCGTTGTCCTGGGCGCTGAACGGGGCGCTCTGGCTGTTCCAGGAAACCCCCTGGTTCGTGATGATCCCGATCCTGGCGCTGATCGTGGCGCTGATCAGCCGCTCGGTGAAGCTGACCGGCTTCATCCTGCTGGTCTTCGGCCTGCTGGCCTTCATCAACTACTACGATTACGCCATGCAGACGCTGGCCATCATCGCGGTCTGTGCCTTCATAGCGGTGCTCTTCGGGGTGCCCATAGGCATCGCCATGTCGCGCAGCGACCGGCTGGAGCGGATCATGATCCCGGTGCTGGACATGCTGCAGACCCTGCCGCCCTTCGTCTACCTGATCCCGCTGATCTTCCTCTTCTCCGTCACCGAACCCAAGCTCTACGGCATCGCGGTGATCCTTTACGCCATCGTGCCGGTGGTGCGCCTGACCAACCTTGGCATCCGCATGGTGGATCCAGAGGTGATCGAGGCGGCCGATGCCTTCGGCATGACCAAGCGGCAGAAGCTGTTCGGGGTGCAGATCCCGCTGGCGCTGCCCAACATCATGGCCGGCGTGAACCAGACGATCATGATGAGCCTCGCCATGGTGGTGATCGCCTCCATGGTGTCGGCCCCGGGCCTTGGCGTGCTGGTGCTGCGCGGCATCCGGAATCTGGAACTGGGCGTCGGCCTTGTTGCCGGCCTCGGGATCGTGCTGCTGGCGGTCGTGCTCGACCGCTCCACCAAGGCGGCCCTTGCCCGCGTCAATGCCGCCCAGAAGCAGTGAGAGGTCCAAGATGACTGACCCAAAGATTTCCATCCGGAACCTCTACAAGATCTTCGGCGCCCACCCGGAAGAGGCGCTGAAACAGGCCAAGGCGGGCATGCACAAGGACGAGCTGCTGGAAAAGCACAACCACGTCCTGGGCCTGCGCGACATCAACGTCGACATGCAGGACGGTGAGATCACCGTGATCATGGGGCTTTCGGGCTCTGGCAAGTCGACGCTGATCCGGCACCTCAACCGGCTGATCGACCCGACCGACGGCGAGGTGATCGTCAACGGCGAGAACATCATGACCTACGGCGAGGCCCGCCTGCGTGAGCTGCGCCGGACCAACATGTCGATGGTGTTCCAGAAGTTCGCCCTGCTGCCGCACCGCACCGTGCTGGACAATGTCGCCACGCCGATGATCGTGCGCGGCTCCACCCGGCGCAGCTACGAGGCGGAGGCGACCAAGTGGCTCGACCGTGTCGGGCTGGAAGGGCAGGGCGCGCAGTATCCCCACCAGCTGTCGGGGGGGATGCAGCAGCGTGTCGGCATCGCCCGCGCGCTGACGTCGAACTCCGACATCATGCTGATGGACGAAGCGTTTTCCGCGCTCGATCCGCTGATCCGGACCGACATGCAGGACCTGCTGCTGGAGCTGCAGCGCGAGCTTCAGAAGACCATCATCTTCATCACCCACGACCTCGACGAGGCGCTGAAGCTGGCCGATCACCTGGTGATCCTGAAGGATGGCGAGGTCATCCAGCAGGGTGAGCCGCAGCACATCCTGATGAACCCGGGCGATCCCTACATCGTGGACTTCATCGCGGACATCAACCGCGCCCGCGTGCTGCGCGCCCGCACGGTGATGGAGCGGACGAAAGAGCCGCGCGAAACGAATGGGGAGGTCCGGACAACCGCCACCCTGGAAGAGGTGATTGCACAGGGCAAGGGCAATGCAGACCTGACCTTCCGCGTGATGGACGGGGACCGGCAGGTGGGCATCCTGTCGATGCGCAACGTGCTGACCGCACTTGCCGCCACCGTGGATGCGAGCGGCCCCAGCGACCGCAAGTAAGCCGATACGCAGGGCCCGGAAGAGTCGCTCTTTCGGACCCTGCACCCCCTGGGGCAACGCGGGTTGCCAAGGGGTCAGGACAGCGGCCGCCCTTGCGCGGCCTGCGGCCTAGTCGTGAGCGGTCAGCCCGTCATACATCACGTGCAGGAACTGCTCTCCCGCCTCCGGGCTGAAGGCAAAGCGGGTCGGCAGCGGATCAAGCTCTCCCTTCTGCTCTGCCCCCTGCGCCTCGTGGATCACCTGATCCTCCTTGATCGTCGTCATCACGCGCAGCTGCGCCAGGGCCTCGGGATCGACGGCGGTGGGATCATCGGACAGGATCACGAAATCGGCCATCTTGCCGGTCTCTATGCTGCCCTTGTCGTCTTCCTCGAATTGCTGCCAGGCGGGCCAGATCGTCATGGCCTTGAGCGCCGTCATCACGTCCACGCGCTGTGCCGGGCCCAGGATATCCCCTGACCGGGTACGCCGGGTGACGGTGGCCGACAGGATGCGCATGGAATCCGGGAAGGCGACCGGCGCATCGTGGTGCGTGCCGAACATCATGCCGCGCTCGCGCACCCATCCCGTGGGAGAGATGTTGTCTGCATTCACCGGGCCCACCGTGTGTTCGCGGTGCCAGTCACCCCAGTAGAATGTGTGCATCGGGAAGAGCGAGGGGAAGACGCCAAGGCGCTTGTAGCTGTCCACCTGGTCTTCGCGCAGGAACTGGCCGTGGATCAGCACGGGCCGGTTTCCCGGATCGCCATGCTTTGCCTGGGCTGACTCAAGCGCCGCGATCAGCATGTCCGAGGCCCCCTCGCCATTGGCATGGGTGATGACCTGGATGCCCTCGGAATAGCACCAGTCCACCGCATCCTGGACCTGTTCCATGGTGACGGCGGCATAGCCTGCATAGCCCGGAGGGTAATCCCCCACCGGATCATGGTAGGGACGGTCCCGCAGCGCGGTGAACCCCTGAGGGGAGCCGTCGATCGTCAGCTTGCAGCCGCCCACGCGCACATGCCCGTCATAGTCGAGAGAGACGTTGTCGGCGATGAAGTCGCGCGATTCCAGCACATCGGGATAGGCGATGACATCCACCGGCAGATTGCCCGACGCATCCACCGCCTTCAGCGCCGCGACGATCCCGCCAGAGGATCTGCCCTCCTGCGCCGTGGTGTAGCCGAAGCGGGCCCACATCTCTGCGCCGGCCCGGGCGAATTCGCTCAGCCCGTCGGAGCCGAGCTGGGACAGCATCGGCAGGATCGCGGTAAAGAAGGCATATTCCTCAAGCACGCCGTTTGGTGTGCCATCCGGGGCGCGCTGGATGACGCCGCCTGCGGGGTCCTCTGTCTCTGCCGTGATGCCGGCAAGCTCAAGCGCCTTGGAATTGGCCACGCCAAGGTGCCCTGACTGGTGCACGATCATCACCGGAAGCTCGGTCGAGACGGCATCAAGGTCTTCGCGGGTCGGGTGGCGCAGCTCTGCCAACTGGGCATTGTCGTAGCCGAAGCCGACGATCATCTGCACCTTCTCGACCGCCGCGGCGTTCTTTTCGGCCCAGTCTTTCAGGGCGGCCTGAAGTGCGGCGATATCGGTGACCTTGCCATCCGGGGGGGACAGCAGGTTGGCCGACAGCGCTTGCAATCCGCCCATGACCACATGCCCGTGGCTGTCTACGAAGCCGGGCAGCATGGTGCGCCCGGCAAGGTCGAAGGCCTGCGTGCCCTCGCCCCGGTGGGCACTCACATCCGACAGCGCGCCGACGGCAAGGATGCGGCCATCCTTGACCGCCACGGCCTCGGCCCTTGGCTGGGCGTCGTCGATCGTCAGGATCGGCCCGCCGGAATAGATCGTATCCGCCACCTCCTGGGCCAGGGCGGAGGTTGCCGTCACGCAAAGGCACAGCGCGACTGCGGCCGGACGTGCAAGTGGTTTCATGAATGTTCCTCTCTCAAAGGCGTCAGGCGCGGGGACGGGCGCGTTCCTGACCTCGTCACAGCAAGGTGCCGCCAGTGCTGGAAAAAAGCAATAAAGGCCGTGGCTTTTCGGGGCGTGCGCAAGGCTGTTGCTCGGGGCCCAGCGACATGGTGCAGCCCGGCGACAGAACGCGCCATGGTTGCAGAATCCTGTTTCAATTCCCGCCACTTGGTGAGAGCATGACAGGCATCCAAGGGGGCAGTCCGGTGCGGGTTCCAGTGCTGCGGCTGTCGATTGAGCGCATTTGGAACACGCACTTTCAACGCATAGGGCCCTGCCATGACTGGACGCATCGCCGCCTTCGCCTTCTCGACCTCATTGCTGCTTGCCGGCCCGGCCCTCGCGCAGAGCGACGCGCAGGATCTGTCCACGGCCGCCAGCGATCCCACCGCCTCGCTGACCGCCTACCTGTTCCAGGATTTCTACACCTACGGCTATCACGGGCGCGACGACGCGGAAGGCAACACACTGCAGTTCCGCATGGCCTTGCCCTATGAGCTGGGCGGGACCAGCAACATCTTCCGCCTCACCTTGGGCTACCTGACGGACAGTCCCACCGGCACCAGCGGGTTCTCCGATATGACGGTGTTCAACCTGACCACCTTCGATCAACCCTGGGGGCGGTTCGGCCTTGGGGCCGTGGCGCTGCTGCCCACGGGTGCCTCCGGAGTCTCTGCGGATCGCTGGGCGCTTGGACCGGCGGCGGGCTTCATCGCAACGGCGGATTGGGGGATCTGGGGCCTTTTCAACCAGAACCTGATCGACATGGGCGGCACCTCTGGGCGCAACCCGGTGAACCTGTCGGTGATCCAGCCGATCGTGAACGTCGCGATGCAGGATGGCTGGTCAATGGGCACCTCCGACATGTCGGTGACCTATGACTGGGAGCGGAACGACTGGGTCAGCCTGCCACTGGGCCTGCAGGTCAACAAGCTGGTCACCCTGGGCGCCACCCCGGTGCAGTTCGGGCTGAGCTACGAATACAATTTCTACGACGCCGGCAATGGCCCGAAGGATACCATCGGCTTCACCATGAAGATCCTGGTTCCCTGACCGGGGCGCGCGCTTTGTGGGTGGATCTGCCGGGGCCCCCGGCAGATCGTTTCTTCAGGTGACGGCTGTCAACAAACCAGCCCAAGACCTTTCAGGTAGCCAAAGGCCTGCGGGATGCGGTCATGATGGCGCAGTTCCAGCACCAGGTGCGGGGCCGAGGGGGCCTCTGACAGGGCGCTGAAGACCGCCGGCCACTGGATCTCTCCCTCGCCGGGGGGCCAGTGGCGATCGGCATGGCCGTCCACGTCCTGCAGATGCACATGGGCCAGCTGCGCCCCGGCATCGCGCAGGAAGTAATCCACCGGCGGGGCGCCGGACATCCGTCGGGCCAGTTGGGCATGGCCGGTGTCCACGGACAGGGCCATGGCCGCGCTGTCGAAACTGTCCACCATCGCGCGGCGGGTGGCGGGATCCACGTCCTGGATGTTCTCGATCACCAGGGTGATGCCCTTGTCGGCGGCAGAGCGCACCACCGGGTCCAGCACCTCGTGGATACGGGCCAGCTTGGTCTCTGCATAGCCCGGGCTGGCCAGCAGGTTGTTGCGGTACCACGGCGTATAGGGCGAATGCAGCACCACCTGGCGCGCGCCAAGGCTCTCTGCAACCTCGAGTGCGGCCAGGAAGCGGGCGGTGATCAGCGGGCGCAGCTCCGGGTCCTTGTTGTCGATGTCCAGCCCCTCGAAGGGGCCATGAAGGCCCAGCCGCCCGGTGAACCCGTCAAGCGCCGCGCGCGCCGCCGCCACGCGCTCCGCCCGCTGGGAGGTCAGGGACTCATGGCTCATGAAATCCTGAAGCTCGATGTCGCGCCCGTGGTCAAACAGCCAGTCGCGGTGTCGGGCGATCTGGGCAATGCTCAGCGCCGCGCCGATCTTGAGAGGGGTCATGCAGGGGTCCTTTCGGCATGTGGGGCAGGGAAGGCAGATGCGGAATGGCCGGCGGGCGTGCCGCCATAGGCCATCCGCCCGGCGACCCAGGTGCCGGTGATCGCGGGGGCATGGCCATCGGGCCAGTCCACCAGCACCAGGTCGGCGCGCGCGCCGGTGGCGATCTCTCCACGGTCGTGCAGGTTCATGGCGCGTGCCGGTCCGGCCGAGACCAGCCGCCAGAGCGCCAGCCGTTCGGCGCGCCGCTCCGCGTCCAGCCGCGCCACCGCCGCCAGCATCGCCGGGTAGAAGTAATCAGAGGCCAGCGCATCGCACAGCCCGGCCTCAACCATGTCCCCGGCGCCAAGAGAGCCGATGTGACTTCCCCCGCGCGCCGCGTTGGGTGCGCCGAAGATCAGCGCATCCCCGGCATCGCGCGCGGCCTGGGCGGCCTCAAGCACCATGGGGAATTCCGCAACCCGCGCGCCCCGGTCGCGGAACCAGGCCCGCGTCTGGGCGGTGGTGTCGTCATGGGACAGCATCGGCGCGCCCGCCGCATGGCCCATGCCGGCGACCTCGGCGATCTTGCCGGGCACCTCGGCGCGCCGCTCCCAGACCTGGCCCAGCAGCTTGATGTAGGCTTCCTCTGACAGGCCCGCGCGATGGGCCTTGGAAGCCGTGCGCTTCTTCATCCGCGCATCGTCCAGCGCGGCGATGGAGAAATCCGGGCTCAGCTCGAAGCCGCGATCCTGGATCGCCACGTCATAGGCCCGCATCGTCATGGAGGTATGATCGTTGAAGGCGAGGGCCGGCAGGAGCGGCCCCTCAAGGGCCTCCCGGATCACCTCCAGCGCCTCGAAGGCGAAGGTTTCCCAGCGAAGCTGCACGCGGTTCTCCACCATCAGGCGCGGGGCAATCTGCGTCAGCGCGCGGATCAGCTCCTGGCCCCGCGACACGTCGCGCAGGCCGGGTTCCCAGCCCAGCGTGATGGCGTGGTAGGCCGTGGCGATCCCGTTGGAGGCCAGCTGGCGATCGGTGTCGATCACCGCCGCTTCCAGCGGGAAATAGACCCCCGGGCGCGGCATCAGCTGGCGCTCGAAGGCATCGCCGTGCACGTCGATCAGGGCCGGGGCCAGGATCCGGCCGCGCGCATCGATCCGCGCGCCCTGCACGGGGCCGCCGATCTCAACGATGCGGCCTGCCTCCACGGTGACATTGGTTTCGGCGATCTCGCCGGGCAGGTAGACGCAAGCGCCTTCAAAGGTGAACATCACAGCCGCTCCATCGTCAGGTGCCAGTGCCAGGAGCCGGGGCTGTCGTGTTCGCGATCCGCCAGCGCCAGGCATTCAAATCCGCTGAATAGCGCCAGCAGCTCCGCGGCGCTGCAGAAGTAATGCGGGTGGATCTTGTCCGTGCCCGGCGCCTCGAATGTCCAGGCGTTGCGGCTGATCTCGCGGCCCGGATAGCGCGCCTGCTCATGGGGCAGGCGGCGGCGCGACAGCATGGTGCCCAGGTAGCTGCCCCCCGGTTTCAGCACGCGGCGGATCTCCCCGATGGTGCGCAGCAACACGTCTTCGTCGCCATGGTAGATCACGTTCCAGGACAGCACGTGATCGAAATCCCCATCGGCCAGGGGCAGGCTGTCCATGCGCGCCTGCACCGTCTCGACCCGGTCAGATCGCCGGGCGATCTCTGCCAGCCCCTCCGGCGCAGCATCCAGCGCGACCATGTTGAAACCCTGCTCCGCCAGCCAGAGCGCATGGCGCCCGACCCCGGCGCCCAGGTCCAGTATCCGCGCGCCGGGGGCCAGCCCCCGGGCCCAGGCGATCACGTCCTCTTCCGGGTTCAGCCACTTGCTGTCCGGGGCGATCCCGGCCCAGGTGCTGTTCCAGTGGGTATCTGCGGTATCGGTCTTCATCGCTGTTCTCCGATGATCTTGGTGCGGGCATGGCCCGAAAGTTGCTCGATCCCGATCACCACCACGGCGATCATCAGGATCACGGTCAGCGCGGTGGGGTAATCGAACAGGTCGAAGCCCACCTTCAGCTCGATCCCGATGCCGCCCGCGCCCACCAGGCCCAGGATGGTCGAGGAGCGCACCGCCTTTTCCAGTGCGTAAAGCGCGGTAGAGACGAAGGCGGGCATGGCTGCGGGAATGGTGGCGCAGGCCACCACGTCGAGGCGGCGCGCGCCGGTGGCGGTCAGGCTTTCGGCGGGGCCCTTTTCCGTGGCTTCCATGTCATCGGCAAAGAAGCGGCCGCAGAAGCCCACGGTATCGATCAGGATCGCCAGCATGCCCGCGAAGGGGCCCAGCCCCACGGCGACCACGAAGACCAGCGCCCAGGCGATATCGGGCACCGCCCGGATGAAGCCCAGCACGATGCGGGTGGTCTGGTTCACCCAAGGTCCCGCGATCAGCCCGCGCGCGGCCAGCAGGGCCACGGGCAGCGACAGGATCACCCCCAGCACGGCCCCGGCCACGGCGATCTGCAGTGTCTCCACCATCTTCCAGCCCAGCCGGCCCAGCACATCGCCCGACAGGTTGGGCGGAAAGGCCCGCGACAGGAAATCGGCAAAGCGCGGCGGAGAGGTCATGACCTTGTCCATGGAAAAGCCCGCGCCGGAAAGGCACCAGAACACCAGGACCAGCCCGGCCAGGTAGCCCAGGAAGGTCACCGCCGAGGGGCGCTCGAAACGCGCCGGTGCAGTCAGGTCAGTCATAAAGCCCCCTCAGGTCGCTTTCGTGCAGCGATGACGCCGTGGCATCCAGGCGCATCCGGCCATCGGCCAGCCCCAGCACCCGGTCGCCGTAGCGCAGCGCGTGATCGATGTTGTGAGAGGTGAAGACCACCGTTACCCCGTCCCGGCGCGCCAGGTCGAAGAACAGGTCCATCACGTCCTCTCCGGCTTGCGGATCAAGCGAGGCACAGGGCTCATCGGCGAAAAGCACCTCGGGGCGGGAAACGATGGCGCGGGCGATGGCCACGCGCTGGGATTGCCCGCCTGAAAGCCGGTCCGCCCGACGCAGGGCCAGGTGGGCCAGCCCGACCTTTTCCAGCGCCTGCATGGCCTGTGCGCGCGATTGCGCCGGGGCCAGGACGTGGCTCCAGTGACGCGGGCCACCCTGCTGGCCCAGCAGCCCGTGCAGCACGTTGGACAGCACCGACATGCGGGGCACGATATTATGCTTCTGCGACACCAGCCCGACCCGGGCCCGCAGGGCGCGCAGCGCGGCGGGCCGGGCCTGGGTCGCGGTCTGCTGCAACAGCCGCACCTCTCCGCCACTGACGGGGATCAGCCCCATCAGGCAGCGCAGCAGGGTGGATTTGCCAGCACCGTTGGCGCCCACAAGGGCGGTGGCCCGCCCCCGTTCCAGCCGGAAGCTGACATCGCTGAAGATCTGCGTGTCGCCAAAGCGCTTGGCGACCTGCCGGGCCTCAATATCGATGGCGGGAACCGGCACGGCCTGCGCCCCGGTCCCATGGCCCGCCCGCGCAGGCTGCGCCCGGTCAGGCGCATGGGCGGCCTGACCGGGGCCTGCGGCCCGCTGTTGCGGGCCGGGCCGTTTCAGCGACGCGTCACTCACCGATGAACTTGTCGAATTGCGGGTAGCCCGCGTTGGCATACATGGAGCGCACGTAATCGTAGGCGTCGTCCTCGATCGCGACCAGGTCCATGCCGACGTATTTGTCGTTCTCTTCATGGGCGGTGATGCCGGCGATGATCTCCACCTTGTGCTCAAGGATCGCGTCGCGCAGGCCCTCGGCGGCGGCCGTGTCGACATGCGCGCCGACCATGATCATGTCGTTGGGCAGATCACCCGAGCGCGCGATCATCTTGAAGAACCCGTAGGGCAGGTCCTCTTCGGCGTTGCGCACGTTCAGCCAGGATCCGGCGTTGGAGCCGATGGCATCCACGTCGCCATGCTTGAGCGCCTCATGCGCGATATTGCGCGAGGTATGGGTGCGCTCGATGTCGTTGACCGGGTCGATGCCGTGATCGGCCAGCACCTGCATCGGGCAGAGCATGTTGGAGGTGGAGCCGATGTCGCCGAAGGCGACCTTCTTGCCCTTGAGGTCGGCGGGCACATTGATGCCGCTGTCCGCGCGCACGATGATCGCGCAGTGATAATCCGGGCGGCCCAGGCCGATCAGCGGGCGGGCTTCGGTCAGCGTGTTGATGACCACGTATTCCGCCGGGCCGGAGACGACCAGGTCCACGGTTTCCCCGCGCAGCGCCTCTGCGGCGGCGGTGCGGGAGTTGACCGGGAAGAAGTCGAAGGTATCGCCCGTGGCTTCTTCCAGGGCGGCCTTGAAGGGCCCCCATTCGGTTTGCAGCCGTTCCATGCCCTCGACGTCGGTCACGGCCAGTTTCCAGGTTTCGGCGCTGGCGCCGAATGCGGTGAATGTCGCCAGGCCCAGGCCCAGCAGCACAGAATTGATCTTCATGACAGCCTCCAGTGAAATTCATCCGAATGAATATCGCGGGCTGTAAACGGACCAAGACGCCGGCGTGAAGGCTTTGTGAAACCTGCCTTCGGGCCAGTGCCGGGGCCAGTGCAGGCAGGGCGGGGCAGGGGCCATTTCTCCGCCTCCCGCGATTGTCACCCGGCTGCATTGCAAACGTCACGGCGCTGTCATACCGCCGAACTAGCCAGAAATTCATTCGGATGATTATGACATGACCAGAGACCGCTGGCGCGAGATAAGCGCCCTGATTGAGCAGGACATCATGGACGGCGTGATGGAGCCCGGCACCAAGCTGCCGACAGAGCCAGAGCTGGCCCGGATCTACCAGGCCGGCCGCCACAGCGTGCGCCGCGCGGTGACGGAGCTGGGCAAGGCCGGATACCTCAGCGTCGAGCAGGGGCGCGGCACCTTCGTGCAGGCCCGCCCCATGATCGACTACGCCATCAAGCGCCGCACCCGCCTGCGTGGCAACCTCGATCCCAAGGGCATCGCCGTCTCCGGCGAAACGCTGGACTATGCCCGCATCCCGGCCCCGCCGCGTGTCGCCCGGGCCTTGCAGCTTGCCCCGGGTGCAGAGGTCCTCGCGACCAGCCGCCGCTCCATGGCGGATGGGGTGCCGGTCAACATCGGCCAGATCTACCACGATCCGGCGCGCTTTCCCGACTACCCGCAGCGGCGCCTTGCCATGGGCTCGACCACGGCGGTCTACCAGTCCTACGGCGTGCAGGATTACCTGCGCGCAGAGACCCGCATCCACGCCCGCCCGGCGCGCGGCGAGGAACCGCGCCTGCTGCAACAGCACCCGGACATGCCGGTCATGGTGGTGCGCGCGGTGGATGCGCTGCCCGACGGCACCCCGATCGCCCATAGCGAGGTGATCTGGTCCGCGGCGCGGGTGAAATTCAGTATCAACTTCGACGAGGATGACTCATGACACCGACCATCGGCACCTTGCCCGATCATGGCCATGACCAGATGCTGGGGGTCCTGGCGCGCGCCGATGCCGCGCGGCTCAAGGCCTTTGCAGAGCCGCTGATCGCCGCGCTGGAGGGGATCGAGGTGCGTGAGAACCGCACCGGCCTGGTGATGCTGCCCATGCGCGACACGGCAGAGGGCACGCATTTCCACCTCGGCGAGGTGCTGGTGAGCGAGGCGCTGATCGCCTGCGACGGTCTTGAGGGCTACGGGATGCGCCGGGGCCGCGATCTTGAGGCGGCGATGGCCATGGCGCTGGTCGACCTGAGCGTCGCGCTTGGCCGCAATGTCCCGGCCTGCAACGATTTCATCACCTCTGAGGCCGCAATCCAGGCCGCAGAGGATCACGAGACGCTGCGCCGGGTCGAAGCCACCCGCGTCGAGATGGAGACCTTCTGATGCCCGCCGTCCCCCAGCCCTCTGCCTTTGAAAGCCGCTGCAACGCGACCTATGACGCGCTGATGTGGGCCCTGTCGCGTCCCGGCCTGCCGCGCGATCTGCCCCCCTTTGACCCGGACGATCTGCCTGCCGGCCTGGCGCATCCCGCCCATGCGGCGCTGATCGATGCGCTGATCGACCGGGAATGCACGGTCCATTGCGAAAACCCTGAGCTCGCCCGCCACGCGGCGCGCAGCGGGGCCGCGCCGGGGACGCCCCGCACCGCCGATCACCTCTTCCTTGACGGCCTTGCCACGCCCGACCTGCTGGGGGACCTGCGCCAGGGATCGGACCTGCACCCCGAAGACGGCGCAACCCTGGTGCTGCCGGCCCGGCTGGGGCAGGGCGCGCCCCTGCGGCTCAGCGGTCCGGGCGTCGATGGCACGCTCGATGTGCGGCTCGCCGGCCTGCCGGAGGGCTTCTGGCAGACCCGCGCCCGGATCATGCGCTACCCCATGGGGTTCGAGGTCTTCCTAACCGATGGCGCACGCGTCCTGGGCCTGCCCCGTTCAACCCGCGTGGAGGTGCTCTGATGGCCTATGTGGCAACCCGTGGCGGGGAACGCGCGATCGAACAGTCGCAGCGCCTGTTCCGCGCAGAGATGGGCGCGATCACGCCCGAACGCGTGGCCGAACTGCGCCGCGCCCTGCCGTATCTGATCGACCGGGTGATGGGCGAGGCCTCTCTTTATGACGAGGATCTGGCGGCGCTCGCCCTGGCCCAGACAGGCGGAGAACTTTACGAGGCGATCCTGCTGCTGCGCGCCTGGCGCACCACCCAGCCCCGGCTTGCGGTGGCCGCGCCGGTGACCCAGGAAAGCCTGTTCACCCATCGCCGCATTTCTGCCGCCTTCAAGGATATTCCCGGAGGTCAGGTGCTGGGCCCGACGCTGGATTACGCCCACCGCATCCTGGCGACAGAGGTGCTTGAGGGCGCGACCAGCCGGCCCGAGCCGGTCGAACCGGCGGACCGGCCCGCCCCGGCGCAGCAGCCCTCGGTGGCGGCCTGGCAGGCGGCGAACGGCTTGCTCAGCGCGCCCCGCGCCGACAGCACCACCGGCAACGACATCCCCGATGTCACCCGCGAACCGCTGCTCTTTCCTGCCCCGCGCGCCCATAGCCTGCAATCGCTGGCCCGGGCCGAAACCGGCGGCGTGCTGGCCCTGGGCTATGCCGCGCAGCGCGGCTACGGACAGGCCCACCCGACGGTCAACGAATTGCGCCTGGCAGAGGCGGATCTGCGCGTCACCCACCCGCGCGGCACGGTCTTCAGCGCCGGCCGGGTCAAGGTCTCCCAGGCCGAGGTCGTCTCTAAGAAGGGCAGCGCGCTGGGGCTTGGCTTTGCCGCCACCCTGGGCTGGAACGAGGTCAAGGTGATCGCCGCCGCGACCCTGGACCTGAACGCCAAGGGCGCGCCCAAGGGATCGGCCACGGAAGAGGAATTCTTCCTCTATCATACGGAGGGCGTGGAAAGCTCGGGCTTCTGCATCCACTTCAAGCTGCCCCATTACGTGACCTTCCAGTCCTCCCTGGATGCCATGCGCGATGCCCGCGCGGGCGCCGCCGGGGCGGCCCCCTCAAAGCAAGCGGAGCCTGCCGAATGACCCTGCAATCCCTGACCAAGGATTGGGAGCCCATGGCCTATGGCTTCCTTGACGGATCGGCCAAGCGCGAGATCCGGCGCAAGATGCTCAAGGCGATTTCCGTGCCCGGCTGCCAGATGCCCTATGCCAGCCGCGAAGTGCCCATGGCGCGCGGCTGGGGCACCGGGGGGCTGCAGGTCTCTTGCACGCTGGTGACGCCGCGGACCCGGATCAAGGTGATCGACCAGGGCGCGGACGACAGCGTCAACGCCGCCTCGATCCGCAAGTTCCTGGCAAGCGTGTCGGGGGCGCCGGTGACCACCGATACGCTGCAGGCCGACCTGATCCAGTCCCGCCACCGCATCCCCGAAGAGCGCCTGCGCGAGGACCAGGTGCTTGTGCTCCAGGTCCCCAACCCGGAGCCGCTGCGCTCCGTCCAGCCCAACATGTCCATCGCGCGCCAGATGCATGCGGATGCCGATTACGGGCGCATGTGGTTGCAGCTTTACGAGCAGATCGTGCGCTCGGGCCGGGTGATGCAGGGGGCCTCCTATCCCAGCCTGGTGAACGGGCGCCACGTGATGACGCCCTCGCCGATCCCGCGCTGGGACGTGCCCAAGCTGCACATGGCCCGCCACCTGACCCTGCTGTCGGCGGGGCGCGAAAAGCGCCTGCACGCGGTGCCGCCCTTCACCCGCGTCGAACCGCTGGTCTTTGACGACGTGCCCTACCGGGTAGAGGACCACGCGGGCCTGACCTGCCACCGTTCCGGCGCGCGCGGCTTTTTCATGAACGAGATCCCGCAGGCCGATGGCACCTCTCTGCACGAGGTCTCCGACAGCGACCTGGGCGTGAAAACCATCCGTGCCGCCGAGGGCGAAGATACCCGGATCGGCGCCACCTGGTACGTAGATGGAGAGATGTCATGACAGCCGTGATGGACGCCCCCCGCCTGGTCACCGCCCGCCCGCTGCTGACGGCGCAGGGCCTGTCGCTGAATTATGGCGACGTGCCGGCGCTGCGCGATGTCTCTGCCACGGTCTACCCGGGCGAGGTGCTGGGCATCGTGGGCGAAAGCGGGTCGGGCAAATCGACCTTCCTGCGCTGCCTCAACCTTGAGGAAACGCCGGACCGGGGCAGCTACACGCTGGATCTGCCCGACGTGCAGGGCAACCTTTTCGATCTGGATCGCTTTGCCCGCCGGATGCTCTGCGCCACGCGGATCGGCATCGTCTACCAGAACCCACACCTGGGCCTGCTGATGCGCCATTCCTCTTCGGGCAACGTGGCCGAACGCCTGCTGATCGCCGGCGAACGCCGCTTCGGCGTGCTGCGCCACAAGGCCCGCGGCGCGCTGGATGCCTCGGAGTTTCCGCTGGCCCGCATGGATGCCCCGCCCGAGGAGCTTTCGGGCGGCATGCAGCAGCGCGTGCAACTGGCCAAGGCCATCGCGCTGGAACCCGCGCTTCTGCTGCTGGATGAGCCGACGACGGGGCTTGATGTCTCTGTCCAGGCGCTGGTGCTGGACACGCTCAAGCGCCTGCAGCAGGATCGCCGGATCACCATGGTCATCGTCAGCCACGACCTTGGCGTCATCCGCACCCTGGCGGATCGCGTCATGGTCATGCGCCGCGGAGAGGTGGTCGAGGCCGGTCTGGCCGACCAGGTCTTCCAGGATCCGCAACACGCCTATACGCAACAATTGGTTCACGCGAAGCTATGACATGTATCCTTGACGTGCGCGGCCTGTCCAAGGGCTTCCAGATGCACCACCTGGCCACCCATATGGCGGCCTTCTCCGAGATCTCCCTGACCCTCTCGGCGGGGGAATTCCTGCTGCTCAAGGGGCGCAACGGCGCGGGCAAATCCACCCTGCTGCGCACGCTCTACCGCAGCTACCTGGCGCAATCGGGGCAGATCCTGTTCCATTCCTCGCACGGGGTGATCGACCTGGCCCGCGCCGCGGACGTGGACGTGACACTGCTGCGCCGTACGGAGATCGGCTTTGTCACTCAGTTCCTCAGCGCGCGCCCCCGCGTCAGCGCAGAGGAGCTGGTGGCCGAACCCCTGCGTCAGGCCGGCCGGGACCCGGCCGAGGCGCTGGAGCAGGCGCGCCACTGGCTGGCGGCCTTCGGGGTCAAGCGCACGCTCTGGCCCGCTTATCCCACGACCTTCTCCGGCGGTGAGCAGCAAAAGGTGAACCTGGCCCGCGCGCTGATCCTGCCGCAACGGCTGCTGCTGCTGGATGAACCCACGGCCTCCCTGGATGCCTCTGCCCGGGCCGCGCTGATCGACCGGCTGGCAGAGCTCAAGGCCAGCGGCACCGCCATGATCGGCGTCTTTCACCACCCCGGCGACGTGGCCACCCTGATCGACCGCGAGATCGACCTGACCCCCGACGCCCCCCAAGAGGAGACCCGCACCGATGTGGTTGTCTGACTTCACCCTAGTCCTGCCCGATGCCGTCACGCGCGGCTCCTTGCGCATCGAAGAGGGCCGCATCGCGGAGATCACCGATCACCCGGTGCCCGGCGGGCTCAAGGGCGCGGGCCATACCATCTTTGCCGGCTTCATCGACATGCATGGCGACATGATCGAACAGGAGCTTGAGCCGCGCGCGAACGTGCATTTCCCCATGCCGGTGGCGCTGAACGCGCTGGATGCCCGGCTGGCGGCCAGCGGCGTGACCACGGCCTATGCCTCGGTCTCCTTCTCG
Organism: Pseudooceanicola sp. HF7; assembly: GCF_011806405.1. Classification (GTDB taxonomy): domain Bacteria; phylum Pseudomonadota; class Alphaproteobacteria; order Rhodobacterales; family Rhodobacteraceae; genus Pseudooceanicola. Next base: position 10,994 of record NZ_JAATOW010000018.1, on the reverse strand, counting down.
CGCGGGGTGGCGCAGGGCGAAAGGCGCTCTTACGAACATACCTCCGAAGTGATCCGCGCCCTGCATGACGCGCGCGCCGCCTGCCGGGTCGATCACCGCATCCATGCCCGCTTCGACATCACCTTCGACAATGCGGTGGGCGTGCTGGCGCAGCTTCTCGCGGATGCGCAGGTGGACCTGGTGTCGCTGATGGATCACACGCCGGGGCAGGGGCAATATCGCAACCTGGAGGTCCACATCCGCAACAAGGCGGCGCAGAACGGCATCACCGAAAGCGACGCGCGCAAGCTTGTGGCCGATACCATGGCCGAACGCGCCCGCCCGCAGGAACAGCTGCTGGCCAATATCCAGGAAGTGGCGCGCCTGTGCCGGGCCCATGGCGTGGCCATCGCCAGCCACGACGACGATACCGCGGACAAGGCGCGCCTGATGGCCGACCTGGGCGCGGTGATCGCGGAATTCCCCGTCACGATGGAGGCGGCAGAGGCCGCGGTGGCCGCCGGCATGATGACCGCCATGGGCGCGCCCAATGCCATGCGTGGGCAAAGCTACTCGGGCAACCTTTCGGCGCGAGAGGCCCATGCGGCGGGGCGGCTGTCGATCCTGGCGGCGGATTACCACCCGGCCGCGCTCCTGCCCGCGATCCGCGCGCTGGCCCAAAACGATCCGGACGGGCTGGCCGGGGCCGCGCGGCTGGCCACGGTGAACCCGGCCCGCGCCCTGGGCCTGGAAGATCGCGGCGCGCTGGTGGCGGGCAAACGCGCCGACCTGGTGGTGGTCGATGCCGCCGACCGGGTGGCGCTGACGCTGGTTCAGGGCGAAACCGCCTATGCCAACGGCACGCTTCAGGGCGCAGGCGCCGCGCTGCGCACCGTGGCCTGACCGCCACCTGCTTTTCAGCCACACGACAATCGGCGGCCCGGGACGGGGCCGCCTTCTTTGTGCCTGGAAACGGGGCCAATCTGGCGCCAATTCCGCCCCGATCCCCCCATGTCAACAAAGCGTCACGCGCAGGTTGTCACGCTGTTACCCGCACCGCCTAAACCGCTCTCAGGCAATTCATTCGGATGAATCACCCGGTTGATCGCCCGTTTGATCGCAAGGAGAGACAGCGCCATGACCGCGACCCTCAGCCTTCGGAGCGTGACCCGACAATTCGGTGCCACGACCGCCGTCGACAAGGCCACGCTGGATATCCAGCCCGGCGAATTCGTCGGCGTCATCGGGCGCTCCGGCGCGGGCAAATCCACCATGCTGCGGCTGATCAACCGGCTGGTCGAACCGACCTCCGGAGCGATCTTCTTCGACGGGGCAGAGGTCAGCGCCTTCCGGGGGCGCGCGCTGCGCAACTGGCGGCGCGACTGCGCGATGATCTTCCAGCAGTTCAACCTGGTGGACCGGCTTGACGTGCTGACCAACGTGCTGATCGGGCGGCTGGCGGACCACGGGTTCCTGTCCTCCATGGCGATGCGCTTCAGCGATGCCGAACGCGCCATGGCGATCGAGGCGCTGGACCGGCTGGACCTGCTGCCCCAGGCCCTGCAACGGGCCGGCACGCTCTCTGGCGGGCAGCAGCAGCGCGTGGCCATCGCCAAGGCGCTGGTGCAGCGCCCCCGGATCATGCTGGCCGATGAACCCATCGCCAGCCTCGATCCTGCCAATGCCTCTCGGGTGATGGACGGGCTGCGGCAGATCAACCGCGAAGACGGGCTGACCGTGCTGGTCAACCTGCACACGCTGGACACGGCGCGCGCCTATTGCGACCGCATCATCGCCATGCGCGCGGGCCGGGTGATGTTCGACGGCACGCCGTTCCAGCTGACCGATGACGTGGTGCGCGACATCTACGGCCTGGACGGGCTGGCAGAGTTCAACGAGGCCGTCACTTCCACCACCGCCCGGGCCACGGGCCGGGTCACCGAACAGGCCTGACCCCGCATCCCGGACCCCCACAAAACCAACCACCCCACAAGACAACGCTAAAGGGAGATCCAATCATGCGTTTCGTCACTGCCACCGCGCTGCTCGCGCTTGTCGCCGCACCCGCCCTGGCCGAAGGCTGGAAGGACGATTACCAGGTCATCAAGTTCGGCATCCTGTCGGGTGAGAACGAGAAAGACCGCCTGATGCGCAACGAACCGCTGCGCCTCTACCTGGAAGAGGCCCTTGGCGTCGAGGTGGAGATCTTCACCGCCGGCAACTACGACGGCGTGATCCAGGCCGTGGCCGCCAACCAGATCGAAGTGGCCCGCCTTGGCTCTTCCTCCTATGCAGCGGCCTATACCGCGACCGATGGCGGGGTCGTCCCGACGCTGACGGCCATGAAGAAGGACGGCAACACCGGTTACCGCTCCATCGTCGTGACCCGCTGCGACAGCGGCATCACCTCGCTTGAGGACGCAAAGGGCAAGGTCCATGCCTTCGCCGATCCCGACAGCACCTCCGGCTATGCCGTGCCCTATTTCAACATGGTCAAGGTCATGGGCTTCAAGCCCGAGGAGTACTTCGGCACGGTGACATTCGGCGGCTCTCACGAGGCGGATGTGACTGGCGTGGTCAACGGCACCTTCGACACGGCCTCCACCTACCAGGACAACGATGTCAGCGGCATCTACCAGCGCATGGAAGACAAGGGCATGATCGAGCCCGGCGTGATCTGCAAGATCTGGGAAAGCCCCGAGATCACCTCCGGCCCCTGGACCTTCCGCAAGAACCTGCCCCCCGAGATGATCGAAGCCGTCACCGCCGCGATCGAGGCCTTCCCGCAGGACGATCCGGAGGGCTACAAGCTCTATTCCTCCTTCAATCCCGAAGATGCCAATCCCGAGGTCGGCTTCACCCGCGTGGACAGCGATCGCTACCAGTGGATCGTCGACATGCGCCAGTGGATCAAGGATCAGCGCCGCTCCGGCTCCTGATCGCCCGGCAAAGATCCGGCGGCCGGGGGATCCTTCCGGCCGCCGCTTTCCCTTCCTCTCGCATCATCCAGGGGCCCGCCCATGACCGCCACCGCCGATCCCGCGCTGCCTGCCGGCCCGGGCGATCCCATGCGCGCCTTCGAGCACGCCTATGCCGCCCGCCGCCGTCGCGCCCGCATCGGCTGGGTGGTCGGCACGGCGATCTTCCTGGTGCTCTTCGCGCTGACCTCCTGGGCGGGGGATTTCTTCAAGGTGACCCAGGTCACCCTGCCGGATGGCTCGCGCGACTGGCGCTGGATCCTGCCGGCGGGTCTGCCCCGCCTCGGCGAATACATCGAAAAGACGCTGCCGGCGCTGCACTGGGACAGCCTGGGCGCGGACCTGGCCAACTGGTTCTGGCGCTGGAAGATCTGGCTGAAGCTGCTCTTTCAAACCATCCTGATCGCCTTCCTGGCCACCACCCTGGGCGTGGCGGGCGGCTTCCTTCTGTCTTTCCCGGCCGCCCGCAACCTGGCGCCCAACCGCTGGGGGCTCTGGCTCACCCGCCGCTACCTTGAGGTCGCGCGCACCGTGCCGGAACTGGTCTGGGCGCTGATCTTCGTCTTCTGCTTCGGCGTCGGCCCCATGGCCGGGGTGCTGGCCATCGGGCTGCATGCCTGCGGCGCGCTCGGCAAGCTCTATTCCGAGGTGAACGAGAATATCGACATGCGCCCCCTGGAAGGGGTCCGGGCCGCCGGGGGCACCTGGTTCGACCAGATCCGCTACGGCGCCGTGCCCCAGGTGCTGCCCAATATCGTCAGCTACACGCTGCTGCGCTTCGAGATCAACGTGCGCTCTTCCTCGATCATCGGCTACGTCGGCGCCGGCGGGCTGGGGCAGGAGTTCCGCACCGCCATGTCCTTCCAGGAATACACCGACCTCTCGGCGCTCTTCCTGATCATCTTCGCCACCGTCGCCCTGATCGACTACGGCTCTGAAAAGCTGCGCCACCGCATCATCGGGATGGACCTGGACCAGAGCCGCCGCGATGCGCGCGCCCAGGTGATCTGACCGCGCATTCACGTCCCCGATCAGGCCCCGACAGACCCGGCCTTCCGAAGGATCCCGCCCCCATGCCCGCCACATCCACCACCTCCGCCAAGCCCGCCCCCCGGGGCCACGCCGCCCCACCCATGACCGCCGAACGGATCGCCGCCGCCCGCGCCCGCCTGCCGGGGGGCTTCGGCGCGCCCCTGTCCCAACGCCTGCGCCGCGGGGTGCTCTGGGGGCTTTTCCTGGCGCTGCTGGCCTGGTGCATCTACGATTTCAACATCACCCCGGCCCGCATCGCAGAGGGGATGGGACGGCTGGGCCGGGTGCTCAGCTTCATGTTCCCGCCCCATGTCTGGACCAGCTGGGCGGAGTTCTCCGAGATCCTTAAGGGCCTGGGCGAAACCCTTGCCATTGCCTTCCTGGGCACGCTGCTGGGGGCGATCGTGGCCTATCCGCTGTCCTTCCTCGGCGCGCGCAACATCAACCGGCTCAGCTTTCTGCGGCTGGGGGTCCGGCGCGGCTTCGACCTGATCCGGGCCTTTGAAACGCTGATCCTCGCGCTGATCTTCATTCGCGCCTTCGGGCTGGGGCCGCTGCCCGGCATCCTGGCCATCGCCGTGTCAGAGGTGGGCACCTTCGCAAAGCTCTTCTCCGAGGCGCTTGAGAACACCTCGGAACGCCCCATCGACGGGGTCAAGGCCTCTGGTGGATCGCGCCTTCAGCAGATCCGCTTCGCCATCGCGCCGCAGGTGAACCCGGTGATCCTGTCCATCCTGCTCTACAATTTCGAATCCAACGTCCGCTCGGGCACCATCCTGGGCATTGTCGGGGCGGGGGGCATCGGCTTCCTGCTGTCGGATCGCATCAGCGCCTACAAGTGGGACGAGGCCTGGTCGATCATCTTCCTGATCATCGCCATGGTCTACATCATCGATTGGCTGTCCGGCCTGATCCGGGCCCGGCTGATCGGCACATCGGAGCTTGCGAAATGAACGCCCTTTTCCCCCTCATCCCCGGCCAGGCCGTGACACAGGTGCCCGCATGAGCGGCGCGGGCGACAAGGCGGCCCTGTCCCCGTCCCCCACCATCCACCCAGAGGCCCGGGTCAAGGATTGCACCCTTGGCGCCTGGACAGAGGTGGGGCGCGGCACGGTCATGCGCGAAAGCACCATGGGCGACTGGTCCTATATCACCCAGGATTGCCACGTGGTCTGGACCAGCATCGGCAAGATGTGCTCCATCGCCAATGCCACCCGGATCAATCCCGGCAATCACCCCACCTGGCGCGCGGTCCAGCACCATTCGGTCTATCGCTCGCAGGCCTACGGGCTGGGGCCGGATGACCATGACTTCTTCGACTGGCGCAAGGCGGATCACGTCACCATTGGCCATGATGTCTGGATCGGCCACGGGGTGACGGTAACGGCGGGGGTGCGGATCGGCACCGGCGCGGTGGTGGGCGCGGGGGCCGTCGTGACCCGCGATGTCGCCCCCTACACGGTGGTCGGCGGCGTTCCGGCCCGTCTGATCCGGCGCCGCTTCAGCGAAGCCCAGGCGGAAGAGCTGATGCAGATCGCCGTCTGGGACTGGCCAAGAGAGGACTACCAGGCCGCCCTGCCGGACATCCGCGCCATGAGCATAGAGGATTTCATCGCCAGCTACCGCTGACCGCCCCCGCTGGCGCTGAGCGTTCCGGCGGGGCAGGGGGCGGGCCTCTGCCCGACCCGCAGCCGCCCCCTTCGCCCGGATTGCCCAATTCCCGGGCAACGGCCGATGCCTCGCCGCCTTGCCCCGGGCCGGCCGCTTTCCCGCAAATGCCTGCGCCTGCCCAACAGGGGCAGGCGTTTGCGCGTGCTCAGCCCCGCCGCGCCGGGGCCTCTTAGGCAAAGCGCAAGCCGTGCTTCGGCAATTCATCTTTGTCGCCGCGCCGCCCTGCTTCCTATGCTTCGGGCAGGAATGGCCCCCGTGCCGGGGCGCAGGACAGCAAAGGGACCTTGCATGGCGGTGACAGAGATCGAGACGCTTGTCGTCGGGGGCGGGCAGGCCGGGATCGCGATGAGCGAACACCTGACCCGCAGCGGCATTCCCCACCTGGTGATCGAAAAGAACCGCATCGCGGAGCGCTGGCGCAGCGGGCGCTGGGATTCCCTGGTGGCCAATGGCCCGGCCTGGCATGATCGCTTTCCCAACCGCACCTTTCCCGGCGATCCCGACGGCTTTGTCGCCAAGGATGACGTGGCCGCCTATTTCGAGGATTACGCCCGCCAGATCGACGCCCCCGTGCACTGCGGGGTCGAGGTGCTGCGCGCCAGCAAGCGCGACGGCGCGCCGGGCTACCTGGTGCAGACCACGCAGGGCAGCTACGCGGTGCAGAACATCGTTGCGGCCACCGGCCCCTTCCAGACACCCGTGATCCCGCCGATCCTGCCCGAACAGGCCGGGATCACCCAGATGCACTCCGCCGACTACCGCAATCCTGCCGCCTTGCCGAAGGGCGGCGTGCTGGTAGTGGGGGCGGGCTCTTCCGGCGTGCAGATCGCCGAAGAGCTGATGGAGGCCGGGCGCCGCGTGCATCTTTCCGTCGGCCCGCATGAGCGCCCGCCGCGCAGCTACCGGGGCCGGGATTTCTGCTGGTGGCTGGGGGTGCTGGGCAAATGGGATGCCGCGCAGATGGAGCCGGGGCGCGAACATGTGACCATCGCCGTCTCCGGGGCGCGGGGCGGCAAGACCGTCGATTTCCGCGCGCTGGCCGCCCGGGGCATGACCCTGGTGGGGCGCACGGACGGCTTCCAGGACGGCAAGCTCCGCTTCGCGCCCGACCTGGCAGAAAATGTGGCGCGCGGCGATGCCAGCCTCCATGCCCTTCTGGACGAGGCCGATGCCCATGTGCGCAGCAACGGGCTTGACCTGCCGCCCGACCCCGGCGCGCGTGAAACACTGCCCGACCCGGAGTGCCTGACCCATCCGCTGCGCGCGCTGGACCTAGCGCGCGAAGGGATCTCCACCGTGATCTGGGCCACCGGCTATGCCAGCGACTACAGCTGGCTCGAGGTGGACGCCTTCGATGACCGGGGTCGCCCGCAGCACCAGCGCGGGATTTCCCGCGCGCCGGGGATCTACTTCCTGGGGCTGCCCTGGCAAAGCCGCCGGGGTTCTGCCTTCATCTGGGGGGTCTGGCATGATGCCAAGCTGCTGGCCGATCACATGCTGACCCGGCGCAGCTATGCCGCCTACCACGCCCAGGCCAGCCGCGCCGCCCCGGCCCAGGCCTGACCGCGCGCCTTGCGCAAAGATTGGGCAGCCACCGCCCGCAGCCGCCCCCGGGGCGTGAAACCCCGCGTGATTTCGGATATTCGGAAAAACCTAAGCCCCGGCTTGAAACTTTCGACTGCCAAGCCGCCCCTCCCGGTGGCAAGCCTGTCCGCAGGGCGCTGCGCCCCGACACCCCGTTCCTGCCCTGCCCGGGCGGGGGCACTCACCTGCCCGAGGATACCATGGCCCATACCCGCATCCGTCCCTTCAACACGAAGGACACCTACCCGGAACAGAACCTCGACAACGACCTGGCCCAGGCCGTCGTGACGCGCGGGGGACGCACCGTCTGGCTGCGCGGCCAATGCCCGCAGAACCTGGAGGACGCGCGCAACATCGACAGCCACGACCCGGTCGAACAGACCCACAAGGTGATGCAGAACATCCGCCAGCTCATCGAAGAGGCCGGCGGCAGCATGGAGCACCTGGTCAAGGTCGTGGTCTACATCACCGACGTGCGCCACCGCGAAGCCGTCTACCGCACCATGGGCGAATATATCCGCGGCGTGCACCCGGTCTCCACCGGGCTGGTCGTCCAGGCCCTGGCCCGCCCCGAATGGCTGGTTGAGATCGACGGCACCGCCGTGATCCCGGATTCCTTTACCCAAGAACAGGCGTGATCCCATGACCTTTTCCCTAGTCGCCCGCTGCCCCGAAACCGGCATGTTCGGGATCGCCATCTCCTCCTCCTCTCCGGCGGTGGCGGCGCGCTGCGCCTATGCCCGCGCCGGGGTGGGGGCCGTGGCCAGCCAGAACGTGACCGATCCCACCCTCGGGCCGCTGGTCCTGGACACGATGGCGGCGGGGGGCGATGCCGCCTCCGCCGTCGAAAGGGTCCGCAAGGAGGGCAGCTTTCCCGAATACCGCCAGGTGCTGGCGGTGGATGCCCGGGGCGGCACCGCCATCCACTCCGGCCCCAACGCCCTTGGCACCTGGTCAGAGGCGCAGGCGCAGAACGTCGCCTCGGGGGGCAACCTGCTGGCCAATCCCGGCGTGCCCCAGGCCATCGTCGATGGCTGGCTGGCCTCCTCCGGCCATATCGGGGATCGCCTGATCGCCGCCCTGCGCGCCGGCCTTGCCGCCGGGGGCGAAGCCGGGCCGGTGCATTCCGCCGGCATGATGATCGTGGACAAGGTCTCCTGGCCGGTGGCGGACCTGCGCTGCGACTGGACCGAGGACTGCCCGATCGAGGCTATCGCCACCGCCTGGCAGGTCTACAAACCCCAGCTGGAGGCCTATGTCACCCGCGCGCTCGACCCGCGAGAGGCCCCCTCCTACGGCGTGCCCGGAGACGAGTGAGCGAACCCGCCTTCGGGCGCAGGCGCCAGCTTGTCTAAACGGCCCATATGGAAGAGCCTGCAGGAAGCGCCCCCGTGCAGGGGCACCGCCGCCCGAAGCCGCAACCGGAAAGACTGCCATGGTCCGCTACACTCTTCGCCAGCTGGAATACTTCGTGGCCGTGGGCGAGGCGGGCAGCATCACCCTTGCGGCGGCCCGGGTGAATGTCTCTTCGCCCTCGATCTCTGCCGCGATCTCCCAGCTTGAGACGGAATTCGGCCTGCCGCTTTTCGTGCGCCAGCATGCACAGGGGCTGTCCCTGACCCAGGCCGGGCGGCGACTGATTGCGCAGGCCCGCACCGTGCTGCGCGAAGCCGACCGGCTGGTGGACCTGGCTGGCGATATCTCTGGCCAGGTGCGCGGGCCGCTGGATATCGGCTGCATGGTCACCTTTGCCCAGGTGGTCCTGCCCGCCCTGCGCCGCGATTTCGTGACGGCCTTTCCAGAGGTGCGCCTGACCCAGGCGGAACTGGATGCCACCGGGATCGTCGCCGCCCTGCGCCGGGCAGAGATCGACGTGGCGCTGACCTATGACCTGCTGATGCCGCCGGACCTGCGCTTCGTGCCGCTGATCGACCTGCCGCCCTTCGTCATGCTGCCACCCGATCACCGGCTGGCCACGCGAGAGGCCGTCTCGGTCCGGGACCTGGCGGAAGAACCGATGATCCTGCTCGATCTGCCGCACAGCAATGACTACTTCCTGTCCTTCTTCCAGGAGGCCGGCCTGCGCCCGCAGATCGCCGAGCGCTCCCGCGACCTGGCGGTGGTGCGCAGTCTGGTGGCCAACGGCTTTGGCTATTCGCTGGCCAACATGCGCCCGGTCACCGGCGCCGCCCCGGATGGCCGCCCGCTGCGCATCCTGCCGCTGGAAGGGGACCTGCGCCCGATGCGCATGGGGCTGATGACCACCCCGCAGGCGGAAACCACCAGCGTCGTGCGCAGCTTCGTCGACTTCGCCCGTGACTGGATACAAGAGGATTTCCGCAACGGCCGCGTGGCCCGCGCCACCGCCGGCCCCCAGGCCGCCCCTGCATTGGATCGGGACGCGCCGCCCCAGGCGCCGAAAGCATGACCCCCCGCCATCCGGCGACTGCGGGCCTGGCCCCGCGTTGATAGCCACGCTCTATAAGAAAGCGCCGAAGGACAGGCACTGAAAGGACCCCCATGACATCCACGCTTGAGATCCTGGACCGGCTGATCGGCTTTGACACCACGGCGGGCCGCTCCAACCTGGCGCTGATCGACTGGGTGACGGATTTCCTGACCCGGCGCGGGGCCCGCCTGACCCGCATTCCCGCCCCCGAAGGCAAGCGGGCCGGGCTCTTTGCCAGTATCGGGCCGGAGGGGCCGGGGGTGCTGCTCTCTGCCCATGTGGATACGGTGCCGGTGACCGGCCAGACCTGGACCAGGCCCGCCTTTGCCCTGACGCGGGAAGCGGGGCGTCTTTACGGGCGCGGCACCACGGACATGAAGGGCTTCCTTGCGGCCATGCTGCGCGCCGCGGATCTGGCTTCGGCCATGACCCTGCGCACACCGCTGACACTCTCCATCTCCTATGACGAGGAAATCGGCTGCCTGGGCATCGCCCATATGATCGACCATCTGAAGCCCGCCATCGGCCTGCCCCGCGCCGCCATCGTGGGAGAGCCGACATCGATGCAGGTGGCCCTGGGGCACAAGGGCAAGGCCGCCTATCGCGTGACCTGCCGGGGGCGGGCGGGCCATTCCGCCCTGGCCCCGCAGTTCATCAATGCGCTGGACATGGCCGCCGATCTGGTCACCGGGCTGCGCGGCCTGCAACAGGACTATCGGGCCAATGGCGCGCGCGACGCGGCCTATGCCGTGCCCCATACCACTTTCCACGTGGGGCGGATGCAGGGCGGGCAGGCGCTGAACATCGTGCCGGACCTGGCGACGCTCGATTTCGAATACCGTCACCTGGCCGCCGATGCCCCGGACCGGATAGAGGCCCGGATCGACACGCTGCTTGCGCAGGTGCAGGCGCAATACAGCGAAGGAGAGGCCGGGCTGGTGCAGCGCGAGCGCCTCTCGGCCTACCCCGGGCTGGATGTCGAGCCGGACGGAACGCTTGCCCGCTGGGCCTGCGACCTGGCCGGGACGGGCACGACCAAGGTGGCCTTCGGAACAGAGGCCGGCTTTTTCGCGGGTCTCGGCATTCCCACCGTGGTCTGCGGACCCGGTGACATGGCAGGGCAGGGGCACCAGCCGGACGAATACCTGGAAGAGAGCGCCCTTGCCGCCTGCGATGCGATGCTGGCCCGCCTGCTCTCTGATCTGCGGGGGTGACCGGCAGGGGAGGGGGCGACGGCCTTTGGGGGCATTGAGCCCCCATCGGCCGTTGGTCGGGCTTTGCCCGCCCTGCTGGTGCTTATC
>NZ_JAATOW010000017.1 GCF_011806405.1 Pseudooceanicola sp. HF7 | reverse complement strand
CGGGCGTAGCTCAGGGGTAGAGCATTACCTTGCCAAGGTAAGGGTCGAGAGTTCGAATCTCTTCGCCCGCTCCAATTTTCCTCTCGGGGAAGGGTCTTTGACCTGGACATCGAGGGGCGCGGGAAACCGGCGTACTGGATCACGCGAGCGGGCGTAGCTCAGGGGTAGAGCATTACCTTGCCAAGGTAAGGGTCGAGAGTTCGAATCTCTTCGCCCGCTCCAATTCTCTCACGAGATCACGATGAGACAGGCCGCCATTGGCGGCCTTCTGTCGTTTTGGCCTCCTGCGGGTGGGGTTACCCCCCTGCCCGGCAAAAGCATCAGGTACTCCGCAAGTTTTCAAGCGCGACCAAGAAGATGACGCGCGACAGAGCCTTCGACCGGCCATAGCGGCACAAGGCAGGCCTGGAGCGCATGATAAAGGTCGGGCTTTCCGAAGAAGGGATCCTCGGAGGGTGCGCCCGTCGCATCCAGCTGTGGGAACCAGCCGCCATGCGGTCGGTCGATCAGCCGGGTCGCCGCGAAATCCCAGAAGCGGCGGTACCAGTCCTCTGCCCCGTCATCGAGCCCGCGCAGGGCATGTGCCGCCCCGATTCCCTCGCAGACCGGCCACCAGTACCGCTCGGCAACCAGCGGAGCGCCGTTGAAATCAGTGGTGTAGACCAGCCCGCCGTTTTCCTTATCCCAGCCATCCTGCGTGGCGCGGGCGAAAAGACCGCGGGCGGCCTCGATCATCCAGTCCTGCGAGCCGCCACCAGTGCGGTAGAGCTGGACCAGAAGGCGCACCCACTCCAGCCCATGACCCGGCGTGATACCCGCCGGGCGGAACATCGGGTCGCCGTCATAGGTGGTGTCCGGGCGCCAGTCGGCGGTGAAATGCTCCACCACGCGCCAGTCATAGGCCCGCGCGTGGCGATGGATGATCAGCGCCGCGATACGTTCGGCCTTCTGCAGGTAGCCGACCTTGCCCGTGGCCTCATAGGCGGCCATCAGTGCCTCGGTCATGTGCATGTTGCAGTTCTGGCCCCGGTAGTCCGGAAGCGGGGTCCAATCGAGCTCGAACTCCTCGGTGACGGCGCCCGGCCCCTCTTCCCAGAAGCGCGTGTCTATGACCTCTGTAACCTCTTTCAGGATATCGCTGCTGTCATGCCCGGCCAGCTGCGCGGTAGAGGCCGCCAGAAGCACGAAGGCATGACCATAGGCTGTCTTGCGCCCGCTTCTGTTGCCCGTGGTGTCCGCGAGCCAGGCGAAGCCTCCAAGGTGAGGGTCGCGATGGGCCTGGCGCAGAAAATCCAAGCCGTGTTCGACGATTACACCGGCACCGGGTCGCCCCATCAGCTCTGCCAGGGCAAAGCAATGCACCAGGCGCGTGGTGTCGTGGAGAGCCCGAAAAGCCTCTGCCTCGCGCGGGTTGCCTTGACGGTCCAGGGTAAAGAAGCCCCCCTTCGGATCGATCACCGAAGCCTCGAAGAAGCGCAGCAAGCCATCTGCTTCCGACAATAGCCAGGAACGGTGCGGGACGAGGTCGGTCCATCGGGCGGTTTGCGGCATCGGCAGCTCCTGAGCGGTCGGGCCGACATTGCTGGGCGCGACAGAAAAGCGCAAGGGCGGGGCGACTTGGGGCGGAGTTTTCACGCCAGGAAGCGTTTGGTCGCTACGGGCGGCGCCGGCTTGTGGCCGGGGATCAGGCATGGGCGGGCATAGGCGCACAGATAGGCTTTCCCTGGCTCAAGCAGATCGCCCAGGCCGCAATCACTGCAAAACGGGCCGCGATGTGATAGCCTGTGCCGGCCGCCGGAGGAGAAGGGGCGGCGCAAAAAGGAGGAGCCAAGATGCAACCGATGCAAGCATCCCAACAGGCTGCGGCCCTGTTCCGCGCCTATGGACCTGCAGCAGAAGCCGTGGTGGCGGAAAAGATTCGCATTTGCGAGCAGACCGACAGCACGGAAGAGGCCAGCGACTGGAAGCTGATCCGCAAATCGATCCGTGAAATGAAAACCTGAGTGTTGCGCCGGCTGCGCGGGCCCTCACGCGGGATGCGCGGGCCATGGTGCCAAAAGCAAAGCCGCCGGGACCAAGATCCCAGCGGCTTTCTTTCAATCGAAAAGGCGTTCGCCCATCTGGTCGATCAACTGACGCGCCTTCTGGACAGAGGCTGTCGCCGCCTCGTCCCTGTCACGCAGCACATCGGCCCGGATCAGCTTGTGGGTGCGCAGTTCGCCCCCGACCTCCCGCTCGATCGTTGCGGCGATGCGGAATTGTCCGTCCGCCGGCATCGGTTCGGGGGTGATGCGGAACCCTTCATATTCGGTGACCGGGCCGGCCGGCGCGCTCGCCTCAGCGGCGGGCTTGTCGCCGCCGCCGAACAGTTTTTTCAAGAACGACATGCCGGGCCTTACTGATCCAGGAAGCTGCGCAGCTTGCGCGAGCGGCTGGGGTGCTTGAGCTTGCGCAGGGCTTTCGCTTCGATCTGACGGATCCGTTCGCGGGTCACGCTGAACTGCTGGCCAACCTCTTCCAGGGTGTGGTCGGTGTTCATGCCGATGCCGAAGCGCATCCGCAGCACACGTTCCTCACGCGGGGTGAGCGAGGCGAGCACGCGGGTCGTGGTTTCCTTCAGGTTTTCCTGAATGGCGGAATCCAGCGGCAGGATCGCGTTCTTGTCCTCGATGAAATCGCCAAGCTGGCTGTCTTCCTCGTCCCCGATCGGGGTTTCGAGAGAGATAGGCTCTTTCGCGATCTTCATGACCTTGCGCACTTTTTCGAGCGGCATCTGAAGCTTCTCGGCCAGTTCTTCCGGGGTCGGCTCGCGGCCGATCTCGTGCAGCATCTGGCGGCCCGTGCGGACCAGCTTGTTGATCGTCTCGATCATGTGGACCGGGATCCGGATCGTGCGCGCCTGGTCCGCGATGGACCGGGTGATTGCCTGACGGATCCACCAGGTCGCGTAGGTGGAGAACTTGTAACCGCGGCGATACTCGAACTTGTCCACGGCCTTCATCAGGCCGATGTTGCCTTCCTGAATGAGATCAAGGAATTGCAGGCCACGGTTCGTGTATTTCTTGGCGATGGAGATCACCAGGCGAAGGTTGGCTTCCACCATTTCCTTCTTGGCCTGGCGGGCCTCTTTCTCACCCTTCTGGACCTGCTGCACGATGCGGCGGAATTCAGAGATATCCAAACCGACGTACTGACCGACCTGGGCCATGTCAGAGCGCAGCTCCTCGACCTTGTCGGAGGAGCGTTCGATGAACATCTGCCAGCCGCGGCCGGGCTTGCCGGCCATGCGTTCCATCCAGTTCGGATCCAGCTCGTGGCCGCGATATTCCTCGACGAACTCACGGCGGTTGATCCGGGCCTGGTCAGCCAGTTTCACCATCGCGCTGTCGATCTGCATGATGCGGCGGTTGATGCCGTAAAGCTGGTCGATCAGGGCTTCGATACGGTTGTTGTGCAGGTGAAGCGAATTCACCAGCTCCACGATTTCCGAACGCAGCTTCTGGTACTGCGCCTCTGCCCCGGCGTTGAAGGAATTGTCCTCGTTCAGGGTCGCGCTGATCCGCTGGTCCTGCATTTCGGACAGCATCTCGTAATCGTCGGCGATCCGGTCGAGGGTCTCCAGCACGCGCGGCTTCAGCGCGGTTTCCATGGCCGCAAGGGACATGTTCTGCTGATCGTCCTCGTCGTCATCGTCATCCTTGGCGATGGGATTGCCGTCTGCGTCCAGCTCCGGGCCGCTGTCGGCCTTGGGCTGAGATTTCACGGCAGAGGTATCGACGACGGGCTCTTCCTCTTCGTCCCCCAGCGTGTTGCCGAAGGTCGTCTCAAGGTCGATCACGTCGCGCAGAAGAATGTCTTCGGAAAGAAGTTCGTCGCGCCAGATGGTAATGGCCTGGAAGGTCAGCGGGCTTTCGCAGAGGCCGGCGATCATCGTGTTGCGGCCGGCTTCGATCCGCTTGGCGATGGCGATCTCGCCCTCGCGGCTCAGCAGTTCGACGCTGCCCATCTCACGCAGGTACATGCGCACCGGGTCATCGGTACGGTCCAGCTTTTCAGAGCCGCTGCCACCGATGGTGACTTCGCGGTTCTGGTTCGTCGTGGTGACGGCGGTCGTCTTGCTTTCTTCTTCCTCGGCCTCTTCATCCTCGATGATGTTGATGCCCATCTCAGAGAGCATGGACATGACATCTTCGATCTGTTCGGAGGACACCTGATCCGGCGGCAGGACCTGATTGAGCTGGTCGTAGGTGATGAAGCCCTTTTCACGCGCTTCCGCGATCATCTTCTTCACATTGGCCTGGCTCATGTCGAGGGAGACTTCTGCCTCCTGCTCTTCCATCTGGGCTTCGTCGTTATCCTTGGCGGCCATGGCGGTACTCCTAGGCTGTGGGTCCGGCGTCGGTTGGTCCGGGGCGAAGACCCGGAAGAGAGGTCCGGGATCGTACGGAACGAATCACGAGGGCTGCGATTCGATTGGTCCGAATCAATAGCGCCTTTGTGCGATTCGCACACCCGTTTACCCTGAATTTCTTGAGGAACCCTGTGTTTTTCGGCTTAACGCCGTGGCTTGGTATAGCGAATCGACTGTAGCAATGCATCCAGCGCCGTGCGCTCCTCCCGGTTGATGCGCGCGCCGTTCTCTCCAAGATCATATTCGGCACGATCCTCGTTGTTGCTGCGCGACGCATTGCTGCGGGCCTGCGCGGCCTGGCCAAGGCGCCATGTCATCGCCTCATCCTCCGTTGCCAGGATATCCTCCTGCGCTTCGGCCACTTCGGCCTGAAGGGCCCGGACGGATTGAAGCTTGGCAAATTCCTCGGCCACGGTCATGCGGGCCCGTTCCTCATCCCCCGGGAAACGTACCGGAGGACACAGAGCCACATGGGTCCGCGCCAGCAGTTCGTCAAGGGCATCGGACCCAAGGCGCGTGGTGATTTCACTCCGCAGGGCCTCTGCCCCGTCGACGGAATGGATCAGGACAAGATCCCGCAGGGCGGCGTGACGCGCATCGCGGCATTCCATCTTTTCCAGATCCGGCTCGAACTCCGCGGCGACAGAGGGGGTCACGATCAGCGCGGCCAGGATCACCGCTTCGCGCAGCGCTTCCAGCTGGTTGTCATCTTCCGAGGCCAGCAAAGAGTTCTTCGTGGTGACCTGGGGCACGGCAGGCGGTTGCCAGCGCCCCTTGCCACGCGGCTGGAAGGGCGTCTTGCCGCCGGGCCGCGCCGGGCGAAAGAGCGCACGGGTCTTTTCGCGCAGGGCCTGATCGTAGTGATAGCGCAGACCCTCGTCCTCGATCTGGCGGGTCGCGGCGCGCAGGGCGGCGTCCAGGGCCGCACGGCGGTCCGGGCTATCGAAGGTCTTGCCCTCTGTCTCGCGCCGCCACAGCAGCTCTACCAATGGCAGGGCCTCGTCTATCAGCGCCTGCATGGCGGACGGGCCCTTGGTCTTCAGCAGGTCATCCGGGTCCTGGCCCTCTGGCAGCAGGATGAAGCGCACGGTCTGGCCGACACGCAGCTTGGGCATCGCAAGATCCAGCACCTTCTGGGCGGCGCGCAGGCCCGCGGTATCGCCATCCATCGCGAAGACCGGTTCCGGAGAGACCCGCCAGAGCATCTCAAGCTGGGTTTCGGTGACCGCGGTGCCAAGCGGGGCGACGGCGCCGCCGAAGCCGGCCTCGGCCAGGGCGATCACATCCATGTAGCCTTCGGCCACGATCAGCGGCTGGCCCTTGCCGGTCGCCTCCCGCGCGGGGCCGTGGTTGTAAAGCGTGCGCCCCTTGTCGAAAAGCTGGGTTTCGGGCGAGTTCAGGTACTTGGCGTTGTCGTCCGGATCCATGGCCCGGCCGCCGAAGGCGATGCAGCGCCCGCGCGTGTCCCGGATGGGGAACATGATCCGGTTGCGGAAGGTGTCATAAGGCTTGCCGCCGTTGCGTGAAGGCTTGGCCAGCCCGCAGTCCATCAGCTCTTCCGGCTTGGCGCCTTTGCCGATCAGGTGATCCCAGAGCCCCTGCCAGGCATCCGGCGCGAATCCCAGGCCCCAGCGTTCGCGGGCGGCTTCGTCCAGCCCGCGATGATCCAGGTAATCGCGCGCCGCGCGCCCACCCCCACCCCGCAGGCTGAGAGAGAAGAAGCGTACGGCTTCCTCCATCAGATCCGTGAGAGAGGCGCGCTGCTCGGCCTTCTTCGCCGCCATCGGGTCGCGGGCCGGCATCTGCATCCCGGCTTCCTTGGCCAGGATCTCGACCGCCTCCATGAACTCGACGTTCTCTGTCTGGCGCACGAAGGAGATCGCATCGCCTTTCTCATGGCAGCCGAAGCAGTAGTAGAAGCCCTTGCGGTCATCGACGTGGAAAGAGGCGCTTTTTTCCTGGTGGAAGGGGCAAGGCGCCCAAAGATCGCCCTTGCCGGGCTGCGACTTGCGCTGATCCCACATGACTTTCCGCCCGACCACCTGCGCGAGCGAGATGCGGGAGCGCAATTCATCCATGAAAGCGGGAGTGAGCGACATGGTCCGAATATCGTGCCTAGCGCCGCCCAAGTCCAGACGGGCCGGGGTGCGAAGGCGATCAAATCTGTGGATGAAATTCGCTCAGGGCATCACGGGCCCGCCCCTCATGGGCGCGCCGCCACCATTTCCAGGGTCTCTTTCAGCTCATGCAGAAGGGTCTGGGCCATGGAGCGGAAGACCATCAGCCGAAAGCCGCTGTCAGAGACACGTGTGATGGAAGCCATCATGTGCCGGATCTCCGTGCGGGCCGTCGCCCCCTCTGCAAAGGTGGCAGCGCGCAGGTCCAGCGGGGTCAGCCGGGCCAGCACGTCACGGGCCAGCGGCCCCTCGATCAGGACCGTGGACCAGGCATCGGACTGATCCGTCAGCGCCGCCGATTTCAGCAGGTTCACGTTGGCCTCTGCCCCGATCAGCAGGTACTGGCCCTGGCCGAACCAGAGGCATTCCACCCCGTCAGCGGTGGTGCTTTGCCCGGCCTGCGGCAGGCCCAGCCCGTGGTGCCGCCTGAGCGCGCGGGCAAAGATGTCCTGGTCCCCTCTGCCCGGCATCAGCGTGGTCAGCCGGGCCATCGGGGCCACGCGGATCCCGGTTTCCCCAAGGGTCATCACATCGCCCTGGGGCAAGGCGTTCTGGGCGGTGAGGGTGAAGGTTTCAGCCACGTACTCGCTCTCCTTCGGGGTCGAAGAACTGCGGATCGCAGACTTCGCAATTGGCATGGATGCCGCGCAGGTGGTCGACCATGCGGATCTGTTCGCCGTGACGCTCCGGCCCGTTCTTCAGGAAGGCCAGCGCCAGGAAGCCCGGCAGGGTTGGCGAATAGCCGACGGAGGTGACGTAGCCCTGTGCATTCTCGCGCACCGGCTCTGCCCCCTCTTCGAACAGGAAGGCGCCCGACGTCATCTGCAGGACCGGACCCAGGGAGCGCAGCCCAACCAGCCTTTCGCGGTCCGGATCCACAAGGCCCGGACGGCTGGCCGCCGCCTTGCCGATGAAATCCTTGGACGGGGACAGCATCCTTTCCAGTCCAAGGTCGAAGGCCGTCGTGCGCCCGTGCAGCTCTGCATGGGTCAGCAGACCCTTTTCGATGCGCAGGATGTTCAGCGCCTCCATCCCGTAGGCGCCGCCGCCCAGGGCCTCTGCCCGCGCCACGAGCGTGCGGAACAGGCTTTCGCCGTAGCGCGCCGGCACGGCGATTTCATAGGCCAGCTCACCAGAGAAGGAGATGCGGAAAAGCCGCCCCTTTACCCCCGCCAGCGTGATGGGGGCGCAGGACATGAAGGGGAAGGCATCATTCGACAGGTCCCGTTCAAGAAGCGCCTCCAGCAGCGCACGGGATTGCGGACCGGCCACGGCGAATTGCGCCCATTGCTCGGTCACGGATGTCAGCCGCACGTCCCACTCGGGCTTCAGCACCTGGGAAGCGAACTCCAGGTGCATCATCACCGGCCCGGCGGCCGCCGTGGTGGTGGTCATGACGTAGTGGTCCGGGGCAAGGCAGGCGGTGGTGCCATCGTCCATGACGTGGCCGTCTTCGCGCAGCATCAGCCCGTAACGCACCCGCCCCGGCTTCAGGGTCGAGAACTTGTTGGCGTAGACGAAATCAAGGAAAGCCGCCGCATCCGCGCCCTGGATGTCGATCTTGCCCAGGGTGGAGACATCGGCGATGCCGACCGCGCTGCGCACCATAGCGACCTCTCGGTCGCAGGACTGGCGCCAGGTCTTTTCACCGGCGCGGGGGAAGAAGCTGGGGCGGTACCACAGCCCGGCCTCGACCATCGGCGCGTTCATGGCGACAGAGAGGTCATGGCTGGTGATGAAGCGTTGCGGGGCAAACCCGGTGCCGCGCCCCCCTGCCCCCATGGCCGCGATGGGCACCGGCGCGAAAGGTGGGCGGTATGTGGTGGTGCCGGTGCCGGGGATATCGCGCCCGGTGGCATCGGCCAGCACCGCCAGCGCCCCGATGTTGGAGGTCTTGCCCTGGTCGGGGGCCATGCCCTGGGTCGTGTAGCGCTTCATGTGCTCGACGGAGCGGAAATTCTCGGCCGCCGCGCCGCGCACGTCCTTCACCGTCACGTCGTTCTGAAGGTCCAGCCAGGCGCGCCCTGTCCCCGGCACGTTCCACAGCGGCGCTATGGCGTAGGCCTGCCTCTCTGCCTCTGGCACCGTGATCTCTGCAGGGTCAAAACCCATCTGGCTGAGCAATTCGCCGGCCGTTTCCGCGCCCGTGTCCAATGCGCCTGCGGTCGAAAAGACCGCGCCGGCCGCGCCCACGGGATGCAGGCCGGGCACGGCGCCCTCCTGTGCGACGAAAGCCGCGATCCCCTCGTCCCAGACGGGCCGCCCGTTCAGGTGACAGGTCAGGTGGATCGAGGGGTTCCAGCCCCCGGACAGCCCCAGGCAATCGCATTGCAGTTTCTGGCTGCGCCCGCTGGCCTCCTGGAAGGTGATCGCCTCCACCACGTTGCGGCCATGGACGGCGGTGACCACTGCGCCGGGGTGGAAGGCAAGCGGCAGATCACAGGTGGCATCGGGCCGGGAATCGATCAGGGCCGCCACGTGGACGCCAGCGGCCAGCAGATCGCGGGCCGAGCGGTGAGCGTCATCGTTGTTACCGAAGATCACCACGGCGCGCCCCGGCGCAACGGCATAGCGGTTCACATAGGCGCGCAGGGCACCGGCCAGCATGACGCCGGGGCGGTCGTTGTTGCGCAGGGCAATCGGGCGCTCGATAGCGCCGGCGGCCAGGACCGCCTTGCGCGCGGTGATGCGCCAGAAGCAATCCACCGGCGCGCGCCCGCGTGGCATGTGACGAGAGACCCGTTCCAGCGCCCCGTAGGTGCCGCAGTCGTAGACACCCGTGACGGTGGTTCGCGCCATGATGCGGACATTCGGTAGCTCTTTCAGGCTGCGCTTGACCTTTGCCACCCAGTCGAGCGCCGGGCCCCCGTCTATCTGCTCCACCTCGCTCAGAAGCCGTCCGCCAAGGCGCGCCTCTTCCTCGCAGAGGATCACGTCTGCCCCGGCCTGCCCTGCCGCCAAGGCCGCCATCAGCCCCGCGGGTCCACCACCGATCACCAGTAGATCACAATGGGCAAAGGCGGTTTCATTGCGGTCCGGATCCGCCTTGCCGGACAGCCTGCCCAGCCCGGCGGCGCGGCGGATGATCGGCTCGTACAGGCGTTCCCAGGCCTTCTTCGGCCACATGAAAGTCTTGTAGTAAAAGCCCGCCCCCAGGAAATCCGAGAGCAGGTCGTTCACCTCCATCACGTCAAATCCGACGGAGGGCCAGGCGTTCTGGCCAAAAGCCTCAAGCCCGTCGAAAAGCTCCTGCTGGGTGGCACGCACGTTGGGATCAGCACCTGCGCCAGAGCCAAGCGTGACCAGCGCGTTCGGCTCTTCGCTACCCGCACTGAAAGTGCCGCGCGGGCGGTGATACTTGAAGCTACGCGCCAGCACCCGCACGTCATGGGCCATCAGCGCAGAGGCCAGGGTATCGCCCTGGAAGCCCGTGTAATCGCGCCCGTCAAAGCGGAAACGGACAGGTGTGTCGCGGTCGATCTGCCCTCCGGAAGGAAGCCTCATGTCCGTCCCTCCGCTGCCAGGGTGACCGAGTGGACCTCATGCGTGCGGGTGTCGCGCTGCACGATCAGGAAGGCGGCACAGCCCAGCCCGTGATACCAGTATTCAGTCGAGAGGCCGGCAGGGTTGTCGCGCAGATGCAGGTAGTCGTCCCAGGCTGGGGACCACTCCTGGCTGTCGGGCCGGGCAAGCGCGGCGCCGCGATAGGTGAATTCCCGCAGATCACGAGAGCCGCAACGGGGACAGGTAAGCCGCATGTCCGATCCTTCTTCCTTCTGCCCGGCGTCGGGGCTTGCCTTCAGTGAAGGTGGTGCTGCGCGCCGGTGCCTTCCTCGTCCATCAGACCGTAGCCGTCGCGGAACCGGTCAAGCCGCAGTTTCGCGGCGCTGTCGTGGGGCCGGCCCGTGGCGATCAGATGCGCCAGCGCGAAGCCTGACCCGGGCACCGCCTTGAAGCCGCCGTAGCACCAGCCGCAATCCAGGTAGAGCCCGTCGATATCCGTCTTGTCGATGATCGGAGAGCCATCGGGCGTCATGTCCATGATTCCGCCCCAGGAGCGCAGCACGCGCGCCTTGCCGATCGCCGGCATCAGGGTCATCGCGGCCTCCATCACGTGTTCCGCCGTGGGCAGGTTGCCGCGCTGCGCGTAGGAGGGATAGAAATCGAGGTCCCCGCCGAAGACCAGCCCGCCCTTGTCCGACTGGCTGATATAGAAATGCCCCATGCCGAAGCTGACCACGTGATCGATCACGGGTTTCAGCCCCTCGGTCACGAAGGCCTGCAGCACTTGGCTTTCGATCGGCAGGCGCATGCCGGCCATGGCCGCCACCTGGCCCGAGCGCCCGGCGGTGACGATCGCCACCTTGCGCGCCTTGATCGCGCCGCGGCTGGTCTGCACGCCGGTGACCTTGCCGCCCTCCACGTCGATGCCGGTGACCTCGCAGTTCTGGATCAGGTCGACGCCCCGGTCAGAGGCACCGCGCGCATAGCCCCAGGCCACGGCATCATGCCGCGCCGTGCCGCCGCGCCGGTGCAGCAGGCCGCCGTGGATCGGGTACCGCCCCTGGTCGAAATCGAGATAGGGCAGATGCTTGCGCACGCCATCGCGGTCCAGAAGCTCTGCATCATCGCCCTGGTTGCGCATGGCATTGCCGCGCCGCACGAAGGCATCGCGCTGGCCATCCGAATGGAACAGGTTGATCAGCCCGCGCTGGCTGTGCATCACGTTGTAATTCAGCTCTTCCTCAAGCCCCTCCCAGAGCTTAAGCGAATGGGAATAGAACTCCGAGTTGCCGGGCAGGATGTAGTTGGCACGCACGATGGTCGTGTTGCGCCCCACGTTGCCGCCGCCCAGGTAGCCCTTTTCCAGCACCGCGACGTTCTTGAGCCCGTGTTCGCGGGCAAGGTAGTAGGCCGTGGAAAGCCCGTGCCCACCGCCGCCGATGATCACGATATCATAGGCCGGTTTGGGCGCCGGATCGCGCCATTGCGGCCCCCAGCCCTTGTTGCCAGAAAGCCCTTCCCTGAGGACCCGCAGCCCGGAAAACCGCATATTCACCCCCTCGTGCCTGCCGGGGAAGAAAAGCAACTAGGCGGCCAAGTGGCAATGCATCGCGGTGAGATTGCCGAAATTTTGATCACCTCACGGATTATTGGCCCGTCAGGGGGCATGAATCAGATCGCCGGCAAAGTCGACTCATGACATTGCGATGAAGGCACGGCAGAACTTTCCTGAAGGATGGGGGAAGCCAATGACATGCCGTATCCTGCTTGACGCTTCGGCGGAAGAGACGCTGACCGTGGGCGAAGAGCTGGCCTGGCAGCTGGGCGCACAGCTGCACGAAATCGCGACACCCGAGCCCGCACCCGGCCGCAGGGCGGCGCTGAGGCGCGGTGTCTCGACCCTTTTGACCCGCAAGCGTGGCCCGGACCTGTTCGTGCCGGATCAGCCCTGGCACAAGAGCGACCTGATGGTGCTTGGCACCCCGGCGCTTGGCAGCCACATCGCGCCGGCGCTGCGCCACTGGCTGGAAACCCAGCCCCGCCTGCCCGCCCGCGTCGCCTTCCTGTGCACCTCGGAAGAAGAGCGGTTCCCGGACGAGGTCTTTTCGGAGATGGAGCGCCTGACTGGGCGTGATCCGGTCGCCCAGCTACACCTCTCCGAGACGGAGATCGAGACAGAGAACTGGGGCGAGAAGATCCATCACTTCCTGGATCGCTGCGTTCTGCGCCACCGCCACAGCGCCTGAAGGGTGGTCCCCGGGCCGGTCACCGACCCGAGGGAACGGCTCCTTGCAAAGGCGCTGCGCCGGCAAGAGGGAACGCCGCGCCGGGGGCATCGAGCCCCCACCACGGCGCGGGGGCAAGCCCCCGACACTCACGGCACCGATACGGCGAAACGGCCCGCCTCAGAGCCCCTTGGCACGGTAGCTGGAGGCGACACGGTCGATCGCAACGAGGTAACCGGCGGTGCGCAGGTCCTCCACGTCGGAGCGGCCATGCCAGACCTCGCGCATCGATTGCAGGGCCGTGCGCATGGTATCGTCCAGACCCGAGCGCACCAGCTCAAGCTCACCGGCGCCGCGCAGGTATTTCTCCTTGAAGCCGGGAGAGAGCTGCCAGCCGATGCCGGTATCGGCCGAGAGGCGCTCCAGCTCATCCACGATCAGCTGGTGGCGCGCCTCTTCCTGGCGGCGGCCCATGCGGCCAAAGCGGATGTGGCCTAGGTTCTTCACCCATTCGAAATAGGAGACCGTCACGCCGCCGGCGTTGGCGTAGAGATCGGGAATGCAGACGATGCCCTTCTGGCGCAGGATCTCATCGGCGCCGGCGGTGATCGGGCCGTTCGCGGCCTCGACGATCAGGGGCGCCTTGATGCGGTCCGCGTTGCCCAGGTTGATCACCCCCTCAAGCGCGGCGGGGATCAGGATATCGCAGTCCTCTTCCAGCAGGGAGGCGCCATCGGCCACGAATTGCCCTTCGGGGAAGCCCTTCACGCCACCGTGGCTGGCGATCCATTCGCGGACATGTTCGACGTTCAGGCCCGCTTCGGAATAGAGCGCGCCGTCGCGTTCGATGATGCCGGTGATCTTCGCGCCGTCCTCCGTGCGCAGGAAATGCGCCGCGTGGTAGCCCACGTTGCCCAGGCCCTGGACGATCACGCGCTTGCCGTCCAGCCCGCCTGTCAGGTTGGCCTTGGCCACGTCGGCGGGTTCGCGGAAGAACTCCCGCAGGGCGTATTGCACGCCACGTCCCGTCGCCTCGACCCGGCCGGCGATGCCGCCGGCGTTCAGCGGCTTGCCCGTCACGCAGGCGCGGGAGTTGATGTCGGTGGTGTTCATGCGCGCGTATTGGTCGGCCATCCAGGCCATCTCACGCTCGCCGGTGCCCATGTCGGGGGCGGGCACGTTCTGGGCCGGGTTGATCATGTCGCGCTTGATCAGCTCATAGGCGAAGCGGCGGGTGATCTGTTCCAGCTCATGTTCGTCCCATTCGCGCGGATCGATGCACAGCCCGCCCTTGGAGCCGCCGAAGGGGGCCTCGACCAGGGCGCATTTGAAGGTCATCAGAGCCGCGAGTGCCTCGACCTCGTTCTGGTTGACGGAAAGCGCGTAGCGGATGCCGCCCTTCACGGGCTCCATGTGTTCGGAGTGGTTCGCGCGATAGCCGGTGAAGGTGTGGATCTGCCCGCGCAGGCGCACCCCGAACCGGACGACATAGGTCGCGTTGCAGACACGGATCTTTTCCTCCAGCCCCGGACTGAGATCCATCAATGCCACGGCCCGGTTGAACATCAGCTCTACGCTCTGGCGAAAGCCCGGTTCCTGAACAGGTTGCATGCCTAAACTCCAAATTTCGGTCGCACGGAGAATGACCCGGATCCATGAGGGATCCCTTAAGATCTGCCCGCGATTTAAGCAGGTTGCTCAGCCACGGGGGCAAAAGGCAACCCCGAGTCCTCTTTCCCTGGCATAAGACCGCGATTGCGCCGCGCTGCCGCGACGCCGCAGCGCCCGAAAGGCACGGGACATCAGGTGGTTAACGGGATCGCCGCCGCCGCATCGCAGCGCGACGGGGATCAGGCCTGGTCCTGCGCGGCGCGCTCGGCCAGGATCACGGCGATGATATCGGCCATCTGCTTGGTCTCCGCGCCTTGCAGGACCCCGCCGATTCCGGCCCGCTTGCCGATCCGCCAGTAAAGACCCGGCCGCAGCACCAGCCCGTATTTCGCGCCGAGCTTCAGAACGAATCCGTTGGAGGGCTTGAAGGCGAAGGTGCCGCGATCGACGCCCAGGATCTGCTCCATCGGCGCGATCATCCGGCCCGAGCTGTCGCGCAACCCCTGCGGGGTCAGCTCAAGCGCCAGGGCAGTGGCCCGGTACAACCCCAGTCCCGCGCCGGCAACGGCCAGGCCCAGAAGGGTCAGTGGCAGGCGGCGGGTCAGGGCGACCTCTTCCGGGGTGAAGGCGATGCTCAGTACGGCCAGCGCCAGCGCCAGCAGCACGCAGACACCGAACCAGCGCCGCACGGGGCTTGCCGTGATCCGGGCCAGGATCTCTTCGCTCATCATCGCCTCCCACAAACTCTCAGCGCCCCTTAGCGCAGCCACCCGCCAAAAGCGAGGGCCCGGCTTGCCAAGACGCTGCAGGCGGGGCATTGCTAGCACATGTTTGCGCTGCCTCATCTTCCAACCAGATCCGCCCGTCCGGGCCTGAAAGCTGCCGGGTTTGCAACCCTGGCCCTGCTGGCGCTGAGCGGCTGCACCACGCCGCCGGGACTGAATGACCGGCTGAGCGCGGCGGACCGTGCCGCCCCCTACCCCGCGCTGCTGCCCTCTGGCCAGATCCGGGCCGCGATCCCCGGCGCCCCGCGCCTTCAGGAAGAAGACGACAGCCACGTGCTGGCCCGCGCCGAGGCCCTGCGGCGGCGCGCCGACG
The DNA here is from genome assembly GCF_011806405.1 of Pseudooceanicola sp. HF7. Classification (GTDB taxonomy): domain Bacteria; phylum Pseudomonadota; class Alphaproteobacteria; order Rhodobacterales; family Rhodobacteraceae; genus Pseudooceanicola. The sequence goes on along the minus strand of NZ_JAATOW010000017.1, from coordinate 58,302 downwards.
CGCTGCGCAATGCGGATCTGGGTGGCTGAGGACGCCGGGCTGTGCCCGATGGGGTCTGCCCCGGGCCCCTTCCCCGCAAAAGCTGCGTTGCAAGGCAGGCCGTAAGGCGCTAGGCCCCTGCCTTGGACAGACCCGGAAATCAGGAGAAACGGAATGAGCGAGCCGCTGCGCCCCGCCCCACTCAGACTGGGAATTGCAGGTCTCGGCACCGTCGGCATCGGCGTGTTGAAGATCCTTCGCAAGGAAGCTGCCATGCTCACCGCCCGCACCGGGCGCGATATCACCGTTACCGCCATCTGTGCCCGCAACCGGGGCAAGGATCGCGGCGTGCCCCTGGACGGCTACGCCTGGGAAGACGATCCGGTCACCCTGGCCACCCGCGATGACGTCGATGTCTTCGTGGAACTGATGGGGGGCTCCGACGGCCCGGCAAAGGCCGCCACGGAAGCGGCCCTGAACGCGGGCAAGGACGTGGTCACCGCCAACAAGGCGATGCTGGCCGTCCATGGCCAGGCGCTGGCCGAACAGGCCGAGGGCGCGGGCCGCGTGATCCGCTTCGAGGCCGCCGTCGCCGGGGGCATCCCCGTGGTGAAGGCCCTGACCGAAGGGCTGGCGGGCAACAATGTCACCCGTATCCTTGGCGTGATGAACGGCACCTGCAACTACATCCTGACGCGGATGCAATCCGCTGGCCTGCCCTATGACATCGTCTTCCAGGAGGCCTCTGACCTTGGCTACCTGGAAGCCGATCCCAACCTGGACGTGGGCGGGATCGACGCGGGCCACAAGCTGGCCCTGCTGGCCTCCATCGCCTTCGGCACCCGGGTCGCCTTTGACGACATGGAGCTGGAAGGCATCGGGCGGATCACCATCGACGACATCCGCGCCGCAGAGGACATGGGCTACAAGATCAAGCTGCTGGGCGTCAGCAAGATGACCGACCGCGGGCTGGAACAACGCATGGCCCCCTGCCTGGTGCCCGCCACCAGCCCGCTGGGCCAGCTGGAAGGCGGCACCAACATGGTGGTGCTGGAAGGCGACGCTGTGGGCCAGATCGTGCTGCGCGGGGCCGGTGCGGGCGAAGGCCCCACGGCCAGCGCCGTGCTGGGTGACATCTGCGATATCGCCCGTGGTTTCCGCCTGCCGGTCTTCGGCCAGCCGGCCGACAGCCTGCGCGATGCGACACCGGCCGTCTCCACCACGCCGGCGCCCTACTACGTGCGGCTCACGCTGCAGGACAAGCCGGGCGCCTTGGCCAAGGTCGCCTCCGTGCTGGCAGAGGCAGAGGTCTCCATACACCGGATGCGGCAGTACGACCATACCGGGGGGCGCGCCCCGGTGCTGATCGTGACCCACAAGACACCGCGCAAGGCGCTCGACAAGGCGTTGCAGGGCATGGCCGCGACCGGCGTGGTCGAAGGCGAGCCTGTGGCGCTGCGGATCGAAGCCGTTTAAACAGACCGCCTCCGCCCGCCATTTTGGCCTGGGCGGGGACTTCGGGACATCGGCACCGGCAGGCCCCGCCAGGGCTGCGCCCCTGGCAGGCCGGGCGGGCCGTCCCGGGAATGATTTCGGGGAAATGCCATGTCTTTTCTGGACGTTGAGGAATCGCTGACCGGACGCCGCTGGATCGGTCCCTCCGGGGATATCGAACGCCAGGCCGCCGCCCTCGTGCAAAGCGACCACCTGCCCGAAGCGCTCTGCCGGATTCTGGCGCGGCGCGGCGTGGCACCGGGCGAAGCCGCCGCCTTTCTTGACCCCAAGCTGTCCGAGCTGCTGCCAGATCCCCGCAGCCTGCTGGACATGGAGCGCGTCGCCACCCGCTTCCTGCAGGCCGTCAAGCAGCGGGAGCGGATCGCGGTCTTTGCCGATTACGACGTGGATGGCGGCACCTCTGCCGCGCTGCTGATCGACTGGCTGCGCCAGATGGGGCGGCAGGCCACGCTTTATATCCCCGACCGGATCGACGAGGGCTACGGCCCCAACGTGCCCGCCATGACCGCGCTTGGCGCCAAGCACGACCTGATCATCTGCGTGGACTGCGGCACGCTCAGCCATGAGCCGATCGCGGCGGCGGGCTGTGACGTGGTGGTGCTGGATCACCACCTGGGCGCGGAAACCCTGCCCGATTGCCTGGGGGTGGTGAACCCCAACCGCCAGGACGAAAGCGGCGAGCTGGCGCATCTATGCGCCGCCGCCGTGGTCTTCCTGATGCTGGTGGAGGCCAACCGCCAGATGCGCGACGAGGGCGCCAAGGGGCCGGACCTGATGGCCATGCTGGACCTTGTGGCGCTGGCCACCGTGGCCGATGTGGCCCCCCTGATCGGGGTCAACCGCGCGCTGGTGCGCACCGGGCTGAAGGTCATGGCCCGGCGCGACCGCCCGGGGCTGACCGCGCTGTCGGATGCCGCGCGCATGAAGTCCGCCCCTGCCGCCTATCACCTTGGCTTCCTTCTGGGACCGCGGGTCAACGCGGGCGGGCGGATCGGCCAGGCGGACCTGGGCGCGCGGTTGCTGGCCAGCGTGGACCCGCTGGAGGCCAAGGCCATGGCCGAACGCTTGGACGAGCTGAACACCGAGCGCCGCGAGATCGAGGCAGAGGTGCGCGCCGCCGCCATGGCCCAGGCCGAGGCCCGCGGTCTTGAGGCCCCGCTTGTCTGGGCCGCCGGAGAGGGCTGGCATCCCGGTGTCGTGGGCATCGTGGCCTCTCGCCTGAAGGAAGCCACCAACCGCCCCGCAATCGTGATCGGCCTGGACGGGAACGAGGGCAAGGGCTCTGGCCGTTCGATCGGCGGCGTGGACCTTGGCGCCTCCATCCAGAAGCTGGCCGCCGAGGGGCTGCTGATCAAGGGCGGCGGGCACAAGATGGCCGCCGGGCTGACCGTGGCACGGGACAAGCTTGAGGCGGCGATGGAGCGCCTGACGGAGCTGCTGGCCAAGCAGGGTGCGGGCTCTGCCGGGCCGGCGGACCTGAAGCTGGACGGGCTCTTGATGCCCGGTGCCGCCACGCCCGAGCTGGTCGACCAGCTTGAGGCCGCCGGGCCCTACGGGGCCTCCGCCCCCGGCCCGCGCTTTGCCTTTCCCTCCCAGAAGATCAGCTTTGCCAAGCGGATCGGCGATACCCACCTGAAGATCAGCTTCACCGACGGCCTTGGCAAGCGGGTCGAGGCGATCACGTTCGGCGCCTTCGACGGCCCCCTGGGACCGGCGCTTGAGAACCACGGCGGGCGGCCCTTCCACCTGGCCGGCAAGCTGGAAATCAACGATTGGGGCGGGCGCAGGAACGTTCAGCTGAGGCTGGAAGACGCCGCCCCGGCAAGCGACGGCTAGGCCCTTGGCAGCGTGACGTAACGGCCTGTGGACGGGGGTGAAAAAATCCGTCTCGCGGGCGAAAAATCCTCTTGCACGGCAGCAAGGCTTTGCATAGAACCCGCCTCACGCCAAGCGCGGCCCGTTCGTCTATCGGTTAGGACGCCAGGTTTTCAACCTGGAAAGAGGGGTTCGATTCCCCTACGGGCTGCCATTTCCACCGCGCGTCAGCACGGCCGGACCCGGAAAATGTTTCGGGATACCAGCATGTTGCGCATTTCAGGCCTTGCCTGTCTTGGGGGATCTGGTAAGACGCCAGGCAAATGAGATGGCCCGTTCGTCTATCGGTTAGGACGCCAGGTTTTCAACCTGGAAAGAGGGGTTCGATTCCCCTACGGGCTGCCATTCTCTTCCCCCTCCCCTGATGATCCCAGAGCAGCCTTCGGGCCGATGACCGCTTTGCGCGGGGGCTGTCGGGTCTGCCCTGCGCGCGCCGCCGGGGGCGGTTCCGGGGGTTACTTCCTTACAAGATATTTGACCGCTGGTTTTCGGGCCGGGCTCGGCCTTGCCACATCTGCAAAGGGCAAGGCGCGAAGCGTGAGAGGCCGGGCGGACTGCATGAGTCACGCCCGGCAGGTTAGGTCGTAAGGGTTAACAGGCGGAGAGCCCTGCGTGCGCTGCCGCGGGGTGGCCGGGTTCGGGCCCGATTCAGGCGGCGGCGCAGCCGGCCAGGGCGGCGGTGTCGTCCAGGATGACGCGGACCGGCACATGAGAGGCCGTGTCGAGCGCCAGCGGCTCTCCATAGGCGGCGCAGAAGGCTGCGGCCCCGCCCTTGGTCAGCACCGCGCGGGCAACACCGCCTGAGAAATACACCCCCTGCCCCGGCAGGAAGGCCAGGGTCAGATCCTGCGCCAGCCAGGCCATCAAGCTGCCGTAATGGTTCAGGAAACCCTGCATGGCGGGGTCTTCGGCTGCCATCGCCTCGGCCGCGCCAAGGGGGGAGCCGGACCAGAGCCGCCAGAGCTTTTCAAAGCCGCGCCCGGAATAGAGGTGTTCGACGGTGTCGTAGCCGTGGTCTTCGGTGCCCGCCAGTTCGCTGACCTTGGCCCGGGCGCGCCAGGCCAGCTGGACATGCCCCATCTCTGCCTTGGGCACCATGGGGCCTTCGGGCTTCATCACCACGGGAGAGACGTTGAAGCCGGTGCCGATGCCCGCCACCACGGCCTGGTCGCCCTTGCCGGCGAAGTCGGTGGTGATCTGAAGCAGCCCGTCGTCGGTCAGGCTGGGCACGGAATATCCCAATGCTTCCAAGTCGTTGATCAGCCGGGAGGTGACGCCGAAGGTGCTGTCGAGCACCGCGGTATCAAAGGACCAGTCCCGGTTGGTCAACCGGGCGCGGGTGCCGTTGACCGGCCCGGCGACGGCCACGGCCATGGTCTCCAGCGCGGGCGATCCGGCCTCGGCGACATAGCGGGTGGCGGCATCCAGGAAGGCCGCGTAATCGTCATTGCGGAAGCTGCGGATCGTCTCGGCCAGGATATGGCCGTCCTTCGCAAGGGCGAAGCGTACATTGGTGCCGCCGACATCAGAGACAAGTTTCATGACATCCCCCGAGGGTCCTGATTTCGCTGTTGTTAGCGCTAGTACCAGAGCAGGCCCCGGCTGCAAATCCTTTCGCGCCCCGCCTTGCCGGAGGGCGCGCGCTGCAGCGCGGCGACGGGGGGATCTGCCCGCTTTCGGGGCGTCGGTGGGACGTCTGTTTCACGTCGGCATCCCGTCGGTATTACGTCGGTGCGCGGCGCGCGGTCGGGTTAAGCCCCGTTAAGGTTCTGCGCTGCGGCAAGGGTTTTGCGCCCCGCCCTCTCAGCCGGGACGGGAGGCGCAGGCCGACAACGGGCGCGGCCCCCTCGATGGGGGCCGCGCCCGTTCTGCCGGCAGATCAGCTGTCAGCGTTGGCGGCGGGTGGAGAGCCAGGCGACCCAGGTGGCCGCGTCGCCGGCAAAGGCGTTCATGTCCACGATGCCGCCGATGCCCGGCACGACTCCGGTCCCGGAGTATTGCCAGAAGGTCCAGCGTTCATCCGGGTAGCGTTCGGAGGGGTGGCTGGCGACCGAGCGCAGGAAGAACTCGTATCCCGTCAGCGCGCCCAGGTCGTTATGCTCGTAGAAATCCGGCGTGGTGTAGATCACCGGCCGCGTGCCGTAGTGGCGCGAGACCTTCTGCGCGAAGGTCAGGATATAGGAGCGCACTTCTGCCGCGGAGGGGCGGACCTTGCAGGAGGAGCCGTGGTTCCACTCCATGTCCAGCATCGGCGGCAGGTCCCCGGCGACGCGGGGGACGTTCTTGATGAACCAGTCCGCCTGCTCTTCCGCCGTGCGGCAGAAGTAGTAGAAATGGTAGCCGCCCACGGGCACGCCCGCGGCACGGGCGGCGGGGGCGTTGATGGCAAAGCCGGGGTCCAGCAGGTTGCGTCCCTCTGTCACCTTCAGCCAAGCGAAGTTCACGCCGGAGGCGCGCGCCCGGTTCCAGTTGATCCGGCCCTGGTAGCGCGCGGCGTCGATGCCGTGCACGGGGTAGAGCTCTGGCGTGAGCCCTTCCCATTCGATGGGCTTGGTATCCCCGAAGGCGAAGGGAATGCCGGTGGCCCGGTAATCCGCCGCGTCAAGGTGGCTGGGGCTCATGAGCCCGTTGACCTGCGTGCCACTGCCGCAGGCCGTGAGCGCCGCCGCCATGGCGAGCGCCGCGAATGTCCGAATGGATTTACTGCCCAGGCTAAGGATCTTCTGCCCCTCCCCGTTGTCGGGCCAGCCCTTTGCCGGGTCCGGGCCCTGTTTCACTGCCTCACGGAGCAATCTAGCACATTTGAATGGATTTCACCCTGTCTTGCGGAAAAAGCGGCATCTCTCTGCCGAAAAACCGCAAGGGCCGGGACATCCCTGCCCCGGCCCGCTTGATCTGCTGTCCTGTCCGGGGCCGCCCGGAGGGGCCTAGTTCAGCCGCTCACCGGTTTCGGGGGCAAAGTAGGAAGCCTTGCCAAGGTCGAAGGCCAGGTCCAGCTCCTGCCCCGCCATGGCAGAGGTTTCCGCGTGCAGGCGCGCCGTCACCGGCTTGCCGCCCAGTTCAGAGACCACGTAGGTATCCGCGCCCGCCGGTTCGACCATGTCGACCATGCAGGGGGCCTGCTGCACCGCCTCGCCCGACCGGTAGCCCGCTTCGGCGATATCCTCGGGGCGCAGCCCGATGATGACGTCCTGCGGCAGGTCCAGCGGGCGGTTGTCCGCCAGCACCAGCGGTTCGCTCCGGGCGCGGGTGATCTCGATCCGGTGGCCGTGGCCGTCGCGGTGAACGCGGGCCGGGATCAGGTTCATCGCCGGAGAGCCCATGAAATCCGCCACGAAGAGGTTCGCGGGCGTGTTGTAGATCTCTGCCGGGGTGCCGATCTGCTGGATCACGCCGCCCTTCATCACCACGATCTTGGTGGCGAGGGTCATCGCCTCGATCTGGTCGTGGGTCACGTAGACGATGGAGGCATTGAGCGTCTGGTGCAGCTTCTTGATCTCTGTCCGCATCTCCACGCGCAGCTTGGCGTCCAGGTTCGACAGAGGCTCATCGAAGAGGAAGAGCGCAGGATCTCGCACCAGGGCACGGCCCATGGCGACCCGCTGGCGCTGACCGCCCGAAAGCTGCCCAGGCTTGCGGTTGAGCAGCTGGGAGATCTGCAGAAGCTCCGAGACCTCCTTGAGCTTGGCGTCCTGGGTGGCCTGGTCGACGCCGCGCACCTTCATGCCGAAGGTGATGTTCTTGGCCACGGTCATGGTCGGGTAGAGCGCGTAGCTTTGGAAGACCATGGCGATGTCGCGGTCCTTGGGCGAGACCTCCGTCATGTCCTTGCCGGCGATGGTCAGGCGGCCGGCGGTGATCGGTTCAAGCCCGGCGATGCAGTTCAGCAGCGTGGACTTGCCGCAGCCCGAGGGGCCGACGAGCACCAGGAAATCGCCCGGTTCGATCGCCACGTTGATGTCCTTGAGGATCTCGGTCTGGCCGTAGCTCTTGCGGAGGTTCTGGATGTCGAGAATGGGTGCCATGTGGATTACCCCTTAACTGAGCCGGCGGTCAGCCCGCGGATGAAGTACTTGCCTGCGACGACGTAGACGAGAAGGGTCGGCAGGGCGGCGAGGATCGCGGCGGCCATGTCGACGTTGTATTCCTTCACGCCGGTGGTCGAGTTGACGATGTTGTTGAGCGCGACGGTCACCGGCTGGGTGCCGGACTGGCTGAAGCTGACCCCAAACAGGAAGTCGTTCCAGATCTGGGTGAACTGCCAGATGACGGTGACGACAATGATCGGCAGCGAGAGCGGCAGGAAGATCGACCAGAAAATGCGGAAGAAGCCCGCGCCGTCGATCTTGGCCGCCCGCACCAGCTCATGCGGGATGGTGACGTAGTAGTTGCGGAAGAAGAGCGTGGTGAAGCCCAGGCCATAGACCGTGTGCACCAGGATCAGCCCCGGGATGGTGCCGGCGATGCCAAGGATCCCCAGCATCCGCGCCATGGGCAGCAGAACCACCTGGAAGGGAATGAAGCAGCCAAAGAGCAGCAGGGCGAAGAGCAGGTTGGCCCCGCGAAAATTCCACTGGGCAAAGACATAGCCGTTGAGCGCCCCGATCAGGGTCGAGAGCGCCACGCCGGGCACCGCGATCAGCACGGAGTTCCACAGGTAGGGGCGCAGCCCTTCGCACTTGATGCCCGAGCAGGCCCCGGACCAGGCGGTCTTCCAGGCGTCGAAGGTGATTTCGCGCGGCAGGGCCACGAGCGACCCGGTGCGGATTTCCTCTAGGCTTTTCAGCGATGTGGTGAGCATCACGAAGAGCGGCATCAGGTACCAGAGCGCAAAGAGGATCAGCACCGCGTAGAGCCCGGCGCGCAGGGCGATGCGGCCCAGGCGCTGGCCCGTGCTGCGGGTGCCCGCGCGGGCAGAGACATAGGTCGTATCAGTCATGTTTCGACCTCAGTTCGGAGTAGAGATAGGGAACGACGATGGCGAAGACGACCAGCATCATGATCATGGCAGAGCTTGCCGCCTGCCCGAGGTTCCCGCGCGAGAAGGCCATGGCGTACATGTAGGTGGCCGGCAGGTCCGTGGCATAGCCCGGCCCGCCCCCGGTCAGCGCGATGACCAGGTCGAAGCTCTTGATCGCCAAGTGGGCCAGCACGATGAAGGCCGACAGGAAGATCGGCGCCATGGAGGGGATGATGATCGCGGAATAGATCCGGTGGGTGGGGATGCCATCGACCTGGGCGGCCTTGATGATCTCTCCGTCAACGGAGCGCAGGCCCGCGAGGAAGAGCGCCATGACGAAGCCGGAGCTTTGCCAGACACCGGCCAGCACGATCGTGTAAATCGCCATGTCCGGGTTGATCAGCCAGTCGAAGGTGAAGTTTTCAAACCCCCAGCCGCGCACGGTGGCCTCGATCCCCAGACCGGGGTTCAGGATCCATTTCCAGGCCGTCCCGGTGACGATCATCGAAAGCGCCATCGGGTAGAGGTAGATGGTGCGGATCGCCCCTTCGGTGCGGATCTTCTGATCCAGGAAGATGGCCAGCAGCAGGCCCAGCACCATGGCGATGATGATGAAGAGCGCGCCGAAGATGAAAAGGTTGTTCATCGCCGTGTCCCAGCGGGGCGTGGCGAACAGCTTGGTATATTGGCCGAAACCCTCGATCTCGTACCGGGGCATCAGGCGGGAGCCGGTCAGCGAGACCCAGGCGGTCCAGCCGATGAAACCGTAGACGAAGATCAGGATGGCGGCGAAGGTCGGGGCCAGGACCACTTTGGGGACCTGTTTTTCGAGCCAGTTGGACATGGGGGCGCTCCGCAATTCAGCGCCGCCCGCCCCGGGGTGCGGGGCGGGCGGCCGTGTCAGGTCAAAGGCTTACATCGCGTTGGCGACGGCCTCGGTCAGCATTTGCACCGCGTCCTGAGAGGACATGTCGGAGTTGAAATGCGCGGTGACCACATCGGTGATCGCGCCCGCCGGTTCGCCGCGCAGCGCCATGCCATGGGCATAGCTGGGCAGCAGGGAGCCGGCTTCGGCATCTGCCGCCATGTCCTCCGCCGAGGTCTGGGCGCAGATGTCGAAAGCGTCGAGCGAGACATCGGAGCGCACCGGGATGGAGCCCTTGTTCAGGTTGAAGGTCTCCTGGAAGGAGGGGCCGACGATCAGCTCTGCCAGCAGTTCCTGGCCGGCAACCTTGTCGTCATCCCCGCCCACGTCGAACATGGCGAAGCTGTCGACGTTGTAGAGGTAGCCGTCACCCGGGGTCGCGCCGCAGAGGAAATCCTCGCCCGGGGTCTTTCCGGCGGCCAGGAATTCACCCTTGGCCCAGTCGCCCATGATCTGGAAGGCGGCTTCGCCGTTCATGACCATCGCGGTGGCCAGGTTCCAGTCCCGGCCCGAGAAGTTGTCATCGACATAGCCACGCAGGGTGCGCATCTCGTCGAAGACCTCGACCATGGTGTCAGAGCCCAGCGCCTCGGGATCCAGATCAACCAGGGCGGATTGGTAGAAATCGGCGCCCTTGCCCAGGACCACGGTTTCGAAGATCGTGGCGTCCTGCCAGGCCTGGCCGCCATGGGCCAGCGGCGTGACGCCGGCGGCCTGCAGCTTTTCGGCTGCCGCGTTGAACTCTTCCCAGGTGGTGGGCATCTCGATCCCGTTCTGGTCAAGGATGTCCTTGTTGGCCCAGATCCAGTTCACGCGGTGGACGTTGACGGGTGCCGCGCACCAGGTGCCGTCGCATTTCATGTGCTCTGCCAGCTGCGCGGGCAGCACGTCCGCCCAGCCCTGGGCTTCGGCCACGGAAGAGATATCGGCCAGCACGCCCTCTTCGTACCATTCCTGGATTGCCGGGCCCTTCAGCTGAACGGCGGTGGGCGCATTGCCCGAGAGCACGCGGGCGCGCAGCGCGGTCATGGCCGCATCGCCACCCCCGCCCGCGACGGGCATGTCGGTCCAGGTACCGCCGCGTTCGGCGAATTCTTCCTGCAGCACGGCCACGGATTTGGCCTCTCCGCCGCTGGTCCACCAGTGCAGGACCTCTGCCTGGGGTTCTGCCAGGACCGGCAGCGCAGAGAGCGACAGCGCGGTGGTGGCCACGAATAGGTGCTTCATCTTCATCTGGATTTCCTCCCAAAGAATTCCGTCGGCCCGCGAAACGGCGGGGACCTGCGCATTTCACGCAGCAGCCCCCCCTGAAGCAACAGGACCGTCGGCCCGGGGGCCAGATTTACCGGGCTCCTGTTACATGCTGTTACGAAGGCGGGGGGAGGCGGCGGGGGCCGGGCCAGCCCAGCGCGGGATCAATTGCACTGCGTCCCCGGCTCACCTAATGTGCCCCGGCAAGCGGGGGGAGGCTTCACCAGATGACGATCGCACGGCTCCTGGTGGTCGACGACGATACCGACATGCGGGACATGCTGACGGATTTCCTGCGCCGGTCGGGGTTCTTCGTGCTTCCGGCCGCCACCCGGTCAGAGATCCGCGCGCATCTTACGGCGGGGCGGATCGACCTGATCCTGCTGGACGTGATGCTGGGCGACGAGAGCGGCGTCGAGATCTGTGCCGAGCTGCGGCGCGAGCACGAGATGCCGATCATCCTGGTCTCTGCCCTGTCGGCCGATCACCAGCGCATGGCCGGGTACGAGGTGGGCGCGGATGACTATATCGCCAAGCCCTTCAACCCCAGGCTGCTGCTGGCCCGTGTCCGCGCCGTGCTGGGACGCGCACGGCGCACACCCTCCCTGGTCTATCGCCGCTCGACCGAGCGGTACCGCTTTGGCGGCTGGCTGTATGACGGCAAGCGGGACGAGGTCACCAGCCCCGCCGGCTTCCAGGTCACCCTGTCGCGGCGCGAGACCCAGCTTCTGAAGGTGCTGCTGGCCAATCCGCATATCCCGCTGACGAGAGAGGAGATCGCCGCCTCTCTGGACATGCATGCAGAGGACGGCGCGGAGGAGGCAGAGACATCTGGCCGGGCGATCGACGTGCTGGTGGGGCGGCTGCGCTCCAAGATCGAACGGGATCCCAAGGTGCCTGACCTGCTGAAGACCCTGCGCGGCACGGGCTACGTGCTGGCCACGGATGTCACGGCCGAAGAGGCATGAGGCGCCGCCTGAGCCTGCGCCAGCTGGGGCTGATCTGGGTGGGCGCGGCCTTTCTTGCCGGGGCGCTGGCAGGTTGGCTCTGGTTCGGCTCGCGCGCGGCCTGGGAGGGCCACCTGGGGCGGGCCTATGTGGCGGGGGTCGCTCTATACGACAGCCTGGCGCGGGGCACCGGTGCGCCGCAGGGGGTGACCATCACGCCGGTCGCGCCTGAGGATCAGCGCCGGGCCAGTGACGGCGCCTTCGCCGCGCTTCCCGATCTGCCCAAGCCCGCCTATGTCACCCAGATTACCATCCGGGACGCCGTGGTTTCGGAGCTGGAGGACTTTGGCGGCGTGGTGCTGCGCCTGGCCATCGTATCCGAGGATCTGCATTACGAGGTGTCAAAGCTGGTGCCCGGTGCGGGCCGTACCGCGCCAGAGAAGCTGGGCCATGTGACCCGGCTGCTGGCGGGCTATTGCAGCGACCCGGTGCTTTTCGCGCGGATGGGGGACGCCCCGTGGCAGCGGATCGAGGGCGCGCCGGTCTGGGGCTGCGATGCCCAGCCAAGGGACTGGCGCCTGCTGGGCCTGCTGATCGCCCTTTTGGCGCTGGCCGCGATCTATACCCGCCTGGCCGACAGTGCCGCCCGCTTCCAGATGTTCGCCGAGGCCCTGGGCCGGCGGCGCAGGCTGGGCGGCCCGCAGGCCTATAGCGCGGAAGGCCCGGCAGAGCTGGATGCCATCGTGGAGGCCGTCAACGCCTACCTGGAGGCCGAGCGCGAACGCCTTGCCCGCCGCGCGCTGGTCCTGTCGGGTGTCAGCCATGACCTGGGCACTCCGGCCACCCGGCTGCGCCTGCGCGCCACCCTGATTGAAGACGAGGCGCTGCGCGAGAAGTTCGATGCCGATATCGACCGCATGACCGGCATGATCGAAAGCGTGCTGACCTATACCCAGTCCGAGCTGAGCCACGAGGCCCCGCGCCGGATCTCCCTGACCTCTCTGGTGGAAAGCGTGGTGGCCGATTACCAGGACATGGCCCGCCCGGTGGAGCTGGTCGAGCCGGAGCCGCGGCTGCTGGAAAGCACCGGCACGGTCTTCGGCGCGGGCCGGCGGGCCACGGCCCTGCCCGATCACGGGCCGGTGCTGGTCATGGCGCGCCCCATCGCCCTGCAGCGCGCGCTGGAGAACCTGATCGACAATGCGCTGAAATACGGCCGCCGCGCCCGCGTGGGGCTGCTGGCGGATTCAGAGGTCGCGGTGATCACCGTGGAGGACGAGGGCACCGACCACCGGGCCGAGGAGCTTGACGCGCTGATCCAGCCCTTCCGACGCGGGGCCAACGCGGCCTCGGTCGAGGGCTTCGGGCTGGGGCTGACCATCGTCACCGCCGTGGCAGAGCAGCACGGCGGCGGGCTGGGCTTCGTCAACGGGCGGCATGGCATCCGCGCAGAGCTTGAGATCTGCCGCACCTGAGCGCCCCCTGCCGATACCCCCTACCGCTTCCCCTTGGGCGATTGCCCCTGCGTGATTGCCAAGTCGGGCGGGAAGCGCCTACGCTGGTGGAGAAACGCCGGAGGATCGCCATGACCCGCCCACCCACCATCGCCTTTGCCGGCGCAAGCGGCTGGCTTGGCCGGTTCATCGGCCCCGGCCTGTTACGCGCGGGCGTCACGGACGGCGCGCATTTCCATGCCCTGAACCGCTCTGGTCCCTCAGATGATTACGCCGGCTGGGGGATTTCCTGGCACCGCGCGCTGGCGGATGTGCCGCCGCCCGATGTGCTGGTGCTCTCCGTGCGCCCCGCCGATTTCCGCGCCGCCCGCTTTCATTGCCCGGATGCCCTGGTCATCTCTGTCATGGCCGGCGTGCTGTTGGCGGAGCTTGAGGCGCACACAGGCTCTGCCCGGATCATCCGTGCCCTGCCCAACGCGCTGGTGGAAACCGCCAGCTCCTACACCCCCTGGCTGGCAAGTCCCGCAGTGACCGAGGAGGACAAGGCCCTGGCGCGCGATGTCTTCACCGGCAGCGGAACGGAGGCCGAGGTGCCCGATGAAGCCGCGCTGGACGTGCTGACCACGCTTTCGGGCGCCGGGCCGGCCTATGCCGCGCTGCTGGCGCGCGCCCTGACCCGCGCGGGGGTCGAGGCGGGGCTCGCGCCGGAGCTGGCGGCGGGCGCGGCAGAGAACCTGGTCTGCGCCGCCTCTGCCCAGCTTGCCGGCCGGATCGGCCAGGCCCCGGCGGTGGTGCAAAGCTTCATCGACTACGAGGGCGTCATCGCCGCCGGGCTGCGCCGCATGGAGGCCGAGGGGTTCGACAGCGCCGTGGCCGCGGGCATCCGGGCCGCGCTGGAGAAGGTGCAGGAGATGAACCGCGCCTGAGGCCTTCGCCGGCGGATCATTCGGTCAGGCCGGCAGTTCGCTTTCCACTAGGGCCACCATGCTTTCGGCGATGATCGGGATCAGCTCATCGCGGAAATCATAGGCGGGGTGGTGCACCATGGGATTGTCCTCCCCCTCTACCGCCATGCCGAAGAAGAAATAGGCGCCCGGCACGGTATCGAGCATGTAGGCAAAATCCTCTGCCGCCATGAGCGGATCGGCCTGGGAGGCGGTGACCGGCGCGGCATCCGAAGACAGCACGGAAAGCGCATGGGCGGCGGCGGCGGGATCGTTGGCCAGCGGCGGGTAGCCACGGACCCATTCGATTTCCACCTCGATGTCGCGGGCCTGGGCATGGTGGGTGATCAGCGCGCGGAAGCGGTCTTCGATCGTGGCGCGATCCCCAGGGTCCAGGCAGCGGATGGTGCCTGACATCCAGCCCTCCCCGGCGATGACGTTATGGGCGGTGCCCACGTGCATCTGGGTGACGGAAAGCACCGCCGCGTGCAGCGGGTTCACCCCGCGCGAGACCAGACTTTGCGCGGCCAGGGTGATCTCTGACATCAGCAGGGCGATGTCCTGGCCAAGGTGCGGCATGGCCGCGTGACCGCCCTTGCCAGAGAAGCGCAGCACGAAGCCGTCCGAAGAGGCCATGGCCGGACCGGGGCGCACCCCGGCATGGCCCATGGGCAGCAGCGGCATGTTGTGAAAGCCGTAGATGCGATCGCAGGGGAAACGGTCGAACAGTCCTTCTTCGACCATCCTCAGCCCACCGGAGAGGCCCTCTTCGGCGGGCTGGAAGATCAGGTGCACGGTGCCGGCGAAGCTTCCATGGGCGGCCAGGGCCTCGGCCGTGGCAAGCAGGCTGGTGGTATGGCCGTCGTGGCCGCAGCCGTGAAAGACCCCCTCGGTGCGGGAGGCATGGGGCAGGTTTGTGCGTTCCTCCATCGGCAGGGCGTCCATGTCCGCGCGCAGGCCGATGGCGGGACCCTCGCCGCGTGTCAGCGTGGCGACCAGGCCGGTTTTCGCGATGCCTTCGGTCACCGTGTAGCCCGCCGCCCGCAGCCGTTGCGCGACCAGCCCGGCGGTGCGGACCTCTTCAAAGCCCAGCTCCGGGTGGGCGTGGATGTCACGCCGCAGGGCACGGTGTTCGGGGAATTTCTGCGCAAGGAAGGCGGCGACGGTCATGGGGGCTCCTGGCTTGTTTCGGCGTCACCTTTTCGCGGGGGCGCAGGGAAGGCAAGGGGGGGGAAGGCCAAAGCACCCTGCCCGCCGGCACTCGGCCTGCCCCGGCGCGGCGGGCGCGCGGTGGCCGCCCGTGCACCGGCAGACGCCGCGCCTGCCGGGTGACATGGACCCGGTGGCCCCTTCTCAGGCCAGCACCATCAGGACCAGCGGAATGGTCAGCACCGCCGCAAGGGTCTGGGCCGTGACCAGCCCGGCCATCAGCGTGCCGTCCCCGCCCAGCTGGCGCGTCAGCACATAGGCCGTGGGCGCCGTGGGGATGGCAGAGAAGACCACCAGCACCAGCGCCTCTGTCCCGTCCAGCCCAAAGAGCAGCGCCACGCCGCTTGCCAGCGCGGGCATGGCCAGCAGCCGCAGGGCCGAGGTCGCGGCCAGCGCGCCGATCTGCTGGCTCATGGCGCGCGGCTGCAGCGCCGCGCCGACGCAGAGCAGGCCCAGCGGCAGGCTTGCGCGCGCCATGAGGTCCAGGAAGCGCCCGGCGCCGAACGGCAGACCCAGCCCGCTGAGCGCCAGGGCGAAACCGGCGATACAGGCCAGGATCAGCGGGTTGCGCAGCACCGTGCGCAGCAGGCGCATCGGGTGGCGCAGCGCCCCCTGTTCGGTCAGCGCCAGGATCGACAGCACGTTCACCAGCGGCACGCAAACGGCCAGGTAGATGGCCGCGCGCTCGATCCCCGCCGGGCCCGCCAGGCTGGTGATGACCGCAAGGCCAAGGTAGGTGTTGAAGCGCACCACCCCCTGCAGGGCCGGGCCGAAGCGGGCGGCGGGCATGGGACGCAGGGCGCGCACGGCGACCAGCGCCAGGGCCGCAATCAGGATCGTCACGATCGCCGCCCCGCCCAACCGCAGCAGCGCCGGATCGCGCACCGGGGCCTCGGCAAGGCTGGCCACCAGCAGCGCCGGGAACAGCAGGAAGTAGTTCAGCCGTTCCGCCGCGGGCCAGAAGCCCGCTGACGGAAAACCCGCGCGCGCCAGGACGAAGCCCAGGCAGATCAGCCCGAAAAGCGGCCATATGGTGATGAAAAGCACGATATCCCCCCTGCCAACGGCGCGACTAGACACCCAAGCGCGCCGGACCGCCAGAGCCGTGGCAGCAAGACCGGGTGTGACAGGGGCACGCAGGGCGCAGGGGCGGCCCTGGGGCAACATCGAGGCTACCCCTTGCCGGTGGTTGTTGGCGGGAAAAGGTCAAACTTGTGTGATGACATTTTGCCTTTGGGTCGCTTGGGCTCAGGTAGGAGGGGCGCAGGACCTCCGGAGGACTGGCGAATGATGGCAAGACAGGCCCGCGCCGCGAAGGCGACGCGCACTCAGAGACACGGAGCGCCGCGCGCCCTGGCCGGCACGGATGGTATGATCATCCGCACGGCGCCCACACTGCGACGTGCACCTTTGCGCAAGCTGAGTGCCCCGCTCGCGCCTTCCGCCAGCGCCGAAAGCCCTCTGGGCAGGGACAGATTTCCGCTTTCTTGCAGTGGGTTCGCGGCAAACGAGCCCTTCGCCGCCCGCGACGGTCTCGCCGCTCTGCCGGTCCCCAGCGGGGTACCGTTGACCGGCGGCAGGCGGACACTCCAGGCGGGTCCCGGCCAAGAGGTCTTGTTATCCTGGATTGAAAGGGTCAGGAATCGGGGCGTGAAACTGGACCTCGATTCCAACGCGCGCCCGGCCCACAGGCAAGGTCGGGACCTTGCCACGGCCCGCCCTGCGCGGGTCCGCGCCCCGGCCGGGCAGCGGATCGGCCCCTTGGGCGCCGCTCTGCCCAGCTTGGGAGATGCCTGCCATGAGACTCCACATGTCTGACAACTTCACCCCTTCCCCCGCCCCGGCGGGGAGGACCGGCACACGCGCGCTTCCTGTGGATCGCGCAGATCCGGCGCGGGTGGGCTTGCGGGCCCTCCCATCCCTTTTTCCTGAACCGAAAGGAGCACCACGTGCTTGATGCTTTCACGCCCCACGGCAAACACCTTGTCGCCGGCGAATGGGTCGCCTCCGACAAGACCTTTTCCTCTGATCCCGCCCATGGGCCCGCGCATGAGTATTGCGTCGGCACGCCAGAGCTGGTGGACCGCGCGGTGAAAGCCGCCGAAGAGGCCTTTACCACTTACGGCTATTCCTCGCGCAAGGATCGCGCGGCCTTCCTGAACGCCATCGCGGATGAGATCGAAGCCCGCGCCGAGGCGATCACCGAGATCGGCACCCAGGAAACCGGCCTGCCCGAAGCCCGTCTGCAGGGCGAGCGCGGCCGCACCACCGGCCAGCTGCGCCTTTTCGCGGAGCATATCCTGAAGGGCGATTACCTGGACCGCCGCCACGATGCCGCCCTGCCCGATCGCGCCCCGGCACCGCGTCCGGACCTGAAGATGATGCAGCGCCCCATCGGCCCGGTTGCCGTCTTCGGTGCGTCGAACTTTCCGCTGGCCTTCTCCACTGCGGGCGGTGACACGGCGGCCGCACTGGCCGCCGGTTGCCCGGTCGTCGTCAAGGGCCACAGCGCCCACCCCGGCACCGGAGAGATCGTGGCCGAGGCCATCGCCGCCGCCATCGTGTCCTGCGACATGCCCAAGGGCGTCTTCAGCCTGATCCAGGGTGGCAAGCGCGACGTGGGCCAGGCCCTTGTGCAGCACCCGCTGATCAAGGCCGTGGGCTTCACCGGCTCGCTGGGCGGCGGGCGCGCGTTGTTTGATCTCTGCGCACAACGCCCCGAGCCGATCCCCTTCTTCGGGGAGCTCGGCTCCGTCAACCCGATGTTCCTGCTGCCCGAGGCCGCAAAGGCACGCGGCGCAGAGCTGGGCGCGGCCTGGGCCGGATCGCTGACCATGGGCGCGGGCCAGTTCTGCACCAACCCCGGGATCGCGGTGGTCCAGTCCGGCCCCGAGGGCGATGCCTTCGTCCAGGCCGCAGCAGAGGCGCTGAAGGAGGTGTCTGGCCAGGTCATGCTGACGCCGGGCATCGCCGATGCCTATCGCAGCGGCAAGGCCCAGATCGAGGACAAGGGCAGCGTGACGCCCATCGTCGTAACCGAAAGCGACGGGCGCAGCGCCTGCCCGAACCTTTACGAGACCGATGCGCAAAGCTACCTGGCAGACGCCGAGCTGAGCGAAGAGGTCTTCGGCCCGCTCGGGCTGGTGGTCCGGGTCGCGAATGCCGCAGAGATGCCGGGCCTTGCCGCCGGCTTCGAAGGGCAGCTGACCGCGACGCTGCACATGGACAAGGGCGACACGGCTCTGGCACAGAAGCTGGCCCCGGTGCTGGAACGCAAGGCCGGGCGCGTTCTGGTCAATGGCTTCCCCACCGGCGTGGAAGTGGCCGATTCCATGGTGCATGGCGGCCCCTACCCCGCCTCGACCAACTTCGGCGCGACCTCGGTCGGCACCCTGTCGATCCGGCGCTTCCTGCGCCCGGTCTGCTACCAGAACATGCCCGACGAGCTGATGCCCGGCGACTGGAGCTGATACGACTGCGCGAAGGGGCGTTCCCGCCCCTTCGCGACTTCCTTGCCTGGCTGAGCGCGGGATTCGCTGAGGCGGAGGAGCATCGCCAGGGCAAGCTTTTCTCAAAGATCACGCAATTAGAGCACGTCTTGCGCACCCGTTTCTGGGGCGCTCGATAAGTCATGCGCCGGGCCCAGATGACAGGACCCGCCGCCAGCAACGCTGGCTGTATCGGGATGTGAAGCTTGGGAAGTGGTGCCCCCACACGGCGTGATGCGTATCCACATCCCAATGAATTCCTTGGATAATTACCACCAACACAGCCGAATGTGTAGTGAAACATGGATACAAACCTCAAGCTTACATATCGGTCCGAGAGCGCTCGTGCTTCCTATACCCGGATGGCCAGCATGGTACGTGCCGCAAGTTCGCCGAAGGGCGGGAAGCGGTCCTTCGCCGCAGTCGCGAAGGCGCCCAAGCCGCACCACGGAAGCGGACATTCGGACGAGAACCAAGACCGGCGCCCGCTCGATCGACACCAAGGGCGGGGAGCGGGCTTTCGCTGCGTCTTAGACGAACGACCGCAGGGCACGGATCGGAACTGGCGCCCCGGCCTTAGTCTCCGAAGCGGCTCGACGTCTGCAGCGCAACTTGGGCACTCGTTCGAAAACGACCCAGCTTATGTGCGGCATCCAACGAATTCACGACTAACGAGAACATGAACTTGGAGCCAACTTCTGAAAGCGGAAGGTTGGTAACCGGGGCCGTGCCTCGCAATAGGCGCCATGATTCAACTATTTGAATGGAGTGCCAGGTCGATTTTCTTCCCTAAGACATCAACTTTCTCAATTTTTACGCTTACGACATCACCTCTGGTAAAGTCACTTGGGCGACCCAGTAGATTTGAAACATGAATCATCCCGTCAACGCCATTCTCAAGCTGAACGAAAACACCAAAATTCTTAATGCCTACCACTAAGCCGTCATACACATTTCCAGCCAAAAACCTAACCTCGACACCTGCCCATGCGCCAAGGTGCTCTCTCTCTTTACGGTCAACCACTGCGTGCAAGTTGCTCGTGGATATCAAATCTGAAAGGGAGCTATCCTTGTGAACAAGCTCTATCCTATCCAACACCTCCTCTGACTGCGCCCGAAGAAAATCGGCAACTGCACCAGCATTCTGAACGACGGTACGATTTGAGAACTGCGACGCATGATTTCGAATTCTATCCGATATAGACCTGGCAAGACTTTGATCCCGAAACCACGTGTCCTCAGAGACAGCGGAAATATACTGAATGTTTCCCATAAGATATATATGAGTTCGGCCAGCAGGTCCGATGGTGACGAGATCATCCAACGAAACGTCGGACATTCTGAAGTCTTCACTTACAACACAATGGCTACGCACAAGGTAGTTCAACTCTCGCGTGAATGCTTTTTCTTCGAGACCCATTGGCCGAAGCGCATCATAGATATCCATTGCCCGAGCATACTTGGAAAGCCGACTTCCCTTTCCAATTTCCCCCAAGCTTCTCAGGTATCTTAATATGCCCACTCTCACGAAGAAGTTTGGTCGAGGATCGTCAATATCAGCGGAGAAAAGATTTACCACGTATGAGGTGTCGCTATCATAATATCGCTTCTTGGGTCGAAGAATGACTCGGCTAACCATAGACATTGGGAGGGCGTATTCACCTCTTGATTGAACGATTTTCACAATCTCATCTTCAGATATGTGCCCACTTGAGCAGAAATCCAAAAATATCTCCATCGCTCTTCGCATATTTCGCCCTGAAAGGCCAATCAATAGCCGGCGAACAGATGCGTCAGTGTCGAAAATAGATCGTAAAATGGACGTTAAGTAGTATGCTTTATCTTCTGATGTGTATGATACCTTCATCGCGTTTGGTAGATCATACGAGAATTTTCGATCAGGGTCCTCTTCGAGTTTCGAAATCGCCAAATCAACACGAGAGCGAAGAATGAGGTCAAACCTCGGAGGCTCAATTCTGAACGACATATCTTTAAGCGCCGTATCGAGCGGCGGAAGGCCTAGGTTGTTGTCGTAGGTCTCCTCTCTTAGCGGTAAGAAGACCATGGCGTCAAATTCATTTCTAATCCACTGCGCTGCCTCAAACATCAATAGCTGCTCATCCATTGATCTCTTATCGCAATTGTCTAGGGCTATTACAACTAATCCGGACTTTCTGCTCGAGACATAACTGCAGTACGATTGAGCGACAAAGTGATCATCCTTTAGGAACTCAGAAATATAATCAGCAAGCTTCTCGTTATATTTTTCTCCACTTCCTTGATATAGACTGCCCACTCCCTCATTGAACTCCGATATCTTCCTTCGGAAGATCTTCCTGATCGTTCGAATGTTCTTGAAATTTACATCTGGGAAGGCGCTCTCTGCGCCGCGCTGAATTTCTTTCCGAAGCCAAGGGTAAATTTCATCACGGCCAACTGGAGCAACGTTCATATTGATGTGAACCCAGTGAGTGCCTTCTCGGAGGTCGCTCGGTAGCGCTTTTACCCTAAGATGATCAACGAACGTTGTTTTACCTGCGCCAGCCGCTCCAATAAGAAGCATAACTTGATTTTTGAGTCTCTGCCCGTACTTGAGTTTTTCGATAATCTCATCTGGACTTGACGTGTCATCTATTGCCTTTGCATTCTTCTCGGATGGTGGAATAATGGCTTTGAATGTTCTGTCAATGGAATCAACATACCTCTCCCGACGCCGCGAAGGGATGTAGCATTCGCGCGCAATAACATCCCTTTCATCTATGGTCTCCGGATTGAAAAGCTCGCGAAAATCAGACTTAATAGTTACTCCAAAAGAGTTTAGCCCAACTTCCTCCTCTTGCGCTGCGATTCCGCCTACCAGTTTACGAGGTTTCCAGTACCTTCGTGGACGAAGTTCCTTCAGGACCTCCAATGCCCAGGAGGCGAGCTTGTCGGACGAGTATTTTTCAGAAAAAAGTGAATATTCAGTATCCGTCGGCGTCCACCTCTCTGACTTTATATCGAAATCTGGACTGGCGCTGTTGGACCAACCTGCAAGAATTCTATTTCCGTCACAGGCTATGACAAATTTTACTGGGTCAACATCAGGGCCGTAGCCCGCGTTGACTTCAGCCGCATACAGGCGAGCTTCTCGAAGTGCCTCTACGAGATCTTCACCTGGAGCCTTTGCTTCAACAATTAGGACGGGGAGGCCATAGACAGAGACCACAAAGTCAGGGAAATAGTTCTTTTTTGATTTACCCTTGTCTATTGTGATGCTCTTGATGCTTACTTTTGTTGATATCCAGCTGTCTGGAATCCCTAAACCCTGGGGCGCTGCATCTTTTAGAAGCGGCAGAATGACTTTCTGCTCGACATCACTTTCGCTCTTCATCTCTTGAAACCGCCGATTCTCTGCACTGTGGGTAAGATAGTGGCCCGCTTCAGTCGGCTTTGCAAAGTTTTGTGTTACGATAGCCCCCTAGGTTCCCTCTTTTGCATCCTGTTCTGTGGGCAGTGCCTACGGAGCGGTTGTATGCTCTCGCTTGAGAAACCAGCGCTAGCCAGATGGACAATCAGATGAAAGGCCTCATGAAGCTGAAGTGATGCATCGGTGTGACTGTGTAGAAGGACCGCTTCGCGCTTTGGATGGGTCATCCGCAGCGCCTAACACGAAAGTCCGCAACGGGCCGTTCCTGCGCGACGCGCCGGGTGGGTGTCACCGTCCCCCTGGCGCTCCCCCGCCGAGGTCTCTAGGCATCCATGTTCGACGCCATGCCTGCAAGCTCCGCCCTGTCGGGTTGGAAAAGGGCGACCTACAGCCGCCCCCTCCTGTGTCTCAGGGTGTGCAATTTGCACAGTCTACTGCTTGCACCCCCTAGGGCTTCTCAGAAGTCTCCACATGGCCCCTCTTCGGGCTCTGCATGGGGGTCTTCGTCGGGATACTGTCCGACCCTGCTTTCGCCCCACTCTTCCATTTCATCGTCCATCCCACCGAATGAGTACTCCATGAAGTAGCGGAGCTTCCGTTCTCCGAATGCGATGCCCATAGCTTCCGCCGTCAGTTCATCGTCCCAGAAAGGCAGCGGGTTGTCGCGTCGGTCTGTGACTTCCCGAAGGGCCTTCGACATGGCTTCTACGGCCTCTCGCCTCTCTGCATCGCTCATCATTGGCTGCTCTTCGTCTCCTTCGGGCTTTGCCTTTCTGTCCTGCCACCAGCGGCCCGTGATCTCGGTATCCGCCGCCTGCATCTCCTTGAAGCGAGCCCGCATGTAACCAACAGTTCGCGGCGACACACCGGTGGCCTGCGAAAGCTCCTTCTTGGAATAGTCGAGGTTTTCCCAGACCAGCCGCCAAGCGAAGTCGGCCCTCTGATTTGACGTCAAAGGAAGTGAGGCATTGGTATGCTCTTGGGCAGAGACAAGGAGGGCATCCCGGAATGAGCATTCCAGGACCCTTGCGGGTATCTTCTTGGCTCCCTTCTCGGAGCGATAGGCGGCGACCCTGTGGCGTCCATCAAGGATGATCAGGAGGCCTTCGGGGTCTCGCGGATTGCGCCACAGCAGGATGGGGTCAAGCTGTCCGACGATGCATTTGGTCCGGGCGAGGTCTTTGACCCACTCCTTGTCGAGGGGGCCGGGGCGGGCCGTTCCCGCCTCGCTCTCAAGGTCGATCTGGTCAAGGCGAACGGGGGTTTTCCGCCCGCGCTCCTTGCACGTGCGTTTCGTGGTCATGTTTGGGCTTCCTTTGGGGTTTTCTACGCTCAGTCGCGCTCGGGATAGTCGAATTCAGACCCGGCGAGGTCTGCCCGAAAGCGGGCCTTTTCCTGTAATTCACTGCGCGTGTCGCAGCCTCTGGGCTTGCCGACCAAGTAGACGTTCGCCCGGCGCAGGTTGAGGGGATTTCCGTCCTCCATGCGGGCCTGTTGGCCTTTCGTGGCGTTCGCGATAATTCGTCCGACCGGCACTTTCCGTGATCTTTCACTCATGGGAACTCCGATGCGGACTTGCCCCCTTTTTCGATCACCTTCCTTGTTGCCGTATTGCCATGCGCCGTCTGCGCCGGTTTCCAAAATATCCAAAAAAACCCTGAACTCCGTCACGGCTTCGACAGCTTCACCAGTACGCGCGTCTGTCATCTGAATGCTGATGCAGAGGGTGTCATCGTCATCGAAAAACAGCCGGGCTTCTCGACGTTGCTTGCCGGACGTCCCGGCGACTCTGCGGGCAAGGTGTTCGGCAAGGTGTGCCGTGGCTCTACGGAGTACAAAGTCCCAGTATTCGGATAGGGTCGAGACTCCGTAGGGGCTGTAAAAACGAGTGGAAATGATGGCGTCAGCCGCCATGCGGGGGGTCATGTTCTGCATGTTGAGTCCATTATTTACAGAGGGCACGGAGAACTCTCCCCCATGCACTTGCTTGGGGGTGGCTCCGTTAGCTTTGGTTTGAGGGTGTCGGATGGGGAGCGGCGATGCGCTCCGCTGGCCACGGTTTATGGGGGCCACAGGGCGGACCGGTTCGTCCTTCTGGAGCAGCCCAGTTTCAGCCCACATGGGGTCCGAATGGTCGGTTCTCTTAGAGCAACCCAGTTTCAGCCCTCATGGGGTCCGCATGGTCGGTTCTCTTAGAGCAACCCATCCCTTGACCGCCCTACGCCTGCTGTCGGGGGCACCTGTCGCACCCCGAAAGGTGGGCATCCGATACCCGGCAGGAAGCCCCCGAGAACCCTCCTGAATTCCCGCAAGGTGCCCGGTGGCCCTGTGGACCCCTAGCGACCCCTTCTAGCCTCTCAGCGGCTTGCTCTCGCGCTCCAAGAACCAACGGAAGCACAAAACCCGGCCATGCCACCCGTCAGTTTGTCCGGGGTCTACTCGCATGGCCCAGAAACGCGGCTCTCCGGCAAGGCCCGGATCAACCTGGATATCGAAATTGTGCTTGAGCATGGTCTTTCCCTTCTTGGTCAATTTTCAGAAGGGGGGAGATGAAGTCAGCCGGTCACTGGTTGAACCCACAAGTGGGAATATCATTTCCCTTCAGATGCTTATCACAGCCCTAGCGCCCTGCAAGACTTCTCCTCGCCCATGACGTAGCTGCCATCCTTGCGGATTGCCGGGAGGACAGTGCCGGTCACCCAGTTCTGGAAGGCTTCTGCTTCGGACTTATTGGAGCGCATGATCAGCTTGTAGAGACCGCTCTCGTTGATCAGCTTGCTGGAGGCACCACGCCCCGTGGTCAGCTTCTGTCGTTTAACCTCCAAAGTTTGGAGATTATTCAGGGACGTCGAGACGCTCTTCAGGCCGAGTACCTTGCAAGACTTCTCCTCGCCCATGACGTAGCTGCCATCCTTGCGGATTGCCGGGAGAACCGTGCGGGTTACCCAGTCTTGGAAGTCCAGCGCCTCGGGTTTGTCGGAGCGCAGGATCAGCGCATAGAGGCCGCTCTCGCTGACGAAGACCAGCCCTCGGTTCGGAAAGGTAACGTCAAGCGAGCTGACGTCTGACTTCTTGATGAGACGGGACTGAGAGGCACTCAGGCGCTTGGTGGCCTCCCTGGAGTTCCCGATCCCCATAAGGTCACATGCGTCCTTCGCGGCGAACCACGGCTCACCCTCCAGGGTAACCACGCGGATGCTTTTCCTGCTTATGAGCCGCAAAGACAGATAGCAGACGCGCATGTTGCCATTTCGCAACGCCCCTTCACTTCACATCCCCCAGCGCGTCAATGCTGCCTCTGCTGCTGCTGGGTCTTTCCGAATGCGGATCACGGCTTGGCGGGTGAGGCCCGTGGCCTTGGCAACTTCGCTGGTCCCTGCGTTCTGCGCTGACATGTTCTGCACCATCTCGAAGGCTTTGCGGTCATAGCTGGGCTTCTTGCCTCGGTATCGGGTCTTGTCGGCCCTTGCGGCCTCTATTCCGGCCTTCTGGGCTTCCTTCGTGGCTTCTGCCTGTGCCTGAGCCGTTGCCGCCATGAAGGCGATCAGCGCGTCTCTCACGGCCTCCTGCATGGGGTCCGTGGTGGCCCCGTCGAATGTCATGTTGTTGATCACTGTCCGAATGACCACGCCTTGTCGCATCAACTCGCGGATGGTGTCGGTAACGTCTTGGTAGTTGCGGCCCAGGCGGTCCACCCAGCGCACCACAAGGGTATCCCCGCTCCGGAGCATGTCGAACAGCCTTTTGCCCTCGGGGCGATCCCGCAGGCGGGTGCTGACACCTGATACCCCGTGATCTGAGACAACCGCATCAACCGCAAAGCCTGCGGCCTCCGCTTGGGTCTTCTGGTGCTCTAGGGTCTGGTCCGCTGTTGATACGCGGGCATACAGGATGGTCTTGGACATGTTGCCTCCGGGGTGTCGTTAGGGGTCATGTCCGTTGATAGATGTGTCCGTTGATGCATTCAACCCTTATGGACGCCATGTCGGGCACCTTCTCACATGTCCGTTTAAGTATACCCTTGCGGACACATGTTCTTTCGGACCCCCCCCGCCTGTCCGTTTCTAGTGGGGGGTGCCTGCACTGCTCGTGGAAAAGCCCCCGCCTCCTGCTCTCGCGCGGGCACCTCTCGGGTATCCCGCAGGGACAGAGGGGGCACCGGGGGGGAAACCCGCTCGCGCCCTTATCCAATGTGGGGTCTCGAATTTTTGGGCCAAAATCAGGGCGATCTACGAAGCTGCTAGTCCAAGCCCAGGGCCTTGATAAGCGCGTCTCGCTTCTTCTCTAGTGGGATATCACCGCCGTAGGACGCAGCCTCGCCTCGCCCGTAGGAGTGGCCCTCAATGGCCCGCTGTGTCGCGTCATGGACCTCAGCCCGCCGCAACCGGTCGGACATGTTGTGCCGCAGGCTGTAGGTGACGTGTTTTCGGTTTGTCGAAAACTTCCTGATACGCCGGTTCAGGGCTTGCGACAGGTTATCCATCCCGCCCTCGCGGCAGTAGTGGGGGAAAAGCGGCGCTGAGCCGTCCGTGGCTTCGTCTAGTAGTTCTTTGGCAACATCCAGTGCCCTGCCCACGAGCGGCACTTTCCGTGTTGACCATGCGGTTTTCAGGGAGCGCCCCTCCCTCTCCGTAAGGACAAGGTGTGGGATCGCATGATCCAAGATGACCTCATTTCGGTTCAACTCTCTTATTTCGCTGGGACGCGCCCCGATAAAGTCTATGAGCGTCCAGATAGCCAAAAGGACCTTGTTTCGGCCTCCCTCTAGGCTGCTGTACACGCCTTGGATGACTTCTTCGGGCAGCGCTTCCCGCTCCTCGCGGCGGCTGACTTTCGACTTGGGTAGTTTCAGCTTCTCGAAGGGGTTCGCATCTCCTGCATCCAGTTCACTTCGCGCGGTGTTGATCACAGTGCTTATGTCGGACTTCTCGCGCTTGATTGTTCCGGGTGCTGCGCCTGCCTCGCTCC
The DNA here is from genome assembly GCF_011806405.1 of Pseudooceanicola sp. HF7. GTDB lineage: Bacteria > Pseudomonadota > Alphaproteobacteria > Rhodobacterales > Rhodobacteraceae > Pseudooceanicola. The sequence continues at coordinate 31,378 of NZ_JAATOW010000017.1, read as the reverse complement.
GCATGTCGCGCCATTTGCGGGCCTCTTCTCGGGTTATCTCAGAGACCCGCTTGTCTTCACCAATCACCGCGATCAGGCTGCGCTCCACCCGCCGGAAACGCTGCTCCTGCTTCTTCCGCTTCTCGGGCGTGTCCTTCGCATTCTCTTTGAGATAGAAATTGAAGGCGTCTGTGATTGTCGGCTCTGGGGTCTGCTTTGGCACACCGGACAGGAGCGCCCCGGCTCTAAGCGCTTCTTCCTCCGGCACCCCCTCATACTCACCTGTCGCGGGGTTCTGATAGCGGTCGATGATCTCGCCTGCCGCTACTTCACGCCATGTTCGCTCATTGTCATCTCGCCCAGCGCTGTGAGGGTCTGCACCCCATACTTCGAGCATCGCTTTGAGCTTGTCGCGCTGCGTCGCTGGTGAAAGCCCTGCAACACCGGCCTGTGCGAGGGATTTCATATGCTCGATGCGCTGATGGTACGGGCCGTATTGGATCAGGGCTTCCTGACGGGTCTTCCCAAGGGTTTTCACAAACTCGCGCTGTTGGACCCACGGTTTTAGGGCTTTCGGGACCACCCGGCGATAGAGCCAGCGACCATTTCGGGGGTCTTGCTTGAGATATTCCACTGTCACATTCTGCATGTCCATATGTCCCCGCATGGATACGGACATGGATACACACAGGCAAGCCCGAGGGCTTCTCACCAATAAAATCAATGTGTTAGGTGATTTTTCTGGTGCCCCCACACGGACTCGAACCTCAATTTTTCCCGATACATTCCAAGGCATTAAGACCACAACGCACCATGGATGTGTAGTGCTTGTGTAGTGGTTTCGGCTTACTTGGCAGAAGACGCTGGGAAGCGAACAGCGACGAACAAACTGCAGAGGCAAGAAATTGCAGGAGGTGCACAGAAATCCGGGAGCGGCTGGTCGGCAGCAAACCTCAGGAAGAGAATGCAGAGCCCAAGCCTCCGCTCGCCCTATATCAGTCGACTATCCGGGCCCTGAGCGGACGATCAGTGTCTCGCCGGAACCTAGCTGCTTCCGGCCCGTTCCAGACATTTGAACTGCGCAAGGCGATAATCAATCAAGCGCTTTGTTCGGCTGGATGTGGAGGCGTATCTTACAGAGCGCTATCTCATTTCGCTTCTGGTAGACCTGCTGGGAGGACTTACAGAAAGCCCCGCACGACAAACCAAACTGGCGCGAGAAATATCAGCCACCCGAGCAAAAGCATCGCCGCGTCGAGCAGCTTCGGCCAAAGCCGGGGTGGCTGATTATCATTTGCTGGTTTCATTGGTTTGATCAGTTTAGTGGGCGGTCCTTCGTGCCTCGAAAAGCTTGTGCAAGTAGTGGTTATTGATTGATTAACAGGGCTATGAAAAATGTAGTTCAGGTCCTGGCCTTCATTGCTCCACAGAGCGACACTGACACCCAGCGTCTCGATTCCGAAAATAGGCCGCGAAGTCGAAGTCGGCCCCTTGCAGACCTCCATGCCGGGCGCAGCGGATGACCGGTCTCAGCTCATTCTGTTCTCTAATGAGTCAAGGTCTGACGGCTTTGTCCTGAGCGAGAGGTGGCCCATTCCTACTGACGGAAGCATTGCCTAAGGAAGCAGGTCATGGCCCTGAAGATTTGGTTCTGGAAGTCTGAAACTCATTGCAGTTGTCGATCAGTATGGTGAGGGCAAGGGATCAGAACGGGAATTGAAATCACTTGCATTCACCGGTTGGGTTGAGTGGTGATGTGGCCCGGATAGAATCTTGACATAGATCACTTTGGGATATCACCTTCGATGAGTGTGGCAAAAGTTGCGCCAGCCTCAAGCAGCATCGGCACCAGTGCCGGCGGAACCATGATCGTAGCTCCATAGATCTTTGATTCGCGAATTACCACATCATCCAAGATGATGGCGTGTCCGGTGTTTACAATCCCACCTTCGATAGGACGAAGCATTATGAAGATGCATTCAAAGAATTCATTTCCAACAAATTCAACCGATTTATGCATGTAAATATTCGCCGGCCCAAGAAGTTCACAGTTTGAAATCCTTTTCCTATTTATTCTCCTGTCAATTGGGCTTACTAAATCCTGAATCCGAAATCTCTTATTGTCAATTATTCTGTCAAGCGGATTGAATTCCGTTATGTTTTTAGAGTATGCCCGCGCGATACTGGCCTTGATCCAAATAAAGTAAACTCCGCTTAGGGCAATCAAAATAATCGAAAAAAGCAATGCCCCAGCGAATCCTGAGAAAAGCAATCCGAACAGACCAAATTTTGCAATCCACGCAACCCCCTTCGATGAGTAAGCAGATAGAATCCCGAGAATTGACGACCCTGCAAGTAAAAGGTACGCCCCATACCAATAGCCGAAGCCGTCAACGAGGCGGTTTATGACGAAGAATATTTTTTTCATGAAACGATCATCGCCTAGCTTCGCTCCACTGAGAAGAAAAACTTTATCAGTTGCTCGAAGATCTCAAATTTATGCATGTTTGCAAAAATCTGGACGGGCCCAGGAGTCACATGGTTGTCAGAACATCGAGGCAGACTTTGCCCCATTGGTCGTTATCGGGGCTGTCCCGAGTAGTGAAGATAACTTGCAGCACCCTACACTAAGAGGCCCTTCTGGCCTTCTGCGGAGCCACCCGTTTCGACGCTGTGCTGCGCAAATTAGTCAAAAATCGACCGCTCGCTATCTGCGCACTGCTGCCGTCTGTGCCCCCCGCAGCGAACGGCAGCTCTCCGCCCTCTCCGACCCTGCCGGGTACAATGCTGCGCCGAGCGCGGATATGCTTAAGGTGCCCACCTGCCAGGTGACTGACCGGATGCTGCAATGAGCAGTTAGACCCTCTCCTTGTTTATGATACCCTAGGGGCACCCGTAGGGGTGACGATCTATGGATAGATCTGATCAGTCATCATCCTACAGGCCACCCTAGAGGAACCATACAGGGTCTTATATCAGCCCCACGGGCTACCTTGATGGTTACTCATATATGTGCGGAGGGACTTTCGAACGCTAGGCAGCGTATTGCCTCTGTTCCTGCGTCCTGCCCATTGGGAAACGCTGACGAAGCTCGGCTATGGTGATCCTCTCAAGTACCTCAGGGGTCTTCTCATGTATGTGCGGAGGGACTTTCGAAATGCAGAGAGGCTCTCCTGTCGTGAACGTCCGCCAAGCCGGTTTGCCCTCATCTAGGATCGTATCTCGGATGCTTGTTCCGTACTCCTCCCGGCAGAACGTATTCATGAACTTGGCGATGTTTGGTTTTCCATGGTCTGTTTCCAGCAAGCCCTTTGTTGACCCATAGGGTGCCCCGAGTAGAGCGGGGTCGGTGAGGATGTTCCTCAGAGCGGGATCGGGTCCAGATGCGGCTTCCAGGATGGCCTGCCCCATACGACGCTGCTCACGCTTCGGTAGCCGATATAAGTCATGTAGGAGCCATGCAGCCCGTCCGTAGTGCCACCTTGCCCGCTCCTTGTCTTCGATCTGGCGGGGTCCGCGATTATTGTTCCTACTGGCGACCCGAGCGCACGCCTTGGAGCAATACCGCTTGTCCTTTCGGGTCTTCTCAAAGCCTGCCCCACAAGTCGCGCAGAGGGTCTCCCCTGCGCAATCTTGGCTCGGCACTTCTGCGGCGCTCACTTGGAGGCATCCTTGTGCAGCTGCTGGTGCTTTTTAGCGGCCCGCTCCGCTCGATTTGCCGCCTCTCCGGCCAGTTGGTCCACGCGGTTATTGTCCGGGTCTCCTGAGTGGGCCTTGATCTTGCGGAAGGTCACCAACCGCTCATCCACAAGGGCCTTGATCATCTCCCATCTGTCGCGGTTCTCCACTGGCTTGCCTTTGGATGTCTTCCAGCCGTTGCCGACCCATTTGGGGAGATAGTCCTCGAGCCCATTCTTGATGTACTCACTGTCCAGGCAGATCATGACATAGGCGTCCACTGGGGTCGCCTTGAGGGCGTCGATTACTGCCTGCATCTCAGCCTTGTTGTTGGTGGTGTGTTTGCTCTTGCGGGAAAACTCGCTGGGGTCTGATCCGTCGGGAGCATACAGCCGGTAAGCAGCGCCCCCAGGACCGGGATTGCCTTTGCAGCTGCCGTCCGTGTAGGCAACGTAAGTTCCTTCGGCCAAGGCCGATTTTGTGATATCGTCCAATTGACGACTCCTTAATTTTGATCTGGGTGGCGTGTCGGATGGAGAGCGTCATTTCGCTCCGCTGGCCTCACGGAATGAGGGTCACAGGGCGATATGTTTATCCCACAAAGGGCAGCCGAACTTTCAGCCTTGATGGGGGCCGAATGGGGTTCTCCTAGTACAACTCAAGCCCGAGGCCGCTCTGCGCCTCCGCTCCGAGCACCTGTCGCGCCCCGAAAGACTGGCACCCAAGCGCCCCGCTGGAAGCCGCTGAGAGCCTCCTGAGTGCCCGCACAAGTGCCGGTGGGTCCTCTATGCTAGCGGCCCCTTTCTAGCCCCTCAGCGGCTTGCTCTCGCGCTCCCAGAACCAACGGAGGAACAAGACCCGGCCATGCCATCCCTCAGTGCGCCCGGAGTCTGCCCGCATGACCCAGCAACGCGGCTCTCCGTCGAGGCGCGGGTCTATCTGGATATCGAAATTGTGCTTAAGCATGGTCGTTCCCTTCTTGGTCACTTGTCAGAAGGGGGAGATGAAATCGGTCAGTGAGCGGTTGGTCCCACTTGTGGGAATATCATCTCCCTTCAAATACTTACCAGAACCTCACCGGCCTTCAAGCCTTCTCCTCACCCATGATGTAGCTGCCATCCTTGCGGATTGCCGGGAGGACCGTGCTGGTCACCCATTCTTGGAGGGCGCGGGCCTCGGGTTTGTTCGACCGCAGGATCAGCTTGTAGAGACCGCTCTCGGTGACAAGTTTCATCGGCCTCCCTGCGCGGACCACGCCAAGCGTAATCCGATTAAAGTTGGAGACCTCCTTGGTGTTCAGAGGACGCAAGGCGTTGGTGATGTGAGAGAGTCCTAGAGCGCGGCACACATCAGCCGCCACGAACCACGGCTCACCCTCCAGGGTAACCACGCGGATGTTGTTGCTGTTGAAGTCGAAGAGTTTCAGTTCGTTGGTCTTCCGCCCTCAAACCACCTCCTGCGTCCACGTCCGAAGCTTGTCTTCATCGTGGCACAAGACAGATAGAAGGCATGAAGGGCTCTGCATGGTAGCGCTCCTAGCTGGCACGCTCCAATCGCTCGATCACACGCTTCACTTGGGAAGCCTGCCATTTCCCGCCCCTCGCGGTCGGCACTCCGGAGCTGTTCAGCGTTGCCGCGATCTCTCTGAGGGTGGCCCCTTGGCTCCTCAGGGGCAGGACGATCCCGGCGACCCTTTCGGCCCCTTTTTGCGCCTGCGCCTTGACAGCCTTGTTCCGGGCTTTGGTGGCATCTCGCTCCCCGCCCAGCTTCACGCCCCGCGCCTTCGCCTCGCCCAGCGCCGCCTTGGTCCTGAGAGAGATGAACTCCCGCTCCTGCTCCGCTAGGGCAGCGTAGATATGAAGCTGGAACTTGTCGGCGTGGGGCATGGCAGCGACCCGAAGCTGAACCCGCTTGTCATCCATCAGGGTTGCCACGAACGACACCTTGCGGCTCAAGCGGTCCAGCTTTGCCACGAGCAGTTCAGCACCTGTCTTCCTTACGATCTCCAGCGCCTTGGAAAGCTCAGGACGGTCATCGGCTTTGCCGGTCTCCACCTCGGTGAACTCTGCCAGAACCTCAAAAGGCTCCTCTGCGTAGGCATCGAGGAAAATACCAATGTCACGCTCCTGCGCCGCGAGGCCCAACCCGGACCGCCCCTGCTCTGCGGTGCTGACACGCTTGTAAATGACGAACTGACGCATGATGCAGGGTCTCCCAATTGGCCTGCCTTCAGCCATATTCCCCAGCCGTTGCAAATGTCAACGTTGGTTGTGCCTGTAACAAAAACGGATCAGCCCCTTCTCTCATAAGCTGAAGGGGGCAATCGCTTGGCTTTCGAAAAGACCCCACCTCCCGCGCTCGCACCAGCACCTGGCGGATACCCCGCAGATGTCAGAGGGCACCGGGGGGGAAACCGCTCGCGTCCATATCGAATATGGGGTCTCGAATTTTTGACCCCAAAATCATCCCGGACGGTTCACTCTTTGGGAGCCTGGAAGAGATCTAAGAGGCCACCGCGTTTCAGTGCATTCTCGATAAACTCTGCCTGCCGCTCAAGCATCTCATCCTCACCATAGTCATCCGCTGACCCGCCTTCTCCGTAGCCATGCCCGAAGATCCGCACCTGGAAACTCTTCGGCGCGACCCAGCGCAGCTGCTCCTTCAGGGTATGCCTGAGCGAGTATGGAACTTTCACCGTCTTCTCCCACACTCCGGCAGCCTTCATCTGCTTCACGAGCGCCGCTGATAGGCTGTTGCTGCTGCTGTGTTCTGCATAGCGCGGGAAGATCGGGGCATCCTGATCCCCCTTCGCATCCAATCGCCTCTGCATCATGGCACGTGCTGCGCCAACGAGCGGGATGCTCCGGGGCCTCTCTCCGGTCTTCAGGCGGCGCTTCCGGTTGGCCTTAACCTCGAAATACGCGACATCCCCGTCTGTGGAGACCTCACGACGGAGAATTCCCCGTGCTTCATTCGGGCCAACGCCGCAGAACGTCATAAGGAGCCAGATGTCCCTGAGGTCGTCATTGCTGGCCCGCAGCTTCTGAACCACGGCAGCAACCTCCTCTGCACTCAGCGGCTTCCTCTTGGCCTCTCCTGCCGTTCCATCGTCCTGGGGCATCTCGACATCCTCAAACGGGTTGGCCCAGTGCTTCATGCCGAACCGCTTTTTGCCGTGGTTCAGTACAGCGTTCAGGATGTTGAACCGCTTCTCAATGGTCGAGATCGCATTCCCCTTGTCTCGCATGGCGTTCCGGAAGGCATATGCATCCTCTTCCGTCAGTGAGATGACCGTTGGGGCTTCCCTTCCGGTCACCTCCTCCACACCTCGCACGACAAGGCTCACCTGTTTCTCAAGATCGTTGTAGGTGGCCCTGCCCTCTCGGTCTCTCAGGTACTCCCGCGCGAAATCCTTCAGGGTCGCTGCTGGTTTCTCAATGCCGGAGACCTGCGCCTCAAGGAGAAGGTCGAAAGACGTCTTGGCGGGCCTGTTGGCAAGCTTCGCGGTCAGTTGCTGAGGGGTCAACCGAGCCGACTCCGACAGGATAGCCTCCGTGAACGCCTGGAAACGCGCCTGCTCGGCCTCCATGTCCACCGGACCAATCCGGGTGTCCGAAGGCTTCGCCAAGCCGTGCTCGATAGCGGCCTTCTGCGCCATCTCCCATTTGATCTGATCGCCGGAAACTGTCGTCTTCCGCGCCGCCATGGCCTCAAACCGCTGGTGCTCGATATCGTAGTTCCTGAGATAGACCTCAGGGTCTTTCGACTTCAGGGACCACTCGACGGCGGACCGTCCAAAGACATCTCTCAGATCCTCGGGGACACGCCTCCGGTACTTGGCATTTGCCGTCTTTGTCGGCGGCTTCAGGTGCTTTCTTTCCAAGACGACTCTCATCCCTGCCACACCCCAATGTGTAGCGTTTGTGTAGTGGTTTTCCCACTAACACCATGAAAGTACAGCAATTTCAATGATTTCTGGTGCCCCCACACGGACTCGAACCGCGGACCTACTGATTACAAATCAGTTGCTCTACCAGCTGAGCTATAGGGGCATCGGGAGCCGTTTACTTGCTGGCGAGGGGCCGATCAAGTGGTTTTCATCGGTTTGTGCGTGCCAGCAGCGCAACCGCCGCAAGGCCGACGCCGATCACCAGAAGCGCGGCCGGCGCGGCCTGGCCCAATTGCTCCAGGCTGGCCTTTTCGAAGACCCGCGTGGCCAGGGTGTCATAGTTGAAAGGCCGCAGCAGAAGCGTGGCGGGAAGCTCCTTCACGCTGTCGACGAAGACCAGCAGCAGCGCAGAGGCCAGCGTGCCGCGGATCAGCGGGAAATAGACCGAGCGCAGCACCTGCGCGCGGCTGCGCCCTAGGGAGCGCGCCGCCATGCCAAGCGCCGGGGGCACGCGGCCCATGGCCCCGTCCGTCGCGCCCTGGGCGATGGCGAAGAAGCGCACGCAATAGGCCAGGACCACCGCGAAGGCCGTGCCCGTCAGCATGAGCCCCGGATCGAAGCCCGTGAGCGCCAGGATGCCATCCGCGACGCGGTTGTCGAGCGCGGCAAGCGGGATCAGGATCCCCACCGCCAGCACGGCGCCGGGGGCGGCATAGCCGATGGTGGTGACCGGCAGCAGCAGCCGGGGCAGCGCCGCGCCGGACAACCGCACGCCGTAGACCAGGAAGATTGCCGCCAGCAGCGTGACCACGGCCGCCGCTCCGCAGATGGTCAGCGTGTGGCGCAGGGCGGCCATCAGGCCGGGATCCAACCAGCCATCCCCAGCGGAAAGCGCATGGGAAAGGATGACGCCTCCGGGCAGGACGAAGCCCAGCAGGAAGGGCACCAGGCAGCCCGCCGTGGCAAGCCCGGCCCGCCAGCCGCTCAGCTGGCGGCGCGGCACCGGGCGATGGCGGCGCGAGAGCGCGTAGAAGCGCAGGCGACGGCGGGAGGTCTTCTCCACCAGCACCAGCGCCAGGACCAATGCGAGGATCACGCAGGCGATCTGGGCCGCCCCGCCGGGATTGTAGCTTTGCAGCCAGACAGAGAAGATGCCGGTGGTCAGCGTCTGCACGGCAAAGAAATCCACCGTCCCGAAATCATTCACCGTTTCCATCATCACGATGGAGATCGCGGCGGCGATGGCCGGCCGGGCCATGGGCAGGCCGATGCGCCAGAACCGCGCGAAGGGGCCGGCGCCCAGGGAGCGCGCGACCTCGTCCGCGCTGGCGGATTGTTCGCGGAAGGCGGCACGGGACAGCAGGTAGACGTAAGGATAGAGCGCGGCGGAAAGCACGATGATCGCCGCCCCCATCGAGCGGATCTCGGGGAACCAGTAGTCTCGCGCATCATTCCAGCCGAAGAGCTGGCGCAGCCCGCTCTGGATCGGGCCGGCATATTCCAGGAAATCGACCAGCGCATAGGCGCCGATATAGGCCGGGATCGCTAGCGGTAGAAGCAGCAGCGTGTCCAGTGCCCGGCGCAGGGGAAATTCGTAACGCGCCGACATCCAGGCGGTGGCCGTGCCCACGATCCCCGTCACCAGCCCGACGCTGAGCATCAGCATCAGCGAATTGCCCAGGTAGCGCGGCAGCGTGGTAGAAACCAGATGCGCCCAGATCGGTTCCTTTGGGGAAAGGGCCTTCCAGAAGACTGACAGGATCGGTGCAAGAACGATCACCGCGATCAGCGCCGCGCCGATGGACCAGGGATCCAGAAGGGCCCGCAGGCGGCGGCGTCGGGTCGGGCGGAGTGTAACTTGGGCATCAGTCATGGAAATGGGTTGCCCGAAACGGTTGGGTCTGTCCAGATCGCAGCCTAAGATGGCACCGGACCTCTTCCGGCCAGCCACGCGGAGCAGAAATGAAAATTGCGATCCATGCAGGTGTCTTCGGGACGGACGATGACCAGCTCACGAAGTGCCTCCTGCGCAACCGGGATGTGCTTCTGGAAAAGGGTGTCTCTGTCCCGGGACCTTCAAGATACAGGCGTGAACTGCGTCATATATTGGACAAGATGTCCTACGAGTCGCGCCTGGACGGCCAGCGCGAAACGCTTCTGAACGGGCTGGACGGGCCGCTCGATTGTCCGCGCCTGTTGCTGACCAATCCCAATTACTTCAGCGTTCCGCGCCGCGCCCTGGCCCGGAACCGATTCTACCCGAATGCCGACATGCGCCTGGCTGCGACACGCGACCTCTTCCAGGAGGACCAGGTCGAGGTCTTCCTGGGCCTGTGCAACCCGGCGATCTTCGTGCCAAAGCTGGAGGCCGACGCCCCCGGTGCGGGCATCTACGAGGTGTTCCGCGATTGCGATCCCGAAGCCCTGCATTGGTCAGAGATGCTCTACCGGATGCGCGCGGCGGCGCCGAATATTCCGATCACCGTCTGGTGCCATGAAGACACACCGCTGATCTGGCCAGAGGTCCTTCACCGGATCTGCGGCCTTGAAACGCCGATCCCGCTGGAAGGTGAATATGCCATCCTGCGCCAGGTGATGCACCCCAATGGCCTTGAGAAGCTGCGCGACTACATGGCCCGCAACAGCACCCTGACCGATCAGCAGCGGCGCGAGGTGACGGCGGCCTTCCTGGAGCGTCATGCCCTGGACGACTACCTGGAGACAGAGATCCACCTGCCCGGATGGACGCAAGAGACCGTCGACACCCTGACGCGGATCTACGAAGAGGACCTGGAGCGGATCGCACTGATCGAAGGCGTGCGCTTCATCCGCCCCTGAAAAAGTGACGTTTCGTCAGCGCCCGGCCACGGAAAAGGCCGGGCAGGATGTCCCCTGCCCGGCCTGATCTGATTGCGGCGCGGGGCCCCTGCCCCGGCTGAAAGCTGTTCTGACCTGCGCCTGACCCCTTCGGCCCGAAACCGGGCCAAGGGCCTCAGCTCATGCCCAGCGCTTCCTTGTACATTTCCAGCACCGCCTCTTCCTCGGCTATGTCGTCCTGATCGCGCTTGCGCAGCGCGATGACCTTGCGCATGACCTTGGTGTCATAGCCGCGGCCCTTGGCCTCTGCCATGACTTCCTTTTGCTGGTCCGCGATATCCTTCTTTTCTGCCTCGAGCCGCTCGTAGCGCTCTATGAACTGCCGCAATTCGCCGGCAGTCACGCGGTAATTGGCATCTGCGTTGCTCTCGTCTTCCATGTCTCACCTTCGGATCGGAACGTCAGCCAGCCCTTGGCGGCGGCGGAACCCCTTGCTAGCGGCGGGGTGACGGTGCTGCAAGGGGGAAGCGCCCGCTCTAAGGCTTGCAACCTGAGATCGGCTGGATTAGGCGCAGGAAAACCTGCCAAGGAGGCGCACATGGAATGGATGATCTGGATCGGGGCCGTGGTTTCGGTCATCGGGCTGACCCTTCTGGTCTGGTCCATCGTCAAGGTGGCCAGGGCCAAGAAAGCCCAGCTGGAAGATGCCGCCCTGCGCGAAGAGATCCGCAAGGCCATGCCGCTGAACATGGGCGGGCTGTTCCTGTCCGTGCTCGGCCTGATGGCCGTGATCCTGGGCATTTCGCTGGGCTGAGCCGCGGCCTGGGGACGCAGCTTCTGCGCGGCAAGAACCGGCAATTCCCCGCCCGGAAAACTGGCTAAAATTGCCGATATCCGCCGGAAACCCCGCGGCGCCCTTGCGATCATGACGCGCATTACCCGAATCGTTTTGCACGTATAGATTGCGGGAAAATCTATGCATGCAAATGAAAACCCCCGCCGCAAGGGATGCTTGCGGCGGGGGTTCCTGTCTTTGCGACCCGTGGCGATCGCGCTGCGCGGTCGTTGGATGTGCCTGGTCAGATCGGCAGGTTATCGAAGCGGGATTCGATCGCTTCGTTTGTCAGATCTTCCTGCATCTGACGGAGCTTCGACGGAACGACGACACCCTTGCGGGAAAAATCTCCAACAAGTTCATGGAGTTTGTTGAGGTGTTGGTGGCGGTTGCCTGGGCGCGTGCCTGAAATGAGATCCGAAACATGGGCAAATTTCTGATGCAGGTCAGCCATCGACATATCGTTCATATGCTCCTCCTCCTGGTCTGAATGGGAACGTGACGACGCAACCCCACGCGTCCTCACAAGTCCCCAGCCTATTGGTAAGGCCCGGTGCTCCTCCCAAAGCGGTCCGGACCGGTCCTACTATACCCAATGCCGTCCGAGCGACCAAACATTATCCCTGCGGCAGATCGCCTTTGAGGCGATGTGACAGGTCCGGAGCCGGCGCTGCGAGCGGGGTCAAAATGCGCGGTGCCGCACCGCCACTGCTGGACAGGGTTCGCGGGCAGGCATAAGCTTTGACCATGGATATTCGTCAGATCTCTCCCAGCTATTCCGTATCGCCTCAGATCGCCCCCACAGACATGGGCGCCATCAAGGCCGCGGGATTCACCCGTATCATTTGCAACCGCCCGGATTCAGAGAACCCGCCGCCCATGCAGGCCGAGGCCATGGCCCAGGCGGCAGAGGCCGAGGGGCTTGAGTTCGTGGTGCTTCCGCTGACCCATGACACCATGACGCCGGACAACATCGACAAGCAGATGGATGCGGTGGAAAGCGCCGAAGGGCCGGTGCTGGCCTATTGCGCCTCCGGAACGCGCTGTTCGGTGATCTGGTCCCTTGGCCAGGCCTCCGCCGGTGGTAACGTGGATGAGATCCTGGGAACCGTGGCAAAGGCGGGGTACGACCTGTCCGGTCTGCGCCCCCGTCTGGAACAAATCGCGGGCTGAGAAGACCGTCAGACGGCGCAGGAAGGGCAGCTCAGGCTGCCCTTTGTCGTTTCTAATCCTCGATATCGGGCAGATCCGGCAGCGCCATGCCCATGGAGGGGAAATCATCCCCGCCGCCATCGCCATCCAGCCCCGGCAGATCGGAGAGGTCCGGCAGGTCATCCATGGCCGGCAGGTCGCCCATTGCGGGTAGATCATCCATGGCCGGCAAATCATCCATCGCCGGAAGGTCGCCCATGGCGGGCATGTCGGAGAGGTCGGGCAGATCGCCCCCGCCGTCATCGCCTATCCCCATGTCGATCTGCGGAAGATCCGGCAGACCGCCGCTGTCGCCGTCGTCGAACCCGCCGAAGTCCGGGGCATCCAGCGTGTCCCCGGCCGGTTCCGCATCGAAGAAGTCGCCCGCCGCTCCGGCAGAGCCCTCAAGCGCCTCGCGCGCCTCTGCCAGTTCCTCCATCGTCAGGCGCACCGCGCGGAAGCCATTGACCTGGCCCAGGCGCACCCGGCCGATGCACTGGCCGCGCGATGTCTCCAGCCGGGTCTTCTGCAGCGCCTCTTCCGGCACCGCCAGCACATCGCCGACCTTCAGCGCGCTGATCTGCGCCAGCGGCATGGTGAGCCTGTGCAGCACGGCTTCGATGGTGGCCGGGGCGGACATCACCGCATCCGCCAGGTTCACGCGGGATCCTTCGTCATCGCCCTCTTCCAGCCGCAGGCCATCGGCGCGGTGCGGCAGCGCCAGGGTGAGTTCCCCCTGCCGGATGCCGCCCAGATCCATGGAGACACGGAACAGGTGGAATTCCGGCGCCTCAAGCGCCAGGCCCAGCAGGCGCTTGTTCTCAATGCGCACGCCAAAGGCATAGCCGGTGAGCCAATCGGTCCCCCGCGCTCCTTCAAGAAAGCCAGCCAGGCGGTGGAAGACATCATCCAGCAGCGGCGCCACAAGGGCGGCATCCGTGGCGGTCAGCGCGCGCTGCTCCACCTCCAGCGGAGAGACGCGGCCCATCGTACTTTGCTCGACAAGGGAGGTGGTCGCGGGCAGGTCCAGCACGGCAGCGCCGCGCAGCCCGACCGGCCCGTCGAGCAGCAGCAACAGGTTCTCATCCGACAGCATTTCAAGGAAATCCTTGGCCGGGATGAAATCGTAGCTCAGAGAGGTCACGACCAGGGACAGGTCCAGAAGCTCATCCGCGCTCTTGGCCAAGGCAAGACGCAAAGCTTTCTCGGGCGACATGGCCCGTGCCTGATAGACTTCCCTGGCAGCTACCGCCTTTCTGCGCAGCACTGCATTTGAACTTGCCTTCGCCATACTCTCCGCCACCGCCTCTCGCGGGTAATCAAGAACTTTGTAGGGGTCAGATGGTTACCATCCGCTTTAAGAAATGGCTGGGCAGAGGGGAACCTGCCCCGGTGCCGCCTTATCGGGCAGCCAGGGCGACACCGCTGGAAAGCGTCACGCGAAAGGCCGCGCCGCCCTGCCCCGGCAGGTAGGTGATGGCGCCGCCCAGGCGGGCCATGATCTCTCTGCAGATGGCCAGGCCCAGGCCCGCGCCGCCTGCTTTCTGCTCTCCGATGCGGGCGAATTTTTCGAAGATGAGGTTCTGCTGCATGGAGTCGATGCCGCTGCCGTTGTCGATGAAATCCACGGTCAGCGTGCCATTGGTCAGCCGGCTGACGATGCGCAGCTCCGGCTGCGCCGCATCGCAGTATTTACGGGCGTTGGACAGGACGTTGATGAAGACCTGCACCAGGCGGTCGGAATCCGTTTCCAGCCAGATATCCTCTTTCGCGGGGGTGCGGCGCAGGATCAGCCCGTCCCCTTCGGGATCGGCGGCAGAGACCGCCAGGTCCAGCACCTCGGACAGGCGGACGCGGCGGATGTTCAGGGTGACCTGGCTGTGTTCCAGCACCGACAGGTCCAGCAGATCGTCCAGCAGCCGGGTCAGTCGCACCCCCTCGTCGTGGATGATCTGGGCATAGCGGGCGCGGTCCTCTTCTGCCATGCCGCCGGAATCGCGCAGGATCTCGGAAAAGGCCCGGATGGAGGTCATGGGCGTGCGCAGCTCATGGCTGATCTGGCTCAGGAAGGCATCCTTCTGCACCGACAGCTGGGTGAGCTTCTCATTGGCCAGCCGCAACTGGCGCGCGGTGCGGGTAAGCTCGCTCGACTTTGCCTCCAGCTGGCTGGAATATTCCATGATCTGCGCGGTCTCATCCGCCACTGCCATCAGGTCCTCGACAGAGACGGCGGCCCCGCCGACAATCTGCGCCACCATGGCATGGGCCGTGGCCGCCCCGACAGAGCCGGACAGCTCCCGTTCCAGGTGTTGCAGGAATTCCGCCGTGGGTTCGGGCAGATAGCCCGCAACGCCCTGGCGCGCGGCCTCGGACTGGAACAGCGCCTGCGCCTGGGTGGCGCCCAGCAGGCGCTGCGACATGATCAGCAGATCCTCTGACTGGGCGGCCCCGGCAGACCACCCCTGGGGGCTGGCGGAATGCTGGAAGACATTGACGAATTGCGCGCCCTGCAGGCGTTCCATCGGCGAGGGGAAGGAAAACAGCGACAGCAGCGTGAACATCACGCTGTTCAGCAGGATCGACCAGAAGACGCCATGCACCAGCGGGTCCACCCCTTCGATCCCGAACAGCGCCTGGGGGCGCAGCCAGGACAGGCCCCATGGCCCCTGGTCCAGCACGCTGCGCGGCAGGATCACGTCCGGTCCGAAGGAGGGCAGGAACAGGCACCAAAGCCACAGGCCGAAGCCCACCGCCAGCCCCGCAAGCGCGCCCGATCGCGTGGCCCCGCGCCAGAAGATCCCGCCCAGCATTGCCGGCAGGAACTGCGCCACCCCGGAAAAGGACACCAGCCCGATAGCCGCCAGGGCCGCGCCCCCGCCCGAGAGCCTGTAATAGACATAGCCCAGGAAAAGCACCGCGATGATGGAGGCCCGGCGCGCCAGGATCACCACGTTGCGCATGTCGCCCGAGACCATCGCGCCCTCGCCGCTCATCTTCAGCCAGATCGGCATGACGATGTGGTTCGACACCATGGTCGACAGGGCGATGGCCGCGACGATCACCATTGAGGTGGCCGAGGAAAAGCCGCCGATGAAGGAAAACACCGCCAGCCCCGGGCGCCCTTCGGACAACGGCAGGGTCAGCACGAACATGTCAGGGTTGGAGCCCGCCGGCAGCAGCGTCAGCCCGGCCACGGCGATCGGCATCACGAAGAGGCTCATGGCGATCATGTAAGACGGAAAGGCCCAGGCGGCGGTGCGCAGGTGGCGCTCGTTCTCGTTCTCGACCACCATGACCTGGAACATGCGCGGCAGGCACAGCAGGGCCGCGGCAGAAAGGAAGATCAGCCCGGTCCAGCGCCCGTTGGCCATGCGCCAGTGCCCCAGGCTGGCAGAGGCATCGATCCGCGCCAGGGTCTCGGCCACGCCGCCGCCCAGGCTCCAGACCGTGAAGATGCCCACGGCCAGAAGCGCGCAGAGCTTGACGACCGCCTCGACCGCGATGGCGATGACCACGCCGTGGTGGCGTTCGTTGGCATCCAGGTTTCGCGTGCCGAACAGCACGGTGAAGGCCGCCAGCCCCGTGGCAACCCAAAGCGCCGTCGCGCGGTTGTCCGCCGTGCCATAGGCCACCGGATCGGCAGCGGCGAAGACGGCGAAGCTTTGCGTCACGGACTGAAGCTGCAGGGCGATATAGGGCGTGGTGCCGATCACGGCGACCAGCGTCACGGCCACGGCCAGCAGGTTCGACTTGCCATAGCGCGAGGAGATCAGGTCAGCGACGGAGGTGATGCGCTGGCTACGCCCGATCCGCACGATCTTGCGCAGCGCCCAGAGCCAGCCGATCATCACCAGCGAGGGCCCGATGTAGATCGTCAGGTACTCAAGCCCCGAGCGCGCCGCATAGCCCACCGCGCCGTAAAAGGTCCAGGCCGTGCAATAGACCGACAGCGACAGCGTGTAGACCAGCGGAGAGCGCAGCCAGTTCGACCGCCCCTTCTTGGCGGCGCGCTCCGCCGCGAAGGCGATGGTGAACAGGAAGGCGGCATAGCACAGGCAGACCCCCACCAGCAGGTTGAGAGAGGTCATGACCGGTGCTCCGTCTCAGCCCCCGGATCGGAGGGTTCGCCGGGCGTCGGCTCTGCGCCATCGCTTGCGGTCCGGGGCTGCGGCCTGAAGGACGGGGTATCGGTCAGCAGCGGAAAGGGCGTCTCTTCATGCGGCAGGGCCGGATAGCCGCCCGGGCCCAGGTCCGGAGGATCACGGAACTTCCACAGGCAGAGCGCGGCCGCCAGCGTCAGCGCCGCCCAGCTTCCGAAGATGTAGAGAATGGCGCGGGACATGGAGAAGTCCCCGTCCTGGGGCCATTGCAGCGGCACCGCCACCAGCAGGATCACCCCAAGCACCGGCAGCAGCCGCACCGCATCCACCAGCCGACGCTGGCGATAGCCGCGCCGCGCCAGAAAGACGGGGCCGGGCCGCGGCCCTCTCATGTGGGTACGATCATCGCGTTGACCGCCGCCAGCACCTCTGAATTCGAAAAGGGCTTGGTCATGAAGCGGCTCGCGCCGACCTCTTCGGCCAGGGTCCGGTCGCTGCTCTGGCCCCGAGCGGTCAGCATCAGCACCGGCAGGCTGTCCGTCTGATGGTCCGCCCGAAGATCGCGCAGGATGTCATAGCCCGACCGTCCCGGAAGCATGACATCCAGGATGACCAGGTCCGGCTTGCGGGCATGGATCGCCTCTACCGCGTCGATCCCGTTGGAATGACTGGCAACATGCCAGCCATCCCGCGACAGGATAAAGCTGATGGCTTCAATGATATTGGGTTCATCCTCGATCACGAGAACCGATTTGCCCATAAGGTCCTCCCCTCCCTTGCAGAGCAATCATTTCCCTGTCTTAGCAGGCGCAGCGCGAAGAGGGAAAGCACCATGTGCCGCAGATCGGAATTTCCCGCATAAGCTGTGTTGCCTGCCTTGGGACCAAGCATTGTTGACCCCGGCATTTTGAGCTGGGCAGCACGCGCCGATCAGGCGTCCTCTGCCATGATCGCCGGTTCGCGCCGCCCCCGGCAGGCGGGCTTGGGGCAGATGCGGCAGGTCACGCCGACGCGCGGCATCTCCTTCAGGGCCGTGGCAGAGGGCATGGGCTGGATCAGCATATGCGCCTCGAACATCGGGTCGCGGTTGGGCACCTGCGGGCCGGCGGGCTGGGCAATGGCGTGGGTGACAAAGACCCCGTCGGTGCGCCCGGCCAGGCGGATCACCTGGCGCAGTGGCATCATCGGGCGGCTCAGGGACTGGAACAGCGGCCAGAGCGGACAGGCCGCGCCGAAGCGGGGCAGCGGAAAGGCCGACAGCGGCTTGCGGAAGGTCAGCGCGCCGGAGGCATCGCAGGCAACCAGCCCGAAGGGTCGCTGCCCGCGCGACGCCAGCAGATCCGCCGGCAACGCCGCGAGCCGGCGCATCATCCGCCCCGGGTCGAGCCCAAAGCGCGCGGCCAGCTGAGAGGGATCGGGGCTTTCCTCTTCGGGCAGCGCCTCTGCCAGGGTGGCGGCAGGCAGGATGCGGGCGTCCTGCGCGTAGACCTCAAGCGCGCGGCGCGCCAGCAGCTTTGCCGCGGCAGAGACCAGCCCGCTGCCTGCCCCGTCGACCAGGTCCGACACGGCAGAGGCCTCTGGCGCGCTCTCCAGTTCGGGGAAGTAATAACCGCGGGCGCTGAAGAAGCTTTCCACCTCGTCCTGGGGGGCGGCCAGAACCGTTTCCTTGCTGGCGCCTTCCTCAAGCTCTGACACCAGGCGGCGGGCGCCTTCGGCCAGCCGGGCGCTGTCTTCGGCGATGTTGCGGTGGAACCGCGCGCGCCATTCCGGCGGGATACCGGGATCATCCACCAGGATCTCTGCCGAGGCATGGATGGCCGTCACGGTCGACAGAACCTCATGCATGGAGGCCGCAAGGTGGGGGTCATGGGCCAGCCGGTCCGTCAGCGCCGTCACCGCCTCTTCCAGGGCCCCGATGCGCTGATGCTGGCTGGCGATCATGTCGGCCCAGCCCGGGAAACGCCCGGTGAATTCTTCCAGCCGGTCCAGCTCTGCCGTGGCGGGGACCTGGTCCGCCGCCGCCTGGCGCAGCGTGGCCAGCAGCGCGGCCTCTGCGCCTTCGGAAAGCGCGGCGGGCTCAACCTCCAGCGCCTCAGCTATAGCGAGAAGAACCTTGCCGCCGATTCTGCGCCGGTTGTGTTCGATCAGGTTGAGATAGGAGGCAGAGATCCCGGCCCGGCGCGCCAGTTCCGCCTGGCGCATTCCAAGCCCCATGCGGCGGTCACGGATGCGTGAGCCTGTCAGCGTCGTCCTGGGCATGTTTTTCCCTGTTCTTTCAATCGTTTTCTGCGGCGCAACAGAATTTCTTTACAACTGTACCGCAAAACCTGTGGATTTGTTTACAAAAAAATCCAGCAATCAAAAGGGATTGTTGCGCGGTTTTCGATTTCGGTGCGATGATCCCATTGCACAAAGTGCGAGCGGCCGCGCGGAGGAGGCGTTGCCGCAACCGCCATGGACAGGACCATGGCGCCCAATCCAAGGGAGGAGACTTCATGTCTAAACACCTGACACGCCGCGGCCTTATCAAGACCGGTGTCATCGGCGGGGCCGGGCTGGCCGTGCCGACGATCTTCACCGGTGCAGCCAATGCGTTCACCAACGAACCGGCGGGCGGGACCGTGACGCTCGGCTTCAACGTGCCGCAATCGGGACCCTACGCGGACGAAGGCGCGGACGAACTGCGCGCCTACCAGCTGGCGGTCGAACACCTGAACGGCGAAGGCGACGGCGGCATGCTGAACACCTTCAGCTCCAAGGCGCTGGAAGGGAACGGCATCCTGGGCAAGAAGGTCGAATACGTGACCGGCGACACCCAGACCAAGTCCGACGCGGCGCGGGCCTCTGCCAAGTCGATGATCGAAAAGGACGGCGCGGTGATGATCACCGGCGGGTCCTCTTCCGGTGTGGCCGTGGCCGTCCAGGGACTTTGCCAGGAAGCGGGCGTGATCTTCATGGCCGGCCTGACCCACTCCAACGACACCACGGGCAAGGACAAGAAGGCCAACGGTTTCCGTCACTTCTTCAACGCCTACATGTCCGGCGCGGCGCTCGCCCCGGTGCTGGCGGCCCAGTACGGGACCGACCGCAAGGCCTATCACCTGACCGCCGATTACACCTGGGGCTGGACCCAGGAGGAATCGATCAAGGCCGCGACAGAGGCCCTGGGCTGGGAAACGGTCAACACCGTCCGCACCCCGCTGGCGGCCACGGACTTCAGCTCCTACATCACGCCGATCCTGCAAACGGACGCCGATGTGCTGATCCTGAACCACTACGGTGGCAACATGGTGAACTCGCTCACCAACGCCGTGCAGTTCGGCCTGCGCGACAAGATGGTTAACGGCAAGCAATTCGAGATCGTCGTGCCGCTTTATTCCCGTCTGATGGCACGTGGTGCCGGTGAGAACGTGAAGGGCATCTTCGGCTCCACCAACTGGCACTGGTCGCTGCAGGATGAAGGCTCCAAGGCCTTCGTGAAATCCTTCGGCACCAAGTACGGCTTCCCGCCGTCCCAGGCGGCGCATACCTGCTACGTGCAGACGCTGCTTTATGCCGATGCCGTGCAGCGCGCCGGGTCCTTCAACCCCTGCGCCGTGGGTGAGGCGCTTGTCGGTGGCGACAGCTCCATCGAGGGCATCGATAGCCCGGCCAACAAGGGCTACCTCTTCGACGGTCTGGGCAACGGCCAGGTGCTGTACCGCGCCGCCGACCACCAGTGCTTCAAGGACGTTCTGGTCGTGAAGGGCAAGGACAACCCCACGTCCGAGTTCGACCTTCTCGAAGTGGTTGAACAAACCCCCGTCCAGCAGGTCTGGTACGAGCCCGACAACCCGATGTTCGCCGGCGGCAACCTCGGTTCCTGCAACGCCGGCGCCTGATCGGCACGGCGGGTCGCGCGGGGGCCTTCCCCGCGCGGCACACCGACTTCGCCCCGGACAATCCGACCGGACCTGACCGGGGTTTCCCCGGACCTGCGGAGCCTTGCCGGGCCCCAGGCAGGCACCCCTTCCACACGTGAACCCAGGTGGGGACAATGGACGCAATCATCCTTCAAATTCTCAACGGGCTGGACAAGGGCAGCGCCTATGCGCTGATCGCGCTTGGCCTGACGTTGATCTTCGGCACGCTCGGCGTCGTGAACTTCGCCCACGGCGCGCTCTTCATGATCGGCGCCTTCTGCGCCGTCACGCTCAACAAGATCCTCAACCTCTCCTTCGAGACGGTGGATCCATCGCGCACCGATTTCCTTGGCAACCCCATGGTGGTCAAGACCCCCTATGTCGAAGGCTGGTTCGGCCCCGAAGTGGGGGCGTCGATCATCGACTGGTCCGTCCCCCTGTCGATCCTGTTCTGCATTCCGATCATGCTGGCCGTGGGCTTCATCATGGAGCGCGGGCTGATCAAGCATTTCTACCGCCGCCCCCATGCGGACCAGATCCTGGTCACCTTCGGCCTGGCCATCGTGCTGCAGGAGCTGATCAAGCACTACTTCGGCGCCAACCAGATCGCCACGCCGGCCCCGGATGTCTTCCGCGGCTCCTTCGACTTCGGCGCGATGCTGGGTATGGATCCGAACGTGATCATCTACCCCTACTGGCGCCTGGTGTACTTTGCCTTCGCCGCCCTGGTCATCGGCGGTGTCTTCGCCTTCCTGCAGTTCACCACCTTCGGCATGGTCGTGCGCGCCGGCATGGCGGACCGCGAAACCGTGGGCCTGCTGGGCATCAACATCGACAAGCGCTTCACCATCATGTTCGCCCTAGCGGCCGTCGTCGCCGGCATGGCCGGGGTCATGTACGCGCCCATCAATTCGCCCAACTACCACATGGGCATGGACTTCCTGGTCCTGAGCTTCGTGGTGGTCGTCGTCGGCGGCATGGGCTCCCTGCCCGGGGCGGTGCTGGCCGGCTTCCTGCTGGGGATCCTGGAAAGCTTCGCATCCATGAACGAAATCAAATCCCTCATTCCGGGGATCGACCAGATCATCATCTACCTTGCCGCGATCTTCATCCTGCTCGCGCGTCCAAGAGGGCTGATGGGTCGCAAAGGCGTGATGGAGGACTGATCCATGCTGGGACTGAAAAAGAAAGACCTGACCCTTCTGGGTGTCGTCGCCGCCCTGGTGATCTTCGCACCCTTCATCCTGAACCCCTTCCCCGCCGACAGCGCCATGGCGCAGTTCAACGCGGGCTATCCGGACCTGATGCAGCGCTTCGTGATCTTCGGGATCTTCGCCATCGGCTTCAACATCCTGTTCGGCCTGACCGGCTACCTGTCCTTTGGCCATGCGGCCTTCCTGGGGGTCGGCTCCTACTCTGCCGTCTGGATGTTCAAGCTGCTCAGCATGAATGTCATCCCGGCGATCATCCTGGCGGTCATCATCTCCGGCCTCTTTGCAATGCTGATCGGCTTCATCTCCCTGCGCCGCTCCGGCATCTACTTCTCCATCCTGACGCTGGCCTTCGCGCAGATGAGCTTCAACCTGGCCTATTCGGTCCTGACGCCCATCACCAACGGCGAAACCGGCCTGCAGCTGACGCTGGAAGACCCCCGCGTGCTGGGCGAGACCGCCACCTCCTCCGGTGGCATCCCGGTCACCAACTTCTTCGGGCTCGAGATGCGCGCGACGGAAACGCTGAACCTGGGCGGCTGGAGCTTCCAGTTCAACGCCGGATACTACCTCTGCGCGCTGATCATGATGATCGCCTTCTATATCTCCATCCGCATCTTCCGCTCGCCCTTCGGGCTGATGCTGCGGGCGGTGAAGTCGAACCAGACGCGACTGAACTACACCGGGCTGAACACCCGCCCCTATACCCTGGCCGCCTTCGTGATCTCCGGCATGTATGCCGGGCTGGCCGGTGGCCTGATGGCCTCCATGGACCCGCTGGCCGGGGCCGAGCGGATGCAGTGGACCGCCTCGGGTGAGGTCGTGCTGATGACCATCCTGGGTGGTGCGGGCACGCTGATCGGCCCGGTCCTGGGCGCGGGCTTCATCAAGTACTTCGAGAACATCTTCTCCAAGATCAACGAGAACGTGCTGCACCAGTGGTTCCACGCCCTGCCCGACGGGATCGAAACCCCGCTGGTCTGGGTGGCAGAGCACTTCGTCGGCTCCGGCTGGCACCTGACCCTTGGCCTGCTCTTCATGCTGGTCGTCACCTTCCTGCCCGGCGGCCTTGTCGAAGGCGGCCAGCGCATCGGACGGCTTGTGCGCCGCCGGGGCGAAAGCAAGAAGGCCACGCAATCCACCCCTGCCGAATAGGAGGCCGTAATGGGTATTCTCGAAGTCAAGAACGTCGGCAAGCGGTTCGGGGGCCTGCAAGCCCTTGGGGATGTGAACCTCTCTGTGGCGGAAAACTCCGTCCACGCGATCATCGGGCCGAACGGCGCGGGCAAGTCCACCCTGCTGAACTGCCTGGTGGGCAAGCTGATCCCGGACACCGGCAGCGTCATGTTCGACGGCCAGTCGGTGCTGGGCCGCACCCCCTACGAGATCAACCAGATGGGGATTTCCCGGGTCTTCCAGACCCCGGAGATCTTCGGAGATCTCACCGTGATGGAAAACATGATGATCCCCTGCTTCGCGCGCCGGGATGGGTCTTTCAAGCTGAACGGGATCAAGGCCGTCACCTCCGAAGGAGAGATCCGCGACAAGGCAGAAGCCATGCTGAAGGACATGAACATGCTGGAAAAGCGGCACATGCATTCGGCCTCCATGTCGCGGGGGGACAAGCGGCGGCTTGAGATCGGCATGTGCCTGGCGCAGGAACCGCGCCTGCTGCTGCTGGACGAACCCACCGCCGGCATGGCCCGGGCCGATACCAACAACACCATCGACCTGCTCAAGCAGATCAAGGAAGAGCGCGACATCACCATCGCCATCATCGAACATGACATGCACGTGGTGTTCAGCCTTGCCGACCGGATCACGGTGCTGGCCCAGGGCACGCCCCTGGTCGAGGACACGCCGGACAAGATCAAGGGCCACCCCAAAGTGCGCGAAGCCTACCTGGGCGAAAGCGCGGCGGCGGCATAAAGGACAGATCAGATGAACGTCAAACCCGACTTTTCCAAGGGCAAGAACTACGCCGAAACCGCCCCGGCCTTCCTGTCCGTCTGGAACATGGAAAGCTATTACGGCGAAAGCTACATCGTCCAGAACATCAGCTTCAACGTCCACGAGGGCGAGATCCTGGCGCTGCTGGGGCGCAACGGGGCGGGCAAGACCTCGACCCTGCGTTCCATCGCGCGGATGAATTCGCCCCAGGTCACCCATGGAGAGATCTGGCTGGATCACCAGCCGCTGCACACGATGTCCTCTTATCAGGCCTCGCAGGCCGGGATCGGCCTGGTGCCGGAAGATCGCTCCATCATCCCCGGGCTCACCGTGGAAGAGAACCTGCAGCTGGCCCAGATCGCCCCACCCGTCGGCTGGTCCCTGGACCGCCTTTACGAGCTTTTCCCGCGCCTGGGCGAGCGGCGCAAGCAGGAGGGCGTGACGCTGTCGGGCGGCGAACAGCAGATGCTGGCCATTGCCCGCGCCCTGGCACGCGACATCAAGGTGCTCCTACTGGATGAGCCCTACGAAGGGCTGGCCCCGGTGATCGTGGACGAGATCGAAAAGACCCTGCGCATCATCAAGGAACAGGGGATCACCACGATCCTCGTCGAACAGAACGCGGTGCGGGCGCTGGAACTGGCCGACCGGGCCGTGATCCTGGACACCGGCTCCATCGTCTTTGACGGCGCGGCCGCGGAAGTGCTGGGTAATGAGGAACTGAGGGCAGAGTACCTGGCGATCTGAGCCAGCCGGGCCGGAGCAGTTAATTCCGGCCCATTCTCTGCAGGGTCGGTTGCAGCTGCCTGCCTGCCGGCCTTATGTAACTCATGGTAAAGAGAATTGGGGAGGAACCCGCCATGAACGAGATGACCTATCCGCCGAGCCAGGATTTTACCTCCCTGGCCCATATCGACGCAGAGAAATATGCTGCGATGTACAAGGCCTCGGTCGAGGATCCCGACACCTTCTGGGGCGATGCGGCCCGCGAACGGCTGGACTGGATCGAACCCTTCACCAAGGTGAAGGACACGAATTTCACCCTTGGCGAGGTTTCCATCAAGTGGTTCGAGGACGGCACGCTGAACGTCGCACACAACTGCATCGACCGGCACCTGCCCACCCGTGCCAATCAGACTGCGATCCTGTTCGAACCCGACGATCCCGAAACGCCGGCCCAGCACATCACCTATGCAGAGCTGCATGAAAAGGTCTGCCGTTTTGCAAACGTGCTGCTGGCCCAGGGCGTGATGCGCGGCGACCGGGTGGTCATCTACATGCCCATGATCCCGGAGGCCGCCTATGCCATGCTGGCCTGCGCGCGGATCGGCGCAATCCATTCGATCGTCTTCGCGGGCTTCTCTCCGGACGCGCTGGCCAACCGGATCAACGACTGCAGCGCCAAGGTGGTCATCACCGCCGACACCGCCCCCCGAGGCGGGCGCCGCACCGCGCTGAAATCCAACACCGATGCCGCGCTTCTGCACTGCTCTGACAAGGTGCGCTGCCTGGTGGTGAAACACACCGGCGACCAGACCACCTGGATCGAGGACCGCGACGTCGACGTGAAGGCGATGATGGAACAGGTCGCCCCCGATTGCCCGATCCGCCCGATGAACGCCGAAGATCCGCTGTTCATCCTTTATACCTCGGGCTCCACGGGCAAACCCAAGGGCGTCGTGCACAGCTCTGGCGGCTACCTGCTTTATGCCTCCATGACGCAGCAATATACCTTCGACTACCATGACGGGGATGTCTTCTGGTGCGGCGCGGACGTGGGCTGGGTCACCGGGCACACCTATATCGTCTACGGCCCCCTGGCGAACGGCGCGACCACGCTGATGTTCGAAGGCGTGCCCACCTACCCGGATGCCTCGCGCTTCTGGCAGGTGATCGAGAAGCACAAGGTGAACCAGTTCTACACCGCCCCCACCGCCATCCGCGCGCTGATGGGTCAGGGTGTGCAATACGTCGAAGGCCATGACCTGAGCAGCCTCAAGGTGCTGGGCACCGTGGGCGAGCCGATCAACCCCGAGGCCTGGAACTGGTACAATGACCACGTCGGCAAGGGAAAGCTGCCCATCGTGGACACCTGGTGGCAGACGGAAACCGGCGGCCACATGATCACCCCCCTGCCCGGCGCGATCCCGACCAAGCCCGGCTCTGCCACGAAACCCTTCTTCGGCGTCCAGCCGGTGGTCCTGGACCCCACGGCCGGAACGGAGATCGAAGAGACCAAGTGCGAAGGCGTGCTTGCCATCGCCGACAGCTGGCCGGGCCAGATGCGCACCGTCTGGGGCGATCACGAGCGCTTCGAGAAGACCTACTTCAGCGACTACAAGGGCTACTACTTTGCCGGTGACGGCTGCCGCCGGGACGAAGACGGCTACTACTGGATCACCGGCCGCGTCGATGACGTGATCAACGTCTCCGGCCACCGCATGGGCACGGCAGAGGTCGAAAGCGCCCTTGTCGCCCATTCCAAGGTCGCAGAGGCCGCCGTGGTCGGCTACCCGCACGACGTGAAGGGCCAGGGCATCTACGCCTATGTCACGCTGATGAACGGGGAAGAGCCCTCGGACGAGCTGCGCAAGGAGCTTGAGACCTGGGTGCGCACCGAGATCGGGCCGATCGCCAAGCCGGACCTGATCCAATGGGCGCCGGGCCTGCCGAAGACGCGCTCGGGCAAGATCATGCGCCGGATCCTGCGGAAAATCGCCGAAAACGACTATGGCGCGCTTGGGGATACCTCCACGCTCGCAGACCCTTCGGTGGTGGACGAGCTGATCGAGAACCGCATGAACAAGGGCTAAGCCCCTGTCATATCGATGATCTGAAGAACCCCGGGCGCCAAGGCACCGGGGTTTTTCGCTTGTCCCAAGATCGGCTTGGAACTTGTGGCTGCCATGCGGTGTTGGTTGGTCAGAACAGAGAATAGGAGATCGACATGACCTTCAAGAAAAGCCTGATGTCCGGTGTCGCCGCAATCGCCCTCGCCGCAACGCCGGTTCTGGCGCAAGAGGCCAGCACCGATACCGACCTGACCACCAACGTGCAGACGACGCAATCCGACGCAGAGGTGAACGCGCAGGCGGACACGGAAGTGAACTCCACCCTGGGCGATGACCTGGCCGATGCCGCTGACCGCACCGGCGAAGCCATCGAGAATGGCGCCAAGGCCACCGGCGACTTCATCGCCGACACCGCCGCCTCCGCAGAGGAATGGGCCGAAGACAGCGCCCAGGACACCGCTCAGGCAACTGACGAGGTGACCGACGAAGCCGTCGAAGAAACCAACGAGATGGCAGCCGAGGGGTCCTCGATCCCCTCCACCATCACCGCCGGTTCGCTGATCGGCACGGATGTGAAATCCAGTGACGGCGAAACCATCGGCGAAGTGGACAACGTTGTCCTGGTCGATGGCAAGGAAATGGCCATCGTCGGCGTGGGCGGCTTCCTGGGTCTGGGCGAACATGACGTCGCCATGCCCCTGGGTGATCTGCAATGGTCCGGCGAAGAACTGCAGGCAAAAGCCTATTCCAAGGCAGAGCTTGAAGGCATGGCAGAATTCGACCCCGAGATGGGCGAAGAAATCAGCCAGGACGAACCGGTGATGCTGGGCCGTTCGTAACCCCGGCAGGGCCGTCCGTTCCCTCGGACAGCTGAACGATCAGGGCCGTTCCCCAGCGGGAGCGGCCCTTTCCGTATCCTGCCCAGGGGCGGCGCGAAGCCTGCCGGCCGGGCCTTGCCTTTCGGCTCCCGAATTGCCGGTTGCCATGGACAAGCACCGCTTTCCTCTGGCACAGGCTTTCTCTATAAGCGGTGCAATCACACGATAGGCCCCCGATACAGAGGGGCTTTGATATCCGATCGAGGGTGTAATGAGCGACAAGACGCATGACGCAGACGTGACCTTTATCAAGGCTCTGGCGGAACTCCTGCGCGAGAATGATCTGACGGAACTTGAAGTAAAGCGCGATTACGGCAAGGACGACCAACTGAGCGTCCGAGTCAGCCGCAAGGCGGAAATCACCGCGAATGTCGCGGTTCCCGCCCCGGCACCGGCCCCGGCCGCCCCCGCTGCGGCCCCCGCGCCTGCAGCAGCAGCGCCCGCCGCCGTTGCGGCCAGCGAAGATCCCGCGGACCACCCCGGTGCAGTCACCTGCCCGATGGTCGGCACGGTCTACCTGCAGCCCGAACCGAGCGCCCCGTCCTTCGTCAAGGTCGGCGATACCGTCTCTGAAGGCGATACGCTGCTGATCATCGAAGCGATGAAAACCATGAACCACATCCCCGCCCCCAAGGCCGGGACCGTCAAGCGCATCCTGGTCGAGGACAAGGCCGCCGTTGAATACGGCTCTCCCCTTATGATCATCGAGTGAGGCGCATATGTTCGACAAGATCCTGATCGCCAACCGGGGCGAGATCGCCCTGCGTGTGATCCGCGCCGCGCGCGAGATGGGCATCAAGTCCGTCGCGGTGCACTCCACCGCCGACAGCGACGCGATGCATGTCCGCATGGCCGATGAAAGCGTCTGCATCGGGCCGCCCTCGGGCACCGAAAGCTACCTGTCCATCCCGGCCATCATGGCCGCGGCCGAAGTGACCGGTGCGCAGGCGATCCACCCCGGCTACGGCTTCCTTTCGGAAAACGCGACCTTCGTGCAGATCGTCGAAGATCACGCCCTGACCTTCATCGGCCCGCG
The DNA here is from genome assembly GCF_011806405.1 of Pseudooceanicola sp. HF7. Classification (GTDB taxonomy): domain Bacteria; phylum Pseudomonadota; class Alphaproteobacteria; order Rhodobacterales; family Rhodobacteraceae; genus Pseudooceanicola. The sequence continues at coordinate 3,120 of NZ_JAATOW010000017.1, read as the reverse complement.
CGCCGAACACATCCGGATCATGGGCGACAAGATCACGGCCAAGGACACGATGAAGGCACTTGGCGTGCCCTGCGTGCCCGGCTCCGATGGTGGCGTGCCCGACCTGGCCTCCGCACAGCGGATCGGCGAAGAGATCGGCTACCCGGTGATCATCAAGGCCACCGCCGGCGGCGGCGGGCGCGGCATGAAAGTGGCGAACAATGCCGCCGAGATGGAGCGCGCCTTCCACACCGCCCGGTCCGAGGGCAAGGCCGCCTTCGGCAACGATGAAGTCTACATCGAGAAATACCTGACCACGCCGCGCCACATCGAGATCCAGGTCTTCGGCGATGGCAAGGGCAACGCGGTGCACCTGGGTGAACGCGACTGTTCCCTGCAGCGGCGCCACCAGAAGGTGCTGGAAGAGGCCCCCGGCCCCACCATCACCGCGGAAGAACGCGCCGCCATCGGCAAGACCTGCGCCGACGCGGTGGCCAAGATCGGCTATGCCGGTGCCGGCACGATCGAGTTCCTCTATGAAAACGGCGAGTTCTACTTCATCGAGATGAACACCCGCCTGCAGGTGGAACACCCGGTGACCGAAGCGATCTTCGGCGTCGACCTGGTTCGGGAACAGATCCGCGTGGCCGAAGGCCTGCCGCTGTCCTTCACCCAGGATGACCTGACGATCAACGGTCACGCCATCGAAGTGCGGATCAACGCAGAGACGGTGCCGGGCTTCGCCCCCCGTCCCGGCACGATCACCGCCTACCACGCCCCCGGCGGGCTGGGTGTGCGGATGGATTCGGCGCTCTATGACGGCTACAAGATCCCGCCCTACTACGACAGCCTGATCGGCAAGCTCATCGTCCATGGCCGCGACCGGCCAGAGGCGCTGGCGCGGCTGCACCGGGCCCTGGGTGAGCTGATCGTGGACGGCGTGGAAAACACCGTGCCGCTCTTCGACATGCTGCTGCGGGATCCCGATATCCAGTCGGGGAACTACAACATTCACTGGCTGGAAAAATGGCTCGAACGGACGTTCCCAAGCTGATCTTCCTGCAATGGATCCGAATGCGGGCGGGCGCCAAGGCCCCTGCCCGCATCCAGCCCACTGCGGAGCCGGCCGCATGAGGGACCAGGACGAAGACGGCATCACGCCGGAACTCCTTCTCCAGGCCTATATGTCCGGCATCTTCCCCATGGCCGAAAGCCGCGACGATCCAGAGCTTTTCTGGGTCGATCCGCGCCGCCGCGGGGTCTTTCCCCTTGATCGCTTCCACATCTCGCGCTCGCTGGCCCGCCGCCTGCGCCGCCCGGATTACAGGGTCACCACCGACCAGGACTTCATGGGCGTCATCGAAGGCTGTGCCGACCGGCCTGAGACCTGGATCAATGAAGAGATTGCCGGACTTTACGACGCGCTTTTCCAGCGGGGCCATGCCCATTCGCTTGAGGTGCGCGCGCTGGACGGTACCCTGATCGGGGGCGTCTACGGCGTGACCCTGGGGCGGGCCTTCTTCGGGGAAAGCATGTTCTCGCGCCGCAAGGATGCCTCCAAGATCGCGCTGGCCTGGCTGGTGGATCGCCTGCGGCTGGCGGGCTTCACCCTGTTCGACACCCAGTTCCTGACCGAACACCTGGCCTCCCTCGGGGCCGAGGAGATTACGCGCGCGGATTACCATGCCCAGCTGGCCGAAGCGCTGATGGGCTACGCGGATTTCGCCGCAGAGATCGATCAGGATGTAGAGGGTCTGCTGGCCCGTCACCGGGCCTTGCAGGGCTAGGGCGCCAGCGCGCCCTGCCCCGATGTCTTCACGTCAGGTCAGTCGACGGGCGCATCCTCATCCCGCTCCACGGGCGCGGGCGGCTCTGCCTCTTGCTGGGCCGGATCCTCCACGTTGCCGGGCAGCGTGCAGCGCAGCGCCCAGATATCGTAGCGGAAGTGGTCCAGCGCGTTCAGCGCAGGGGAAGAGGCGATCATCCAGCCGTCGAAGAGATCCTGCCCCTTCTGCCGGATCGACAGATAGGCAAAGGCATCGCCGGACGGGTTCCCCGCCGGGTAGCGGCATTCCTTGAGCGTGATGTCCAGGTCGCCGAACTTGGTCGACTGGCCGTTGCTCAGCCGGATATCAGAGGTCGTCGCATCGATACGGTCCAGCCCGCGCAGGATCGCGCCCGTCCCCGGGTCCGCGGCCTCTTGTGCCGCAACACCGCCCGCCAGCAGGCACAGCGTGCCCGCCACACCCATGACACGCCGCAGGCTCATTCTGAGCCGCCTCCCGCAACGAACTTCAGCAGCAGAGAGATCAGGCTGACAGAGCCCTGGGTATCCATGACCTCTTCGCCGGCCTCGTAGTTGAAGGTCGATCCGCCCGGCAGGATTTCCACGAAATTGCCGCCCAGCAGCCCTTCGGAAGAGATCACGACCTGGCTGTCATCGGGCACGACGACGCCCTCCTGCACGGTGAATTTCGTCTGTGCGCGGAAGGTCTCTGCGTCCAGGTCGATGCCCGTGACGCTGCCGACCTTCACGCCGGCAAGGCGCACATCCGTGCCCACGTTGATACCTTCGACAGAGCGGAAGGAGGCGGACAGCGGATAGCCGCGCGATCCGCTCAGCCCGGTAAGCTGGCCGGCATAGATCACGAAGCCCACCGCCACGGCCAGGACTCCGGCGCCGACGATTACTTCAGTCTTGTTCTGTGCCATGTCTTGGTTCCCGTTCTGGTCACGCCGTGGTCTTCGCCCTGCGGCAACAGCACCCTGGGTCGGGCCTTACCCTGCCCCTGGCGCCAAGCTTATTCCGATCTGGGCTTTTTCCGGGCCGGTCTTATTCCGGGCTCCAGGCCTCGTAATCGTCGCGGGGGGCCGGTTCGGGCCGCCGGATCGATCCCGGAGGCGCATAGGCCAGCGCGGTCCCTGTCAGGTTCTCAAGGTGCGGCTTTTCCCAGGTCTTGTGCACCAGCGGGCGATCCGCCGGAGACTCGTCGAAGGTATGGTGCAGCCAGCCATGCCAATCGGGGCTGATGCGGCTTGCTTCGACTTCACCGCTGAACATCACCCAGCGGCGTTTGCCGTCAGCGGTCTGATAGAAGACATTGCCCTGATCATCCTCGCCCACTTTCACACCCTTGCGCC